>JBAZKW010000005.1:0-99565 GCA_041650595.1 Candidatus Margulisiibacteriota bacterium
AAGTACATAGAAAATCACAGAGAAATTGACCGAGCACCTTCCCAGCTCGAACTCGAGCTGGGATAGAAGCCCCGCGCTTTGCGCGGGGTAATTCACTTTTTTTCCTTTATTACAACCAACATCGTATTGGTGCTCCGGTCATATAGCTGGTTTGAAAGGGGGTAGTTTGTCATTCTTTCGGTGTCGATGCAGGTATATTTATATCCAGGGTCTTGTTCTGAAAGCCGGCCCACGAGTTCTTTTGAATGACGCACAATTTCAATAGCGTCAGTTTGAAGATCAGATTCCGCAAAGGTGATTATCAATACACCGTCCGGTTTTAGCAAGGGAAGAGCGTGTGGGATAAGGTCCGGGTTATCTATATTGTTTATTGTGACAAGCTCAAAACTCTCCGGTACGATCCCTGCTTTTTCCCTGTCAGATGCATTTGTTATATCTGCGGAGATAACTTCACCTTTAAATTTTGCCGCAGCGTCGATATATCCGTTATCAATACTAGTCACCGATTTGATCATTCCTTCATTCGATCGAATAAGGTCCTTTGCAAAATCTCCAGTTGGCCCGCTTCCGATATCGATGCAGGTCAATTGACCTAATCTGCGGGAGAGCACTTCCAAAAATCCCCGGAATAACCCTTTATTTGATCCGACGCGGGAAATACTGTCAATGACGTCTGCGGTTGTTGTAATAAGCAATCCGGATTTCTTGAACATCGACGCCAAGACGGGCTCATCAGAAAATTCTTCGGTCAAATTATCTACTAACACGCTTCCATCAGCAGTCTGTTTGAGCTGCAGCAGAAACTCGGAAAAGATATCTTGTCCCTCTAGTCCGCTGGTTGCTTTGTCCCTGACCAGGACTCTTTGCAGCATGTCGTACAGTGCCTGTTGCGGGTCAATTCTTTTGTTTGTCAACATATCGGCTGCGCGGTCAATATAGTCCGATTGATGTGTCTGCATCGCATAGAATAAACATATTTCTTCTGGGCTATAAAGCCGGTACAGGCCAGTATAGAGTAGAAGTCTTTCAACCGATTGTTCAATATAAGCCCTTTGTCTTTGTTCCTTAGATTCATCAACTACTGAACTTCTATCAAAATTGAGATAGCGCATAATATTTTTGGCAGAAAGGGTCAGTGTGTATAAAAATCTGAAAAAATGGATCTCATTTGCTCTAAATCTAGATAGTGCCAGGTTTATGCTGCTGGCGCAGATCGCGGTTTTCATCCAGAAATCAAGAGGGCTATCCACTCTAAGCTGGTCGGCTCCAAAATCAGTTGGATTTATAGAAGCAACAGTGCGACCAACATTATATTCCGCATATCCCATAAGTCCTGTGAGCTGATTTTGGACATCGTGATCTGCTATTATTTTCCACATTGATCCGATATTTGCAAGACAATCTTTTACTTTGGGGTCCAATAAGGCAGAGGCTTGCATAAATTCAAGAACAGGACTGTCATTTGAACTTCCAAGCGCGTTCAAGGTACAAGCAGCAAGGCCTGGGTCTGTTTCATCAAGCAACCGTACAAACCTATCGTATCCTGAAAATCCGTCATATATCTTTTCAAAACAAGTTAATCGTCCTATTGACACCAAATGCTCATAAGGGCTTTTTGCAAGAACTGCTCGAACTTCCCGCGCCTGAGCACTAGCAAGATGTGCGGGAGATGTTATTCCCCTAATAATTCTGGCGGTTGCTGCCGGGTTAAGGCCTCTATTTCGATATACTTGGGCTCCTTGAAGGATCATTACTCACCTCTATGTATATATCGTCAAAATAGAGGGGAGATTTCATGGTGAAAAATGATAGCTATGGAGGCAAAATACTGCTTATTTACAACAAATATTCAAGCCCGTAAACCAAGCCTTTTATGTCTTTTATTTTCTTGATTGCCAAAATGACACCCGGCATGAATGATTCGCGGCTTATGGAATCATGTCTTATAGTAAGGGTCTGGCCCAGCCCGCCGAATATGACCTCTTGATGCGCGACAAAGCCCGGAAGCCTTACGCTGTGGATCGGGATATCTTTTATACCGGAGGCTTTTTTCATCATTTCCGCGGTCTTTATCGACGTGCCGGAAGGAGCATCAAGTTTTTGGTCGTGGTGAAGCTCTATTATCTCGGCTTTTGGCATGTGTTTTATCGCCTCTGATGCAAATTTCATCATAAGTACCGCACCAATCGCGAAATTTGGAGCGACAAGGACATTTACGCCGTTCTGTTTGCACAAGGAACTTATTTCCTTGAGATCGCTTTCCGAAATTCCGGTCGTCCCAACTACAACATTGGCTTTTGCACTCGTGGCGGCCTTTATTGAACCCATGATCGTTTTTGGTATCGTGAAATCTACAACGACATCGGCTTTTGTATCGTTTATCGTTTTTGCCAGGTCCCCTGTAACTTTAACGCCTGATTTTCCTATCCCTGCAAGCTCGCCTATATCACTTCCGGCTCCGGTGATATCTACGGCTCCGACCAACTCAAGGGAAGATTCTTTTAAAACAGCTTTTACGACTTCTTTTCCCACTTTACCGCAGGCCCCGTTAACTATGACTTTTATTTTTGACATTGATTTGCTCCTTTCAAAGAGGGGCGGTTTACGAACCGCCCTTACGATCCTTTGCCTTTGTATGGGCCCCGATCGGATCGGGGCCCCAACAATCCTATATCCTTATTTCCTTTATCGGCAATTTTTCAAGGTCCCCGATGACTGCCAGGCTCATAAATTTACCGGCAAATAATTCATTCGCTATGGCCGTTACGTCATCAAACGAGACCTCATCGATCTTTTTTACCACTTCGTCGATGGGTACTATTCTATCATAATAAAACAGAGACTTTGCGATATAGCTCATCCTGTTCCTGCTGGATTCGAGAGCAAGAACCATAGAACCTTTTACATACTCTTTTGAGCGGGAAAGCTCTTCCTTGCTGATACCTCCATCTTTAACCTTTTTCAATTCTTTGAGTATCAAGGAAAAAGTTTCTTCAAAAGTCTCTTTTTTTGTCCCGGCGTACACGCTGAATATCCCGCTGTCTTTAAAGCCCTGGCTGAAAGAGTGTATCGAATATGCCAGGGCCCTTTTTTCCCGGATCTCCTGGAAAAGCCGCGAGCTCATCGTTCCGCCCAAAAGATTGTCCAAAAGAGAGAGCGCGTATTTTCTGTCGTCGGTATGGCTCATTCCTTTGGTCCCCAATATGAAGTGCACTTGTTCGGTTTTTTTGCTCTTTAGCATAATGCCCGATGATATTTCAGGGGCTGATCCCGCTGTAGCGCCGTTTTTTCCGGAAGATGCTTTAAACAAACCGGAAAAAAGATCCGCTACATCGTCTCCGGAGATATTTCCGGCTACGGATATTATCAGGTTCTGCGGGCAGTAGATGTTTTTCATGTACGACAATACGGCTTCCCTTTTAAAACTCGTGACACTTTCTTCGGTGCCCAGTATAGGATTGCCCAGGCCGTGGCTTTTTAATGCAGTTGCCATAAAAAGGTCATGGATCTGCTCGTCGGGAGTGTCTTCGTACATCTTGATTTCTTCCAGAACCACATTCTTTTCAAGAGCGATATCCTCTTCTTTGAACGCAGAATTAAGCAGCATATCGGACAACACATCGGCAGCAGTGCCGAAATGTTTGTCTTCCACTACGGCATAGTAACAGGTATATTCTTTACCGGTAAAAGCGTTCAGCTTTCCTCCGACTCCGTCTATTTCGCTTGCTATTTCAAAGGCGGTCCTTTTTGAAGTGCCTTTAAAAAGCATATGCTCGATAAAATGAGATACTCCGGAATTGTCTTTGTTTTCGAACACTGCTCCGGCTCCTACAATAAGCCCCAGACTTACGGACCTAAGGTGCGGAAGCTCTTCCGTGACTATTCTGATCCCGTTGTCTAGGGTTGTGATCTTTGCGTTAGGTATTATTTTACCCAAGATCAGTACCTTTCCTTATAGAGCGAATTTTGTTCTATGTATGCTGCGACTCCTGCCGGAACAAGCTTTGAAATCGACTTGCCGGCCTTAATTCTGCTCCTTATCTCTGTCGAAGATACGTCCATTTTTGACTCGATTATCCGTATCTTTTCTTTGTTTATCGCAAGCGGAGGGAATTTTATCAGTCTTTTGAACGTTCTCATCTTTGAACCGGGCCTTGTTGCCACGATAAACGCACACATCTTAAAGAGCTCGAGCGGCTTTTTCCAGTTTAGGATGCTGTTTATAGAATCAAGGCCCATTACATAGAAAAGTCTGGTCCTTTTGCCGAGCCGTTTTTGAAGTTTATTGAACGTATCTACGGCATAGGAATAACCGCTGCGGTTTATTTCCATTTTGGAAAGTTTAAATTTTCTTTTCCCTTTTATCGCCTCCGAGACCATTTTTAGGCGGTGTTTTTTTGGGGCAAGATCTTTTGAACTCTTGTGAGGCGGAAGTCCCGTAGGCACAAAAAGTATATGGTCCAGGCCGAATTCTTTCAGGGCTTTTTTTGCAAGTTTGATATGCCCGTTGTGAATAGGATTAAAAGTCCCGCCGAGAACCCCTACTTTTCTCATTTCCTGACCTGTCCGTTACCGTGTATCACGTATTTGTAACTTGTTAGTTCTTTTAATCCCATGGGGCCTCTTGCGTGAAGTTTTTGTGTGGATATGCCGATCTCCGCTCCCAGGCCAAACTCAAATCCGTCGGTGAACCTTGTGGACGCGTTCACATATACTGCCGCGGAGTCCAGTTGAGAAGTAAATTTGCCCGCTTCTTTTTTGTCCTTTGTAATTATTGTTTCGCTGTGACGGGAACCGTAACGGGTTATGTGCTCTATAGCTTCGTCAGTCCCGGCAACCACTTTTACCGCTATGATCAGATCGAGATATTCCGTGTACCAGTCATCTTCGGTAGCTGATTTTACGTCCGGTAATATAACTTTTGTCTTTTCGCAGCCGCGGATCTCAACGCTGGCGGATTTAAGGCGCGAGGCTATTTTTGGAAGGAATTCTTTTGCAATTATTCCGTCCACAAGCAGCGTTTCGATGGCATTGCACACCGAAGGTCGCTGCACCTTTGCATTAAATACTATCTCTTCCGCCATTTTTAGATCCGCTGTCTTCTCTACATAAGCATGGCAGTTGCCGCAGCCGGTCTCTATAACAGGGATCTTGGAGTTTTCCACGACCATATTTATTAGTCCGGCGCCTCCGCGCGGGATCACGCAGTCGATATACTCCCTTTTTGAAAGCAATTCTTTTACCGCTTCCCGGTCGGTTGTCTCTATGAATTCTATTGCACCCTGGGGGATGCCTTTTGAATAAGCGGCTCCGGATATAGCGCTTACTATTGCCATGTTGGAATTTATCGCGTCGGAGCCGCCTTTGAGCACGACACAATTGCCGGCTTTTAGGCATAGCACTGCGGCATCTACCGTAACATTAGGACGGGACTCGTAAATTATCGCAATAGTTCCGATAGGGACCCTTACTTTTTTTATTTTAAGGCCGTTTGGTCTTTTAAACTCTTCGATGACATTTCCGACAGGGTCAGGCAGAGAAATTACCTGTTTTATCCCATCTATCATCGAATTAATTTTTTTGTCGTCCAGCGTCAATCTCTCTATCAGGGCTTTTGAGAGCCCTTTTTTTGTCCCGGCATCGATATCTTTTTTATTTTCGCTGATTATATGTGCGCGGGCATTATCAAGAGCTGCCGCAATCTCTTTTAAGGCGTCGTTCTTCTGTTTTGTGCCCAGCAGCGAGAGTTGGCAGGCAGCGGCGCGGGCTTTCTTGCATTTATTTTCTATTTCGCCGTTCATATTATCACCATATTATCCCTGTGGACCACTTCATCGCAGGGCAAGACTCCCAGGATATCTTTTGCCTCTTTGGAATTTTTGCCCTTTATTTTAAGGACCTCATCACTGCTATAGCTTGTTATGCCGCGGCCGATCTCATGTCCGGACAGATCGGTTATGCTGATGATATCCCCGTGCAGGAATTTCCCTTTTGTTTCTTTTATTCCCACGGGCAAAAGGCTTTTTCCCTGTTCAATGAGAGCTTTTATGGCGCCGCTATCTACAGCCACCTTCCCCAAAGGTTTTTTCCCGCTCATAAGCCAGCGTTTTTTCCCCTCGACTTTTGCGGGTTTTGGAACAAATACCGTCCCGATCTCTTCTCCCGACAATATTTTTTCGATCACGTTTTCTTTCCTGAAGTCGGCGATCACTGCAGGGATCCCTGCTGCAAGCGCAAGTTTTGCCGCCGATATTTTTGTTATCATGCCGCCTGTGCCGCAGGAAGTAGAGGACATCCCCGCACACTCCTCGATCTCGCCTGTTATTTTTTCGATCAAGGACAAAACTTTGCCGTTTTTGATGAATCCTTCCACATCGCTCAACATTATAAGAAGATCGGCTCCCATAAGCGTTGCGACAAGACCTGATAGCGTGTCATTGTCACCGAATCTTATTTCCTCGGCGGAGACAGTATCGTTCTCATTTATTACAGGAACAGCTCCGATTTTCAGTATTTGGTCTATTGTATTGCGGGCATGCAAATATCTTGTGCGGTTGCTTATGGCATCGCGGGTCAGAAGGACCTGGGCGGGAATGAGTCCAAACGCAACAAAAGCTCTTTCGTATTCTTGCATCAAAATGCTCTGGCCAACAGCGGCAGCGGCTTGTTTTTCCTGAACGGTAGAAAGCTTTGATGAGCCGAGCTTGTCGCGGCCTGCGGCCACGGCTCCGCTTGTCACAAGTATGGCTTTTTTTCCGGCGTTAAGGCCGACCTGCGCTATTTCTCCGGCGATCTTCTGAAAGCTTGAAGGGTCGAGTTTACCGCTATTGTCCGTAAGAGAGCTGGTCCCGACCTTTATTACTATCAATTTTGATTGAAAAAATGATTTTCTTGAGAAATGGCTCATTTACAAGAGATTATAATTCATTTGAGAGTGAAATACAATAAAGACCGAAGTTTAGCTTCTTATATGTATTTTATTGCCGACAAACTCCACTTTCCCGTCTCGAAGCGCAAAAATGGTATCGTCCCTGCCAAGCCCTGCTCCCGATCCCGGAAAGAACTTGGTCCCGCGTTGCCTCATTATGATTGAGCCCGCACTGACGAGCTGGCCTCCGTAAGCTTTTGTTCCAAGCCTCTGGCCTGCTGAATCGCGGCCGTTACATGACGTCCCTGCCCCTTTTTTATGAGCCATTATTCTTCTCCCCGGCTGTTTATTTTACTGCGATGTCTTCTACAAGAAGTCTCGAGTATCTTTGCCTGTGTCCGGTCTTTTTGTGGTAGTTGCTCTTGCTTTTGTATTTGAAGATAACTACTTTGACATCTTTTATCTCGCCGTCGATGACCGAACAATTGACCTTTGCGTCCTTTAAATAAGGAGTGCCTATATGCACTTTTCCTTCGTCGGCTACCAGAAGAACTCTGTCCAGATTGACCTTTGCGTCTTTCTCGACACCAAGCAGTTCCACATCTATGACGGAGCCTTTTTCGATCTTATATTGCTTGTTCCCAGACTCTATTATTGCGTATGTCATACTATAAATATACCAAACCGACGGACACTTGTCAATGAGAGCTAACTTTGATATAATTTCTACTGTATGCACTACTCGGAGGTGACACCATAGCATTTAGGAATTTTGTGACCAATGAAATGATCCGGCATAAAGAAGTGCGGGTCATTGACAGCGACGGCTCCCAGCTTGGTGTTATGCCTACTCAGGAAGCAATAGCAAAGGCTTATGAAAAAGGCCTGGACCTTGTTCTGACGGTGGTAAATGCAAGTCCCCCGGTCTGCAGGATCTCGGACCCGGGCAAGCTGATGTATGAACAGGGGAAAAAGGAAAAGAAGGCGAAAAAGTCGTCCAAGGCCGGACTTGTAAAAGAGATAAAACTTTCTGCAAAAATAGGTGATCATGATTTTCTGTTCAAGGCGGAAAGAGCCAAAGAGTTTTTGCAGAAAGGTTTCAAAGTAAAGGTTTCTCTGATGTTCCGCGGCAGGGAGATGACCCATCCGGAAGTCGGCAAGCGCCACATGGATAGGATGATCATATCTCTTGCCGAAGACGGCAAGCCCGATGGGCCATACAGTTTTGAAGGCCGCAATCTGATACTTATGATGTCTCCTAAGTAAAAAAAGGAAGGGAAAACATGCCAAAGATAAAATCAAGAAAAGCCGCCGCGAAAAGGTTCATGTTCACGGGAACGGGGAAAATAAAGAGAGGCAGAGCTTTTAAGCGCCATCTTTTGGAAAGCAAAAGGTCTTCCCAGAAAAGACGCCTCAGCAAAATGGTACTGGTTCACAAGAGGGATATTGAAAAGATAAGGACGATGCTTCCGTACGCATAAAAAATAACTCAGGAAAGGCAGAAAAATGGTCAGAGTAAAAAGAGGCAATGTAGCAAGAAAAAAAAGAAAGAAGCTTTTAAAAAGGGCAAAAGGCTTTAGAGGTTCTCTGCGCAGGCTTTATAGGGCTTCAAAGCAGGCTGTCTATCATGCTCTTAAATATGCGACCCGCGACAGGCGCGATAAGAAAGGCGATTTCAGAACCCTTTGGAACGCCAGGATAAATGCGGCCGTCCGCAAACACGGCATGTCTTACAGCAAGTTCATCAACTCTCTCAAAACGCACAAAATATTGCTGAACAGAAAGATGCTGTCGGATCTTGCTATAGCCGATAAAGAGACTTTTGCCAAGATAGTGGAGATGGTAAGGGGGAAGTAAATCATGATCCCAATGGAAGTCGGCGGAATAGGATTTGATCCTCGGAATTTTTCCCCATTGGTCCTTTTGAAAGACAAGGATGAGCTTAACTTCCTTCCTATATGGATAGGTATCTTCGAAGCAACCGCGATAGCCATGGAAATGCAGGGCGTTTCCCCTCCCAGGCCCATGACGCATGACCTTGTCAAGGATATGATCGGAAAACTCGGGGCAAAGGTCACAAAAGTCGTTATTTCTGATGTGAAAGAGGGGACTTTTTACGCCAATATCGAAATGACCGACAAAGAAGGCAAAAATATCGTTCTTGAATCAAGGCCTTCGGACGCAATTGCTATTGCCGTCAGATTTAATGCCCCGCTTTTTGTTGCCGAGGTCGTCATGATGCAGTCCAAGCTTGTTAATTCCGAAAAAGACGCCGAAGAAACACAAAAATTCAAGAATTTTATCGACAACATGCGCCCCGAGGATTTCAACCAGTATTATAAGAAGGATTGATCCGCAACCATCGCATTGATCGTGTCCGTAGATGCCGATTGCAATCGGCATCTACACATTATTACCACGTGATGCAATTGGATTATTGACAATATATCCCCTGATTTTTTCCAATTCGATATTATTCCGAATGATCCTGTCATGAAACGACCGTTGCCACCGGAAATCCGAATGTCCCGAATCACGCATCAAACGGAATGATGTTGATTTAAATGCCGCGATCAAATTTGGTATTGGTTTTATAATATTTTGTGTATTCGGGGGATATTGTAGATGCGCATTGCAATGCGCATCTACGTTTTTTATCGTATCAATAATGATAATTCCATGGAAATGATCGGGCATAACAACATATTTGTCCAAACGGACATATTCATAATGTTTTTCCAACCATTTCCATTGATTTTTGACGATGATCCCGCAATCGGATAATTCCATATTTCCATCTTTTATTTTCCCAAACCATGGGTGCCTATATTTTGTACAAATTGTTAAGAAATAATAGCCGTTTTGCGCATAATTGTAATCTTTTTTACGCCTTTGCGGGTTATTGAAGGGATAATACTCCATACGGCGGATGTACAGCAATTATTATGCCACGGAGGAATATTGTCCAACAGAGTCTTTTGTGGATTTGCTGGAAATGGCTATATGGGAACATGTTTCAGGGAGAGGTAGGGGGAAAACCTGGGCGCGGCAGGGATCGAACCTGCGACCTCTTCCGTGTGAAGGAAGCATTCTACCACTAAACTACGCGCCCGAGAAGGTGGTGGGCGCGATAGGATTTGAACCTATGACCTCCTCGGTGTAAGCGAGGCATTCTAACCAACTGAACTACACGCCCGTGCCTACAATTATAACATCGACGCTAGTCAATAAAAAACCCCGCACTTTGTTTTTCAAAGTGCGGGGCCGACTTTGTGCTCGATCTTAACAGAAATTACATTCTGTCAAAATTTCTGCCCGGTCTTGAATCTCTTCTGTCGCCATCAGCGGATTTTGGCTTGGCTTCGTTGATCGTAAGCTCTCGGTCTTTTAGCTTATAACCGGCCATTCCCTGAATAGCTTTGTCTGCGGCTTCGTTTTCCATATCGACAAAACCGAATCCCTTGGACCTGCCGGAGAACTTATCAGTTACGATCCTGGCTGAAACAACCGCACCGAATTGGGAAAAGATCGTCTGCAGTTCGGATTCCGTGGCGGACCAAGGAAGATTTCCTACAAAAATAGTCTTCATTTAATCAAGAATCTCCAAATAAATTTTTCTGTAGCTTAATGGCGTTCAATCCGGACAAGCGGCGGATTTTCGACGCAAGCCCAAATTAACGATCCAGGTCACAGCCTCCGTGGGTCGTTATGTTTCAAACATCCGTCCATTAAACCTCGACCTTTGAACGCAGTTATTATACCATAGCCATGCAAGTTTTCAATAGGATTTTGAACATATTCATACCGCTTATCATGTTATAATTAGCAAATAATGCCTGCAAAAACATGCGAAGACATAACCTCTGCAGCAGATTCCAAAACCTTACTTTTAGGCCTTACCAAGCCGGAGATCCAGGCGTTTACCGATCGTTTGGGGTTTAAAAAATTCCGCGCTTCGCAAATTGCCTCGTGGCTTTACAAAACTCCCGTGATGAGCATAGACGAAATGACAAATATTTCTCTGGAAGAAAGGAAAAAACTGAAAGAAAAAGCATCTGTGACTGGACTTATCGCGGAAGGCAGAGCTTCTTCTTCTGAAAAGGGCACGAGCAAGTATCTTTTTAAGACGGCAGACGGACTGTTTACGGAAGCCGTAAAAATAGGTTCCGGGGCCAAAGCTACAATATGCGTTTCTTCACAGATCGGCTGCGGGCTAGGCTGCGCTTTTTGCGCGACGGGAAGCATGGGGCCGGGACGCAATCTTTCGGTAGATGAGATACTGGCGCAAGTTGTCTATTTTATGTCTAAGGGTAAAGACAGCGTAGGCAACATCGTATTTATGGGAATGGGGGAGCCCCTGCTCAACTATTCTAATGTTATCCGGGCCGTCAAGATCATGAACTCCCCGGAAGGCATGGGCATAGGAATAAGAAGAATAACCATTTCTACATGCGGATTGCCGGATAAGATCAGAAAACTGGCTGGAGAAGGGCTTGATTTTAATATTGCCGTATCGCTTAATGCCCCGGACGATAAAAAAAGGTCCCGCCTGATGCCTATAAATGATACTTATCACATCAGAGAAGTGCTTAAGGCAGTCGACTACTATATCCAAAGCACCAACCGCAGGGTTACCTTTGAATATGTAATGATAAAGGGAGTAAACGACTCCATAAAAGACGCTAAAGATCTGCTTGAGCTTTTGAAAGACCGGCTGTGCCATGTAAATTTAATACCTTTTAACAGGTTTAAGGGCTCTGATTTTGAGCCTACTACACGGCAGAGAGCGGAGCTTTTTGTTCAAATATTGGCACACGGCGGAGTAAATGCTACAATTAGAAAGAGCAGAGGTTCTGATATTTCCGCGGCTTGCGGGCAATTGACCGCCACCCGTGCCTATCAGCCCGTGTACCTGCCTGCCGGCAGGCAGGGCTCAGTTGGTACCCGCCCGCAACGCCTCGCTAGCTCGTCTTGCGTGGCGGGCAGGGAGCATCCCGCACTTTGTAAAAAAAAATTGCTGGAGTAGCTCAGTTGGTAGAGCACTTCCTTGGTAAGGAAGAGGTCACCGGTTCAATCCCGGTCTCCAGCTTGTACGCACTTAGTAATCAAAGTGCGGGAAGGTCACCGGTTCGATCCCGGTCGCGGGCTTGACGGAGAAAATCGGTTATACTATAATTGACGTATTCGAGAAAAATCTAAGGAGGGACAAAATATGGCTCGAGAAAAGTACGATAGAAAGAAAACCCACGTAAACGTAGGAACAATAGGCCACGTCGACCACGGGAAAACCACCCTTACATCGGCAATAACAAAAACTTTGGCCGCCAAAGGCATGGCAAAAGCTAAAGCCTTTGATGAGATCGACAGCGCACCGGAAGAAAAAGCAAGAGGCATTACCATTGCTATCGCGCATGTCGAATACGAAACCGCTAAAAGACACTATGCTCACATAGACTGCCCGGGCCACGCCGACTATGTGAAAAACATGGTCATCGGTGCAGCCCAGATGGACGGGGCCATATTGGTCGTCAGTGCAGCTGACGGACCTATGCCTCAAACAAGAGAACATATTCTTCTTGCCAGACAGGTGAATGTTCCTAAAATAGTTGTTTTCCTAAATAAGGTTGATATGGTGGACGACAAAGAACTTATAGAGCTTGTTGAAGTGGAAATAAGGGATCTTCTGAAAAAATATGAATTTCCAGGAGACGAGATCCCGATCATAAAAGGATCAGCCTTAAAAGCCATGGAATCCAGCAATCCTGACAGCCCGGAAACCAAATGTATCTTCGAACTAATGGACGCTCTCGATACTTATATCCCGGACCCTACAAGAGAACTCGATAAACCGTTCCTTATGCCGATAGAAGATGTCTTTACTATAACCGGCAGAGGAACAGTGGGTACCGGAAGAATAAGCAGGGGAAAGATCAAGGTAGGCGAAGAGGTTGAAATTCTGGGACTTGGCAGCCACAAGAAAAGCGTTGTAACGGGCGTGGAGATGTTTAGAAAAACCCTTGATGAAGGTTTAGCCGGAGATAACGTAGGCGTACTTTTAAGAGGTGTCGAGAAAGAAGATATTCAGAGAGGGCAGGTGCTTGCTAAACCAGGATCTATAAAGCCTCACAAAAAATTCGATGCACAAGTCCTTATTCTAACCAAAGAAGAGGGCGGACGTCATACTCCGTTTTTCCCGGGATACAGGCCGCAGTTCTATGTGGGAACAATGGATGTTACCGGCGAGATCAAGCTTCCCGCAGGAGTTGAGATGGTCATGCCCGGAGATAATATTACGATGGGTGTTGAGCTGATAACTGATATAGCTATCGAGGAAGGCATGAGATTTGCTATCAGAGAAGGCGGACATACTGTCGGCGCCGGTGTTGTGGCTAAGATCATCGAGTAATATCGTCTAAGTTTTTGAGTCGATATATAAAAGCCCTCCGGATCTGTCGGAGGGCTTTTTGTTTTTAGGATAAACATATGAATAGAATTGCCTACATAATAATCCTTATATTGCTTCTGATAATTTCCGTTGCCGCGGGAATATTTGTAGGCAGCAATTACTATTTGGACGACAGCATCCCGAAAAATTCCTATATAGGCAAAATTAACGTCGGCGGCATGACAAGAAGGGAAGCTATATCTGCAATAAGCACTTTTGAACCGGACGATATACTGGAAAATCCTCTCGCTTTTGTTTATGAAGAAAATATAAAGATCACAAAGTTTGAATTTTGGCCCTCGCAGGCCGGGATGCAGATACTTCCCGAAGATACTATTGACCAGATCTTTTCCGGTAACAGGAGTTATTTTTTTAAAGTCTCCGCAAGGATAGTATCAAAAAAACGGGAATTTCCGCCAAAATTTAAAATTTCCGATCCGGCAGAAACTTTTTTGATGCTTGAGGAGGTCAAGGAGTATATTTCTAAAAAACCTTCCGATGCCGAATTTATAGTCTTATTCATGAAGACCTCAGGGAAATCAGAAAGAAGGGTAATAATCCAGGACGAGGTCATCGGCAAAAAGCTGTTGGAGGAAAGGTCATTTGAAGAGTTTGACAAGAATATAAGAAAAGGGATCATGGAATCAAAGCTTATAGTTGAAGATATCAAACCTAAAATTACAAATGCCATGCTACTGCAGATACCTAACGCGGATGTTATCGGAAGTTATACAACATATTATGGGACCCATGATTCTCCCAACAGGATACACAATATTTTCCTGGTTTCTTCTTTCGTAAATAATACATATTTAGGGACTGTCGAGTCTTTTTCGCTGCTAAAGCCGGTAGGTGAGTTCACTCCGGAAAGAGGATTTAAAGAGGCTTATGTGATAATCGGCGATGAGTTGGTGCCTGAATACGGCGGCGGCACCTGCCAGATAGCGACGACCCTGTATAACGCCGTTATGAACGCCGACCTTGAAGTGCTATCCCGTGCAAATCACGGGATATATTTTTCAATATATCCTCTCGGGAGGGATGCGACCGTATATCCTCCTTACACGGATTTCAGGTTCAGGAACAATACGGGATATCCTATAGTCATTCAAGCGGTCCCTTTCAAAAAAGGATTGACATTCAGAGTGATCGGTCATCCGACCGGGAAGAAAGTAAGATTTTCTTATCCTAAGGTAGAGTATAAATATGCAACCGTTTTGACAAAGGATGCGGAAACAGGACAAGAACATAGAGCAAAGATCAAGACCGATGCATTCCGCACGGAAGTCACAAGAACAGTTTCTATTAACGGGAAAACAGTTAAAAAAGAGAAGATCAAAAGCTCATACAAACTTCACGGCGACAAGGCGGACGTTAAGATCAGGAAAAAAGAGCCGCGTTAAACAAAAAAAACTTCGTGCTATAATTTACCCATGAAAGACCTGGCGAGAGATGCTATTTCCGGATTGCCGGAGTATATTCCGGGCAAGCAGGTTGAAGAAGTCGTAAAACAGTTCAGTTTGAAAGAGGTCATTAAACTCGCTTCAAACGAAAATCCTTTGGGGACTTCGCCTCTCGCGGTTGAATCAATAAAAGACAACGCAAGATTTTCTTATATTTATCCCGATCAGCGCCATACTATTCTTAAAGAGGCGCTTTCCGCAAAACTAAATATCAGCAAAGACAATCTCATCATCGGCAACGGCTCGGATGAAATAATGTTGCTTATTGCACAGGTGTTCTTAAGTGCGGGAGATGAAGTCATATTGTCCCGAAATACTTTTAGCATGTATGAATTTGTCACGAAGATAATGGACGGCACGCCTGTTTTTGTCGAGCTCAAGAACTACACGTACGACCTTGATGCGATATCGAGCGTTGTTACGGACCGGACAAAGGCGATATTTTTGTGCAATCCGAATAATCCTACCGGTACAATATTTTCAAAAAAACAATTCGATCTTTTTATATCAAAAATCCCGGATAATGTAATAGTGGTACTTGATGAAGCCTATGGGGATTATTCCGAAAGCCAAGAATTTGCGGACGGCATCGAACATGTTAAGTCCGGAAAAAACTTGATTGTCCTTAAGACTTTTTCCAAAATATACGGGCTTGCCGCTCTCAGAATAGGTTACGGGATAGCTAGCCCCAAGATCATAGATTATTTGCACATGGCAAAAATGCCTTTTAACGTGAACAGGATCGGGCAGCTGGCCGCACTGGCCGCGCTTGGGGACGAAAAATTCTTTAAAGACAGCATAGAAAACAATAAACACGGCAAAGAATATCTTTATGCAGAACTTAAAAAAATGGGATTAAAATTCCTGGAGACGCAGGCAAACTTCATATACATAGAATTTAATGAGAATTCCGACAGGATATTTGTGGATCTTATGAAAGAAGGCGTTATAATAAGACCGCTCAAATCTTTCGGGTTGCCAAACTCGATAAGGGCGACAATAGGTGCGATGCCTCAAAATAAAAAATTTATTGCATCTCTTAAGAAAGTGCTTGCAGAATAATGCCTCAGAAAACACCTCTGTACGCAGACCATTTAAAAGCGGGAGCAAAACTCGTTGACTTTGCCGGATGGCTTATGCCCGTCCAATTCAAAGGGATAATCGAAGAACACAATGCTGTAAGGCAAAGTGCGGGGATCTTTGATATCGGGCATATGGGGCAGATCGAAGTATTTGATAAAGCCGCTTTGCAAAGGCTTACAACGAATGACCTGTCTCAGCTCTCGGAGTGGGAGGGGCAGTATTCTTTTATGTGCAACGATAATGGAGCTGTTGAAGACGACCTGATCATTTACCGTCTTCCGGAAAAGTTTCTTGTTATTTCTAACGCAGTTAATTCTCAAAAGGTATTCGCGATAATAAAAGGTCAGGACCCAAAGGCAAAGATGTTGTATGACAAAAGTACCGCAATAGCCGTACAGGGGCCTTTTGCAGTCGAACAGCTTGGAAAGATATTGAATAAAGATCTCAAAAAACTAAAACACAGACAAATTACTCCAGTGAAAATATTTGGGGCTTTCGACGGACTTGCTTCAAGGTCCGGATACAGCGGTGAAGATGGCATAGAGCTTTTCTTTGATAAAAATGCTGCCAAGGATCTTTGGGGAAAACTGATCATGGAAAGATTTGTCCCATGCGGGCTGGGAAGCAGGGATACTTTGAGAATAGAATCGGCCCTTCCGCTTTACGGCCATGAGATCGATGGATCAACTACGCCTTTGGATGCCGGGTTTGAGAGATTCGTAAAATTCGAAAAGGGAGATTTTGTCGGGAAAGATGCACTGCTCTCACAGAAGAAAAGCGGAGCTGCAAAAAAACTTATAGGGTTCGATCTTTCGGGAAGAGCGGTGCCAAGACAAGGACATGAGATATTTGACGGGAAAAAAAAGATCGGTTATGTGACAAGCGGGACATATTCCCCGACCTTAAAAAAGCCTGTCGGTATAGCTTATTTAGCCACGGACGTTCACGGAAAACCAGCTTTCCCTAAGATACTTATAAGAGATAGCAGCTTTGAGATATCTTTTGTTGACCTTCCTTTCTATAGAAGGACCAAGGTATGATAAAATGTTGTTACTACCTTAAGGAAGGAAATGACAATGTTTAAACCGCAGGATCTCAAATTCACCAAAGAGCACGAATGGATAAGCACCGATGGTACTGTTGGAATAAGCGATCACGCGCAAAAAGAGCTCGGCGATGTGGTCTTTGTGGAATTGCCAAAACTATCAGCAGTGCTTAAAAAAGGTCAGGAAATGGGGGTCCTTGAATCCGTAAAATCCGTTTCAAGCATGTATTCTCCGGTTGACGGGACTGTCTCAAAGGTCAACGAAAAGCTTTCCCAGGCCCCTGAGCTGGTCAACCATGAGCCTTATGGCCAGGGTTGGATCGCCCGTCTTTCTATATCAGATGTCAAGCAGCTGGACGGCCTGATGAACTATTCGGATTATATGACCTTTATCGGAAAATAAAACTTGGATCTTTTTTATGAATTACATTCCTAATACAGAATCCGACCGTACCAATATGCTTTATTCCCTGGGGCTAAAAACAACGGAAGATCTTTTCAGGGATATCCCATCTTCTGCGAAAGCTAAAACAAATCCTGACATACCTGACGCGGCAGATGAGATAGAGCTGATGAAGGAGCTAAAAGATCTCAGCGAAAAAAACATTCACTGCGGCCGTGCGCTCTCTTTTATGGGCGGCGGGGCTTATCGGCATTTTATCCCTTCGGCCGTAAAACATGCGGTATCAAGGTCGGAATTTTTGACCGCTTATACGCCGTATCAGGCGGAGATGAGCCAGGGACTTTTGCAGGCGATCTACGAATACCAGACTATGATCTGCAATCTTTTTGGCATGGGCGCGGCAAATGCCTCTCATTACGACGGCGGCACAGCTCTTGCGGAAGCCGCTGTTGCAAGCTGCAATCATACCGGCCGCGACCGGGTACTGGTATCCCGCTCGGTAAACCCTGCTTACAGGCAGGTATTAAAAACCTATTCGCTCGGCGGCAAATATTTTATAGAGGAAGCTCCGGTTTCGGATGGAAGAACTGATCTGGAACAAACAAAGAAGCTTGTTACCGAAAAAACTGCCTGTTTCATAGTTCAAATGCCTAACTTTTTTGGCAATTTGGAAGATGTATTTGAGATAGAGAAAGCAGTTCACGCTAAAGGCGGGCTTTTTGTGGTGAGCGTTGATCCGATCTCTCTGGGACTCCTTGCAAAGCCCGCCGAGTACGGCGCTGATATCGTTACGGCCGAAGGGCAAAGCCTGGGCAGCGAGCTGAATTTTGGAGGCCCATATCTCGGCATTTTTGCAGCAAAAAATGAATTTGTTAGGATGATCCCGGGCAGAATAGTCGGCAAAACTACGGACCACGACGGGAACAGCGGATTTGTACTTACTCTGCAGGCAAGAGAGCAGCATATAAGGCGCGAGAAAGCCTCTTCAAATATTTGCAGCAACCAGGCACATGTTGCGCTTACGGCAGCCGCTTACCTTTCGTATGTCGGAGAAAAAGGGCTTGAGACCGTTGCAAACACCTGCCGCGCCGCTTCAGCCTACGCTTATTCAAAGATCTCTTCGATAAAAGGATTTTCCGTTCCTTTTGGTACCGGCTTTTATAAAGAGTTTGCGGTAAAACTTCCGGTTGCGGAGGAAAAAGTAAAAAATGCTCTTTTGAATAACGGTATATTGGCCGGGCCGGGACTTGGCCGCTTATATCCCGAGCTAAAAGGCCACATGCTTTTTTGTTTTACAGAGATGAACACAAAAAACGAAATAGACCGGCTTATTTCGGTGCTTTCTAATGTATGAAGAGCGGACATACAGGCAGTATTGTTCAAGTGACGATCTTGTAAGTTTTAGGGCCGTTTACGGAGAGACGGACCTTTTTATCAGCTGCGAACGCGACCTGAAAGCAGTTGCAGAAGCCAAGATCAAAGAACTTAGGCTTCAACTGAACAAGTATATAGTAGGAAATCCTGTTTTTGAATCTTCATTTGTTCCGATAAGGCGCGACCTTTTTGCCCCTCAAATAGCCAAAGAGATGATGAAGGCCTCTTCCGCGATGAAGGTCGGTCCCATGGCAGCGGTCGCGGGAGCTTTTGCCGACTTTGTAGGCAAAGAGCTGCTCAAGCAGTCCGGGCAGGTGATCATAGAAAACGGCGGCGATATTTTTATGAAGATATCAATTCCCCGGAAAGTCGCGGTTTTTGCCGGGGATTCCCCTTTTTCGGAGAAAATATTGCTGGAAATAGATCCTGAAGAGACCCCTTTGGGAATATGCACGTCTTCCGGAACGGTAGGCCCCTCGATCAGCTTTGGAAGTGCAGATGCAGTAGTGGTCAAAGCCGCTACGGCGGCTTTGGCTGATGCAGCGGCCACGGCAATAGGCAATGAGATCAAAACTTCCGGAGATATCGAAAAAACACTTGAAAAATACGAAAAAAACAAAAAACTGCACGGGATCCTGATAATAAAGGGCGACAAAATGGGGATTGCCGGCGCCGTCAAAATTGCGCGTGTTTGCTCCTAAAGGGTTTTGTTTTATATTACCTTGTATTATAATGAGCTTGTGAATGCTATCCCACTAAAGAAACTCATAATTTTGGCAGTTCTTGCGATAATCTTTTGTATGCCTGTACTTGCCCAGAACAAGACAGCATCCGACGAGCTTTTGGAGAAAAGAGAACAGCTGAGCAAGGTTTACCAGGAGCTTGAGCAAAGTAAAGCCCGCTTGCAAAGGACCGAACGGGAACAAAAGAACGTTGTTCAGCAGCTTTTCACGATCAATAGGGATCTCAAAAAAACGGAAGGCCAATTGACGCGTGCGGAACAGCAAAAGCAGGCCAACGAAAGGAAGATCAACTTTTTAAAAGTTTCCCTGGACGAAACAAAGAAAAAACTAAATGAGCGGAGCCGTCTACTGAAAGACAGGATAAAAGAGGTGTATAAATCAGGCGGTCTCAATTATCTCCAGCTTTTTTTGTCGGCGGACACTCTGGGAGATTTTATCAGCAGGACCTATTTTTTTGAAAAAATACTTGCCAGGGACACTCACATTGCCGATGAGATATCTTCGGAATACAGCAAAATATCATCCAGCAAAACGCAAGTCGAAGGGGTTGCCGAAGAAATAAAATTGCTTGCTTCATATATTCAGCACAAAAAGAAAGATATTGAGAGACAGGCCCTGGAAAAACAAAAGGCCAATCAGGCGCTGGAAGCGAGAAGAAAAGACTATGAAAAAAAGATAGAAGAGCTGGAACAGACATCCAACGAAATAGAAAAACATATCCAAAAACTTGTCGCAGAGCGCGCCGCAAAAGGGATCGTTGTAAAGGGGGGAACCGGACATTTTATATGGCCTTTGCGGGGGAGGTTGACTTCGTCCTTTGGCTACAGAAGAAGTCCTTTTTCAAGGCGGACGCAGCACCACACAGGACAGGATATTGCCAATTCTTACGGAACCCCGATAAAAGCGGCTGACGGGGGTGAAGTAATATTTGCGGGATGGTGGGGCGGCTACGGCAAAGCAATTATCATAGATCACGGAAGGGGATTATCTACAGTATATGGCCATACTTCAAGGATCTATGTCCAAAAAGATCAAAAAGTCGAAAAAGGCCAGGTCATAGCTCTTGTGGGCAGCACCGGTTTTTCGACCGGCCCGCATCTGCATTTTGAAGTTCGAAAAAATGGCGTACCTCAAAATCCAATTAAATGGCTGCCATAAGAAACGGAGGAGAAATGAAAAAGTATCTGTTGAAATTATTGCTTGTTTTTGTGCTTGTATCTTTGGTGATGGGGTCTTTTGTGGGATTGCAGAAAGTATTTGCCTGGAGCGATCTTAATCAAAAATTACAGATCTTTATGCAGGTGCTGGAGTTGGTAAAAAGCGACTATGTGGAAAAAAATGTTGATGACCAAAAACTGGTCTATGGCGCCGTAAAGGGAATGCTGGAGTCTTTGGACGATCCATATACCAGGTTTATGGAACCCAAGCCTTTTAAAGAAATGCAGATGAGGATGAAAGGCTCTTATTCAGGTATTGGTATATATATCGGGATAAAGAACAAGACCATTACAGTGATCTCCCCGATCCCCGACACTCCCGCCTATAAAGCCGGGCTAAAATCAGGGGATGTTATCGTGAGCATAGAGGGCAAACTGACCCGTGATATGGGGCTGGAAGAGGCTGTCAGTATGATACGGGGCGAAAAGGGCACTACCGTAAAGTTGGGAGTGATCAAACGGGGACGAAAAGAGAAAAAAGACTACTCTATAATAAGGGACAATATCGTCGTAAAGAGCGTAGAGAGCAAAATGATAGGCGGAAATATCGGATATATTAAACTCAATACTTTCGAAAATATCAATGCAGCAAGCGAAATAAGAAAGGCGCTCAACGATGTAAAATTTAAGGGTGCAAAAGGCCTGATCCTGGATGTGCGCAATAACGGCGGAGGGTTGCTGTCCAACGCAGCTGAAATAGCTGGTATGTTCCTAAAAAAAGACGATATAATAGTCTTTACCGTAGACAGGGACGGCAGGAAAGAAGCTATGAAGTCTTCCGGCGAAATGATCTGGCAGGCTCCTGTTGTAATGCTGATAAACGAAGGAAGCGCCAGTGCTTCCGAGATACTTGCCGGTGCGATAAGAGACAATAATTACGGGATACTTGTCGGCTATCATTCTTTCGGCAAAGCTTCGGTTCAGAGCGTGAGACAGCTGCCGGACGATTCTGCCATATTGCTTACGGTGGCCAAATATCTTACTCCAAGCGGTCATGATATATCGAAAAAAGGAATATCCCCTGATATCGAAGTAAAGACCGGAAAAGAAGACGAGAATGGTAACGGAGAGATCAAAAAACCGGAAAAAGAGCCGGAGTTTCCTGATGAAGTCGATGAGAAAGATGTTCAGTTGGACAGGGCCGTTGAAGTAATGAAGGGTAAGATAAAATGAGTATTCTGGACGACATTCAAAAAATAAAAAGGGTTGATCCCCGGGGGATGTCGGATCTTATATGCAGCCTTCCGGAAATGATGAAAAAAGCCCTTGATCTGGCATCGGCAGTAAAATACGATCAGGGGAAGCAGATCAAGAACATAATTTTTTGCGGGATGGGGGGATCGGCAATAAGCGCAGATATTGTTTTGAGACTGGCGTCAAACTTTTTAGATGTTCCGGTAGTTGTTGTAAGAGGCTATGACCTGCCAAATTTTGCGGGAAAAGACACTTTGGTCTTTATTTTGAGCTATTCCGGCAATACCGAGGAAACGCTTTCCTGTTATCATGCAGCTTTGTCCAAAGGCGCAAATATAATAGCAGTGACTTCCGGCGGGCAGCTTGAGGAGCAGTCAATAAAGAACGGGCATGTTCTGGTAAAGATACCGGGAGATTTGCCTCCCAGAGCATCCATGCCCTATATCCTTGTTCCTGTAATCTGCGCATTGAACGAGCTTTTTCCGGGACACAGCCTGCCGGAACAAGTTCGCGAAAGCATTTTTGTGCTTGAGGGGATGAAAAACACATTGGGCCCGGAAAAACTTTCCCCGGAAAATCCCGCAAAAAAGACTGCGGAAGTTCTGTCCGGCAAATTCCCTTTTATTTTGGGTTCAGAGGGCGGGAGCGATGCGGCGGCTTACAGGTGGAAATGTCAGCTAAGCGAAAATAGCAAGACTAATTCCTGTTTTAATGTTTTTCCGGAACTGGACCATAATGAGATAGTCAATCTTGCGGGGACGGGCTCAAAAAATATTTATATTGTCTTTTTGCGGGATAAGAGCGAAAGCGAAAAGATGAAAAAACGCATAAACGTTACAAAAAAGATTATAGAAAAAAGCGTCGGGGGCACCATTGAGATATATTCAAAGGGAGAGTCCCATCTTGCCAGAATGTTATCTCTTTGTTATTTCGGGGATTTTGTCAGCCTGTATCTGGCTGTGCTCAATGGCTTTGATCCCATGCCCGTAAAACCGATCGACGAACTTAAAGAGGAGCTGTCAAAATAAAATGAAAGCCGTGATAATAGCTGGGGGATTGGGCACACGGATGAGACCTCTTACCTATAACAGGCCCAAACCGGTTGTCAGCGTTGCCAACAGGCCTTTTGTGGCGTATCAAATAGAATTACTCAAGCGATACGGCATAACCGAGATAATACTCAATCTGCATTATCTTCCAAAGAACATGGAGCTTCTTTTGGGTGACGGCAGGGAGCTTGGGGTTAAGCTTATATATTCCATAGAAAAAACACCTCTTGGGACCGCAGGCGCCGTAAAAAATGCCGAACGGTTCTTTGATGACGAACCGCTTATCGTTTTTAACGGCGATGTGCTCACCGATATCGATATTTCCGAGCTGGTCAGCTTTCACAAAAAAAACAAAGCTAAAGCGACGATAGCGCTTACAGAAGTTGAAGACCCCACGGCTTTCGGGCTTGTTATTGCCGATGACACAGGACGCGTAAGCAGTTTTTTGGAAAAGCCCAGCTGGGAAGAGGTCACGACTAAGAATATTAACGCGGGGATCTATATTCTTGATCCGTCTATTTTTAAAGATGTTCCATCAGGCAGGCCATATTCCTTTGAAAGGGAACTTTTCCCAGGCCTTATCGAAAAGGGCCAAAATGTTTTTGCCAAGGCTTCGGAAGCTTATTGGCTGGATATCGGCAGCCCAAAAAAATATATGCAGGCGCACAAAGATATTTTGAACGGGGAAGTTTCCGTGAACATAGACGGCAAGGACCGCGGGGGCAATACCTGGGTGCATCCTTCTGCCGATATCAGTCCGACGGCCAAGCTCAGGGGGCCTTTGATCATAGGAAATAAAGCACGCTTGTCAGGCAAGTCATGCATAAAAAGTTTTTCAGTAATAGGGGAAAATGTTTCTCTTGAGGAAGGTTCTGTCGTGGAAGATACGATCATACTCCGCAATTCCAAGATCGGAAGGGATGTAAGGCTCAAAAACTGTATAATAGGCGAGAACTGCATCATAGAGGATTTTGTGGAGATGATCTACGGAGTGGTCTTGGCAGATTATTCTATCGTCAAAAAGGGGTCAAAACTGTTGTGAAAATAGACAAAGAAGAGACAGTAAAAAAAATAATCGAGGATGTCAGGAAAAACGGAGACAAAGCCCTTCTGAAATACTGTGCCAAATTTGACAAAGCCTTTTTCAAAAAACCGTCCGATCTGAAAGTGACCAAAGAAGAGCTCAAAAAAGCTTTGGAAAAGACCGATAGGGAATATCTTTTTTCTTTACGCAAGGCGATAAAGAATATCAGGTTCTATCATGACAAACAAAGACCCGACCAATGGTTTGAGACCATTGAGGACGATTCGGTCTTGGGACTGCGGAGCATTCCGATAGAAACGGTTGGCATATATGTCCCCGGAGGGAGGGCTGCGTATCCTTCAACAGTACTTATGAATGCTATTCCCGCCCAAATAGCCGGGGTGAAGAACATTGTAATGGTCACGCCTGCGGGAAAAGACAAGGCAATAAATCCTTATGTCTTGTCAGCCGCGCAAGAACTTGGGATAACACAGATATACAAAATAGGAGGCGCGCAGGCAATAGCGGCGCTTGCATACGGAACAAAGACCGTTCCAAGAGTGGACAAAATAGTCGGTCCGGGCAATATATTTGTCACGCTCGCAAAAAAACAGCTTTATGGGCAAGTCGGCATAGATAAGCTGGCAGGGCCCAGTGATGTGGTCATAATAGCGGACGAAACAGCTGACGTGAGGTTTGTTGCGCTGGATATGGTATCACAGGCCGAACATGACCCCGATTCAAAAGCTGTTCTTATAACCACATCAGAAGAGATAGAAAGGGATGTGAAGAACCAGCTTAAAAGGACCGGACATCTCAAACAATGCACTATAAGAGTGGTAAAGACGGTTGAAGATGCGGTCAAAATCTCCAATAAAATAGCTCCGGAGCATTTGGAGCTTATGGTGGCAGTACCGCAAAAGCTCCTGGAAAAGATAACCAATGCCGGGGCGGTCTTCATGGGGCCTTTTTCTCCGGTCGCTGCGGGCGATTATATAGCCGGGCCAAATCATGTGCTTCCGACAGGCGGGACAGCCAGGTTTTCTTCGCCGCTGGGAGTATACGATTTTGTAAAAAAGCAAAGCGTGGTCGGCTATACCAAAGCATCACTTCAAAAATTCGGCAAAGATATAGTCAGGCTGGCTCGATCCGAAGGGTTTGAGTTCCACGCAAGGGCTGTGGAGGAAAGGTTCAGATAACTTTTATTCCGAGCCTTGCAAGTAATTCTCGGGGATTGTCTTTTACCGCTCTTATCGCGTCGGTTTCGTTTAGCCCGCTTTCCATCGCAAGTTCAAAAGCTTTTTCCTGGGTTATATAATCGCTTGGCCCGTGGGCATCGGTATTGATGAGCATTTTTGCTCCGGTTTTGAGAGCGACTTTTGCGACGTGTTTGTTTGTTTCTTTATGGGCCGGTTTTGCGGAAAGCTCGAGATATATCCCGTTTTCTTTGGCTTTTACGGCATCCTCTTCGGAAATATATCCCGGATGCGCCAAAATGTCCACCAGTCCTTTTTGTAAAACCGCGGCTCTATTTGTTCCCTCTGCCACCGGTTCCGAAGGAGTTTGTCCGTGGCAGACGATTATTTTTGCTCCTAGTTTTCGGGCTTCTTTTGCCATTGAGGCGATCAGCGCCGGATCAGCGTGCGTTATTTCTACGCCGGGAACAAAGACTATATTTGAGAACTTTGCCTGTTTCTTGGCAAAGACTGCCAGATCTTTTATGACCGATACCATGTTCGAATAGTCAACATGATCGGTGATCGCTATTGCGGCAAAATCCATCGAGCATGCATATCTGAGCACTTCTGCAGGCAAGAGCATGCCGTCGCTGAGAAGAGAATGCGTGTGAAGATCTATCCTTTTTCCTAAACTTGTGCTCATTAAGGGAATAATATCATATAATTGGAGTTGACAATTGTCATTGCGAGCGTAGCGAAGCAATCCCATAGACGAAGGGGATTGCTTCGTCGTCCCGCTTTTCGCGGGACTCCTCGCAATGACGTCTCGTGAGGGGATAAAATATGCAACCAGGACAAATAATAGATATAAAGATCGATACTATCGCAGCCGGAGGAGAAGGGATTGGGACGAGCGATGGTCTGAAAGTATTTGTGGAAAATTCGCTTCCCGGAGAAGAGCTTAAGGTAAAACTTGCTGAGATCAAAAAAAATTATGCCCGCGGGACGATAGTAGGATTTAAGTCAAAGTCTAACGAGAGGGTTGAGCCTGCCTGCAGATACTTTGAAGCGTGCGGCGCCTGCCAGCTCCAGCATATCAGCTACGCGGCCCAACTGAAATATAAGACACAAATAGTAAGGGACGCATTAACCAAGATCGCCGGAATTTCAGGAAAAATAGTAAAAGATATTGTCGGATCAGGAGATCAGTGGGGTTACAGGAACAAGATGCAATATCCTATACGAGCTTCACGGGATAAACAGATAAGTCTCGGATATTATAAAAAGGGAACTCATGCGGTGATCGATATAGACAGCTGTCCGGTGCTTCATCCGGTGTTAAACTCAATCACTGCTGCGGTACGTATTGCTATCCGCAGAACAGGCCTTTCCATATTTGATGAAGACACGGGCAGGGGACTGCTCCGACATCTGCTTGCAAGGACCGCTTTTAATACCGGGCAGTCAAGCATTGCATTTGTCATAAATGACCGCAGCTTTCCCGGATCAAATAAGCTTGTGAAAGAAACCCTCGCCAGCCTGGACAACTCAATCAGGATAAAGAACATATCTTATAATTCAAACCTCAGAAGAACAAATGTCATTCTCGGTGATACAACACGCACTATTCTTGGAACGGATTATATCTTGGAAACCATTGGGGACTTAAATTTTGCGATATCCCCCGAATCCTTCTTTCAGATCAATCCGGCGCAGGCGGAACAATTATTTAACAAGACTGCCGAATTTTGCCGACTTCAAGGCGGGGAAACGGTCTTTGATCTTTACTGCGGGACCGGCTCTATTGCTCTTTGGCTTTCCAAAAAAGCAAAAATAGTCTTCGGTGTGGAAGAGGTCAAGGGTGCCGTTTCGGATGCGAGGCACAATGCCGATCTGAACGGAATAAAAAACGTGCGTTTCAGATCGGGGACCGTAGAGAGCGAGCTGAAAAGGCTATCTGTTGAAGGGGTTAGCGCCGATGTTATAGTGCTTGATCCGCCCAGGAGCGGCTGTTCGGCATCTGTAATAAATTCCGTGATCAGCCATGACCCCAAAAGAATAGTGTATGTGTCCTGCGATCCTGCCACTCTTTCCAGGGACCTGAAGATCCTGAGTGATCGCTACAATGTGGAGGAAATACAGCCTTTTGATATGTTCCCGCAGACCGCACACATAGAGTGTGTGGCGGCGCTTTCAAAAAAGTAAGCTCAATATTTTATCTGCCGTATTTAAAGCCCCCGGGCTTACATCTATGCGGTGAACGTTTTTGAACCTGCCAAACCAGCTGATCTGCCTTTTTGCGAAGTTCCTGGTCCTTTTTTTAATAAGTTCAACGGCTTCTTCTTTTGTGAGCCGGCTTTCTATATACTCGACGATCTCCTTATATCCTAGAGCCTGCATAGAGACCAGATCTTTTGAATATCCTTTTTTAAGAAGCGAGGCGACTTCTTCGGCAAGTCCCATGCGCATCATATTGTCCACGCGTTCGTTTATTCTTGTATACAGAGCGCCCCTTTCATCTTCAAGGCAAATCAATACAAGGTCGTCCCGCTCACGGTTTTTCTGAAGCGCGGATATCGCAGTGCCTGTCTGAAGAAAGACTTCCAGCGCCCTGACAGTTCTTTTTTTATCATTGGGAGATATTTTGTCTGCTGAAACGGGGTCCGCTTTTTCAAGCTCTTTGCGGAGCTCTTCCACAGATCTTTTTAACAGCTCTTGCCTGATCTTTCCGCTTGCCGAAGCTATGGGAAAAGAAAAATCATTTATGAAAGCGTTCAGATAAAGTCCCGTACCTCCGACGATCAAGGGGAGCTTTTTCTTTTGTGATATCTCTTCGCAAAGCTTCTTTGCATTGTTTATAAAAAGAGAAACATTCCATTCTTCATCGGGGTCGACCACGTCTATCAGATGATGGATGGCGCGGGCTCTTTGTTCTTGCGTGGGCTTGGCGGTGCCGATATCCATATATCTGTACACCTGCATTGAATCAGCGGATATTATTTCGGCGTCTTTTTGTGAAGCTATTCTAGCGGCCAGCTCTGTTTTGCCGGTCGCCGTCGGACCGAACAAAAGAACGGCTTTTTTCACCTTCGCTCGCGCAGAGCCACAAGCCGCAAAAGTTGAAAAAGCGCCATGGCTGTGGCGGCTACATAGGTCAAAGCGGCTGCATCAAGGACTTTTTTTGCAAGGCCGATCTCTTGCGAAGATAAGTATCCGCTTGAAGAAAGCATTGCGACCGCTCTTTTGCTGGCATTGAACTCTACGGGAAGCGTTATAACTGTAAATGCGACTGCCAGAGAAAAAAGGATTATTCCCGCATCCATAAGAGGTCCGTATTGGAATATAAGTCCGGCGAAGAACAGAGGAATGGAAAGATTGGATCCAAAGCTTGATATCGGGACTATGCTCGATCTTATCTTCATGGGAAAATATGCATCTTTGTCCTGGACCGCGTGGCTTACTTCATGAGCTATAACTCCCATAGCGGCAATGGAAGAGCCGCTATAAACATCCTCGGAAAGATTTATCGTTTTGTCCATCGGGTCGTAGTTGTCCGTGAGGCTGCCTTGAGATGGCCGGATCTTAATATCTCCCAAACCGTTCCCGTCGAGCAAATTGCGAGCCAAAAGATTTCCGCTTATCCCAGAAGAAGGCCGGACTAAAGAATACTTTTCAAAAGTTGAAGAGACCTTGAATTTTGCGTAAAAAGCAAAAACAAGTGCCGGCAGCAGCATCAAAAAAGTATAATCGTAGTAGAACATCTTTTATTTTTCTCCGGTTAGTTTTGCTTTTCCTTAAAATAGATCTGTTCTAATTTTCTCAACACCTCGATCACGACGAGAGTTATGAGAGTGGCCGCGGCTGCTCCGGTATAAAACCCGCATCCCACAGCAAGTCCTATTGCCGCAGTGACCCAGATAGAAGTAGCCGTGGTGAGCCCTCTTATGGCGCCGCCGGATTGCATTATTGCTCCTGCGCCAATGAATCCTATGCCCGTTACTACTTGGGCCGCGATGCGCCCCGCGTCCGCGCCGGGAAACTTTTCCGCCATGAACAGGGAAACGAGCATAAAAAGAGTAGAACCGATGCAGACCAGTGTGTGAGTCCTGAGCCCTGCAGCTTTTTTATCCATCTCTCTTACAAAACCTATTGCACCGCCAAAAAAGCCCGACAACATCAATTGCCCTACTATTGCCAGTTCTCCCATTGTTAACTCCTTTTACAGCTTGAATCCGCCGTGTTTTTTAAAATGATCCACCAGCCCGCCGTCGTCAAGAAGAGTTTGCATAGTTTTCGGGAAAGGCTTTATCGATAGCTCTATATTTTTGGTCTTGTTCTTCAGCTTGCCCTGGTCCAAGTCCAGTTCGAGCTCATCATTGTCGTTAATGTTTTCAGTATCGCATTCTATAAGGGGCAACCCTAAGTTGAAGCAATTACGGTAAAAGATCCTTGCAAAAGATTTTGCGATCACGGCGGAAATGCCGGCGTACTTTATCGCCATAGGTGCCTGCTCCCTCGAAGAGCCGCATCCGAAATTCTTTCCGGCCACCAAAAAGTCGCCTTTTTTTACTTTTGAATAAAACTCCGGGTCCAGGTCTTCCATCACGTGCTTTGCCAGCTCATAAGGGTCCTGTATCTTAAACTTGTAACGGCCGGATATTATGTAATCCGTGTTGATGTCATCCGTTATTTTTGTTTTTCGAGATGAACCTTTTAATAACATTGTCAACTTTCCTCCTTACGAGAATATCAGCGCCGATCACCACGCCTATCCCTATCAATACTGCGGCAAGAGGAACCTTAATATCGAACACCGGCAGGCTTAGCTTCACATATCTGGATAATTGGTCGTTCCAAATCGCAGTGATATCATTCAAAATAGCAGCCCATTCAGCTTGGCTCATTTAAAGATATCTTCTCGGGTCAGTTATTTTTCCTTCTATCACGGAAGCGGCTACCGTTGCCGGCGATCCCAGATATATTTCCGCCTTATTATTGCCCATGCGCCCTTTAAAATTTCTGTTTGCCGTGGAAAGTACTTTTTCCCCGTCGGAGGGGACGCCGTTATGAGTTCCCACGCACGGACCGCAGCCGGGTGTTACAAAGACCCCGCCGGCTTCTATTAAAGTTTGTACCAGACCTTTTTTTATTGCCTCAAGGAATATGTCTTTTGACGCGGCTGCCAAAATTAGCCGGCAGTTCTTATCCACCTTTTTCCCTTTTAGTATGCTTGCCGCGATCTCCAGGTCTTCGAGCCTGCCGTTGGTGCAGGTTCCTATAAAGCCCTGTTGTATCTTCAGCCCTTCGACGGCTTCGATCGGCGAAACATTGTCCACCGTATGCGGTTTTGCTATCTGCGGCGAAAGGCAGGACACGTCGATCCGGACGATTTTTGCAAATTTAGCGTCTTTGTCGGACTCGACGGGAGTGAAAGGTTTTTTTGAATGATTTTTTACCCACTCAACCGTCTTCTTATCGGCCTTCATGAGCCCTGCTTTTGCTCCCATCTCTATGGCCATGTTAGAGATGGTGAATCTGGCATCCACCGACAATGCTTCGATTGCCGGTCCGTCAAATTCGGCTGCCATATAGGTGGCGCCGTCCGCGCCGATGTCGCCGATGATCTTAAGTATCAGGTCCTTGGAGTAAACGCCTTTAGGCCATTTTCCTTTGATTTCGAATTTTATTGTTTCCGGGATTTTGAACCATAACTTTCCGCTGATCATGCCGGCTGCCAGGTCCGTGGAACCTATTCCTGTGGAAAAAACATTGATCGCCCCGTAGGTGCAGGTGTGAGAGTCCGCGCCTATCACAAGGTTCCCGGGGACGACAAAGCCCATTTCCGGGGTGATCTGATGGCATACCCCGCAGCCGATATCAAAAAGATTGATCCCTGAAGCGCCCGAAAAATCCCTGATCTTTTTATGTATGGCGGAGACGCCTTCATTCGGAGAAGGAGAGCTGTGGTCGATTATTATTGCTATTTTGGAAGGGTCAAATACTTTTTTCCCGTCCATTTTGTTAAATACATCTATGGCGATCCCGGAAGTGCCGTCCTGGCCGATCATAAAATCCAGATCCGCGATGACTATTTCCCCCGCATAAGCGTCTTTGCCGCTGTGGGAAGACAATATCTTTTCAGAGATGGTTTTTCCCAAGATTACTTTTCTTCCTTGTTCTTTGTTTTTATCAGGTTTTTTGCCTTTTCGATTATATAAGAGTCAAGAGTTTTGGAAGAAATAATATCTTTTAGGATCGTCTTTGCTTTATTAGCGTTGGATATCTCTGCCAGGTCCAGTTTTGCTCTGGCGACAAGGTCGACATCGGCCTTTTTGTTGCCAATTATTCCCATAAAGATCCCCGTCGCACGGGATTTGTCGTATCTGGCCATGCGTCGCGCGATGTATTCCCCTTGCAGCAGCTTTGCTTTTATGGAAAAATAATCATCCGGCTTGTCCTTTAGGAGTTCGATCGCGGTAAGGCAGATCTGCAGCTCTTTGTTCAGGTCTGTTTTTGGGTCGTACAGAAGAAGCTCCGCGTGGTTTGTTATAGCTCTTGCTCTGAAATACGGGTCGGACAGCTCATCCCTGAACAATCTTTCCAGAAGCTTTAGGGCGGTCTTTTTGTCATCTTTTCCGTTCTTTTTCATCAAAAGCTCGGCTTCTACAACAAGGCATTTTGCGCTGTAATAATCGCTTTCCCCGACGAGAGAGAGCAATTGTTTATAGGCTCTCTTTGACAACTCAATGGCTTCTTCTATCTCTTTTATTTCGGAAGATCTGACCGCGAGCTCGGCTTTCCCTATCATGGCTGCTGCCCTTAAATATCCGTAAGTTGCGTGCTGAAGCACAAAATCATAATGTGTTTTTGCTTCTTTCCAGTCGCCCGGGTCATCGCGTGTTATCAAAAGATCGGCCAGCCCGAACCTGATCTCGGAAACATTCAGGCCGCCTTCTACGAACCGCAGCATCTTTCGGTATTTATTAATAAGCCGGTTAAGGCGCTCTTTTTCTCCCACGGCAGCTATGGTCGTTTGTACCAGATGCGACAATATCGGCGAAAGCGTACCTCTCATATTCTTTTATTATGCTCCTTTTTTTGCTCTAACTATTGATAAATTATTCTACCTACTGTAAAATGTATTGTCAAATGATACCTTCTTACAGGCAAGAGCAGCTTCGCGAGCTGGAAATGAAGCTTGGCACAAGATTTTTTTCCGACGATCTGGTAGATCAGGCCTTAACCCACAGCAGTTATATCAATGAGTATAAAAAAACCGGCTCATGCGATAACGAAAGAATGGAGCTTTTGGGTGACGCGGTACTCAAGCTTGTGGTCTCCGATTATCTTTTTGAACATTATCCGGACAAAGATGAAGGCGCGCTCACAAAAATACGGGCGGCCGTCGTTTCCGACCTGGCACTTTCGGAAATATCAAAAAAACTGGGCATAGGCTCTTACCTGCTCCTCGGCAGGAACGAAAGATTGTCCGGCGGAGAAAAAAAGAAATCCAACCTGGCAAACGCTCTTGAGGCGGTGATCGCGGCGATTTACATCGGAACAGGTATCGAAGAAGCCAAGAGGGTTGTCATGAACCTGCTAAAAGAGCCGATAGAAAAAGCTGCAGCAGAAGGCTTTATTATTGATTATAAAAGCGCTCTGCAGGAGCTGTGCCAGAAAAATAAATGGGGGCTGCCTTTCTACAGGGTCGCCAAAGAGCTGGGGCCTAAACATAAGCGCATTTTCATGATAGAAGTGAAGATCAAAGGCTTGGGCTACGGTACAGGCCGTGGGCTTTCCAAAAAGGAGGCCGAACAGAACGCGGCACGGGCAACACTTTCCAAGCTTAAGGATAACGGGATAAAAGAAAACGGAATAGGCGGCTTGTTCCTGGGCATGTTGGGGAAAAAAAGGAGCGCCAAGTGAGCTTTATTCTTCTTAAGGGTGCTGTGGTCGTAAATCCGGCAAGCGGGCTTAACGAAGAAAGGGACATCCTGATAGAGGGCGGAAAAATAAAAGACATAGGGAAAAACCTTTCTGTCGGCCCCGCGTGCGAAAAGATAGATGTATCGGGCAAAACTATTTTTCCGGGGCTCATAGATATGCATGTTCATCTAAGGGATCCCGGCCGTCCGGACAAAGAGACGATAGAAACGGGGACAAGGGCTGCCGCTGCCGGAGGTTTTACTTCTGTCGCCTGTATGGCCAATACCGACCCTGTTGCGGACAATGATTCGATAATAGAGTATATTGCCGCAAAAGCGAAAAAGTGCGGAGCAGCAAATGTTTTCCCCATAGGTGCAATTACAAAAGGCCTCAAGGGCGAAGAGCTTGCCGAAATGGGTAAGATGTTTTCTATCGGAGCGGTAGCTTTTTCTGATGACGGAAAGTGTGCCATGAATTCCCTGGTAATGCGGCATGCGCTTGAATATGCCGGACAATTCGGAGCAGTGATCATTTCGCACAGCGAAGATCACAATCTTTCGGACGGCGGGTTTATGAACGAAAGCTATCTTTCAGCGATACTCGGACTGAAAGGGGTCCCCGCGCTTTCGGAAGAGATAATGGTTGAAAGGGATATTGCACTGGCCTCGGCCTATGGCCATGTGCACATAGCTCACGTATCAACTGCAGGCTCCGTTGAACGCATAAGAGCCGCAAAGACAAAAGGTGTGCGGGTTACCTGCGAGACAGCGCCGCACTACTTTACATTGACCGAAGCGGCCGTAGAAGGCTACAACACTAACGCAAAGATGAATCCTCCGCTAAGGTCCGAAAACGACGTAAAAGCCATAATCAAAGGGCTTAAAGACGGGACTATCGATGTGATCGCATCAGACCATGCGCCGCATACCGCCGAGGAAAAAAATGTAGAGTTCGCGCTTGCTGCGAGCGGAATATCCGGGCTTGAAACGATGCTCGGGCTGGTTATCTCTGAGCTGGTCGAGACCAAAGAGCTGACGCTTACGGAAGCTATAGGCAAGATGACAGTAAATCCGTCCGTCATACTAGGCATACAAAAAGGCCAGATAAAACAGGGGGCAGACGCAGATTTGACTATTGTGGATATGGGCAAGGAATGGGTGGTTGACAGCTCCAGATTCATTTCAAAAGGCAAAAATACACCTTTTAACGGATGGCGCCTCAAAGGCAGGGTCATTCACACAATAGTTGACGGCAAATTTGTCGTTAAGGACGGTGTGCTGCTGCGCTGATAGAATAGTCATGTATTGGAGTGCTTGCCCTGAAAATTTCCGCAGTGCCGTTAAGTGAATGTAATGTGTAAGGTTCTCCCGCAACGACCCCGAAACAATCACCTCTTTGGTAGTGCCGCAAGCCAAAATCAGAGCAGAAAAAACTGCCCTCACCATCCGTAACGAGCGCCATATCAAAAGAATGTCTGTCGTCAAAAGTGTGCTGCGAGCCGGTAATTTTTGTCCTACTTAATACAGCTTCTTCCATCGGTGTCTGATAAACAACGGTTTCAGCGCCGAAAGGATTGACGGTTTTAATGCCGTGCAATATTTCAGGCATGCGAGGAGTAAAGTCCAGCACCCGTAACAGTTCCGGCACGTCGACTTTCTTTTGGGTCAGCCCGGCTCTCAGCGTGTTGTCAGACGGGGCCATAAGTTCCATGGTCGTACCGAAAAGATAAGAGTGCAGCGTCCTGGCCGGTTGGAAAGTCCCCTGTCCCGGCATTAGGTGAAGAAGGTTCATAAGATACACGGAAAAAAGCCCCCTGTCAAAGTGTCCTCCATGCAAAGGATGGGTTTCGGCCGCCTTGCATGCCCAATAATCGTGGTCGTCCATGCTAAGTTGTTCGGTACGGTATTTAGGGGTCAGGCGCTGGATCGCAGGAGCAAGGAAAACATCGACATTGTTCTGTGGCATTGTCATGATCTCTTTATAGAGCCCTTCAAGTCCCTGATTCTCAAATAAGCAGGCCAAAGGGTTGAATTCCTTGGTTCTGGCGAGAACTCCATGGATCTCTTCGGCCGGCCTGAAACTGTGCAACAGGAAAAATTCTGTCAGGGCAACCTGCATCTCGGGTTTGTGGTTGTTGTCTTTATAAGTCCGTTCATTTACCGGCTTTGACAAGTCTTCTTTGGCAAACCCCTCTATTGCCTGTTCTTTATCGGGATGTGCTTGCATCGAAAGGATTTCTTCGGCATCAAGAACTTTCATAAGATATGGGAGGGTTTCCCCGAATCTTTTAATTGGCTTATTCCCGAGAAATCGTGCCGGATCGGTTTTTATAAGATCCCCCAGAAAAATCGAGTTTCCATCAGGCATTAACACTGTTGAAGCCCCGTCTTTATGAGCACCGAACCAGGCTTCGGCATGTGGCGTTCTGGCATGGTTGTCTATACGGAAGAGATCCGGAATAAAACTTCTTCCACCCCATGCCGATGTATTAATAAAGGGTTTAATCCTATAACACTTTGGATTTGCAGTTGTTTGCATGACCTGTAATTACATCGACTGATTTTTGATAAAAATTCACGAATTTGCCTACGGCGGGATAATTGCTGTAAAAAAGCACTGAACCTGCCTGCCGGCAGGCGGGGAGCTGAAGTACTGAAGCCGGACATCTATTAAACTTCAGATCTTCAGCACTTCAGTTCTCTAATAAAAGGAGCAATTTCAATGACGAATAGATCGATAATCGTGGTGTTTATTTCATTTTTGCTGGTGCTTTTCCTGTCTTCCTGTTCCAGCGAAAAGACTATATCGGAAAAGTCGATCGATGGTCTTGATAGTGATGAGTCTGTCGAGGTGTCGAAAATCCCGACACCTTTGCCGCAGACACCTGAAGCCGTTCGGGTTTTTGATTATCCGCCCGAACAGGCGGGGACCCAAGTTCCGGCAGTTTACAGGCAATCATATGAAACCATTGACTTGAAGCATATCGATGCAAAAAAAGCTTGCGAGATAATGGCGCGTATTGCTCCGGAAACAGTATTTATGGAAGGCGCTAAAAGCAGCCAGCTTATTGTAAAAGGGTCTGGCGAGGACATCTCGCGGCTCAAAAAAGTGATCTCTTCGATCGACCTGCCTTTGCACCAAATAATGATAGAAAGCCGTGTTGTAGAAATATCCGAGAACGCGCTGGAAAACATCGGGGTTTCGTGGACCGGAGCTGCAAACGGGATACGTCTGGCGGTAGAAGAAGGATCGGTAAAGTCGGAGACCATTTATGCGGTTATTTCAGCGCTTATCAGCAGCGGAAAAGCACGGTTGATAGCGAGCCCGTGCATTTCAACGCTCGATAACCAGGAGGCAAGCGTGAACATAGGCAGTAAAATACCGTTCGCGGTTCCGGTGAACTCTTCCTCTGCTTCTGTTCAGTGGGCAGTCCAGTATATAGATGCGGGAGTATCTCTAAAAATTACGCCGCGGCTCCATGACAAAGGATATCTTACGGTCGCCGTAAATCCCGAGGTGAGTTCCGTTTCGGAATGGCGCATGACTTCCGCCGGGGAGTTCCCTGTGATCTCTACCCGCAACGCCAATACCAGGCTCAAAGTAAGGGACGGGCAAACTATTGTGATAGGAGGTTTGATCAACGAGATTGACCGCGAGAACATCGCAAAGATCCCTTTTGCGGGTGATATCCCGTTTGTTAAAGAGCTTTTTACAAAAAGGACCACGGAGAGGACAAAAACCGAAGTGGTTTTCCTGATAACGCCCAGGATTATTTGAAGGGGAAACAGGTTTGTTGTATGATTATATGCATACAAACACATGACAAAGCCCCTAAAAACAGCTGTTGTCCAAAACAACGGGAAAGGCAAATCAGCTAACCATCAAATAGTGATAGGGGTGGGCTCGTTTATTTTGCTTGCTGTCGGAGTGATCCTGCTGATATTTGGCATCAATCTTTCATCTGATCGGTCTTATTTTGAATCTATTGCCGGGTTTTTGACGGACCTCAGGCCAACCCCGGCAATGCTCGGGAAATTAGACTATAAAATAGACGCATTGTCGTCTATATCCAAGCAAGTCGGTGTTGTTTTGGCAGTACTCTCCTTTATTGTTCTATACCTGACGCTCAAAGGTGTCGATGTTTTAAGCTGGCAGACAAAAAGAATAAAAGTATTTATCGGATATTTAGGCGGAAAAAATGGCGTCTCTAAGTTTTTGTATATTTTAGGATCCTCCGTTCTGATATTGATCTTTTCCATATTGTTTATAACGACAGTAGGCTTTTTTTTCGGGATCACGGTATCAAAGCTGCATTTTTTGGCGGCTGTTTCAATTGTTATTGTTTTTGTTTGGCTGCTTTCAAGATCATTTTTTTCTGACAAGGCGCCAAAAATATTTTTACTAAGTCTTGCTCTTATTGGGCTTGCTGCTGGTTTCTCATTGTATATATCCGCAAATGTATATGATACGGCCTTTGATAGCCAAGCATATCACCAGGAAAGCATGATATATATGGCGCAGGGGTGGAACCCGATATATTCAAGCAGGTCTGGTGATATCAAGGTTTTAAAAGTGGATGAGCAGGTCTACCTTACTTCCAAAGCTTCCGAAACTTGTGCTGCCACGATCTATAAGCTTACCGGCAATATTGAAGCAGGCAAGCTATTTAATTTTTTGTTGATATTCGCCTCTTTTTGTCTGGCTCTATCGGCAATCCTTTCTTTTGAATTCGTTTCGTCAAAATGGGCTTGTTTTTTATCTTTCTTTCTGGCTTTTAACCCCGTTTCCGCTTATCAAAGCCTTAGCTATTATGTTGACGGCCAAATGTCGTCGATTATGATCTGTTCTTTTTCCCTGTTCGTTATATACGTGAGCAGAAGAGGCTTATCAAACCTGCTCATGCTGGGCGTGTCTCTGGCGATACTTCTCAGCATCAAGCTAACCGGACTGGTCTATGCCTTGCTTATCTATGCAGGGGCGGCTTCTTATGAGATGTTTTCCGGCAGAATTAAGGACTTTACAAAATTAACCGTTGTGTCGGCGGCATTTATGCTTTTGTCCTTCTTTTGTTTCTCGTTCAATCCTTTCATAACAAACCATATTAATCACGGTCATATCTTTTATCCTTTTTACGGCAAATCGGCCATAACCGTTGTAAATCACGGCCCTGCCTATATTGTCGGAATGAATGCGTTCCAGAAAACGATCTCTTCGGTGTTTTCTGAGTCGGAAAACTTTTATGTCGGGCGTCTTGCCGAACCAGCATATAAATTCCCTCTATTTGTTTCACCAAAAGAAATGGCCGTATTTGCAAATACCGATACCAGAGTAGGCGGATTTGGCCCGTTGTTTGGGGCAATACTTATATGCTCTTTCGCAATGTTGGCTATTTGTCTAATATCCGAATATCGCTTTGCGGTTTACGGAGCAGCGTTTGTTGTTTTTGTTATGTTCACCGTGTTTATAATTCCGGAAGGCTGGTGGGCAAGATTTGTTCCGCAGTTTTATATTGTTCCGTTCCCGGTGCTTGTTCTGTCATGCTATTGCAACCGGAAAGCCGTTATTTATTTAAGACGATTCATCGCAGTACTTCTTGTCGCCAATCTTTTCTTGGTAGCTTTTCCTTATTACCTGAATCAGGCAATAACAACAAGATCTCTTTCCATGCAGCTCAAGGAAATGAAAAGCCTTAATACTAAACTGGCCGTATATATGCCCTTTTTTAGCACTTCCATGGGCAGGAGACTGAATAATGCCGGCATAAAATTCATAGAAGAAGACAAAGATTATTTTGTCCGGGAACCGAAGATGATGGCAGCGGACTTTTCGGTCATTTATTATTCTGAAAAAAAATAGTTTCGGAAAGGCGGATCATGAAAATCTCAATAGTAATGCCGGTGTATAACGAGATCAGCACCATACAAAAAATACTGGAGTCCGTAGGCAAGGCGCCACTGAACGAATTAAAGAGGGAGATTATTGTAGTTGATGACTGTTCTACCGACGGGACTTCCGATTTCTTAAAACAGATAAAACCGGGCGGCACTATCAAGGTCTTCTTTCATGAAAAAAACATGGGAAAAGGAGTCGCTTTAAGAACGGGGCTTAAAAATGTGACCGGGGATATAATCATTATTCAGGATGCGGACCTTGAATACGATCCGCAGGAATATCCAAAGCTGTTAAATCCAATATTGCATGACAAGGCTGATGTTGTATATGGCTCCAGATTTATGGGCGGGGAGCCTCACAGGGTACTCTATTTTTGGCATAGCCTGGCAAACAGCTTTTTGACATTTATGTCAAATGCCTTTTCAGACCTGAATCTGACCGACATGGAGACGTGCTATAAGGTTTTTAGGAAAAGTGTCGTAGAAGATCTGCAGATCGAAGAGAACCGGTTTGGTTTTGAACCCGAGATCACGGCAAAGATCGGAGAGTTGGCCAGAACAAGGGGAGTAAGGGTTTTTGAAGTGGGGATATCATATTACGGCAGGACATATGAAGACGGCAAAAAAATAGGATGGAAAGATGCTTTGTGGACATTTTGGTGTATTTTTAAATATAACACTTCAAAATTTGCGCATTTAGTTAAATATCTGGTGAACGGCACCGTTGTTGCTTTTTCGTATTTTTTGCTATTGATGGTTTTGGTGGAAATATTCGGCATGAAAAGCGTTCTCATGCAAAATGCTGCAAATATTATAAGCAGTGTTTTATTATTGTTCCTGGCTTTTTCTCTGCACAGTTCAATAACATGGAGGCACAAAACCGCAGGTGCAGGACGTTATATAAAAAAACTTACACTATTCTACTTGGCTTCTGCTTCAACCTTGATAATTAGAGTGCTGGCATTTTATCTTTTTTCCATAATGGGAATGAACTACAAGTTAAATGCGCTGCTAAGCATCTTGCTGATCATTTCTTTGAATTTTGTGTTCTATAACGGTTTTGTGTTTATTGCTGATCCCGGGGACGCAAAATTATGAACAATCGAAGAACTAGGGGGAACGGGCTTTTAGAGAACTTATTAGCAAAAAAGAGAGCAGAGGTCGCAAAAAGTCTTATTCCGCAACGACTGCTTAACGGACGTTTGCTAGACATCGGCTGCGGCAGCTATCCGTATTTCCTTTCAAAGATTAATTTTACGGAAAAGTTTGCATTGGACAAAGAAGACACCCGCAGATTTCACGACATTAAATATTTCAATGCTGATCTTAACAATATTGAAAAACTGCCTTTTAATGATGAATTTTTCGACGTTGTTACAGCCTTAGCCGTTATGGAACATTTAGATCCGAGCATCCTGCCAAAGACAGTAAAAGAGGTCCGCAGAATTCTCAAGAAAAAAGGGCTCTTTATTCTTACAACACCTGCCGGCTGGACTGACAGGCTGCTTAACTTTCTGGCAAAGATCAACTTGGTAAGCAAACAAGAAATATCGGAACACAAAAGTTTGTTCAACAGCAGCGAACTAAAAACGCTTCTTACCAAGGCAGGATTTCGCAATGTAAGGACCGGCAATTTTGAGCTATTTATGAATCTGTTTGCTGTGGCTGAAAAGTGAATTTTGTTTTAATGACCGGATTTGAACCAGTCAATTGTGTTTTTTAGCCCTTTTTCAAGTTCTATCTTCGGGGCCCATACGAGCAGTTTTTTTGCTTTTGAAATATCGGGCCTTCTCTGTTTCGGGTCATCCTGAGGAAGCGGTTCGTGCCTTATGTTGTCTGCCGGTTTCTTGAACATTTTGTTGATTAGGTCGGCAAGATATTTTATCGTGAACTCATTCGGGTTGCCAAGATTCAAAGGCCCCGTTTCGGACGATCCTGCGAATCTTATTATTGCGTCTATCAAGTCGTCTATATAGCAAAAGCTTCTTGTCTGTGACCCGTCACCGTAAATGGAGAGCGGCAAACCCTTTAGCGATTGATCAATAAAGTTAGGGATCACTCTCCCGTCCATAGCCTTCATCCTGGGGCCGTAAGTATTAAAGAACCTCGCTATTTTTATGTCAAGGCCGAAACTTCTTTTGTACTGCGAGGCCAGGCTTTCTGCAAAACGCTTGCCCTCGTCATAGACACTTCTGGGGCCGGTACAGCTTACATTGCCGTTATACTTTTCCGTCTGCGGTGAAATATCCGGATCCCCGTATATTTCAGAGGTAGAAGCCAGAAAGTAAACGGCTTTTTTTTCTTTTGCCAATTCAAGAGTATTTAGCGTCCCTATCGAATTTGCTTTCAAGGTTTCTAAAGGATATTTCATATAATCTTTGGGGCTTGCGGGAGACGCAAGATGAAATATGATATCTATTTTGTCTTTTGTATGAAACGGGTCGCACACTGAAATTTCTTCGAACCTGAACGCTTTGTTGCGGAAAAGATGTTCGATATTATTTTTGATGCCGGTAAGCAGATTATCAAGGCAAATAACTTCATAAGAATTGTCAAGAAGTGCTTCGCACAGATGTGAGCCGATGAATCCCGCACCGCCCGTTATAAGAGCCCTCATCTTCCGACACCAAAGTATTTAAAGCCCAGCTCTTCCATGATCTTCGGGTTTAACATGTTCCTGCCGTCGAATACAACCGGTTTTTTCATCGTCTTTTTGACCATCTCAAAATTGAGCTGCTTAAATTGAGGCCATTCGGTCACAAAAGCCGCGGCATCACAGCCTTTGAGCGCGGAATAGACATCTTCGCAGACCGTTATTCCCGGAATGAGGTTTATTTTGGCGGCAGGGTCATAGCACGATACCGAAAACCCTATCGATCTGAGCTTTTTCATAAGGTTTATTGACGGAGCTTCTCTGATATCATCCGTTCCCGGTTTGAAAGAAACCCCGAGCACCGCTATTTTTTTGCCGGATGGTTTATTAAAATACTTTTTTATCTTTTCGGCAAATAAATCTATTCGTTCTTCGTTGATCTCGTTCACGCATTTTAGCAGGTCAGGATTGCATCCCGCTTTTTTCGCGACATTTATGAGGGCCGAAACATCTTTAGGCAGACATGATCCCCCGTATCCGAGCCCGGCGTTCAGGAATTTTTTGCCTATACGCTGATCGAGCCCCACCGCTCCCGCCACGTCTGTTACATCCACGCCGATCTTTTCGCATATGTTGGCGATCTCGTTTATGAAGGATATCTTTGTCGCAAGAAAGGAATTGGAAACGTATTTGATCATTTCCGCCGTCTTGATATCCGTAAAGATTATGTGCGCGTTCAGGCTCCGGTACAGTTCCGTTATTGTGTCAAAAGCTCTAGTGTCTGAAGCCCCTATGACGATCCTGTCCGGGTTCATAAAATCCCCGACTGCGCTGCCCTCGCTCAAAAATTCAGGATTAGAAACAACAGAAAAATTCTTTCCGGATATTCCCGCATTTTTGAGTATTTTACTGACAATGTCCCCCATGCCTACGGGGACAGTGCTTTTGTTTACGATGGTTTTATGGATATTTTTGTTCTTTTTCATTGATCCGATAACTTTCGCTATGCTTTTTGCGGCATTGGTCACATTGGATATATCCGCGGAACCGTCTTTTTTTGGGGGGGTGCCTACCGCGATAAAGATCACATCCGCGAGTCGTATGGCGCTGTCCAGGTCTTGCGTAAAAGATATCCTGCCGTTCCTCAGATTGAACTTTACTATATCTTCGAGACCGGGTTCGTAGAAATGTATATGGCCGGACCGCAGGCTTTCCACTTTCTTCAGGTCTTTGTCCGCGCATATTACATAATTGCCCATATTTGCCAGACAAGCTCCCGTGACCAATCCCACGTATCCCGAACCGATCACACATATTCTCATGATTTAATCATTATACAGTTCTCGTGTTATAATTTCCATAATATGAAATGCCCAAAATGTAAGACAAGTATTCCGGAGTGGCAAAAAGCCTGTTCGTGCGGATACAAACTTGATTTTTCAAAAATGCCTCCGCCGCCAAAACAGACAGGGCTCATAAACGACTATGAAGCGATAATCGGCGACCATCTTGCAAAGATGATACTTCTGGCAGGCGAAACGGAGAAAAAGACCGGCATCGAGATGGTAGTTGTCGTAATAAGCAATACAAAACCTCTGCCTCCCGAAAATTACGCCTTTTATCTGTTCAACAAATGGAATCTCGGCAAAAAAAGTCACCGCGCCATACTCATCCTTGTGTCAATGTACGAAAGAAGGATAGAGACCGAGATAGGCTATGGGCTTGAGCCTTATATAAGCGAAGAAGATACCGAAAAACTTCTTGATGATATAGTTCTGCCTTATTTTAAACAGGGGAAATACGGGGAAGGTCTTTATGAGGGCCTAAAAAGTCTTGCAAAAAAGCTTGAAGGAATACCGTCTTTACCTGCCAAGAACTAAGCGGTCAGTTTTTCCAGCGCCTCGACATATTTTTCGGAGGTTCTTTTGATGACTTCTTCCGGAAGTTTCGGGGCCGGAGGTTTTTGGTCCCACTTTATTGACAGAAGATAATCTCTTACATATTGTTTGTCAAAACTCTTTTGTCCCCGGCCTATGGCATAATCATCTTTCGGCCAGAACCTTGAAGAGTCCGGGGTCAGCGCTTCATCTATCAGTATCAGCTTCCCGTTAAAAAGACCGAATTCAAATTTTGTGTCAGCGATGATGATCCCTTTTTTGTCGGCTATAAGTGAAGCTTTTTTATATAGTGCTACAGCTGCGGAGCGCACTTTTTCTGCGATGTCAGGCCCCGTCATCTTTTTTGTTTCTTCAAAATCTATTGTCTGATCGTGCGTGCCGACCTCTTCTTTTGTTGTAGGAGTAAATATAGGTTCAGGCAGCTTTTGGGACTCTAATAGACCGGCAGGAAGCATAATTCCCGATATTTTTCCTGTCTTTTGGTAATCTTTCCATCCTGATCCGGAGATATAACCTCTTACTATGCATTCTATCGGCAGCGGCTTTGCCTTTTTCACCAGCATGGAGCGGCCTTCAATATCGCTCTTATATTTAAGACAGATCTCGGGGTATTTGTCGATATCAGTCGATATTATATGATTGTCTATTACGTCTTTTAGGCGGTCGAACCAGAATCTTGAGATCTTTGTAAGGACTTCGCCTTTTCTAGGGATTGGGTCAGGCAGCACGACATCGAAGGCAGAAAGCCTGTCGGTTGCGACGATCAGAAGGCTGTCGCCAAGGTCGTATATATCCCTTACTTTCCCTCTTCCTGCGAGCACAAGGTCTTTAAAGTCCGTCTGAAAAACGGTTCTCATGTTGAGAGGGGGAGCTCCTTTTAAGTTTTGTGGGAAAGGTCCAGATTGAGCTTTTTGAGCGCTTCTGTCTCGCCGAACACGATCAAAATATCCCCTTCCTGCACCATATTATCGTCCGTCAGGTTGAAGATCAGCTCCTCAGAACGTTTTATTCCGAGGATCGTTACGTGGAACCTTCTGCGCAGCGCCAGGTCTTTTATGGTCTTATTGGCGAACTTTTCCGGAGCTTCTACGCTTACGATATTTATATGATGTCCCAGCTCGATGTAATCAAGGATATTGTCGGACGTAAGCTTGTTCACCAGTTTGATCGCCGTGTCCTGTTCCGGATATACGATCTGGTCGACCTGAAGCTTTGTCAGTATCTTTCCGTGTATGGTATTTTGTGCTTTTGCGATGACCTTTTTGATGCCGAATGTTTTACAGATCTGGCTCGAGATTATGCTTGATTCGATGCTGGAGCTTTCCGCGACTACAACCACATCGCACTCCGGCACCCCTGCTTCTCTCAGCGTCTCTTCATTTGTTATATCGCCGACAAAGGCATGAGTGACCTCATCTTTTATTTTTTCTATCTTATCCTCGTCCTTATCAATGACGATCACTTCCTGTCCGCGGTAAAACATCTCCCTTGCTACTTTTGACCCGAACCTTCCGAGCCCGAGTATCGCGAATTGCTTCTTCATATAGAAATCCCCTCCTTAGGATATTTTAGATTTGGTTTCCTGTTTTCGTTTGAAAGTCCCATCAAAAATGACAAAGTCCCGACCCTTCCTATGAACATAACAGCAATTATTATAACTTTTCCCCACGAAGATAGGAAGGGCGTGATGCCCAGAGAAAGCCCTACGGTTCCGAAAGCAGAAAAAGTTTCGAAGGCGATCTCCATAAGAGAAAACGGTTCTATGGCGTTCAAAAGAAATATGGCGCCGGCTACCAATGATATGGAAAGAAAGAATACCGCAAAAGCTTTTCTTACGGTCTCGGCGGGGATTTTCCTTTCAAACATGACAGTATTTTTTGACTCGTGAAGGGTTGCCCAGATCGTTGCGCAGATAAGGATGAACGTAGTGGTTTTTATCCCCCCGCCGGTCCCTCCGGGACTGGCGCCTATGAACATGAGCCCCATCATGAGGAGTTTTGTAGCATTTCGCAAACCCGCGAGAGGTATTGTGTTGAATCCGGCTGTTCTTGTCGTTACTGACTGAAAATATGAGGCCAGCAGCTTTTGAGAATTGCCGAAAAGTCCCAAGGTTGTGTTGTGGTTAAATTCTATCGCAAATATCGTCAGCGTTCCGAGCAGTATAAGAAAAAGAGTGGTGTATACGACGATCTTTGAATGCAGAGAGAACCTTCTGTTCTGGACAATATCTGTTATGACAAGGAAGCCTAATCCCCCCAGTATTATCAGCGTGGTTATGATGAGATTTACAGTTATATCACCGCGGTACGCGGAAAAGCTCGAAAAATTCGTAAAGAGAGACAGCCCCGCATTACAAAAAGCCGATACCGCATGAAAGCCCCCGTAAAATGCGGCTTTTTTTATTCCAAATTCCGGCAGCCATCTAAAGAAAAGGGCCATTGCCCCAATGCCTTCTATAAGGAACACGATCGAAAATATTTTTTTTAGCACGTTTATTACATCTTCCGCGGAATAGACGTTCAAGGCTTCCTGCATCATAAGTTTTTCGGATATGAACATCTTTCTTCTGAAGAAAACCATGAAGAAAGTGGAAAACGTCATATATCCGAGCCCTCCGACCTGTATCAAAAATAGTATTACCAGTTTTCCGAACAATGAGAAATGGGTCCCGGTATCAAGACACGCCAGCCCTGTCACGCACGTTGCGGAATTGGCCGTAAAATAGGCGTCAAGAAAGCTTGTGAACGTCCCGTTTGCCGAAGAAACAGGCAGGCACAAAAGCACAGCACCCAGAGTAATTACTGCTAAAAAGCTGAAACCTATTATTAAAGCGGCACGAAATCTTGGCATAGTCTTTTCAGTAAAGTATCATATAACAATCGCCATTCTTTATCAAGAGATTGCATATTGGAAATATCTTCGCACAACAACCCTTCAGTTTTTTCATGTTATAATCAAAATTGAAAATACCACTTTAGAAGGAGATGCATCATGCCACTCGTTTCAACCAAAGATATGTTCAAAAAGGCTTACACCGGAGGTTATGCGATCGGAGCGTTCAATGTAAATGACATGGAGATCCTGCAGGGCATCGTAGATGCCGCCAAGGAGGAAAAAGCTCCTTTGATACTTCAAGTATCCGCCGGAGCCAGGAAATATGCAAGGCATGAGTACCTTATACATCTGGTAAAAGCCGCTCTCGAGACAGCCGATCTCCCCATAGCTCTTCATCTTGACCACGGCGAGGATTTTGAGGTCTGTAAAGCCTGCGTTGACGGCGGTTTTTCCTCGGTCATGATAGACGGCTCCAAATATCCTCTCGAAGAAAACATCAAACTTACCAAACAAGTCGTAGATTATGCTCATCCCAAGGGAGTTACCGTAGAAGCCGAGCTCGGCAAGCTTGCCGGAATCGAAGATGCCGTAAAAGTCGCGGCAAAAGATGCGACCTATACTGATCCGGACGAGGCCGAAAGGTTTGTAAAAGAGACGGGTTGTGATTCTTTGGCTATTGCCATAGGGACCAGCCACGGAGCATACAAATTTAAAGGCGATGCCAATCTTGATATCGCAAGGCTCAAAGAAATTGCAAAGAGATTGCCCAATTTTCCTCTGGTACTTCACGGAGCATCTTCTGTCCCTCAGTATCTGGTTGACGAATGCAACAAATACGGCGGCAAACTTCCCGGCGCTAAAGGTGTTCCGGAAGAAATGTTAAGGGAAGCGGCAAAAGGCGCTATCTGCAAGATAAACATCGACACTGACCTTCGTCTGGCTATGACCGCGACTATCAGAAGGATATTTGTGGAAAGCCCCGCCGAATTTGATCCCAGGAAATATCTTGGCCCGGCAAGAGACGAGATCAAGAAGGTTGTAAAACACAAAATAGCCGACGTTCTGGGCTGCAGCGGGAAAATTTGATTTTAATTGTAGGTGTCGGTCGCGAACGACACCTACCTTATTCAAATGAAAACCTCATACACCAAATCCCACGCTAAATCAGGCTTAAACGCGAAACTGCCGAAAATATCTGTTTTTGAAAGCCAGTTTGCCGATTATGAGATAACAATAGTAGAACCTGAGTTCACATCCGTTTGTCCAAAGACGGGACTTCCGGATTTCGGGACAATAACTATAAAATATGTGCCGGATAAATATTGTCTTGAGCTAAAATCCTTGAAGATGTATTTCAATTCTTATAGAAACCTTGGGATATTCATGGAAAATTCTGTGAATAAGATCCTTCAAGATATCGTTAAGGCTTGCAAACCAAAAAACATTCATATCGTTGGAGATTTCAATGCGCGTGGGGGAATAAAGACAATTGTTGAGGCTAAATGGCCAAATTAGGCTATTGGTAGGGGCGGGTTTTAAACCCGCCTCTACATTATTTCTTCATAACCGTACATCCCACCTTTTTGCATCCGTCGCACCATTCTTTTTTTCGTATCATGCAATCGGGCGGTGCGGTATTTATCCGTTTAAAACCAAATTGTTCGAAAAATGAAGGAATGAGGGTCGTTAAATATATATGTTGATGTCGGGCATGCCCGACATCAACACTTTCTATCAGACTATTTACTATTTTCCTGGCGATCCCTTTTCCCCTATATTCCTCTACCACCCCGATCGTCCCCAATTCAAGGCAGTCGGGATGAGGCAATAATCTTCCAAACCCGACGATCTTTTTGTTTTCTTCGGCCACAATAAATTGTTCTGCTTTTGTGTCGTTTGAATCAAGATCGTATTCGAGGGCGATTGAATTTATCGTGTCCATGTCGGATTCTTTTGCTTTTCTTAAGATCATCGCAAATTGAATTATATCATTTATTTTGTTAGGATTAGATTATTGAACTCACCCCCAGCCCCCTCTCTTAAAAAGAGAGGGGCGATCTTTAAGGTGGAGTAATTGCTTCCCCTCTCCCTTTGGGAGAGGGGTTAGGCCTGCCTGCCGGCAGGCAGGGGTGAGGGCGTAAGGAGCAAATCAATGTCCATAGAAAAATTCAAAAATAAAAAAATTGCCGTTCTTTGCGGAGGGATTTCGGGGGAAAGGGAGGTTTCCTTGCGCTCCGGAAAGCGTGTTTTTGACAGCCTTGTCTCGCAGGGGCTTGACGCAGTCATGATCGATACAAAAGAAGACTTTATCCCCAGACTAAAACAAGAGAATATAGAGCTTGCCTGCATAATGCTTCACGGGGCATTCGGAGAGGATGGTGCGATACAGGGGCTTTTGGAAGTTCTGGGCATCCCTTATACCGGTTCCAAAGTATTGGCTTCCGCTCTCGGGATGAACAAGGTCGCATCAAAACGGGTTTGGCAATCTTTGAATATCCCTACACCTAAATATGCGGTTATAGACAGATTTGCCGATATCGATGAACAGTGTGCAAAAATACTAAAATATTTTCCTTTTCCACTGGTAGTAAAACCCGTAAGCGAAGGATCCAGTTTGGGAGTAACCATACTTAAAGATCCTGCCGTCTTTGCAAGCGTTGTCAAAGATACCGTACAAAAGCATAGCGAAGTTTTTATAGAAGAGTTTATAGGCGGTGTACAAATAACCGTCGGGATACTCGGGACGGGACAAAACCTGAAAGCGCTTCCTGTACTTGAACTGCGGCCAAAAACCGACTTTTACGATTACAGCGCCAAATATACAAAGGGAATGACCGAATTCATAATACCCGCGGGACTTGCACACCAGGTTTATTTGAATTCCCAGCGTACCGCCCTCCATGCTTTTAAAGCAATCGGCTGCAGCGGATTTGCAAGAATAGATATGATCGTGGACAAGGACGGCACTGCCTATGTACACGACGCAAATACTATACCGGGAATGACCGATCTGTCCGACCTGCCGGCACAGGCAGCTGCAGACGGAATCTCCTACGATGAACTTGTATTGCACATATTAGAGAGCGCTCTTTAGTGAAAAAGGCCATAAAAAAAACACGCTTCTCGCTTATAAAAGCGGTGATCTTTGCCGTGATCCTGGCAGGATGTGTTATTGCCGTCATGTCACTGCCGGTCTGGAAAATAAGCAGGATATATGTTGAAGGCAATCACATAGTATCTTCCGATCTCATAAAAGACAAGGCCGAGATCCCCATGGACGAAAATATCTTTTTCTTGAATTACGGGGAGATATCCAGAAGAGTATGCGCCATACGGCAGGTAAAAAACGTGCAGGTTTCGGGACAACTTCCTTCCGGCGTTCTTATAACAGTGGAAGAGCGCCGGCCGTTCGCGGTGGCGGCCGTTCGCGGACGCTATATAGTTTTTGACAGCGATGGCTTTATCATGGAATCCATGGGCCCAAAAGATGCGGCTAACCCCTCTTCAAAGATACGGGTTTTTGAACTGCCCACGGTGGTCGGTCTTCCTGAAAATTCCGTGATCGAGAATAAAAGGATAGATTCGCAAACAATGAAAGCAATAGAATTTTCTTTTAAAACTTTGGAAAAGATAATGAGCCGCGCTAAATTTGAGCTTGAACTGGTCAGGCTTGACGAGATGAACATAATAATAGACGACCTTTTGAAGGTAAAAATCGGCTCGCCGGACGACATGGAAATAAAGCTGTTTAATCTTTCAAAAATATTAAAAAATATTCCCGAAAGGTCTTCAATCGATTACATAGATCTGAGAGCTAAAGACATGCCCGCGGTGAAATTCAAAAACAAGCCGTAAACATTGTTGTAATTGCGGCCGGATATGCTAAAATTATATAACCTAAAAGGAGAAATAATAAAATGAGCGAAGGAATCAAGGATTTTGCAAGCATAAAGGTTTTCGGGGTCGGCGGAGCCGGTACTAACGCGGTCAACAGGATGATCGGAGCGGGACTCAAGGGAGTGGATTTTTGGATAGCCAACACCGATATGCAGTCCATAAGTGTTTCTCTGGCCGACAAAAGGATACATCTGGGAGCCAAGCTTACCAAGGGACTCGGGGCCGGAGCCAGTCCTGAGATCGGAATGAAATCCGCAGAAGAATCAAGGGAAGATATAGCCAAAGCTGTCGAAGGGTCCGATATGATCTTTTTGACGGCGGGCTTTGGCGGCGGCACAGGGACCGGCGCAACACCTGTGATAGCTGAGGTTGCCAAGGACATGGGCATTTTGACAATAGGTGTTGTGACCAAGCCGTTCAAGTTCGAAGGTCCGGTAAGGAATGCTCAGGCCGAGAATGGCATTGCACTTCTCAAGGAAAAAGTCGATGCGCTTATTATCATTCCCAATGACAAGCTTTTGCAGGTGATAGACAAAAAGACGCCGATAACCGATGCTTTCAAGGTGGCCGACGATGTTTTGAGACAGGGGGTCAAAGGGATCTCAGACCTTATCACTGTTCCGGGCTTGATTAACCTTGATTTCGCGGATGTACGCACCATAATGTCCGATGCTGGCTCTGCCATGATGGGCATAGGAATAGCTTCGGGGGACAATAGGGCGGTAGAGGCCGCCGAACAGGCGATCTCTTCGCCGTTGCTAGAAGAAACCATCACAGGAGCCAAAGGAGTCATCTTCAACGTTACAGGCGGTTCCGATCTTACGTTGTTCGAAATAAACGAAGCTGCTTCAGTCATTTATAACGCAGTCGATCCTGAGGCCAATATAATTTTTGGTTCGGTAATTGACGAAAAACTTCAGGGCGATATTATGATAACCGTGATAGCAACCGGGTTCAAACAGGGGGCCGAAGAACAGCCGTTCAGAGCACCTGTGCAAGCGATTCGTGCCGAAACGGTAAAGCCGCAAAAAGGGTTTTCACCAAAGCCAGCTTCAATTGACATGCCTGATTTCCTTCAGGGATCGGCAAGAGCGTAAAAAAACGTAGCGGCGGGTTTAAAACCCGCCGCTACAAAATCAAATCCTACAATCCTGCTTCTTTTTTGAGTACCGATGCTTTATCGGTCTTTTCCCACGGAAGATCGAGTTCCGGCCTTCCAAAATGTCCGTAAGCGGCTACCTGTCTGTAGATAGGCCTTCTTAAATTTAGGTTTTTAATGATCCTTCCGGGCCTGAGATCAAAATGTTTGTCGATAAGAGAGACTATCCTTTCATCCGATATTTTACCGGTACCAAATGTATTGACCATGACTGAAAGCGGCTTGGCGATTCCGATCGCATAAGCGAACTGGACTTCGCATTTGTCGGCAAGTCCGGCGGCCACGATGTTTTTTGCAACATATCTGCCGGCGTAACTACCGGAGCGGTCTACTTTTGTCGGATCTTTTCCTGAAAATGCTCCGCCGCCGTGCCGGCCTACTCCCCCGTATGTATCAATTATGATCTTTCTCCCGGTCAAACCCGTGTCTCCCTGGGGTCCGCCGATCACAAAACGTCCGGTCGTATTTACATAAAACTTTGTATTTTCGTCAAGCAATTCAGCAGGTACGATCTTCTTTATTACTGTACTTATGATATCTCCTTCGATCTTGTTGTTGTCGACATCCGGGTTATGCTGGGCGGCAACAAGTACACTGTCAACCCGTGCGGGCTTACCGTCAACATACTCGACTGTCACCTGCGTTTTACCGTCCGGACGGAGATATTTTAATTCGCCGCTTTTTCTTACGTCAGCAAGCCTTTTTGCGAGCTTGTGCGCAAGGCTTATGGGTAGCGGCATGAGTTCCGGGGTTTCGTTGCATGCGTAACCGAACATAAGCCCCTGGTCTCCGGCGCCAAGATTGTCCAGGTCTTCTTTGACCACCTCTCCGCCCCTAACTTCGAGCGCTGTGTCAACGCCTCTTTCGATGTCCTTTGATTGTTCCTTGATAGATACAAGCACACCGCAGGTCTCGTAGTCGAAGCCGATCTCCCTGCTGACGTAGCCGATATCTTTTATAGTGTTTCTTACTATGTTTGGGATGTCCACATACGTTCCAGTTGTTATTTCGCCAGCCACTACTACAAGCCCGTTGGTGGTAAGCGCTTCACAGGCAACGCGCGCAGGCGGGTCTTTTTCTATGATAGCGTCGAGTATCGCGTCCGATATCTGATCGCACATTTTATCCGGATGCCCTTCGGTCACCGATTCGCAAGTGAACAAATGTCTGTCCTTCATCCTATAACCTCCAGATTCATTATTTTAGTGTCTTTTTCAATTATAATATCATTTGATAAGATTCTCAACTGGTGATAAAATACTATCCATGGGAAATCTTAGCGAACACTTCAATTACAGGGATTTTGCGTGCCGCTGCAGGCAGTGCAAAGCCGATATCAGGGTGCATTTGGGCCTGGTTGGGGCACTTGAGGCCATAGCCGAACATTTCAGGAGAGTTCCAAGGATAGATGAAGCTTTCAGGTGCGACGCGGCGTGCGGAAATACCGGTGCTGTCAAAAAAAACTCGCATAGGCAGGGCCGGGCGGCGCATATCCGCATGGACGGGGTCCCCCTAAAGGAGCTTTTTTCTTTTGTCAAAGAACTGCCGGAAATAAGAGGGATAGGCTATTATGCCAAAGAGAACCTTTTGCATATCGATACCCGCGCGCTTGATAAAGACCAGCCCAAAGATATCTGGGCAAAAGAAAACGGAAAGATCGTTCCTCTTACCCCGGAACTGAAGTCGCGATACGGCCTTTCCTAAAGCATGTTAAAGAGCCATATAAAAGCTTTTTGCGAATATCTCAGGAACGAGAGGAATTATTCCGAGCATACTATCAGCGGATACCTTATAGACCTGAACCGGCTTGCCTTGTTTTTTGAAGAAAAAGGGCTCTCGGGTCCCGGGATTTTCAGCCGGTACGATGCAAGGGCTTTTTTGCTGGAACTTGAACAAGGCGGCTTGTCAAGAAAGTCCATAGCGAGAAAAATATCCTGCTTCAGGTCTTTCTACAGCTATCTTCTCAAAAAAAAGCTGGTCAAAAACAATCCCTGGACGGCTATATCGCTTCCCAAACTGGCAAAAAAGCTTCCGGGCTTTTTATATCCGGAAGAGATCGAACTTTTGCTTGAAAGCCAGGACAAGAAATCCCCGGCAGGACTCCGGGACAACGCCATATTGGAAATGCTTTACGCCTCAGGGATGAGGGTAAGCGAGCTGGTCAAGCTGAATATTTCGGATGTGGATAAGGAAGACGGGGAGATTTTGGTATCCGGCAAGGGCTCAAAGGAAAGAATAGTCCTTATAGGGTCGCAGGCCATAACGTCCCTGAAGGACTACATTAGATATGGCAGGCCAAGACTTTCGGCAAAAGCAGGGAATCGGGCTATCTTTATAAGCCGTTCCGGCGGGAGACTATCTTCGAGAAGTATAGAGAGGATGATACAAAAGTATCTCAAAAAATGCGGTATAAACAAAAAAATAACGCCTCATTCGCTGCGCCACAGCTTTGCTACCCACATGCTCGAGCGCGGCGCCGACCTGCGCACCGTGCAGGAGCTTTTGGGGCATGCGTCACTTTCGACCACGCAGATCTATACCCATATAACCAAAGAACGGCTCAAGACAGTATATGAAAAATCCCATCCCCGTGCGGTTTGACACAGTTTAACACTTGCCTGTATAATTACATATAGATGCGTCTCGATCTTAGCGGTTTGTTAAAAGAAAAGGGCGCCGGTCTTGGTTATAAAGAGAAGGTTGCCGTCGATTTTCCAAGGGACGAGCTCGAAGTGGTAGGCCCGGTCGAGGTCGACCTGGCGTTTACCAATACTGGCGGCAGTATTTGGGCACAGGGGAGATTAAAAGCCAATATAAAGGTCCCCTGCAGCCGGTGCCTTAAGGAATACGAAGAGGCAGTGACCGCAAATGTTGAAGAGAGGCTCAAAAAAAAGCCCGGGCCGGAAGACGAAGACGTGGTTTTTGAGATCGATGAAACGGGTTCCGTAGATCTTTCGGAAATAATAAGGCAAAGCCTTCTTCTCAATATTCCGATAAAAACATTGTGCTCTGCGGATTGCAAAGGTCTGTTAAAAGATGCGGACGAAAAAAAAGTTCCGGATCCGAGGCTGGCAAAACTGAAAGAAATAAAATTTAAAGGAGAAAAATAATGCCGGTACCCAAGAAGCGACACAGCAATACGAGAACAAACAGAAGGCGCGCCAACTGGAAAGTTAAGCCTGTCAATTTTAGCGCATGTGAGTCCTGCGGAGCGCCGGTCCTGCCGCATCGGGCATGCCGCGCTTGCGGTTCCTATCAAGGCCGCCAGGCAATAGCCATAAAAGAAAAGAAGAGCAAAAGCAAGGAGGCATAAGCCTTGATAAGGATTGCGGTAGACGCGATGGGGGGAGATCACGCCCCCGAAGAGGTCGTCAAAGGCGCCGAGGCTTATTTAAAGGAGAACGATGTAACTCTCCTGCTTGTAGGCAACAAAGACCGCATAGGCAGGCTGAAAAAAGACCCCCGCATAGAGATAGTTCACTGCGACGAAGTGATAGGCATGAACGAATCTCCGGTTTCCGCCGTCAAGCAGAAAAAGAACGCTTCCATAAATGTGGCTATCGAACTTGTGATGAACAAAAGGGCCGATGCGGTAGTGTCCGCCGGAAATACCGGAGCTATTATGGCATCCGCGCTTTTTAAGCTCGGCCGTATAGAAGGTATCGAGCGGCCCGCTATTGCAACAATATTTCCAAATGTGCACGGCGGCGAATTCCTGCTTCTAGATATGGGGGCCAATGTTGACTGCAGGCCCAAGCATCTCGAACAATTTGCCCAGATGGGCTCAGTTTATGCCGAGCATGCCATGCATATAAAAAACCCCAGGGTCGGGCTCCTGAATATCGGCGCCGAGATCGAAAAAGGCAATGAGCTTACACAAGAGTCCTATCCGCTGATAAAAGAAAAAAATCTGAACTTTATAGGAAATGTCGAGGGTGGGGATATTTTTACCGGCAAAGTGGACGTGGTCGTTTGCGACGGCTTTGTGGGCAATATAGTGCTGAAGATCTCAGAAAGCCTGTCGACGCTGCTTTTTACGCTGCTCAAGGATGAGATCAAAAAAGACCTGATGTCCAAGGCGGGCGCTTTGCTGCTAAAGCCCGCTTTCAGGAACTTTAGAAAAAGAATAGATTACGACGAACACGGCGCCGCGCCGCTGCTCGGGATCGACGGCATCGTTTTCAAAGCGCACGGCCGGGCCCGCGCGAAAGCGATCAAGAGCGCGATCGGAGTATGTGTCGAAGCTGCAAAAGAGGATGTGGTCAAAAGCATAAGGGAAAGAATATGATGAAAAGCGCCAAGATCATCGGCGTAGGTTCCTGCCTGCCCGAAAAGATCGTTACTAACGATGATCTCACAAAGATCGTGGAAACTTCCGACGAGTGGATAAAGACCCGGACAGGCATAGCGGAGAGAAGGGTCTCAGAAAAAAATACATCAACATCCGATCTGGCAGTCAAGGCCGCAAGAAAAGCCCTCGAGATGGCCAAAACAGAACCTAAAGATATCGATCTTATAGTGGTCGGGACCTGTTCTCCGGATACACTGTTTCCTTCCGTCGCTTGTATAATCCAAAACGAGCTGGGTGCAGTAAATGCGGCGGCTTTTGATGTTTCCGCGGCATGTTCTGGGTTTAACTACGCGCTTTATACCGCCTGCAATTATATCGCTGTCGGGGCTTACAAAAAAGTGCTGGTGGTAGGCGCCGATACCCTTACAAAATATCTTGATTGGTCGGACCGCAACACCTGCGTGCTTTTCGGGGACGGAGCGGGAGCTGTAGTGCTCAAAGAGACCGAAAAGGGCAGCGGGATACTGTCCAGCTATCTTTACGCGGACGGCACCGGCGGAAAATTCCTTATAATGCCGGGCGGGGGCAGCCGGAATACCCATCCCAAAGACGAATCCGAACGCTGCATAACCATGGACGGCAAAGAAGTTTTTAAGTTCGCGGTAAAAGCGCTTGAGAACTCTTTGGTAAAGGCCGCATCAATGGCCGGTATTGAACTTAAAGATATTGATCTTGTAATTCCGCACCAGGCAAATATAAGGATAATAGATCATGTTGTCAAAAAACTGGGAATTCCCAAAGAAAAATTCTTTGTGAATTTGCATAAATACGGAAATACTTCTTCGGCTTCTATTCCTATTGCGCTTGATGAGGCCTGGCGCGGCGGCAGAATAAAAAAGGGTGATATAATTGCTATAATTGGCTTTGGTGCAGGCCTGACGAGCGGTGCCAATATTTTGAAATGGGAGGTATAGGATAGATGGATTATCTGTTTACCGAAGAACAAAAAATGATAAAAGATCTTGCGAGAAAGATCTCGGAAGAGAAAGTAAAGCCGGTGCGCGCCGAGCTTGATGAAACCGGGACATTCCCGTGGGAGCTTATGAAAGAATTCGGCAAAGCGGATCTTTGCGGCCTTTATATACCAGAAAAATTCGGCGGCTTCGGCGGCGGATGCCTTGAATTTTGTCTTGCGACGGAAGAAGTAAGCAGGATTTGCGGAGGAGTAGGCGTTACATTTGCCGCATCAGCTCTCGGAGCATTTCCTATACTGATGTTCGGTACCGAAGAGCAAAAAACAAAATATCTTCCCGACATCGCTTCCGGCAAAAAACTCGCGGCCTTTGGTCTTACCGAAGCTAATGCAGGTTCCGATGCCGGCGGCATTCAGACAACGGCAAAAAAAGACGGAGATTATTTCATATTGAACGGGACCAAGCAATGGATCACCAACGGCGGAGAAGCGGAAACATATACTGTGATCGCAATGACCGATAAATTAAAAGGCAGCCGCGGGGCCACCGCTTTTATTCTTGAAAAAGGCATGAAAGGGTTTGATTTCGGTAAAAAAGAGAACAAGATGGGGATCAGATGTTCGGCTACCCGTGAACTTGTTTTTCAGGACTGCAAAGTGCACAAATCCCAGATACTCGGGAAAGAAGGAATGGGTTTTATCGTTGCGATGAAGACTCTTGACAGGACAAGGCCGGGGATCGGAGCCCAGGCTGTGGGCATAGCGCAGGGAGCGCTTGACGAAGCCCTGGCGTATTCCAAGACAAGGATACAGTTCGGCAAGCCCATATCATCTTTCCAGGGCGTGCAGCATATGTTCGCTGACATGGCCACACAAGTAGAGGCCGCCCGAGCGCTTGTTTACGCGACCGCGCGTACAGTGGACACGGGGACAAACGATATTTCAAGGGACAGCGCGATGTGCAAGCTGTTTGCCAGCGACACCGCGATGAAGGTCACGACCGATGCCGTCCAGATACTGGCGGGATACGGCTATATGAAAGAATATCCGGTAGAAAAAATGATGAGGGATGCCAAGATCACTCAGATATATGAAGGTACGAACCAAATACAGCGCAACGTTATCGCGCTTGGCCTGATCAAAGAACTGGCAGCTAAAAAATAAGAGCAATGAACATCATTGTCTGCATAAAACAAGTGCCTGACACGACAAATGTCAAAATAGACCCCAAGACAAACACCCTTATTAGAGAGGGCGTAAAGAGCATTGTCAATCCGTTCGACGAGAACGCGATAGAAGAAGCTGTCCGCCTCAAAGAAGCCCACGGTGGCAAAGTGACCGTGATAACTATGGGACCTCCCCAGGCTGCGGAAGCACTAAAGAGCGCGATCGCCATGGGAGCCGATGAAGGTATTCTTATCAGCGACAGAGCTTTTGCCGGGGCCGATACATGGGCGACTTCATATACTCTTTCGCAGGCAATAAAAAAGATCGGGACGTTTGATCTGGTCCTTTTCGGCAAGCAGGCCATAGACGGAGATACCGCGCAGGTAGGGCCGGGTGTCGCGGAATTTCTGGATATTCCGCAAATAACATTCGCAATTAAAATAGACATTGTAGGGGCTGATGGTAATCAGCCCTCCGCACGTGTCAAACGTCAATTGGAAGAATCTGCCGAGATCGCGGAAACAAAGCTTCCGGCGGCCGTTACCGTAATAAAGCAAATAAACGAACCGCGCATGCCTTCGCTCAAGGGCCAGATGCGCGCCAAAAAAGCCGAGATCCAGACCTGGACCGCTGAAACGATAATGGCCGAGCCGGAAAACATAGGGCTCAAAGGTTCTCCGACGCAGGTGGTCAGGATATTTACCCCGCCGCCCAGAGGCAACAGCGAAATGCTCGAAGGCACTATCGAAGAGATCTCGATAAAGCTGTTCAACAAACTCAAGGAGCAAAAAATAATCTGATGGCAGAAGGAATCCGTGTCATAGCAGAAAAATGCAAAGGCTGCAGGCTGTGCGTGCCGGCATGTCCTTTTGGCGCTATCGAAATAATTGACAAGGTGGCGGTCATAACCGACAAATGCGTTCTTTGCGGGGCTTGCGTCGGCCCCTGCAAGTTCAACGCCATCGTCATGGAAAAAAAAGAGGAAGCCCCAAAACAGGACCTTTCAGCGTACAAAGGTATTTGGGTATTTGCAGAGCAGCATGCAGGGCATACACAATCAGTCGCTTTCGAACTAATTGCCGAGGCCAGGAAGCTTAGCGTAGACTTGAAAGAAGAAGTAAGCGCCATCCTTTTGGGAACCGGCGATCTTAAAAACCAGGCAAAAGAGCTGATAGAATACGGGGCCGACAAGGTTTATACGGCTTCAGATCCGCGTCTTATGAACTATCTTACGGAACCGTATTCGGAAGTGATCGTCGATCTCATCAACAAAAACAAACCCGAGATATTCCTTTTGGGAGCGACAACCACAGGCCGCGACCTTGCTTCCAGGATAGCCGCAAGGATCAGGGTCGGGCTTACTGCAGATTGCACAGGGCTTGATATAGATCCCGAGAAAAAGATAATACGCCAGACGCGTCCGGCGTTCGGCGGAAACATCATGGCGACGATCGTTTCTCCCAATTACAGGCCTCAGATGTCAACCGTCAGGCCCAAAGTATTTAAAAAACTGCAAAAAGATCCGTCCAGAAAAGGCCAAATAATAGAAGTAAAGCCTTCGGTCTCGCAAAAATCTCTGCGTACTAAGATCATAGAAATAATACAATCCACCGAGAAAAAAGTTAACCTTGCCGAGGCCGAAATAATCGTGTCGGGCGGCAGGGGGATAGGCTGCGCTGAGAATTTTAAGCTTATACAGGGCCTTGCGGATGTAATCGGCGGAGCAGTGGGGGCAAGCCGCGCGACCGTTGACGCCGGCTGGATATCGCAGTTCCATCAGGTGGGACAGACGGGAAAAACCGTCAGCCCCAAACTTTATATAGCCTGTGGCATATCCGGCGCGATCCAGCATTTAGCCGGAATGTCTTCTTCGGACATCATAATCGCAATAAACAAAGATCCGTACGCGCCGATATTCAACGTGGCTACCTATGGAATAGTAGGCGATCTCCTTGAGGTGGTCCCTGCCATGACAAAAAAATTCAAGGAGCTTCTAGATTGAGAAAAGCTTTTGTATTTCCCGGCCAGGGTTCCCAAAAGGCCGGAATGGGCAAAGACCTATACGACAATTTTGAAGCGTCGGCCAAAATATTTGATGACGCAAACGAAGCGCTTGGTTTTGACCTGAAAAAGCTGTGTTTTGAAGGTATGGACGAGCAGCTCAAGCTCACCGAGATCGCACAGCCGGCGATCCTTACCGTAAGCCTTGCCGCTTTTGCGGCGCTCAACAAGATGCCTGATATCACTGCAGGGCACAGTCTGGGCGAGTACAGCGCTCTTGTATGTGCCGGTGTTTTGGACTTCAAAGATGCTGTTAAGCTTGTAAATAAAAGAGGGAAATTCATGCAGGAAGCCGTTCCCGTGGGTGCCGGGGCAATGGCGGCAGTTATAGGGTTGGACAGGGAAAAGCTACTTGAATGTTGCAAAAAAGCTTCAGCTGCCGGCGTGGTTGAGGCCGCAAACTTCAATAGTCCTGGACAGATAGTGATCTCGGGATCTGTAAAGGCGGTAGAAGAGGCCGGCAGGCTTTGCAAGGAAGCGGGAGCCAAGCGTGTAATGCCGCTTTCTGTGAGCGCGCCTTTTCACTGCTCTTTGATGAAGCCCGCGGCAGACAAACTGGCCGTGGAACTTGATAAAATATCCTTTAAAGATGCCCGGATACCGGTTGTAGCCAACGTTACGGCAAAATCCGTGACAAGCGGCAGAGAGATAAAGGACCTTCTTATAAAACAGGTGACAGGGTCTGTTTATTGGGAAGATTCGATAAAATATATGGCCGCACAAGGGATAACGGAATTTGTCGAGATAGGACCCGGCAAAGTTCTTGCCGGTTTGATTAAAAAGACGGTTGAAAATGCTACAATATATAACATTGAAGACAGCGCTTCGTTAAAGGAGATCGTTAAGTGAAACTTAAAGGCCAGACGGCTTTTGTGACAGGCGGTGCCCAGGGCATAGGTAAATCCATCTGCCGGGCGCTTGCCAAAGAAGGCGCCAATATAGTTGTTTCCGACATAAATATCGACATGGCGCAAAAAACATCTGACGGATTAAAATCAGATTTCGGTATAAAATCCATTGCCGTAAAGACAAATGTCGCCAATTATGATGAGGTAGTGGCAGGTTTAAAACCTGCCACCGCTGAGTTTGGCAAGATCGATATCCTGGTCAACAACGCGGGGATCACCCGCGACACGCTTATCATGAGGATGAAGGAAGAAGACTGGGACCTTGTAATAAGCGTCAATCTCAAGGGTGTTTTTAACGGCATAAAGGCGGTTTCCCCGATAATGATGAAACAAAGGTCAGGCAGAATAGTGAATATCGCGTCCATAGTCGGCCAGATGGGCAACGCGGGCCAAGCCAATTATTCTGCTTCCAAAGGCGGAGTAATTGCTCTTACAAAAACGGCCGCCAGAGAGCTTGCGAGCCGCGGGGTCACCGTCAATGCGATCGCTCCGGGTTTTATAGATACGGAGATGACCAAAGTCCTTCCCGAAGACGTAAAAGATAAATTAAAAGCCCAGATACCAATGGGAATACTTGGAAGCCCTGATGACATAGCCAAGGCAGTTGTGTTTTTGTGCGCCGACGCGCCGTATATCACGGGCCAGGTGATCGCGATAAACGGCGGGATGTATATGTAAAACTCACCACCTTCCCCTCTCTTAATAAGAGAGGGGTGGGGATTGGACGATAGAGTTATTGCCCCTCTCCCTTTGGGAGAGGGGATAGGGGTGAGGGCAAAAGAGAAATATTTTAAGAAGGTGAGGTGAAAGATAGAAATGGACGAGAAAAAGATATTTGAGGACGTAAAAAAGGTGGTTATTGAACAGCTCGGGGTAAGCGAAGCCGAAGTCAGCGAAAAGGCTTCGTTCGTAGACGATCTCGGAGCGGATTCTTTGGACACAGTGGAGCTGGTCATGGCGCTTGAAGAAGCGTTTAATCTGGAAATACCGGATGAAGAGGCGGAAAAAATAAAGACCGTGGGCGACACCGTAAAATATGTGATGACCCACGCGAAGAACTAAAGTAATGAAATTACCCGAACTAAAAATCGGAAATTTGATCGCCAGGATTCCGATCATTCAGGGCGGGATGTCGATTCGGATATCGGGCGGCAGGCTTGCCGGGGCGGTAGCCGCTACCGGAGCTGTCGGCGTTATCGGGGCATCCGGACTCGAACATGACGAACTGGCGCAGGAAATAAGAAAAGCTAGAAAGCTCGCCAAAGGCGGCATAATCGGAATAAACATCCTCTATGCCGCCAGCGACTTTCTGGGCATAGTAAATACCGCCGTAAGAGAAAAGATAGACTTTATCACTTCCGGCGCGGGGTTTTCGCGCGACCTTTTCAAGATAGGGAAAGAATCAAAAATTCCGATCGTTCCGATAGTGTCTTCCGGAAAGCTTGCCAAGATCGCCGTGAGCCTTGGAGCCGCTGCTATCGTGGCGGAGAGCAAAGAAGCCGGAGGACATCTCGGATCTCTTGAAAAGGGGACCGAAGAGCTTTTCAAAGAAGTGAAAGCCGCCGTAACAACGGTTCCCGTGATAGCGGCCGGAGGCATGGCAGACGGCAAGGCAATAGCCAAAATGCTCAACATGGGCGCCGACGGCGTTCAGCTTGCGACAAGATTTATCCTGGCGGAAGAATGCGACGCGGCAAAAGAATATAAAGAAGTCCACGCAAGTACAACTGATCCAAACAATGTTGTGATAATCAAGAGTCCTGTAGGCATGCCTGGCAGGGCGATCAGGACCAAATTGACTGACGCGATGGTAAAAGGCCAGTACCCGGAGATCCCGTACTGCGACGACTGCCTGAAAGTCTGTTCCAAGCAATATTGCATCTTTGATGTCCTCAAAAAGGCCCAAAAAGGCGATATGGAAGGCGGTCTGGTATTTTCCGGTGAAAGCGTTACCAAGATAAAGGACAAGGTCATCAGGCCTGTTGCCGAGATCATCAACCAGCTTGTAAAAGAAGCGGAGGCGTGCTATGTCGGAGCGTAGGGTAGTTGTAACAGGACTTGGGGCTGTTACACCTATTGGACTTGGAAAAGACAAATTTTGGCAGGCGCTAAAGAGCGGCACAAACGGCATCGTCCGCATAACTCATTTTGACCCTTCAGCTTTTGATTCGCAGATAGCCGGCCAGGTCAACGATCTGGAGCCTACCGACTATGTGGACAAAAAAGAAGCGCGACGACTGTCCCATTTTATTTTGTTCGCTGTAGCCGCGGCAAAAATGGCGCTCAAAGACGCGGGGCTGGAGATAAACGAGTCCAACGCGCCGTACATAGGCACTCTCATAGGGTCAGGTATCGGCGGGATAAAATTCCTGGAGGATCAGGCAAGGATACTTTTTGAAAAAGGGCCTTCCAAATGCTCACCTTTTATGGTCCCCATGATGATCAACGACATGGCGGCAGGCCTTGTTTCGATTCACACCGGCGCAAAAGGGCCAAACAGCTGTACGACCACGGCCTGCGCTTCGGGCACCAATTCTATAGGTGATGCTTTTGAAATAATTAAACGCGGCGACGCGGATGCGATGATCGCCGGCGGGGCCGAAGCGGCGATAACTCCGCTCGGGATCGCGGGATTCTGCGCAGCACAGGCGCTTTCTACGACCAACGACACTCCCGAAAAGGCCAGCAGGCCTTTTGACGCGAACAGGAACGGGTTTGTAATGGGCGAGGGCGCCGGCATCGTCATTCTCGAAGAGCTTGAACTGGCCAAAAAGCGCGGCGCAACTATATACGCAGAGGTCATCGGTTACGGAATGAGCGGCGACGCCTTCCACATGACCGCGCCGCACAGCGAAGGCGAAGGCGTGATACGTGCAGTCAAAGCGGCTCTAAAAGACGCTAAAATAAATCCCGAGGACGTGAGCTATATAAACGCGCACGGTACATCCACAGAGCTCAACGATAAGCTCGAGACGATGGCTCTTAAAAAAGTTTTCGGCGAGCATGCCAAAAAGATCCCGATAAGCTCGACCAAATCGATGATAGGCCATCTGTTGGGAGCGGCAGGCGCCGTGGAATTTATTGCCTGCGCGATGTCCATCAAAGAGAATTTTGTGCATCCCACCATCAATTACGAGACCCCGGACCCCAATTGCGACCTGGACTACGTTCCAAACAAGGGACGCGAGGTGAAGGTCAATATCGCCATGAGCAATTCCCTGGGGTTCGGCGGGCACAATGCCATTTTGATCGCCAAAAAATTCAACGGATAAAAAGTCATTGCGAGCGATAGCGAAGCAATCCCATTTTACTATGGGATTGCTTCGTCGCTTAAGCTCCTCGCAATGACTTCAACTTTGAAACGCCAGCGTGAACGTAGTTCCTTTGCCGACCTCGCTGCTGACGTTGAGGCGGCCATGGTTTTCTTCGATTATCCTTTTGACGATCGCAAGGCCCAGTCCCGTGCCCTGTTTTTTTGTCGTGAAGAAGGGTTCAAATATTTTTTGGAGCGTTTCCCGCGGTATTCCGGTCCCAGAGTCCGTGACCTTTATAGATATCTCCTGTCCGGAATGTTCTGTTGATACGGATAAAATTCCGCCGTTTGGCATCGCTTCTATTGCGTTCATAAAAAGATTGAGAAGGACCTGTATCATTCTGTTCTTGTCAGCGGTTACGTGCAGCGCGTCGTTAACGGAGCTGTCTATGACGACATTCTTCCCCTTTGCCTGGTCGCGAACGAGCACGATCGTTTTTTCCACAAGCTGTTTGACATTTATATTTTCCATGTTTTGTTCGGTTTGTTTTGAATAATCTTCGATACCCTGTAGGATGACCTTTATCCTGCCGACCTCGGTGGGGAAGGCGCGGGACGCGTTCTCAAGAAAGTCCGGCTTATCGACGCTTTTTTCCAGCAGCTGGGAAAATGCCGAAACGTATCCGAGGGCGTTTTTTGCCTCGTGCGCGACGCCCGCGGTCGCCTCTCCCAGGCTGGCCAGCTTTTCAAGCTTGAGCGATTTTTCGATCGTCGCGATCTGCTGCCGGTAAAGCAGCGCGTTCTCTATTCCTGAGGCGGTCTGGTTGGCAAGCATTTCAAGCAGTTCTATCTCTTCCACGGAAAAAGGCGTGTTGTTTAACTTTGCGTCGGCCGCCAGAAATCCCAAAAGCCGCCCGTTCTTGCCGGACGACAGGCTGGGCACGCAAAGATAAAAATTTTCTTCCGGCATCTTGGTCTCATCCTTTAAAAGCGCCGACCTTTTTTCGGACATCATTTTTACGATCGGAGAATCCGGGCTTATAGCGCTGTTTTTAAGGCCCAAAAGCGAGCCTTTTGCCTCAAGACATATAAAAGCGCCGCGGCTTTCGTCAAAAACATAGGCGGAGGTGCCTTTGAGCTTTAGCGTCCTGTAGGCGGAATTTGCTATGAACTTGGCAAAATCCTCAATTTTGCGGAGTTTTTTTACGCCTTCGGCGAATTTTCTGGAGATCTTTTCGGCCATATACCTTGCTCTAAAAAATGTCCGGTCGATCGAGCTTTGCAGCAGGTTCATCATGGGTTCAAAAAGCAGCGCCAGTATAAAAATGGCTGGAATAGTGAACCATAGCGAACTGTAGCCTGTGATAGCCCTAAAATAATGCTCCGACAGATATATGACTATGAAATACAGCACGCTCATTATTGCCGTGATCAATGAATATACCAATCCTTTGCGGATGATAAATTCTATGCCCATTAATCTATAGCGGGTAATGGCGTATGCTGTTAAACTCACAAATATTACAGTTGCAGATGGGCCAATGAAATTTAACTTTGAAGTTCCAATAAGCGGGAGCACCAAATTTGTAATTGTGCCGATAATTGTTGAAATTGCCATACCCAAGAACATATAAGATAGCTGGGTTTTACTTATGCTTACTGAGGTTCGATATTTCCTGTATAGGATAATGAACCCAACTAGTACAAAAGAAAAGAAATAAATGGCAAACAGACTATTCCCTATCCCATAAGTGACCTCTCTATCGGCAAAGTTTACGGATTTTACAATTATATCGGTTGCCGACATAGGGATAAACAAAGCCCAGGGAGAAAAGATTAGCATCCTTTGGTGCAACTTTAACAGATCTCCCTTATCCGGGAACGAAAGAGAAAAGCAAAGAAATGCAGAAGGTATTAATATAGGTCCGACAAACATCATTCTTGCCCAAAACAGGACATATTCCGTTTGCCAGAACATGAATGTTGCAAAATTCCATGCGGCAACACCAATGGCGATCATGAAAAAAGTCTGGTTCAGCTTTTGCTTTGGATTGTTTGCTAATACAACAAAAGCCAAAACAGAATTCAATAAAAATGCCAAAAACAATATCAGCGTTTTTGTTATCATATCTTCAGAATGCCGCTCAATTTCTGGACCAAATTCGCTCTTCTTGAGTTTTTGTTGTCCTTTTCATATATTGCGGTGTCATCCAGATCTATTATCATCGCGTTTGCTTCTCCGACACCGTAAAAATCGAATTTGTCTATCACCTTAAAACCAAACTTTTTGTATAGCTCCACATTCTCTTTTTTCTTGTCCAGCGAAAAAATTACGATCCTTTTGGCCCCGCTTTCTTTTGCGTGTTCATAAGCCAATACCATAAGCCCAAGAGATACAAAACCTTTTCTTTCGCCGGGCAATACTGCAAGTTTTTGCAGTTCTGCCAGAGGCTTTTCGCGGAATTTATTCAAGTCAACAAACTTCTCTATAGGGAGCTTTTTGTGATCATCCATGACTACCGTTATGGAACCTATCAATTTGTCACCTTTTTTTGCCAAAAAATGCACTGCTTCTTTGTCAAATTCGCTTGCCAGAGCTTCTTCAGGATAACCGTCTTCTTTTATGAATATATCCCGGCGAAGTTTTATCATTTCATCTATATTCTTAAGGCCCTTTATCTTTTCAAATGTATAATCCATTTTGTTCCTTTTCTATTTACCTGACAGACATGAGACTAGCACTGCTTCTCCGGCATAAACTGCCCTTGACGTGATCTCCTTGAAACCAAGCGACTCAAGCATCGATTTCAGTTCAAGTCTTGTAAAATATCTGAATGCGCCCTTTTTCTGCTTATTCTTTATGATGTAGTTGTAAAAAAGGATCCTTATGCTGGGCAGAGCAAATTTCAAAGCCCTGACTATAGTTCCGAATAACCCGAGTTGTTTTCTTCCCAGCCGGATGGTTTCGATATAAATTTTTTTGGGGTTGAATCCGCTCTTTAGGGTTGATAGCACTAATCTGCCGTCCGGTTTAAGGATCCTGCGGAATTCTTTCAGTGCCGATTCGAGGCCTTTGTCGTTAAGGATATATATGACGTTGTTCGAAATGATCCTGTCAAAGCAGTTTGGCCCAAAATCCAATAGTTGGCTTATGTCACCATAAAATATTTCCTTACTGATCAGTGGGTTCTCCTTCTTTTTAGCTATTTCCATTGCTTCGGGAATAATATCAATGCCCACGTATTTTACATTGCTCTTATCTATAAGAGGTATGATATTGCCGGTCCCGCATCCGGCATCAAGAACTATATGGCCTGATTCTATTTGGGCCTCCTGCAAGATCCGGTCGAGCAGCGAGCGATAGGATGGGGATTCGTTTAGAGTGTCATATACTTTGAAATAGTTTTTCCAGAAATTTTTTCCAAGAATGGTTTTTCTAAAGTATCTGAAGATCTTGTGCATGCGTACAGGGGAGAAAAGTAAGCTCGTTAGTTTTGATGTCTTGCCTCGTTTTTTTCGCGAGAAATCCCCTGAAGAGGCCACCGGGAGACCTTTTGAGAGAGCAGGCCTATAGTTTCGACTTATTCCGGCTGTGTTTGGCGTAAAAACCAACCTTCTTTAACTCAGCAGCATAAAAAAGGAGCTTTTTAGCTCTCGAAACCGCCCAAAAACATCTCTGTTTTAGAGTAAAGTTTAGCATAAAATAGATTTTTTGTCTATAAATGCAGGATAAATTGGTCGTGATGTCCGGCTTTTGCATTGTTAAGGGCATAGTGATAGAATCTTTGGAAAATGAACTGGTATGCTCTTCCTCCGTTAATAACTGCGGCAATAATTTTGGTGATAGGACTGTTTGTTTTGTCAAAAGACAGGAAATCTAATATAAACATATTGTTTTCGCTGTTTTGCTTGAGCATGGTTGTATGGCTGTCCGGATATTCTCTCATGTACCTTAGCGGTGATCCCGCATCAGCGTTAAGGTTCGCGAGAATAGGATTTATCGGGATAATCTTTCTGCCAATATTTTCTTTTCATTTCACGATTGCTTTTTTAGATTTCCGGGTCCGAAAGTGGATGATCTGCCTTTTATATCTTCAATCCATACCGCTTTTATTATTTAGCCAAACAAGCATGGCGTATAATGGTATAGAAAAATATTATTGGGGCTTTTATCCTACAGCCGGGCCGTTTTATATAGTGTATTTTCTGGAATGCGTCCTATTGTTCAGCTGCGGCGTCTTTCTGCTATATAGGGAGCATAGGAAATCGCTGGATCTTAGACAATTTACAAGAAGTCAACAAATCAAATATGTGCTTATAGCTGAATTAGCCGGGCCCGTTGGAAGTGTCGATTATTTAATAAAATTCAGGATCCCGATATATCCATACGGGTATATCTGCGCCCTGTTTTTTATTTCGGTCATTGCCTATGCTATTACAAGATATAAGCTGATGGATATCGAGGTTGTGGTCCGGAAGGGTTTAATATATTCTTTTCTTACAGCTGTAATAACAACGGCATTTCTGGGAGTAGTCTACGTTTCCGAGGTCTTTTTTAAGAATTTAGCCGGTTATAACCTTGTATGGATATCAATTCCGGCTTTATTTGTTTTTTCTCTGGTATTTCAACCGTTAAAAGACTGGATACAGGACCTGATAGACAGAAAATTCTTCAAAACAAAATATGAAATAGATAAGGTCATTAAAAACTTTTCGCAGGGGCTGAAAAGGCTTATCGCGATAAACGATCTCGCAAAATTCGTTAATATGGCCGCATCAAAAACTTTCGGATTGAAAGGGTCCGCATTCTTTGTTGTTGACAAAGACAACAATAATTACGTTTGTATGGACTCTTCCGGAAACTTGGCGGGCCTTTTAGGCAGAACAATAGGAGCTGATTCAGATGTTGTCAATTCACTTTTAAAAGCGGAGGCCTCGGTCCCTTCCGGAAAGCGTCTAAGGGTGCCGGTGATATCTGAAAAAGGCGGCCCCGGCTTGCTTGGCTTTTTCATTTTTTCTGAAAAGCTTTCCGAAGATAACTTTTCCGGGAATGATACGGCTCTTATGGAAACATTCGCCAATCAGACCGCGGTCAGCATTGAAAATGCTCTTCTTCTTGAAAATGAGAAGAATGCCGCGAAAAAGCTGGTCCAGGCCCAGATGACGGAAAGGGTGGCGACGATAGCCAGGATGAACATTAGCCTTCAGCATGAGATAAACAATCCTCTTACGGGAGCTCTCGCGCAGACACAGATACTGGTAATGAAAATAACAAATTGCGAACAAATATACCCTGAAAAGGTCCTTCCTATGCTGCAGACAATAGAAAAAGAATTGATGCGGATAAGAGAGCTGCTAAAGAACCTTGAAAAGATAACAAATCCCGCAATCAAAGAATATCTTCCGGGCGTGGAGATGATAGATATTGAAGGGTCGGCAGGAAAATAAAAACCGATTTTTAGGAGCAACTGCCGCTCTTATATACCCTTTTTGTATCGTTTATGTTAAAATCTCTTACAAATGCGAGTTGCTATCACCGGAATAACTGGTTTATTGGCAAGAAACCTTCTTTTTGAAATATTGAAGTTTTACTCTAATGGCGGCGGCGATCTGGAAATAATAGCCTTTGGAAGATCTACGGAATCTTTTCCTCTAAAAAAGAGAATATCCGAATTATTGGAAAATGACGGGATTGATTATGTATCCTCTGACAAAAAAGCTTTCGTATCAGAAATGCTAAATAAGAGCATAATCCCTGTTGAGTTTGATCTGAGCAAATCAAATCTTGGGATTTCAGACCGCGGTTTTGGCATACTAAAAAATAAGCCTATAGATTTCTTTTTTCATCTTGCTGCTGTATCCGACTTTAGAACTGCTGTCGCAACAAAAGAAAAACTCACCAGGCTCAATATAGAGGGCACCAATCAAGTTCTGGAGCTTGCTAATCATCTGAAAGTCGGGGAATTCATATTTACCGGTACGGCATACTCATACGGTACCGAGAAGGGCGTCATTAAGCCCGATAGTATAAACCTTAACGACAAGTTCAGGAACTTTTATGAAGAGTCCAAACTTTTATCGGAAAACAGGGTCCGGCAGTTTTGTAAAGCAAATCATATTAAGTTCCGATCTCATAGACCTGTGGGTATTTGTGGCCGCCTTATCGAAGAGAAAATCGGCAGTATATGCAAATACGATACATTCTACGCGTGGGCACAATTTTTACTCAAACAAAAGATGAAAGAGATTAAACATAAGAGGAGTATATATTCGGAGCAATTAAACATGCCTTTGCGTGTATTATGCGAACCGGAGTCCTTTCTGAATAGTATCCCCGCTGACTATGCGGCGAAACTCTTATGGGCTTTGTCATATTATAACGACAGCGGACAGAGTTATCATCTGGCAAACGAGCATGAAATAAAGAACGACACCTACTTGCGGATAATATTGCAGGAACTTGGTATTTCGGGGATCGAATTTATAAACAAAACTCCAACAGACATGAACAGGATGGAAAAGCTTTATTATAAAAGTGTCGGTCGGATATATACGCCTTATTTGCTCGAGAATAATATAGAGTTTTATATTGACAATTTGAAGAGCTTTGGCAGAAAACATAAGATATCCTGCCCGCCGATGAATGAGTCCAATTTTAGAAAATTGATTGGATTCGCAAAAGAGAATTATTTCGGTCTCGAAATAAATTAAATATGGAATTTACATTATACTCTTTTACATCACTTTTGGCATGGCTTACAGCATTGCTATGCGGGATATTGGTCCTAAAGCATAATCCGAGAAATCCCGTGAATATAGCATATTTCTGGCTGAGCTTGACGATAACTATTTGGGTTTCAGGCTGTTTTCTGGAAAGCACAGTTTTGAGCCCGGTAACTAACTACTATATAGATTTATATCTTTATACGGGCGCTGCATTTGCTCCGGCGGCTTTTCTGCATTCTATTCTAGCGGTATTAGATAAGGTGAAAGAAAAAAAATTTGTAGTATATCTCAGCTATTTTCTCTCTGTTATATTTCTAACAATGAACTACTTTTTTAGAGATATCTATATACTTGAGGTTAATCACCGTCTAACGTTCAGGTTTATAGCGCAGCCCGGGCCAATGTGGTTTGTTTATATATCGTTTTTTGCTTGGGCAACCGTATATGGACTTTTCCATCTTTATTTGGCAGCGATCAAAGAGAAAGGCATTCAAAGAAATCAACTACAGTATTTGTCTTTTTCTTACACTGTGGTCATAATAGCCGCATCTTTTTATTTACTTCTGGTATTTAGCATTGAAACGCCGCCGATAGACAACCTTCTGGTGATGATATACAGCGGATTAATGGTCTATACATTCACCCGAGCACGATTGATGGATACCGAAATAATCATCCGCAAAGGTTTGCTTTATACCGCGACAACAACAGTCGTTACAGGATTGTATATCATTGCGATATATACATCCAACTTCCTATTTAACCGCATTCCCGGCTTCAATGTTTTGTGGTTCATGCTGCCGGCGATATTTATTCTGGCGCTCCTGTTCCAGCCGATAAAGAACCGTTTGCAGGAATTTTTGGACAGGAACTTTTTTAAGACAAAGTATGAATCTGACAAAATCGCTCACAAGTTTTCGGACGGTGTAAAAAAAATAATGAAAATCCCCCTGCTTGCCGAATATATCTCCCGTTCGGCAATGCAGACGTTCAAATTGTTTGGTACAGCCTGTTTCATATATAACGAAGAAAAGAACCTCTATGTTTGCGAAGATGCCCGCGGTTCCTTTGCAGCGCTAAAGCGGTCTGAATTGTTCGGAGACCTTGAGATCATAAAACAGATGAAGCATACCGGCCATCTGATAGTTGCCGAGGAACTTCAATTTGCCGTGGACAAGACGAGGCGCGTGAAAAAAGGAGATAACAGGGACCGCTCGTCGATGCAAAAAATGCTGGAAGAGATGGGGAGCCTTAAAGCTGTTATCGCGATCCCCAGCATCTCCAAGAAAAAAGATTACAAACTGATAGCGTTTCTGGTAGCGGACAGGAAAAAATCCGAAGACGCTTTTTCGGGCAGCGACATCGCTCTGCTTGAAAACCTGGCCAGCCAGGTGGTCGTGAGCATAGAGAACGCGATGCTCTACGAAGAGCAGTTCAAAACGATAGCAAAATCGATGAACATAGAAAAGCTGGCCGACTTGGGGAAAGCTACCGCGGGCGTCGCAAGCGAAGCCCAGAACGCTCTTTCTTATATAGAATGGTTCTCCGGACAGCTGCCGCAAAAGAAGAACGACCGGGAGTTTCTGCTTAGCCAGTCAAAGACTCTTTTTGCCGAAGTAGAAAAGATGCGGCTTTTGATGCAAGGCGTCCTTGAATTTTCCCGGCCTTCGCCGCTCAGGATAGAAAAATTGGACGCTAGAAAATATATAGACGATGTCGTGGTCCTTGTACAGGAGACCGCCGCAAAACGCGGCATCAACGTATCAGTATCATGTGACGAAGGCCTGGAAATAGATGCCGACAAGAGCGGCATTAAACAGGTATTGCTCAATCTTTTGATGAACGCGATAGAAGCCATGCCGAGCGGCGGCCAATTGTCGGTAAAAGCGCAAACGCAGGACGGCGCCCCTGTCATATATGTTTCTGATACCGGACACGGAATAACACCGCAGGTCATGCAGAGGATTTTCGAGCCGTTCTTTACGACCAAAGAACACGGCATAGGGCTGGGACTTTCGATTGTCGACCAATCCCTCAAAGCAATGAACGGGACGATCTCCTTCGACAGCGAACCGGGCCGTGGGACGACGGTCAAAGTAGAATTGAAGAACTCACCCCCTTCCCCCCTCTCTTAATAAGAGAGGGGGCGGTTTTAGTAAAAAGTTTTTATTGCCCCTCTCCCTATGGGAGAGGGGATAGGGGTGAGGGTTTTCTGCTATAATTCCCATAAAAGGGGATACTGCGATGTTTGAACGTTTTTCCGAAAGAGCCATAAAAGTAATTAAATCTGCGCAGGACGAAGCCAAACGTTTGGCTTCGCGCACGGTGAGCACAGAGCATCTTTTGCTTGGCATGCTCAAAGAAAAAGAGCAGATAGTGTTCAGGACCTTGGAGGGTTTTAAAATAAGTCCCGTCGAGGTAAAAAAGAGATTGGAACAGCTGCTTATTGAAGAAAATCTGCCTGTCGCGCAGGACATACCATTTAGCTCCCAGCTGAAACACTCAATAGAGCTCGCGTGGGACGAAGCGCGCCAGCTTGGCCACAGCTATATAGGCGTCGAGCACCTCTTCCTCGGAGCGCTCCGGGAGGGCAGCGGCATAGCCGGCCGCGTGATGAACGAGATCGGGATCACTTATGCCTCTGCCAAGAGCAGGATCATCTCTTCTCTGGGGGAAGAAGCCACGTATCACAAAAAGTCCAGGGCATCTACCGGCACGCCCGTACTTGATAACTTTAGCCGCGATCTGACAGCTCTTGCCAGAGAAAAAAAACTTGATCCCGTGGTGGGCAGGAACAAAGAGATCCAAAGGGTCGTGCACATACTTTCAAGGCGGAAAAAGAACAATCCGGTGCTGACAGGCGAGGCGGGCGTGGGAAAGACCGCGATAGTGGAGGGCCTTGCGCAGGAGATAGTTGCCGGCGATGTGCCGCCGCCGCTCATCGGCAAAAGGCTGGTGACACTGGACCTGGGTCTTCTGGTCGCGGGGACCAAATACCGCGGAGAATTTGAAGAGCGCCTCAAAAGGATCATCGAAGAAGTTCACAAGGCGGAAAATGTAATACTATTTATCGACGAACTCCATACCATAATAGGAGCGGGCGCCGCTGAAGGCGCGATGGATGCCGCCAACATGCTCAAGCCTCCGCTGGCCAGAGGCGAGATGCAGTGTATAGGAGCCACTACTTTTGACGAATACAGGAAAAAAATAGAGAGCGATCCGGCGCTGGAGCGCAGGTTCCAGGCCGTAAAAGTGGACGAGCCGACAATAGAAGATACAATAGCGATCCTCAAAGGCCTGCGCGCCAGGTACGAGGATTTTCACAGGGTTGAGATAACGGACGACGCGATAGAAGCGGCGGCCAAACTTTCCGCGCAGTATATTTCGGACAGGCACCTTCCCGACAAAGCGATCGATCTGATAGATGAGGCGTCCGCCAAGGTCATGCTAAAGGCCTGTTCTACGCCTGAGCTGATAGATATAAACCGGGAGCTAGAGTCTCTTCGGGAAGAAAAAGAGTCCGCCACAAAGAGCAACCATCAGGACAAAGTAAAATTCCTGCGCGAAAGGGAAGAAATGCTACTCCGGCGCGCGGATGAAATAAACAGGTCGAACGATTGCGAGACCGAAAAAGAGCGTCCGCTGGTAGGAGAAGAGTCGATTGCGGAAGTCGTCTCGGCCTGGACCGGTGTTCCCACGACCACGCTCACCGAAGAAGAAACAAAGCGGCTTTTGCGCATGGAAGAAGAGATCGCAAAGCATATTGTCGGGCAAAAGGACGCGATCACCGCTCTGGCCAAATCTATCAGGCGCGCGCGCGCGGGCCTGAAAGACCCGAAAAGGCCTACCGGCTCTTTCCTGTTCATGGGGCCTTCCGGCGTGGGAAAAACGGAGCTTGCCAAGCGGCTGGCGGAATTTATGTTCGGCGATGTGGAGGCCATGATCCGCGTCGATATGAGCGAATATCTGGAATCGCATACTGTTTCCCGGCTTGTCGGATCGCCTCCCGGATACGTGGGCTTTGGCGAAGGCGGACAGCTTACCGAGCCCGTCCGGCGGAAGCCGCATTCGGTCGTGCTTTTGGATGAAATAGAAAAAGCCAACCATGAAGTTAAAAATATACTTTTGCAGATTCTGGAAGACGGCCGCCTCACCGATACGCAGGGCCGCGTTGTGGATTTTAGGAACACGATAGTTGTCATGACGTCCAATGTGGGCGCCGAGCATATAAGAAAAGAGTCTTCCTACGGCTTTATCACCCGCGATGATGCGACCGCCGGCTACGACCGCATGAAGGAAAAAGTACTCGAAGAACTGAAAAAAGCCTTTAAGCCGGAATTTTTGAACAGGATAGACGAAACGATCGTCTTTCATCCGCTTTCAAAAGAGGATTTGGTGCAGATCGTGGATATAATGATAAAAGAAATAAACGACCGGCTCAAAGATAAAGCCATCACACTGGAGCTGTCCCCCAAGGCCAAAGATCTTGTTGCTGACAAAGGCAATGACCCCAAGTTCGGCGCGAGACCTTTGCGACGCGCCATAGAAAATTTTATCGAAGAGCCGCTTTCCGAAGGACTCCTTGCCGGAAAATTTTCCGAAGGCAGCCATATTAAGCTGGGGGTAAAGGACGGCGAAATAACCTTTTCTCCCAAGCGAAAAAAGAAGCTTGAACCCGCTCAAGTATAATGAGTAATTTTACCTGCCAAAACTGCGGCGCAAAATTTCCTTCCTGGGTAGGGAGATGCAGTGAGTGCGGAAGCTGGAACTCGGTAATTGAGGAAATTACAAATGCAAAATTACAAATTTCAAATAAATCCAAAAGAGCAAATCAAAAAGCCCAAACTGCAATATCCATAAATGATATCAACATCGATAAGGAAGACAGGATTTTAACAGGTATTGAAGAGTTTGACCGGGTGTTGGGCGGCGGGATAGTGAAAGGCAGCGCGATACTGGTGGCGGGGGAGCCGGGGATAGGCAAATCCACACTGCTACTTCAGCTGGCCGGCATTTTGTCAGCTTCAAAAAAAGTCCTATACATTAGCGGAGAAGAATCAGCCGCACAGATAAAACTCAGGTCAAAGCGTCTTGGGATAAATTCCAAAGATCTTTTTATTTTTACCTCGACCAACATTTCACAGATCGATGAACAAATTGAACAGGAAAAACCTGCTGTAGTAATTGTTGATTCTGTGCAGACGCTGGAAATAGAAGGCGTTAATTCTTCCGCAGGGTCGGTCTCGCAAGTGAGGGAAAGTTCACAGTATCTTACCCAAAGAGCAAAACAGCAGAATATTCCGCTCTTTTTGGTAGGGCAGGTCACAAAAGACGGTTCTGTCGCGGGACCAAAAATATTGGAGCATATGGTGGATACGGTCCTTTATTTTGAGGGCGAGCAGAACAAACCGTTCCGCATATTGCGCGCGGTAAAAAACAGGTTTGGCTCTACCAACGAAGTCGGGATCTTTGAGATGAAGCAGGAAGGCCTGGTCGAAGTAAAAAATCCTTCAAAACTTCTTCTTGACGAAGGGTCTTTGGGGATGCCGGGGTCCGTTGTCGCAAGCGCAGTAGAGGGCTCGCGCGCAATGCTGATAGAGATACAGGCGCTTACCAGTTATTCAAGATTTCCTTCTCCAAAGCGAGTCGTCACGGGGCTTGATTATAACCGGGCATCCGTAATAATAGGGGTCCTTGAGCGCAAGGCGGGAATAAAACTATCCGAAAGCGATATCTATCTAAGTATTGCTTCCGGCATTTATGTAGATGAGCCTGCGGTGGACCTGCCGGTTGCTATGGCTATCGCAACGTGTGCGCGCAACAAGGGCATAGATCCAAAAACAGTTGTGATAGGGGAGATCGGGCTGACGGGAGAGATAAGGGCTGTTTCAAATATAGAAAAACGTCTTAAAGAATCCGCAAAGCTCGGTTTTTCAAAAGCGATAATCCCCGCGACTAACGCGGAAAACCTGAAAAAAATCCCCGGCATAGAAGTTATCAAAGTCGGAAATATCAGGGAAGCGGTGGAAACAGCGCTGAAGGCTGAAGCGCTGAAGAACTGAAGACGAATGTCATTGCGAGGAGGTCGACGCGGCGACCGACGAAGCAATCCCATTGTTTCTTGAATTGCTTACAACTGCGGGATTGCTTCGCCCCTCGACGAGCTCAGGGCTCGCAATGACTCATGCTTATTTGCCGCTTTCTTCTTTGATCATCCCAAGAACGATCGCTCTTGCAAGGGCTTCTCTCTGTGCGGGGTTTATCGGCAGCTTCTTGTCGTCAAGCATCCGATCTGTCGCATTGATCAGACCTTTGACGGTCCTTTGTTCCGGAATATCCGGTATTGTTCTCTGTGCCGTATTCATAGCTAATACTTCTTTTGCTTTATTTACCATATTAGATTCTGTTTCTCTTGCTCTTTCTATCATTTGGTCCGTCTCTCCTTATTAATTGGATCGGAGATCTTAAAGGGGTAAGTCAACAGGCTCATCCCCCTACACTTATATATCGTTAAAACAATTGTGAAATTTCACTTTTTGGAAGAATAGAGCTGAAGTGCTGAAGAGCTGAAGACGAATGTCATTGCGAGGAGCGAAGCGACGCCTGCCTGCCGGCAGGCAGGAAGCAATCCCATAGACGAAGCAAACTCTAATACCTAAACCATAAGCTCTACTCAAAATCCAAAGGACAAAACGCTCAAGGAAGGCGTGTCGACTCCCAGTTTCTTCTCCATCCGTAATACATATTAAAAGTAGTAAGACTCTTGACAATACAACTTATATGGTGTATGCTTCCAGTATGAAGAACATTGACAAATATCAGGATATAGTTCTTGGGGCGCTAAAAGATAAGATCGACGATTTCTATCTTGCGGGAGGCACCGCGCTTTCCAAATTTTATTATAATCACAGGCAGTCGGAAGACCTTGATTTCTTTACCAGAAAGTTCAATTTTGGAAGGGTGGATGAAATTGTCAGAGGCCTTTCGGCGGCGGTCAAAGTAAAGATCGAATTAAAGGGTTTACAGAATCCGGGAAAATTGGCGGAAATGGCGGTATACACCGCGGATTTTGATGAGCCGCTGAAAATAGATTTTGTCGAGGACAAACTAAGCCTTATCTCAAAACTTGCCGTCGTTAACGGGATAAATGTTCTGTCCAAGGAGGATATTTATTTAAGAAAAATCTACGCGTCAACCGGCGTGAACTTTTTGCCTGATGTGACCGGAAGACCCGTTGGCGTTGGAGGCAGGCAAGAGGCAAAGGATTATCTTGATCTGTATATACTGTCTTCCACATTTATGCCTCTGTCTCAATTTGCCAAAAAGCATCTTGATGCCGCCCTAAAGGAAGGGCTGATAAGGTGGTTTAAAACTTATGACCGGCTGGAGATCAAATCGGGGCTTTTGGAGCTAAAGGCAAATATTCCGATGGATTATCAGCTGATGGAAAAGCATTTTCGCGCGGAGATCGACGGTATTTTGGAAGAGGAGATAGGGACTATATGAAAAACGACTGGCTGTGGGATAAAAATATATCCGATAAGGAAATAAAGGCCGCGCTTTCAAATGAAGCGCACCCGAAATTCATAAGACTGGCCGCGCTTTTACTGGCCAGGAACAATGAGCCCAAAAAAGTATTCGGCGGCTATCTTAGCAGCCTGGTGTTTTACAAGAACTGGAACACGATAAAAAAGGAAATGCGCAAAAACAAATGGGACGATCAACGCATCGTTTTCTGGCAGGCCGTTTACGAAAAGATCGCGCGGGAGTATAAGGGCAGGGGAGTGGTTGTCAGAAACGCCGTCAAGAAAGCCGCCGACCCGGTTTGCACGCGTATCGGAAACCGTCTGGTCGAAGAAAGAAAGAAAAAGGATCTCACACAATCTGCTCTTGCCAAAAAAATTGGCATTTCACAGCAAATGCTCTCCCGCATAGAGACCGGCCGCGCCAACCTGTCGATCTCCACGATCAATAGGATAGCGGACAAGCTGGGGTATAAGGTTGAAGTGGATTTGAAGTAGGTCTCTTGATCTTACTCAATGTATTGAGCAAAATTACTCAATAGTTCTTATTTTTCTCAACACACTTGCAAGATCTATCTCAATTTCTTCGTTTGTGAATCTCAGTATCCTGAGACCATAATTTTTTAAAATTAAATCTCTTTGTCTGTCATATTCCATTTTCTTTCTATGGCTTGAACCATCAATTTCAATACCCAGTAGAAGTTGCGCGCAATAAAAATCAAGAATAAAATGATGAACCGGTTTTTGCCTGAGAAATTTATAGCCGTTGATCTTTCGCTTCCTGATCGCCTGCCAGAGTTTTTCTTCCGCTTCAGTATGATTTTTCCTGTTTTCCCTGGCCATTTTTGTCAAACGGATGTCATACGGCAATATCCCGCGTTTTGTCCTGATACGCATACGGAAATTACAGCAATTTTCCCGCCAAGAACCGTTTTCCCTTGTTCTTCCTCAACCCACCCCCTTCCCCCTCCCTTGACAGGGAGGGGCTGCCGGAAACCAAGTCATCAGAGCTTCCTCTCCCCCTGTCAAGGGGGAGAAAGAGAGGGGGTTTGGAAGCGTCCCACGGGCTCTGTAATTTTGCATGAAATTTCTCAAAAAACGAGTCGAGAGATAGATGTAGAGGAAAATTAGGATAAAAGGAGAAAAGAGATGATAAATAGAGTGAGCGAAAATATTGGGAACGTTATGGCGGTGGATGATAAAAAAATGGATGCGGATGGGACAGAGAGGAATATTGTGAATAATATCGGAGGAGAGAGACCAATTTCAAAAAACAAAGCAAAGATCAAAGTTGCTCAAAGAATAGAAATAAATCCGCAACCCAAAAATCAGACGGAGGCTTTAAACCAAGCAATGTTTTATAAGGACGTTGCCAAAGTAAAATCTTTAATTGCGTCTGGAATAGATGTAAATGCAAAAGATGAAAATGGATGTGTTCCTTTAGTTTGGGCAGCGAAATTCGGTGGTAGGCTAGAAATGGTAGAGACATTAGTTAATGCAGGAGCAAAAGTAAAGGATGGTGGCAATAACGCAGAAATATTAAAAGGGGTCTTAATGTGGCATAAGATAGAAACACTGAAATATTTGATTAAACATGGAATAGATGTTAATTCAAGAGATAAATTCGGCTGGACAGCCTTGATGAATGCAGCATATGATGGAGATAAAGAAGCAGTAGAAGTGTTAATCGCAGCTGGAGCAGATATTGAGGCAAAAAACAATGATGGAGATACGGCGTTATCCTTGGCAAGAGAAGGAGGAAAAGATGAAGTTTCCGAAATATTGCTTAAGCCGATTAAGAGTTCCGTTAATTCTCCAGAAGCAGATAAATTAGCGGTTTTATTTGAAAGGGCAAGAGAAGGAAACGTTGAAGCAATTAATTCTTTAATAGCCGCAAAAGCAGACATTAATGTTAAAGATAGAAATGGCAATACATTATTAATTTGTTCGGCATTTAATAATAATCCCGAAGCAATCGAAGTTTTAATATCTGCTAAAGCGGATCTAGACGCAAAAAATGATGATGGTGCAACGGCATTAATTGCGGTCATTTTAAAAGCAAGTGACATTGAAAAGAATAGAATAAAAGCGCTTGTTAAAGAAGGAGGTAGGGTAAGGACCATTAGAGATAATGATATGACAGCAACCAATAAATATATCAAATCCGCAAAACTGTTAATAAATGCGGGAGCTAATCTAAATGCTATGCACGGCACAGCTTTAATGATAGCGGCTGAGTTTGGGGAAACACAAATAGTAAAAGTATTGTTAGAAGCTGATGCAAATGTAAATTTGGCAAATGAAGATGGCATGACAGCTTTGATGCTTGCCAGGGATGTTGAAATAATAAAAATGTTGTTAGCAAAGGGTGCTAATGTGAACGCAAAAGACAATGAAGGCAAAACGGCTTTAGATTATGATAGAGGACAAAACAAAGATCAGATTATTGAAATATTGAAAGAAGCTACAAAACGCACAGCCAAATAAGGTTTTTAAAGCGGAAAGTTTTAGCTTTTGCAATACCTCAAGCAACCTATCGCATTTAGGCGATAGTAGTTGAGTTTGTAATTGATTTTGGAACGTGTCGCAAGCTGAATTGCCGATCTCTATTCCCATCATGATCTATTTGGACCAACCCTGTATCTTTCCTGTGCTTTTCTGATGCGCTCTGCTTTTGCGGCCTTTTTGTCTTCCTTGGTTTTATCGACTAACTCTGCGACCGGTTTGTCGTCATCTATCTTTGCCGGTTTTGTTCCAACCGGGGCTGTCTCTTCGGCCGGTTCCGCATCTTTTATGACAACAGGAGCTGCTTTTTCACTCACAGGAGCCAATTGTGCGGACTTTGTTTGTGTGACCATCGGCTCTTGCAATGGGCTCTGTCCTTGTTTATCTGAATGTCCGGAGCCTTTATCCCATTCTTTGATGGCATGTTCCAAGGTTTTATGACTTCCTTTTATTATAGAATATATCTTTTTTTCATTTCCGCATGTAAGTTCCATTCTTACCGAGCCGGATTTCGCATTATTTAGCAGATTAAATACTTCTTGAGAGAGGTCGGAATTCTCCAATGGTTTTTTCAGTAGAGTTCCATTGTCATTAATATATCCCAAACTAACTAGTTCTGACCATAGCGAAGGGTTGTTTTGGATAAGCTTATCGGACTTTAATATGCCGGGTTTTTCTAGTTCTCTAAACCCAGGCTGAATTACACCCACATTATTAATATAGTTCTTGGACTCCAACTCACCCATAAGTTCTTCCGTGTTAAGGCCGTCAATCTTCTTGAAATCTTTTGGTGATACCGCGTAAAGACTTCTTGTGATCATCTCATTTTCCAGCTTTCCGCTTATTGCCAGTCCGATAAATTCTTCAACCGTGAATTTTTGGTCTTTTGTGCTTATAGAGTTATTTACAACTTTAATATTGTTTTTCTGGCCTCCGAATATCTTTGTTGCGCCCGGTCTTCTGTTAAGGATGAAGTCTGAAATATCGCTCATCAAGCCATTTGCATTCTGCATGGCAAGGAAGATGACTTTTCTCTTGTTGTTGCAAGCATTGATCAGTTCTATAAGTTTTGTTTTGCTTTTGGCGTCAATGTTTGATGCCATAACAATGCTGGCCGCATTTTCTTTCGGGATAAGACCATTGTTCTCAACTCTTGCAAAAATAGTATCCATCAAATCCTTGTTTTCAACAAGGTCTTTAGGAATTTCGGAAAGAGCTTCTTCGCGGATCGCTATTGATCCCAACAAGAGACCTTCCGGTGAATGTATCCCTTTGAAACTGTCCTGCAGCGCGCCATTATTATGGATATATCCTTTATCTACAAGTTCTTTCCAGACACTATCAAGGGATTCTGTTATGGAAGAAAGCTCTTCTCTGCGCACCATGCCATTCTTTATAAGGTTTCTGTCTTCTTTGTCCAGCCCTTTCATTTTTGCGGCGACAGCATCGGCATTGTCGGAGTTATCCGCCGCGAGCATGAACAGCACTAATGCAGATTTGTATACGGCATCGTTGATCTTATCGTTATCAAGGTCGGAAGTCGTATCGGTCGCCTTTGAAAGGGCTTCTGTTAATGCGGAGAAGGCCTTTTCTACGCTTGACTTGCCGTGATTAAATTCTTCAATGGCTCCTTTTTCAATTTGCAGTTTTCCTGAGTAGGATTCGCCCTGCATTACTGATTTTGTGTATATCTCCGGCGTTACTTTTACTTTTTTGTCTTTTCCGGCTTCGTTTTCGATCGCCACTTTCACTGTTTTATCAGGTCTAAACTTAACGTCTACCGGCAGGTTGTCTATGAAGGCTTCTACCTCGGTCCGTATATCTTGAGGCAGAGTAAGCAGTGTCTGCGCGATCTCAGTGCGGCTCGCAGGCGTGGATCCTTTTTCAGCTATAGTCCTATACACAAGATACATAGAATCTTCGCGAAGCTTTTTGTTAAAAGCAACTTTTAGTTCCTCGTCTGTTTTAGGTTCGGCAGGCGCTTTTACCGTTCCGATCTTTGTTTCCTTGACCGCGCTGGTTAGAACATCAAAGACCATTTGTTGTTTGTCTTTCAGCTTTTCGGATAAATTAAGAGAAGAAGCATTGGCAAGGCCTTTGAAAGCTTCTGTTACTTTTCCGGTTTGCGCTTCGATATATCCGCCTGAAATTAGCTCTTCAACTATTCGATGCCGCACTTTACTCTTATCTGAAACTACTTTAAAGCTTGGCGCCGCTACGCAGCCCTCTCCGAGTTTTTCTTTTGTCAGATGCAGCGCTTTTCCGACAAGCCTAAAAGGAGTAAGAGCTCCCTTGACGACTTTGTCTTGGGCGTCCGCGATCTTTGTGACATTGCCTTTCTTTTGTCCCTGGTAATCGGTTTTATTTGCAAGATACTCAGTTATAGCCTGACGAGTTGCGTCGCTTATATCTCCGTCATGCAAAATATCAAAAGCACCGGTCTCTTTTAGGGCCGAGAAATGTCCCGTGATCTGACGTGTTTCTTCAATTATGGATCCAGCATTCTTTCTGGAGCGTGTTCCGGTGAGCGCGGTAAGCAGATTGAGTACGGGGATCCTTGTAGAATCTTTGAGCCAATTGGCCTGGTGAGACCCTTCTTTAACGAACAAGTTGTCGTAAATAAAACGCAAATATGCGACAGTTTCTTTGTCGCCTGAATTCTGCGCGTCGGATATCTCTTTTTCAAGACGCACTCTTTCTTTTTCGATAGCTTTTATTGCTTTTGTGTCGGTTATTGATTTTGCCACAGAACCGACTCCCAAAGTTATCGGATTTACGGCGGAAGCTACAGAGAGCCCTGCAACATTGACTCCCGTGGCCGATACGGAAATGGGGAGATCTCCGACGAGCTGTGTATTTCCAAGTTTCAGATTTGCGTTTACTCCGACTTGAGGGCCGCCTGTGCCTATTCCAGCATTAACTGGACCTCTTGAGACTCCCAAATAAGTACCGCTTGTGCCGACCGAAGCTCTCAGCCGTGTTCCGTCTTTAATGTCATTTCCGGATAAGTTTGCGGTAAATCCCAAATAGGCTTCAGGCTTCCAGCCGCCATTTACCCATTTATTTTCGATATGTCCATTATCATCCTTGGTATTCATCTTTGTGCCGTTGTAGATATAACCAAAGCCGGCATTGAAATAACCGTTGCCCGCAGGTACCCGAGCGGAAATTCTTGGTCCCATCGTCAGGTCAACCTGCTGTTTGGCGGGTACGAAGTTGTTGTCTGCGTCAAGCCTGTCATTGCCGGGTATGTATTTGCCTGTTATTGATCCGGATACTGTTATTTCGGTCCCGTCAGGAAGAGCGGTCCCGTGGAACTTTTTAGTAATTCCGGCATAAAGGCTTGCTTTGTAATAGCCCTCTATAGCCGCCTTTATGTTGTCGTTCATTTCTCTTACGTCGCTGCCTTGGTACAGAAGTTTGGATGTTCCGTCCGGACTTATCATATATACTGTTTTTTGTGACAATCCAGTGGAAGGATCTTTGGTAGTCGAGACTTCCAAAGTGTATAAGACTTCTTCCGGGCCCCAAGGGTCCGATTCGCTGGGATATACGCCTTCGGGAGTTATTCTGTTCTGTCCTATTATCTTGATAGTTGTTGCGGATTTGTATTTGCCAGTGGACGCGCTTGTTGTATAGCTTTCCTTGTGTATCTGCACTCTCGGCTTGCCGGCGTCGTTCGTAAGAGTGCTCACGTCCAGAGCATCTATTTGCAGGGATGATGGTCTTGCTTCAGGGGTTGTTAAGATCGCGTTGCGGGAATCATTAAATACTACGCTGGTGCCTTCCATATGGGCAAAACCCTCTGTATACAGATCGTTCAAAGGAACATCTATATTTTCCGTAGTGGACTTTCCATAGACAGGAGTTGGGACTGTTACCGTCTTTGTCTCAGGTTCAATTGCGGTGCTGATATGCCATGCTGACATGGGTTTGCCGTTCACGTCATATACGTTGTAAGTGATCCAGTATCGTTGCCTGAATTTATCGTTCGAACCGGAATTGGTGGTATAACATGAAGTGGGAGTATCCCAAGTCCAGTCGCTTTGGACGGAAGGAGGCGTAGTGATCTGGTCTTCCCATACAACTTTGCTGTTCTCAACACTATAATCTCTTTGCGTCCCGTAGGCAATTCTCGCATTAGCTGCTACAGTAACATCCTTGAATCTTCTTACATAATTTGCAGAAGCCCCGATTTCATAAGTGCCGTAGCCGATCTTTTGGGACGTAGTATCATCGATGACTTCGTTGTGCAATTCATATTTACCGTCGATCCCTAATGTAAGATAGCGGTTGACACGGAATTCCGCTGCGGCATTTATGCCTATTATTTCGTTGGTTTTGGCATCTTTGTTATAATCAACACCGGTTGATACTCTGACCCGGCCGAGATCTTTGGAATAACCTATTCCGGCATCTATTACGCCGTGATTAAAAACTCCCAAGTGTGCCTTTACGACATTGGATTTATCTTTTCCAAATAGGAGATATGTGTCCGCGCTTGCTCCATCCTCGGTTATCTTTACACCAAAGCCGGCTTTTTCAAAATGGTGCTGGTAGGCAAGGTTCATATCGCCCTTGTCAGATGCAGTCACCGTTATCTGTTCCGGATCAAGTGCTTGCATCTGGACATTTGTAAACCAGTTTGGCACTCCGCGCATTTCGGATATCAGTTTGTATTCGTTATAAGCGTCATATAACCTGTTTGGCAAAGACAAATATACTGAAGCAAGGTCGTAATGAAGCTGATATTCGAAAAGATAATCGTTGGTCATTTCGACCTCGGAACCTTTCCACAATTTAAAAAGTCCTTTTGCCTTTTCAAAACATTGTGCCGATTTCAGTGAGTTTCCGTTTGCATAGAATATCTTTGCCTGTGCTTCAAGTGCCGTCAGCGCCATAAAGCGGCCTTCCGGCGTGTTTGCGATCTCATTAAGCTTTGTTTTATCTTCGCTAAGAGCCGCTTGGGCAATCTCTTCTATTGAAGGTCTTTCGCCGGAGGGATGTCCTGTGTTTGTCCATACCTTATCGAGAGCTTCATTATATAAGCCGGTGATTTTCTCCATCGAGAATTCTTTTGAAAGTTTTTCCGTAAGGAAAGCTGCCCGCGCCCTGTAAATGATGCTGTTGGGGCTGTCTTTATCAAATTCTGAAGCTTTCCTGAAATATTCATATCCGAGGTTGAAATCGCTGTCGCCGAGAGCCATAAATCCGTAATTGTTCATGACCTCCGCCATGTCTATTTCGGTTATCTGGCCGGACTTTATATCAGCCGATACCGCTTGGGCCAACACTTTTTGAGCTTCTTCCGGCTGTCCCATGGTTCGCAGGGCCATTACGAGGTTTACCCTCGCGTGGTTCTTTACGGAGTCGTCATATTCACCGTCTATGATCCTTTGATAATTATTAATTATCTTGCCGGACTGAGAAGCATCTTTTCCTTTGTTGTGGTCCCAATCAGCTAAATCTTTGTCCAGACCGTCAAATAGGATATCCGATTCCAGATATTTATCCTTTTCAACTTCCCCGGCATCCCGGGCTGATGCATAGGCTTTCAATATTTCCTGCCGGCTTTTTACACGAATGCCGTTGATCGTGACATCTTTACCGTCCTTGCCGGCCACATTTGTCAACCCTTTGTTGGCCAGTATTTCAGCGAGCCTAAAACCCGAAGGGATTCCATTTTTAAGAGTTATTGCACCCAATGCGGCGACATAATCTGCACAAGCGTCTTCTTTGCCTTTTTTATCAGCCCCTTTTGTTTTTAGACCGGCTCGTCCGATCAGCGCGCAAGCTTTTAGATAAATACTGCCGGTTTTTTCGGTTACCTCGTTGTAGCTATCAAGAGCTTTACTTGTCTCTTTGATCCTCGCGTAGTAATCTCCTAGTGCAAGAGATGCTTTTTCCCTGAAAAAAGGCGCAAGGCCCGAAAAATTTTCTTCAGCTGTTAAAAATGTAACAGCGGATTCCGCTTTGCCTTTATCCTTTTCTCTTACATCAAGTATGGCGTTCTCTATTTTTGCGCGTTTTGATATGTCCTCATGTTCTGAGCTAGAGAGTTCCTGAAAAAGTTTTGCCGCCTCTTTTCCGGTCCCTTCATTTTCCGAAAGAAGAGAAGCTTTCTCGATAAGTGCCGATTGAACAAGCCGTTCATCCGCTTTTCTATCGGCAATAACTATAAATTCACTTATTGCTTTTGATTTTGTATCTGCATTGCGTTTTTCCGGTTGAGCAAGAATGGATCTTTGAATTCCCAGGCGTGCACGATCAAGCAAATATGGGTCTGTCCCGGGTCCGTTAATGGCTGCCAGAAACAGTTCTTCGGCTCTTGCCGCGGTTGCCGGTTCAAGAACATGGAGTTCCGCAAGCCCCACCATGGCTCTTGCCTGCATTGCTTCATCAGAAGTGTTTTTGGCGATTACGTCTTCATAAAGAGCTTCCGCTATTTTCGGGTCTCCCTTGAGCTCCGACATCATCTGCGCTTTGCCGAGCTTGGCGCGGAGAAGGTTATATTTATTTTCCCGGTCTATCGCTTCTTTCACGTCGGGCCCTTGCGGCTGAGAAGCGGTGTCTAGAAGAGCGCTATAGATATTTAATGCCCTCTCTTTATCAGTATCATCTTTTGAGGATGACAAGGCATCCGCAAGGTCAAGAGAGGCTCTTTCAAAAGTATAAGGGTTTAATTTGCTGTCCTCAGCGACCGGTTTTCCGGTGCTTTTGTCAATATTGTCGGACATAAGGAGGATTTCCTCCATAACTTTTTTAGCTTCAGCTTTTGCCTTGAGTTTTTCGTCTTTTGTGCCTGCAAGCTCGATACCGGCTTCCGCAAGGCCGATCTTTGCCTGGGCTATGATATCAAGGTCGTTTGATCTTGATATGTTCGCGGCGGTTGAAGGCAAACCAAGCAATGCTTTAAAAACTTCTACAGCCGGGCCGTAATCTTTGAGCGCGAGCCGTGTTGTGCCGTAATTGGCCGAAGCGTGTCCTTTCATATGAGGGTCTGTTATGCGATCATTTATTACGGCAAGATAATTTGTCGCTGCTTGTTTTTTGTTGTCTTTGCCTGCCTCAGGTGTTTTGGCTTCCGCTTTCATAAAGTCTTCGGCTCTTTGAAACTTTATATATACCTTCATATAGTCGTCGGCCATGGAGCCGGGAGCCGATATTTCGGCCATCAGCGAAAGCCGCAAGTCTTCTTCTTTGGGAGTACGGCTTTCTTTCCTATCTAGTATCTGCAGTTTCGTGAACCCTGCGGAGGTGCGGAAGTATTTTGCGCCAGGTTCCGAGGCATTTACCCATGGAAAATCGACAGCCTTTCCGTCTATTTCCAGCGGTAACGACGCTTTCTTTGCCTCGTCCCTGCTTCTCAGCATCGCGGTTATTTTTAAAGCCTCAACTTCCAGCTTCGGATCCCTGGTCGCGGCAAGCAGCTTGGCGAGGATGGAGTAGGATTCGATGAAGCAATATTGATTTTCACGAGAGACGCTAAGGTCATTGAGCGCCTTTACAATGTCGCTTATCGCCGCATCGAGTTTTATTCTGTTCGCAGCGCCTCTGTTCTCCAGGTCATGGTATCTGGCGGTTGCCTGGAGTTCATAGGGATCAGTCGCTTCAACTCCAGTTAATTTTTCCGCCAATTTGACGGGAACATGCACATCTCTACGGTCGTCAACGACTTCCATATCACCCAAGGAAATAGTGTCTTTTGTCATCACCGCTTTGTAGATATTTTTTGTTTTTTCCGTTTCTTTATAGTGCGAATAATATTCCCCGAGCATAAGCACGGCTTTGATCTTTTGTTCCGGCCTGGAGTTAGTATTGTTCAGTACGCAGGCACAAACCGTTTCAAAATCTTTTGCGGGCAGGCTTGTTTTTGGGTCGTTGGCTTCTCGGATGTGGCCTAATATGTCCTGCATTACTGATAGAGCCGTATCACTTACGGTGGCGCTTCGCATATAGTCATCCTTGCCATTTACATCCAATATTTTATTCAATGACCAATTAAGATCAACGCCAAATCTGGTTGTACCAAGATAGCCTCTCGGTTGAAATGTTGGACGTGATCCGTCATCTGATGGCATTGTTCTATCATCGGTCGAAGCGACCGCAGAAGATTGTATTGCCCCAATTATTTGGATCTTATCAATAACCATATATCCCTCTTAATATATATCGACAAAAACAGGACAAAATCCCGTCTTTATCTACAAGCTTATCTATAACTTCGTGATACCCTATCAGCCTCTTCAACAAAGAAGTTTGTTATTTCACGTTCTTTTATCTCTTTTGTCCATTCGATAGCAAGTTCGGAGTTAGTGGCGCCATTCCATATCCATACACTTATTAGGGCAAGCTTTAGCTTCTGTTGCATAAATTCATCTAGTACTACTATTTCTTCCCCGCTCTTAGTCTTTATTGTCAGAGGTATGATAGGAGCTAATGTTGATTCGTCCGCAATCTTTATTATCGGAGTAATTTGTTCAGCAGAGATTTTGATTCCTTTAGTCGTATTTCCCATTTCCACATACAATCTCAGCGCCGCAATGTCAGCGAGCTGGTTTGCAATCTGATCTTTACGAATTTGTGATATTCCTTCTTCATTGTATTTTGCCAAAAGCTGTTTTTCTGCCTGATCAACGATTGTGGTTACTTCTTTTCGGACCTCTCCACCACGATCTCTTTCTGCCTTTATAGTTTCATCGAATGATTTAGATATAAGCGCATTAGCGATGATCAATCTGGCATCAACTGTGTCTATTGTATTAGTAGGAAGGGTTGGGTACACATCTTTTCCTTCGCCATCTTTGGTTATGAGAGTTTTAATTGATAGTACACCATTTTCCTCATTAACATCGAAGTACCCTTCTGCTCTTTTGAAAGCATCCGCCGCCTTTCCCTTTGCTAGGACATCAATTACTTCCTGTGCTGCGCAGTTAGCATAGCCGGTGAGGGCGTTGTTTTTTACAGGCTCGTCTGTAGGCAATTTTGCATCCATGACCACTTTTGCGAATGTTATCTTTGCATTTTCTAGCATTTTTCCATTGATGATTTCCTGAGCTTCTGCCTTCAGCTCTTCAGAAGATACCTTGTCATCAATAATGCCTTGTGCCAGATTAGCCAGCTGATACATTGTAGAAGCTTCCTCGGCCACTAAGTAGAGGCTCTTATTCTTGACGGTCCTGAATTGTGCCAGTGCTTCCTTATAAAGGGCAAATATAGCGTCTTCTTTTTCAGGCAGCAAAAAGGAAGGAGTATTAATATCCGCATATTTATCAGGATATATCCCATTAAGTAGGCTTGACATAGTATCTTCCGGATTCATTTGTTTCATAAGATCCCTTGCCATTGCGAGAATCTTTGCCTTTGTGGTTTGATCCATCTCATCCTCTTTTGCCCACTTGAGCAGATTGCCAAGCCATGCGTAGGAGCGGGCTAGAAGGAGAGGACGGTCCTTGTCGGGAATGTATAAGCTATTAGGATTTTTTATAGTATTTAGCAGATTGTTGACAGTCTCAGTCCATAACGCTTCCGTCCTTTGTTCTGACCATGCTTTTCTTGAACCGAATATATCGCTTAACGCGAGGTCATTGAAATCCCAGGATCCGAGACCCTTTAAGGGTTCCGGTCTCTCCGGCATTTCTTCTGCAGAAGCTTTGGGTTTATAAAGATCGGAGATCATCTTCATTTTTGAATAAAGACGCGGATCTTCCTTTTGGATTGCGAAACTCAAACTTTCATCAGATAGCCATTCAGAGGCTTTGCCATTTGCTATGTTGGTATGTTGTTTGTCTCCAAACAAAAGGAGAGTGTCGAGATAATCTGAAATCACCGAAAAATACGCCTTTTTAATTTGCCACTCACCAAGATAAAAGCTGCTGCCCGCGTCCTTTCGTCTTGCCGAGATCTCTTCATATGCCTTTTCTATATCCTCCAGGGCCGATGCCGGCTCTTTTTCTTCTATGTGTCTATCCGCATTGGTCTTGTGCGCCAACGCCGCATATAATCCGAAGGCCTTTACAAAATTCGAGCCCTCACCGAATGTTGCTCTGCCGAGTTCTCTGGCTCCTCCAAAAAGCCCGGAATTATAGATAAACCATCTCGCTTTGAAATTTCGAGGGGCGTTCCTTATTTCCTCGACCACATCCAAAGTTTCTTTTATTGCAGATTCAGCTTCGCATCTCATCTTTTCATCGGGAGTTGAAGAAGATTTTGAAACTGCAATGCAATATCTGGAGTAGTTAATTCTTGTTTTTGCCGCAATATAGTAGTCCATATATTTTGAAATGTTACCGCCAAAATAGTTGGTGCTTTTGTTTACGAAGCCTTCAAACCCAACATCCCAAAAACCGTTTGACTCCTTGGATTTTTCATAGATGCGCCTTATTTCTTCCATTCCTATTGAATGCTCTTTTCCATCAAGGCCTGTGTAATAAGGTTCTTCCCCGGTCATTTCATGGTAATTGGCACACAGTTCAAGCAGTCTTGAACAGTATTCTGACAGGTAACTGTCCAAGGGATTTAGATTAGAGTATTGTATGTAAAGATCTTTTATTGCATCCCTAAAGCACTGTTTTGCTGCATCGATTTGCTTTTGAGTTTTGGCATGATTAAATATTGCCATGCCTTTTGAATAATTTGCGGTAGCTGAGAGAAAAATAGCCTCATGCCAGAAAAGCGGCTTTCTGGAATTAGTATTGTATTGTGAATCCGTAATATTCTTGGTTGTTTTTATTGCATTGTCAAAATTGTCCATGTTTTCATAATCCGCGGAGTTAAGGTAAGCATCTGCCAGATCATAGTATCTTTGCAATGCCGGGTCCCGGTACAGTAATGCTTTTCTCAGCGGGTTGTCAAAAGTTCCTTGGAAAGCCGATATTTTTTTCTTGGTTTCTGTTCGTTCTTTTAACCTCGTATTGAGTATATATGCCTGCTGAAGAAAGTAGAATATCCGGTCTTTATCGGCGCTAAAGGTTTTTGACAAATCAAATTTTAAAGAATGGCTATCTAATCTGGCAAAATCCTCCGTTATTTCGCCTTTCCGGACATATTTCTTTGCGGTTAAATCTTCTAACAGCTCTTTTGCGTTGTCTATACCCAATGTTTTCTGAATTGTCTTTTCATCTATCACTATCGGTTTGTCTTGGTGCTTTTCCGAAGTTTCCACATTTTGTGCTGGAGTTGCTTCCGGAGATCCGGACGTTTCAAGCTGTGCGATCATGAAAGGCCTTGCCAAATCGGATTGCGGAGTAACTTCCGAAGGACTCTCTGTTGCGGGCCTATTTATAGGTTCAGGAATGCGGCGCGCACCTGTATTTTGTCCGTTTTGGGCAGATTTGCTCTGTCCGTCTAAGGGATTTATGCCATTATTCTCCAAACTCATATACTTCTCCTATGCCGCCTTTTTGATCTCTTTTGAACCGACAGAAAATTTAGTTTTTCCTGCCGTGACCTGCCTGTACATTTTAGAAGCGGCATCTATCACCAGATGTTCCTGTGTTGTCGCCATGACTTTTCTAAGTGCCGACAGTGCTTGTGTCGGCAGATGGTTGTCTCTTATGTCGTTTACGGCATTTATGCATATTCTCATTTCAATAAGAGCCATTATCTCAGATATTTCATTTGCCTGATTTCTCCACTTACTCTGCATCCCGAAGGATATCCGTCCCTTTTTATCCACACAATCTAGATCTCTCAGCATGTTGAATAATCTATCACGCTCGGCAAACAGCGTCGAATATCCGGCATCAGGGGTTATAGCCTTTCTGGTTTCCTGCAATCGGTCATACATTGCATCGTATTTTTCTTTCTGTTCAGAGATCATCATTCCAAGAAATGCTGCAACTGCTTTTGCGTGATGCTTATAGCCTTCTTTTAGTGCCGCCTCAACCTGTTCTTGCAACACATCAGGATCACTTGCCATTAAAGTGAAATGTGCGTCTTTGCCGTCTTCGTCTTTGACAATTCCAGCTTCGGCCAATTGTTTAAGTATTTCTTCTGACTCTTTCATCATGTCTTTAACAGAATCGGGAGCCTTGAAGCCAGTGAAATCTGTGGCCATTTTTACTGCACTTGCCACAGTAGTAGGGACCTTATTCGGTTCAAGGATCGAAAGAGTTGCTTTTTTAATCGCTTTTCTGGCGCCTTCAGGCATTCTCCTATTGTATAGCGCATCGCTTAATTCTTGTGGCTTTATTTTGAATGCTCTTTTAAGCGTTACTTGCGATTCCGGAGGAGCGTTTTCAGCAATTAAAGATGTCCTTGATTTTTGGAGTAGGGCGACGATATAAGCGCCAAACAGCATATTTATGGCCATTCCCAATCCTGTTCCGAAGAAGTGATGTATTGCAGCTGCTACAGTAGGATTGTTTGCCATGCCTTCTGCGCTGTTGGTAGCAAGGACGGATGTCAGAGCAAATATTTCTGCGTTAACAGTAGCGCCGAAGAAATCGTTTACGGTACTCCTAAATTCGGCAGGGACCTTGCCGCCAGCAGCACTTGTAAGCATAAATGTGGCAAATTGCGGCCTGTATAACCACTGTTCCCATGCGCCTCTATTATATCCGTTTAAATATCCTATCTCTTTTGCAGGGTTATCAAAAAGCCCGGTTTCAAACAATCCGTAACCCAAGGAATTTAGCTGTTGTTTATAATTCATCATGGATGAAAATGTTCTGAACAACCATGAAGACATAAAAATAGGCATATCAACAGGGAAGAACGGAACATATCCTTTGGTAAGAAGGAATGTTGGGATCGCGGAAAGCTCTACAGACTTTGCCCAAGGATATTTGTACCACGTTCTGCCCGCAGTGATCTCTGCCATAGCTTCTGGGGTTACGAAGTAAAACGGATCAGTCCTATTCCCGGGATTGAAGCCATTCACGAGATCCTTGAAGATAAATTTGAACGGTTCTGTGAACAAAGATTCGCTGTAATTGTATCGTGTAGTATTCTGAACTTTGTATTTGTCAAAAGTCTTTTCCGCAGCCATAATTGTCAGCATGTCTTTTACCACGTGCATCCTAAGCCCCATCAGCCAGAGGACCATTTCCATCTGGGTATCTTCTGAAACGCCTGCACCCGTCAGCCAATGACCGTAATCGCTCAATTTCTTGTAATATTCGCTGTTTGTTTCCATTATGTCCGCAAACATACTGTTGTGCAAAAGCGTGTATGGCATGGTGTGAGTGCGGCCGCTCTGTATGCCTCTTTGACCCCTCAAAGCTTTTGCCCTGTTAAGTCCGAAATTTTCCCCATATTCACCGATTGTTTCAAAGCCGGCGGATATCGGAAGGCCGTAGAAATATGGATCTCTGGGATACTGCAGTGAAATATCTCCCCAGTTTCCAAATCTTGTTTGCGGACCGATCACGGACTTGATCTGTCCTTCGTATACTTGAGATAAGTCCAGGTCTATTTCCATGACGCTACTATCGACAATGGGCGTATCGAGATTTAACGGCACCCAATTACCGCCTATCAATACAGCGGAGTTGGCTGTAGTAGGTCTTATCACAAAGTTTCTTTTACCCTTAATTTCTGCAGGCAGAGCTATGTCTTTTTCTTCTCTGTCCACTTTATGGACGACGAGCCTTAAATTCCCGTTTATTATATCCAAAGAAGGTCGAAAATTTTTGTCTTCGCCGGTGTATACGTGGGCAGTACTTGAGACTTGCATCTCTTCGTTTCGAAGGAACCCGGCTCCGAAATTGTCCGCAACATCGTCTGTCCTAAGCGTAAATGTCCGGTCTTCTCCGCCCGGTACTCTGTAGTGTAAGATCACGCCATCTTGATTTATCTCTATATTGCTTTCATCTACCCACCTGAGATCGGGAATTGCGGCTTCCAATCTTTTCGCTGCTTCTTCTGTCAGATTGTATACGAATGCCGAAGAATCTAAAGAGAGTCCCGATGCGTCTCGGCGTCTTGATATGACTTCCAGCTTCCCGTCTTTATTGGGTGCTATTTCTATGATGTCATCCACTTGCGCGGCCTGTCCCGCCGACCTGCCGAGCATCCTGCCCAAATCGATAACCATCCCATCTTGTCTTCCACCCTCTACAACACCTATTATATTGCCTTTCAGGTTTTTTGCTTTTGTTGGCGGAGGCTCCACAGTAAATCTTCCGTCAACGATATAAATATCGCCGGTTCTGCTGACATCTTCTACTTTGTCGCCCTCTTTAAGTCCTCTTGCCCAGGCTTTTATTATCTGTACAGGCAAGCCTCTAGGTATGCACACATCACTTATATTCACTTCTTTAGGATCAATAGATACTTTGAAGTAGCCAAAATCCCAAGTATTGGAATCTCCCACCCTTACCGGTCGGTGAATGCCTTTTTTCTTATAAAGCATCGGACGGTCGTGAGACGGGCATCTTATGAATTTGACATGTTGAGCTTCATCTTCCTGATAGGTTACTTTAAGCCACGGAACGTCGCCTTCCGTGAAAGGATCTTTGAAGAAGGCGTTTAGATCAAGCCTAGTAACTCCTCTTTGTGGAATTTCACCTCCCAGAAAAAGAGATCTCAAATATCTTGGTTGTGCGCTAATATCAAGATCGACTTTTGTAGTGCCGTCGCTATAAAGGAGGGAGAATCTAGTCACGGTTCCTTTGTCATCCGTTTCTACTTCGGCTCCGATCAGATGTTGCTTGTTTGGATCGCCATTTCCGGCGCCTTCTTTTCTCCATGTTATTAAAGCGCCGCGGTCTATTTTATATGGGATAACTCTTCTGACTCCATCTTTATCCATGTAGGAGAGTTCCATATTCGCGTCCACTATTTCTACATCTGTAAGTTCGGCATGTTGCGGAATGCCATTGTTGCTAAGCGTATAATGGTTACTGCCGGGGACCAATCCGGGCTTAAATTTGTGTATAAGGTCAACGATAAAATTTCCTCTTTCCCTTTCCAGTATCGCTGGCAGAAGAGTTTGCGTTCGCACCTCGATATCGTTTTTATCCATCATTACCGAGTAATCGTAAGCGCCAAAAAAGACATATGACGGGGATACTTCCATGCTTTCATAAACGGTTTGAAGATATTTCTTTGCATCTTCTGATAAACCCAGCTTGGCAAGAGCATCTCTGAAATTCTGCGACACACGCTTGTATCTAAATACATCATCAGTTTCTTTATCGAATAATTGCCCCAGACTATTTTCTACGGTTGCTATATCTCCTCTCCCGAATCCCTTAGATCTCATGTCAGCCAGTAAAGTGCCTTTTGAGATCGTACCAAAAGGAGTTGTTAGTCCTGCTGTAGTGGACACCCCTGTCATTTTTAGGCCATGCAATGCTTGTGTTTGGCTTTCATCAATACCATCGATAGCTATTGTCCCGTCTATGTTAACTGAAAAATCGTGTGCTGTTCCGGTGATATCATCCGTTGCCTGTCTTGTCAATATAGAAGAAACCATTGGAGCGGCTGTTTGTTCTGTAGGTTCATTTGTATCGAGGTAATAATATTCTCCGTCGGCCAAGGTTATTTCTCCGCCATTAACTCTTATTGTCATATCTTCGGAGCCTGCGATGAAACGATCATCAGCATCAGGATTGTTGTCGACTTTCAGGATTGCGGATGATGTCGAGAGATTTTCTTGATACCGCTGTTGAACTTCAGTCAAAACATTTTCTCTTTTTATCCATATATGTTTTGCAGCAGCAAGCGTGCCCTTTTTTGCTCCATATCTGAAATTGGGATTTTTAACCCTTGTCCATGTACCTGAGACCCAATCAGTGACCGGATAATTATCGGCCGGACCGGATCTCCAGAACTTGTAGATCGCAAGCCCTCTGAAAAGATTGATTGTTGCGACGTTCTCGACTTTTCTCACCATTCTCTCGTCGCCGGCGATCTCTTTTCTTGTTACGGTTGTTACTTCAACAAGATCGCTATCGTAGCATCTTACTATATCTATTTCTTCGTTAAGGTCCGCTTCTGACATCATCCCGGTACGGGCTTTTTTCTCAAGCCGGTCCGCTCTTTGCTCCAATTCATCTGCAGTTAGCATCAGTTGCTGTAGAGCAACCCTTTCTGCGTCTTCAGTGTATTCGTCAAACCAGCCGATCGCTGTCTCGAACTTCTTCTTTAAGTCTTGACTGACCTTGCTTTCCCAGTCCGGGCGCAGGATCAGTACTTCTTCTCCCGGGTTCTCAAAGATATCTTCGAATCTCAGACCTTCTTTTTGCATGTCTTCTTCTATAGAACTCCTGAGTAGTCTTTTTTTGCCCTTCATCTCTGCATTAAACTTATCCTGAAGTTCCCTATGCAGGCTAGTCCTAAACCAGTCTGCAACCGATCTTAAATTTCTTGCCAAATTTGAATATCTGTTGGAAACATCTCCTTCCGCGATACCTTCGGAAAGCACATCAAAAGCGGTTTGTTGCTTTCCTCTTGCGAAAGTAAGCAGTACTTTTTCCGAGTGTGCGATCGCTAGTTCCTTATCGAAACTGTCTGTCGTATCATATGGCTGTTTATCGGACATACACACTATTGAAACATTTGGATTGTTAGTATTGAACATCATGGTAAAGAATACACCGAGACTGTGTTCATAGGTCCCTGTGTGCGGGTTCACGATCAGGGTGTTTACATTTTTTATTCTTCTAGCTACTTCGAGCGTTCCGATAAGATCTTTTGCCGAAGCGGTAAGGGTTTTTCTAAATCCTTCGGAAGTGTTTATTGAGTGCCCGCCACCGTGCAGTTCACTAAGATAGCAAGCTGAAGCGCCCATGAATGCAGCAAACGCAGCAATAGGTGCAAGGCTTATACCCGCTGCAGTTGCTGCAATGGCTGAAAGCATCAAGGGAGCTATCAGAAGAAAGCTGCTAAAGGTTGCTTTTAGTGCTGTGTCTGCATCTTTTTGAAATATCGTATCAACGATATTGCCCCTATATCGCAAAGCAAGATAGGGGACAAGCGATACTGCCAATAATGCCGGAAGTCCACCGGTAATAGCCGCGGCTGTCCACAATCCGAACTTCATTCCTTTAAGCGGGGCATATATCATCCATTTATCTTTTATATCCTGATTGCACTTCCTGAATATTTGCAGGAGAGCCATCCTTGTCAAGTCATCGTGTTCAAATTCTTTGTTTATTATGTCATCGGCATTTCTTTTGAAAATAAGCTCTTCGGAATCCGGATTGATAAAAAGCCTGTCCAATTTGCCGGCAAGCTGTGGGATCTCTTTGAGCAGTTCAGATTTTTTCACCCTTGTAAGATCAAAAAAGTTCCTTAACACGGGCCTGTTCAAAAGATTGAAAGCATCCAGTCTGTCGAATCCGACAAGATGTGCTGCCCTGGGATCTCTCATTATTGCGGTTGCCGCGAACCCTGCTGCGGGAGCTGCTATCAATGCTGCGGAGAGTAATGGACCCATAGTCGTTATCATAAAAGCTGTTGATACCGCCAGAAGCATCAACCTAACGCCAAGATATATCTTTTCTGATGCGATGGAATAAGCAGCCCATTCCATTTCACTCTTCATCCTGCCTTCAGTACCGGGGTCTATCTGTCCCCCATAGGATTTTTTGAGTTTGTTGACAGAATTGATCACATCAAGCTTTAAATTGCCGAATCCGTAAGCAAGAGCACCAGGAAAGGCAAACCCAAGGCTTTTTGCCAGATGCATTAAAGAGATATTTGTCTGGAACATTGCTGTGCCGATCCCAATTCCTCCTGCCAGTACTCCTATAAGAGGCAGTGTCCTGCTTGCCAGGTTGAGCCACGGAACCCAAGAGCTGTTCGGATTTATGTGATTAGCGGCCCAGCCGGCAGCTTTGCCTGCGGCAAAAAGACCAACTCCGGCGGCCAGCAGAGGAGGTGCTGTAGAAAGCGCCGCGACTATCGCCAAAGCGCCGCCTATTGCAAGGGTTGCGGCAGTGGTATAGCTGATATCAAGCTTTGCTGCGCCTGTTAATGCGGAGATAGAACCGTATCCCATCCATTTTGAGGTTTCTTTTATGTTGTACCAGAGTTTGTTCAAAGTAGAATCGCCGTGTGAGGATATGAACGGATCGTTTACTTCTTCCAGTCTTCTGCTAAGAATAGAGTTAACTTGCTCGTTTATGAGCGCTAACTGTCCAGATGAGAGCCCTTCGGAGTGTAATACTTCGCCGGTTAGAGCAACTTGCTGACCTTCAACTTTGTTGCGGTCAATTACTCCGAGCGAATTTAAGATGCCTTCTGACATGAGCGCTTCGTTTATCCTCTTGCTCAGATCGGAAATGCCAAGGGCTTTTATTTCTTCATTTGAATCGCAGGCCGATTCAAATTCACTGGTAGAAACAACCGCTGAAGTAAAATCTCTGAAATGCTCGAGCCGTTCATGAGTTATATCGCTCCTGAGATGTTCCGGTCTTATTTGGGCGAGGGATGAAATATCCGTTCCGCTTTTCAAAATCCCGGTAGTTCTCATGAAATCAAGAGTTTGAGAATGCGCGCCTTGAAGGCCTAACCTTTGTCCAAAAGAACTTATATTGGAGGCGAGCGACTGTCTGTTCGCAAAGAAAGTCGGCCTGTATGCCGCGCTGCCAATTCCCTGCGCTTGCTTTATCGGACTATATCTTCCAAAAAATGAGGCCATAATCTATCATCCCCTCACATATATATATCGTTACTTAATACATAATATTTCACCCGCCAGGGTCTTATGCTTATTGATATATCGAAATAATACTAGGATTTCATGTATTGATATCGGCTGTTTTTAGCGAAAATTTCAGCAATTATGCTGGTTTATAGGAAAGATCAGGCACATGGTATACACCCCCTGGTTCAGTTAAAATGTATTCCGAGTAAGAAATATACCCAACTAAAGGAGGTTTTAACCGATGTGCCCGAATAAATATTATTCCATTATCAAGG
>JBAZKW010000006.1:0-91360 GCA_041650595.1 Candidatus Margulisiibacteriota bacterium
ACGACGGAAATCATAAAGAAGTACATAGAAAATCACAGAGAAATTGACCGAGCACCTTCCCAGCTCGAACTCGAGCTGGGATAGAAGCCCCGCGCTTTGCGCGGGGTAATTCACTTTTTCAAGAAAATTCACCCGAAATTTGAGAAAGCTTATTATGTTATAATTTTCGTGTATGGAATACAAAAGCACCCTCAATTTGCCACAAACGCCCTTTCCGATAAAATTCAATGCAAAAGACCGGGAGCCCCAGCTTTTGGGGCTTTGGAGCGGCGAAAAGATCTACGAATTGATCCAAAAAGCGGGAATATCTGGAAAAGGAAAGTATATACTTCACGATGGACCTCCTTATCCTAACGGGGACATTCACCTGGGACACGCTTTGAACAAGATACTAAAAGATATTGTGGTCAAGTTCAGGTCTATGGAAGGATACTGCGTGCCGTTCGTACCGGGCTGGGATTGCCACGGACTTCCGATAGAAACTCAGCTTCTAAAAGAGCTTTCGGTAAGAAGGTCTTCTTTGTCAGTGTATGAGTTCAGGCAAAAGTGCAGGGAGTACGCGCTCAGGTATGTGGATACACAAAGAGAAGAGTTCAAAAGGATAGGGGTCTTTGGCAGATGGGACAAGCCCTATCTCACGCTTGATCCCGGTTACGAAGCCGGAGTGATCGAATTGTTCGGTATCATGGCAGAAAAAGGCTATATATTTAAATCTCTGAAGCCCATCCACTGGTGCCCGAGCTGCGAAACGGCGCTTGCAGAGGCGGAAATAGAGTACGAAGACGATGAATCACCGTCTATTTTTGTTAAGTTCGATGTAATAGCGGCCGTAGATGGTCCGCATGCGGACCATCTACGGCATGCATCTTTCATAATTTGGACCACGACCCCGTGGACGCTTCCGTCAAACGTTGCTATTGCCGTGCATCCCGATTTTGAGTACAACATGGTTGAACATGACGGCGAGGTTTATGTTATAGCCAAAGAACTTGTTGAATCTTCGGCCAAGAGCATGGGATGGACTTCTTACAAAGTGATCGGTTCGGCAAAAGGCGCCGACTTTGAAGGAATTGTTTGCAGCCATCCGTTTATGGACCGGGACAGTGTTGTTGTGATGGACGAATTTGTCACACTAGAGACCGGTACAGGCTGCGTGCACATCGCTCCGGGGCACGGCGATGAAGATTTTAAAGTAGGCCTCAAATATAAATTACCGATAATAATGCCGGTAGACGCAAAAGGCTGCTTCACAAATGAAGTGCCATTTCTCGAGGGCATACATGTGTGGAAAGCAAATCCTATAGTACTTGAAACGCTCAAAGAAAAAGGTGCACTGCTTTCTTCTGAAAAGATGAAGCACCAGTATCCTCACTGTTGGAGATGCAAAAAACCAGTGATATTTCGGGCTACCGAGCAATGGTTTATCTCTGTAGATCACAACGACTTAAGAAGTAAAGCTCTTGCCGAGATAGAAAAGACGAAATGGTTCCCTTCGTGGGGGCAAAACCGCATCACATCCATGGTGGAAGGCCGTCCCGACTGGTGTATTTCCCGCCAGAGGTCATGGGGAATACCGATCCCTGCTTTCTATTGCAAAAAGTGCGGCACGCCCAACTTCAAAGGCGAGTTCAACAAGGCCGTTCTAGAAATGGTCCGGGGGAACGGGACTGATTCCTGGTTCGTAAAAGAAGCGAAGGATATTTTGCCCAAAGGAATCAAGTGCGAAAAATGCGGGGCTCAGGAATTTGAAAAAGAAACTGATATCATGGACGTTTGGCTTGAGTCCGGGTCAAGCCATTTTGCCGTGCTCAAATCGGATGAAAATACTTTTGCCTGGCCTGCCGACCTGTACCTTGAAGGCAGCGATCAGCACAGGGGATGGTTCCAGACCTCGTTGCTTACTTCTACGGCGGCTTTCGGGAAAGCCCCGTTCAAAGCAGTCCTTACGCACGGATTTACAGTAGATGAAAAAGGCAAGAAGATGAGCAAATCGCTCGGAAATGTTGTTGATCCCCAGCAGGTGGTCAAGGAATACGGTGCCGATGTCCTGCGGCTTTGGGTCGCCTCAACTGATTTTCGCAACGATATGGCCGTATCGAAAAATATTTTAAAGCAAATAAACGAGGGGTTTACCAAAATAAGGAATACTTGCCGCTTTTTGCTCAGCAATATAAACAGCTTTGACGCAAAAAAAGACTCCGCGCCTTACGAAGATCTTTTGGACATAGATAAATATATCCTTATGAAGTTCGAGGTCCTTTTGGACAAGCTTCGCCGCTCTTATGATGATTTTGAGTTCCATGCCGTTTATCACACTCTTTACGGATTTTGCGTCAACGACCTGAGCGCTTTTTATCTTGATGTGATAAAGGACCGTCTTTATTGCGACGGAGTGACTTCCAAAAGCCGGCGCGCCGCTCAGACCGCCTGTTTTGAAATGCTGATAGGCATCGTAAAGGCAATGGCTCCAATTCTCACTTTTACCGCCGAAGATCTTTATTCTTATGTAGAGGTTCCCGAGAAAAAGGCAAGCGTCTTTCTTGAAGAGCTTCCCGGCAAAAATCCTTTGTATATGAATGAGAACATAGAAAAGAACTGGTCGCGGGTGCTTGAAATAAGAGGAGAAGCTTATAAAAAGATAGAGATGCTTAGGGCGGCAAAAGAGATCAGCCGCATATCCGAGTGCGATATCGTTATCTCATGCGAAAAGAGCGATTTTGATATCTTGTCCCGTTTAGCGGACCAATTGCCGCAGATATTTATGGTGTCTTCGGTATCAATAAAGCAAGCCGAGGGATTGGATATCTCCGCAAGCAAAACAGCCAATGTTAAATGCGAAAGATGCTGGCGATATCTGCCGGACGTGGGAAGCGACAGCGGTCATCCTTCGCTGTGCAAGCGTTGCGCGGATGTTGTAAAATTAGATTGATCGGATGAAAATGAAGGGGCGGGTTTAAAACCCGCCCGTACAAAGAATAGAAGGAGATCCCGTGAATATGAACGATTACAAGGTCAAAGATATTTCGCTCGCCGATTTCGGCAGGAAAGAGATTGAAATAGCGGAATTTGAAATGCCTGGACTTATGTCGGTCCGCGCGAAATATTCCAGTCAAAAGCCTCTTAAAGGGGTAAGGATCATGGGGTCTTTGCATATGACTATACAGACCGCGGTCCTTATTGAAACGCTTGTAGCACTGGGTGCCGATGTCAGATGGGCTACCTGTAATATTTTTTCTACGCAAGATCACGCCGCGGCTGCGATCGCCGCTGGCGGAGTTCCGGTATTTGCCTGGAAGGGCGAAAATCTCGAGGATTTTTGGTGGGCTACGCAAAAAGCGCTCATGTTCCCCGGAGGGAAAGGCCCTCAGTTGATCGTGGATGACGGCGGTGACGCAACTCTTATGATGCATCTTGGCTATGAAGCGGAAAAAGATCCGAAAGCGCTTGACAAAAAACCTGAAGGCGAAGATGAGGCTGAGCTCATAAAAAATCTCAAAAAAAGTTTAAAAGAACATCCCGGCATGTGGGCCTCAATGATAAAAGAATGGAAAGGCGTATCAGAAGAAACAACAACGGGAGTCCATCGGCTTTACCAGAGAATGGAAAGAAAAGCCCTGCTTGTTCCTGCGATCAATGTCAACGATTCGGTCACAAAATCAAAGTTTGATAACCTTTACGGCTGCAGAGAATCTTTGGCTGACGGATTAAAAAGGGCCATGGACGTGATGGTGGCCGGAAAAGTCGCGGTCGTCTGCGGTTACGGAGATGTAGGCAAAGGTTCCGCTCAGTCTCTCAGGGGATTTGGGGCAAGGGTCATCATTACCGAGATAGACCCGATATGCGCCCTGCAGGCCGCTATGGAAGGATATGAAGTTTCTACAGTTGAAGACACCCTGGGCAAAGGAGATATATATGTTACGACAACAGGCAACAGGGACGTTATTACTATAGACCATATGACGAAGATGAAAGACCAGGCCATCGTATGCAATATCGGGCATTTTGACAATGAGATACAGGTCTCGGCGCTGCAAAACTATCCGGGAATTAAAAGAGTGAACATAAAACCGCAGGTTGATAAATTTATATTCCCCGACGGTAGGCAGATATACCTTCTGGCGGAAGGCCGGCTTGTTAACCTTGGATGCGCTACGGGACATCCTTCGTTTGTCATGTCGAATTCTTTTACCAATCAGGTGCTGGCGCAGATCGACCTTTGGGAAAATAGAGATAAATACGAAGCAAAGGTTTACAGGCTTCCAAAACATCTGGATGAAGAGGTCGCCAGGCTTCATCTTGCTAAGATCGGGGTCAAATTAACCAAATTGACGGCATCGCAGTCGGATTATTTAGGGATACCAGTGGATGGGCCGTATAAGCAGGATCATTACAGGTATTGACGGAAAGAAAAAATATGGCAATAGATGACCATCTTGATAAAATCGCCACGCATCTTGAGAGAGCGAATTTCGGGGAATATGCGGAACTTCTATTAAAGCCATGGAAGCTCATGTGGATCAATTTTATGGCCGGATTGTTTCGGGGTTTGGGTATGGCCATAGGAATGACCGTGGTTTTTGCGGTTGTTATTTTTGTGCTTGCTGCCGTTTTGAGGCAATTTATTCAGGTGCCGATAATAGGCAAATTTATTGCGGATCTTGTAGACTTTGTCAATAATACGGCAAAGAGCACTATCAAATATTGACCTTTAATGAAATATAAAACATTTTATATCGTGCTGTTCCTGTCTGTCTTACTTGACCAGGCCGTAAAATACTCTGTCACAAAATATATTCCTTTGAGATCGGGATTTTCGGTAATAAGAGGCCTTTTTTCCATCACATATATAAGGAATACCGGCGCGGCTTTCGGTATATTTCAGGGGAATAACGTTTTGTTAATCGCCGTAAGTTCTTGCTTTATCATATTTCTGCTGTTTTATGTGCTGCGTTACCTTAAAGCGGATATGTTTTTGCAGGCAGCAGCCGCTCTTATAGCGGGAGGCGCTACCGGTAATTTCCTGGACAGAATATCCCGCGGCTATGTAGTGGATTTTTTTGACCTGAAATATTTTTCGGTCTTTAATGCGGCCGATATTATGATAAATCTTGGTGTATCGTTGCTGATTATTGATATGTTGTTTAAGGGGAAACGAAAAGCGACGTAGAGGGCGTCATTGCGAGTCCCGATCTGATCGGGACGAAGCAATCTATTTCATTTTGCGATCTGGACTCTGTAGATTGCTTCGTCACTTCGTTCCTCGCAATGACACGTTAGAAAGGATTATTTTATGCATCCGGTATTGTTTCAAATAGGCCGATTTTCTTTATACTCCTGGGGAGCCATGGTGGCATTGGCATTTGTTGCCGGCATAACGATTGCTCTGCTGCGCGCCAAAAAAGAAGATATCTCTGCTGAATTTGTGATGGACGGCGCCATGTATGTCCTAATTTCGGCGATAATCGGCGCCAGATTGTTCTATGTAATAGGATTCTGGAGTGAATACAAAAATAACCTCTGGAATATATTTGCCGTCTGGGAAGGCGGGATGGTATTTTACGGCGGATTGATATTTGCAGTGACCACTCTTTTTATATGGTCAAAACGCAAGAGTATGGATTTTATGAAGATCCTCGATCTTGCTGCGCCTTCGGTTGCGATAGGCTATTCAATAGGCAGAATAGGGTGTTTTTTAAGAGGTTGCTGCTACGGGGTTGAATGCAGTCTGCCATGGGCCATACATTTTCCTGAGTCTCAGGGATTTGTACATCCTACACAGCTTTATTCTGTATTGGCAGGGCTTTTGATATTTACTGCTTTGATAGCGGTAAGGGAAAAGAAAAAATATAACGGACAGGTATTTGTATGGGGTGTGATATTGTACAGTATTTACCGTTTCATAATAGAGTTCTTCCGAAGCTATGACCTATATTGGGGTCCTTTGACTCCCTCTCAGTGGATATCGGCAGGATTGTTCGTTTTTGCATGTGCGCTGCTGATACGCCGACGTCTTGCAAAAAAATAGCCACAAGACTACTTGAAATTCTTATTTCTTTCTATCGATAAATATATTGAGGAAATATGTCAGCAAGAGTTTTTGGTTTATTTAGTGAAGGACGGGTAGGCATGCACGGGGCTATACCAAGAGTTGCGGCGCTATTGGACATTGATGGCACCATAATACATTCACTGCCTTGCCATCTTGATGCGTGGAGGCAAACGATTATTACAAACGGCGGACATGTAAATGAATCAACTTTTTTTAAAGATGTGACCCGCCATCCTTCCCGAAAACTAGTCGAGAACTTTTTTCCCGGCAGGGAGCCTTCCGAGTATGACCGCATGTTAAGGTCAAAGATCGATATATACCGTGCGATAGTCAGCACAAAATTGCAGGAAATCGTTGTCCCGGGTTTTCATGAGTTTTTTGAGTCGCTAAAAAGCTATAAGCTTCCGGTCGGTATTGTGACAAGCCTTGAAACGGATGAGTATGACTTTGTTCTTGCGGGACTTGGTCTTACAGGGAGATTGGATGTTGTGATAGGGATTACGGACGTGGCTGATCCTAAACCGCGTCCTATGCCTTACCTTGAGGCAGCAATAAGGATTGGTATTGAACCATCAAGTTGTGCCGGTTTTGAAGATTCTTTCACGGGCATTGAGGCAGTGAACAGGGCATCAATGAAATGTGTTGTCGTTGGCACCACACTGCGAGAAGGACAGGTCAAAAACAGCGGATTTTACCATAATTTGTATGTAAGAAACTTCAAAGGGCTTACGGCTAGAGATATCGAGACGTTGTTCCGAGATGGGCGTTGAAATATCTTATCGAATTATGAGTGAAATTTTAAGAAAACATACTCGATATATACACAGATAAGTTTCATACAATAAGGAGCGAAAAAATGGCTAATGTTCAGTTCCCGGCTCGGGTAATGGCTCCCGAAAGACGAGTTAGAGTTGCAAATGCGTGCCTTGGCGGTCATCCAGTATTTGGTTACGAAAAGCCGGGCAGGGAAATAATAGCTGTACCGCACTTGTTCCGCGTAACGGTCACAGAAGGACAAAGAGGTCCAGTTGCAGTAAAAGAGCTTGAGCCATATACGAAACCTGGTGATATGCGAAAGATACAAATCTCAGTCAGCCCCGAGGTCGCACGATCCACTCCCGAGCTTTTTAAAAGAGTTGAGAAGAGCATAACTTTGCTGACTATCCACCCGGGTTGTTATAACCCGGAATGGCTCAAAGCATGGACGTGGGGAACAAGGTTCGATTTACTTTCAAGTTTGGCTGGCAAGGAGTCTTTTGATCCAAGAGGATTATCGGGTTCGCTAAGTGAAAGCATCCGGGAAGAAGCAAATCAATGGTTATGGTTTGGGGGCAAGAACAGATTGCACACAACTATTCCCGGCAATAGGGGATCTCAAAGATATACTCAATTCAGCTCATTCTATTTGACATTACCGGTGGATGAGGAAGGCAGCATTCATTCTCAAAATGCCGTGGCATCCAGATCTCGCAGCGGAAATACTTATACGACCTACCCTGTACCGATGGATATGAAAGCCGTTTTAAAACCGCTCAAAATTATTGAGGCAATTGATGTGGTAGCAAGAGCCAATTGCCTAAATACATTTACCAGGGAAGACGATCAGGGTTGGGATGATTTTATGAGGACCAGTTTTCTTCTTCATTTGGTAAGTATGTTCAGGAAAGACAAATAGTCTTTCTCCGTGCGAAACAACTGTCGAAGCAAATTTCTCAAATGTAGAAACAACTCAATCTAAAATTCGGTGAAATTTCAAGAAAATATGTTCGATATATACATTGATGGGGATATCAATCATATAGGAGGTCTAAGATATGATAAGCATTTCAAATAGTCCGAATGTTCGAAGATATGCGAGAGGATTTCTAAGTGTTGGATCTGTGTATGGAACGATTAAACTGCGCGATGGTATAAAGCCTGTCGATGTTTTAGGGAGTAGGGCTGTGCGCGTTTTAAGATATAGCGGGGCCTTATATAGAAGACAAATAGATCCAGTGGGAATCGCAAAAAATTATGATCAGCCCGACGCAACATGGGAAATAGCAAAACTCAGGAAGTCAGATTATTATCGTAATGGAGAACTTTGTTCTCAAGGTCTCAGCCAAATGATAGTAGGCAGGTTGGTTGAACATAAAGATCTTGTCTCTGAATATGGCGATAGTACCGAGTCCGCACTTGCTGCGATACGCTGCTTTATGCTGGGGGATACTGCCGGATTCAACCGGAACGTACATAGCCTTCGTAACGTGGATTTGGACCTGAGCGGAGCTTATTTGAGGGGCGCAATGATCGATGGCATGGACTTGACCAGCGTTTCTCTTATCAAGGCCAATCTGACTAATGCAGTCTTAAGGGGAGTGTCTTTGCGCGGAACATTTCTGGCAGGAGCAAAAATGGCCGGTGCGGTTCTTATCGGGTGCGATTTTGCTCCAGAAACCGTCGACATGGCAAAGATGAGGAATGTTACTTTTGTAAGATCTAAAGTTCCCTCAACTCCGGAATTTGCCGCTTTTGCCAATAAATATGGAATAAAAATTGTTGATTGAAAATAGGCAAGTCTGGTAGGAATAATTGAAGGACCGGTCTCAGTATCTCGGACAACAGTGTAATGCAAAAGTTCTCTGAAGCCGACACATTAATGTGTCGGCTTTTTCATATAAATATTCTTACAAGCCGATAGATCCCAAAAAGCAGCAATAATATTATTACAACTCTCAACACGTCGATAAAATAAAGTATCCAAAGTGCCCGTTTGCCGTAATGCTTCTTGAAAAAATGGTTTCTACTAGCGGTCCATACCCTGCTCAAGCGAAAAGGTGACCATTTTTTTACTGCAGTGCCTCCGTGGTGCATTACGGAGGACGCAGGGATAAAAAATATTTTCCATCCCGCCTTTTTGACACGGAAACACAAGTCAACCTCGTCAAAGAACATATAATAGCCGCTGTCAAAAGGGCCTATTTTGTCTATGATCTCTTTCCTGACAAGCAGACAGGCCCCCATAGGCTGGTCTACTTCGGCAGTTTTGTCATATTTAAAACCGCTCATGAGATATTTTTCTGAGAAAGGATTGAACGGTATAAGCGCTTCAATAAAGAGCTGTCTCATTGCCAAAGCGCCCAGAGTCGGGAATCCCATGCAGGAGCGCTGAAGACTGCCGTCGCTATTTAAGAGCTTTGGTGCGACCATGCCTGCATCTTTGTTCTTGTCGAGAAAATCGATGAGGATATCAAAAGACCCTTCAAATACTTCGGTATCAGGATTTAAGATAAGCAGATACTCTCCTTTGGCCCGTTCAAATTCCTGATTGTTTGCGGCCGCAAAACCAAGATTCTCCTTGTTCTTAATAAGAACTACCTGCGGGAATTCTTTTTCGATCATGTCTGGGGTGCCGTCCGGAGAATTGTTGTCGGCAACAAAGACCTCAAATTCGCATTTTGGAGCGTATTTATAGATGGATGCTAAGCACTTTCTGAGCAAATCTTTCGTATTCCAGCTAACTATGCAGATAGAAAGTTTCATGGATTAATTATATCCCAAAGCTGAGGGGGTTGAACATGATTTTGTGTGAAATCCCGGAGGAATACGTTCGATATAAAACTGGAACGTGAAAGAGACAAAAAGGAGCATATAGCGTGGAAATATCTAATATTTCAGCCCAGACAAATTCAACGGTTGTTTCCCAGATAAAAGATCAGCCGAGAAAGATGGATACTTCTGATAGCTGCAGGTCGATTGAAAAACAGGAAATCTTACGCGAGTTTTGCCAGTCAGCGGAAAAACTTTTGTCTGCAGGTAAAGCGGACGAGGTTTTAAAAGCAGTGCAGGAATATTCTAATCCAAAATGCGCCGATAGGGAGCTGCTCGAGCGGTTTTATTTGATCTGGGCTGATGCATATATTGCAAAAGCCACATATTTGAGCATCCAGGACAGAATAATCCTGAACCAGAATGTGTTAGCTATTCTGGCCGAGCTTGAAGCAAAGCTCAAAGATATGGGAGGCGTTGAAAAGGGAAGCAAAACGTATTTTGAATTAGGATCAAGGTTTGCCAAAGCACTGGTCGGGTCCGGAAATCCTGACGGCGCGGTCAAAATACTTTCCGAGTCGGAAAACGGAGGTCCGTCGTTCCTTGACAGATTGGACAAAGCGTCTCGCAGTGATGAACATCTAAGGTCGTTATATATTAACTCTGTCCTTGCGCTGACATTTGCCTATTCTACCGGAGGAGATTACGCGGGAGAATATGCGGAAGCAAAGACAAAATCCTTAAACACCGCACAAAAAGTTCTTAATGATACCCTTTTAAGAAGTGATTTGACCCATGAGGAAAGATTTAAACTGCTGAAACCTCTCGGAGATCTGTATTATGAGCGGCGGCTTATAACTACGGCAGGCGGGATTTACAGAAAAGCAATAAATGAGCTTGGGGTCACTCCCGGCGAAAAGGTCAAAGGTTTTAAAGCATATCTTGAGCTGGCAAGATGTCTGGCTGGCAGGGCAAGGCCCTCGGTTTTAAAAGGAACTGAGAGTGATTTTACCGCTTCTGACAAAATGTACGACGAGCTATTGGGTGTCGTCTTTGAAAGACAAATCGAGCTCAAAAAAATGATATCCGAAAAACCCGACAAGAAGGCAGAAGATGAGCTGATCAGGCTCAACGCTTTATATGAATTGACCGTAAAGGAAAAAGCGGCGCAGCATAATATAAACTTTACGAATTTCTGGGCGGCAACAGACGGTTTCAACGAAGTTGTAAGAACGATCGACAGTTTTGCGGAGGCGGGAGTGCCAAAGGATATATTGTCGGGATTTGAGTTCAGGTCGCATTATGTCCTGACGTATTGTTACAAAGCTACGGGACGGGAAGACCTGCAGCAAAAGGAATTGCAGAAGATATGGGACATTATGACTGCCTGGTGGTGGCCGACAAAAGAAGAGTTCATGTCAAGGCAGGCGATAAAATACAAAACATCCTGGGATATAAGCGGTTCTTCAAAGACGGTGACCGACAAACACAGCGATACAACTTCAACTGTATATGACAGCAAAACCGGTGCGGGCTCAAGAACCGCTGTTTCATCAAAGAGCCATACCGAAGCCGAGAAAAATATATTTGAAAATTTCTCGGACAGGATGAGGGTAGGGAGCCTCTCGTTTTATTTAGTTGAGCAGGCAAATGAGACCGAAACTTCCGGAACAAGCCTGACGGACACAGTGAAGACCGCTTGGGACCAGAATTTAAATGCCGCTACAACATTAACCACGACAATTAAGGATACGTTCAAAGCGGCGGGACTTAGAAGGATCGCACCGGGAATGGATAGCTGGAGGAATGACGGCCATATTATCGCCAGGGTAGATGTCTTTTATGACCTGTCAGAGTCCGGCAGCTATGAGTCCCAAATGACAACAAGTAACGGGAAAGTGAGTGAAACACAAGCTCTGACGCAAACGAAGGACAAAAAATATAAATATAGCGGTTTTGGCGTCAAATTTAACTATAAAGGCGATCGCAATAATACTGAGCTGAGCGCAAATTATGATGAGGTGAAAAGGATGATCCAGGCAAAAATATCGGAAGCTTTGAAACTCGATGAAAAAGGACATTTGTCTTTGCAGGCGGGACTAGGCGCAACCTACGACAACAATCAGTTGTCTGCCGACAAAATAACGCATAATCCGGATCAGGGTGTCACGGCACTTGCTCCGGAAGTCGCGGTGACTAGCAAGGTTGACCGCTTTTCGATCACCGCCGGTGTCAGTGCTCCCGCTGATGTCAAACATTCTTCTAAGGATAAGGATATTTTGACCGCTAACCCGAGCCTGACTATAAAATACGATATGGGAGAGATCATGAGCTGGGACGTTTCTCCTTCAGTCGGGACGGCATTCGTTTTCAACAGGGATGGGGCAACATCCGATACAGGAATATTATCGGCAAATCTGGCGCTTACAAAATATCAGACAAGTGTTAATATCGGAGCAGCAACTGATAATAAAATGGAAAACGCCGGTGTGGGCATATCTGTTGATTCAAAAATCGGCGGGTTAAAAAATACAAGAGTGATTGCCGGGGCAGGCAACAGCGCGGGTGGCAATACTTATCTGAGCGCGCTTTTACAGCACGAAAAAAGCGATTTTAACTTCCTGGGAATGCATCTTAACGCCGTTGAGGTGTTTGGAGGGCTGGCCTACACGCTTGATACATTGGGGCCGATTGCCGGGGTGGCGGTCAATCAGGAAATCACTCACAGATCACCGCTCAATACACAAAATATTCTTGCAAACGCTCAATATACGCCGCTTCTTGGCCCTTTATTCCGTATCGGGTATCAAAAACGATCGGAAAAAGGAGAACTGGGTGTTGAGCTTAACAGCCGCACATTGCTCGATGTAAACGCGATCTATAATGTGACCCAAAGATTTGGTCTGGGACTTGGAGTCAAGATCAGGAAAAGTGATGAGAAAAGCGAGCGATCAGTCTCCCTGAAGCCGTCGGGAATAGAATTCAAAGAAATACCGAATGTCTACGGTTCCGGTGTAAAGACAACAACATTCAGGATCGGCCCGTCCTTATCTTTAATAGGCATTCCTCTGCCGTTTGCTCTGTTTAAAGATCCCAATCCGGGAACGGGAGCATATCTAAAAGACGATTCGCATTTTGGATGGTCAAATGATGAGGGCCATTCGGTCAAACAAGCGGTGACGAGACTGTATACACCGGAAGAAAAACAAATTATTGATGATTTGAAGACTGCTTTTGAAGTTATCAAGGATAAACGCGGCATTCAAATGTTCATAGATATGAATATCAAGATCCCGGAGAAAAAGCACAAGAAAATGAAAGAAATGCTGACGGGAATAAAAACTCTTTTAGATGCGCTCAATTCTTCTGAAACGGATGCGATCTCATCCGTCGTAATAACAAGGTCCAATACCTGTGAAGTTAAAGAAAGCCAATTGATTGTCGGAGTGAAGTTGTTGCACGATGAAGCGCTTGCGGAAAAAGTAAAAAGCGCGCTTTCGCGGTCTCAGGAAGGCGGAAAAGAAGATGTTCAGCCGGACGGATTGATCCCCGCCGGTCATTGTGAAAAATATCTGGCACAGGGAGGAAAAATCGACCTGAAAGGCGTTGAAGATCCGAGATCCCTTGAACAGGGCTTGGCCGTGCTCGGAGATCTGGTCGAAGGCAATACTTTTAGGCTGGAAAACCTTAAAGGAATAGTGGTAACCGGAAACAAAAATTCTTCAGAAGGGATGCGCGCCGAAAAAAGAGGCCAATCTCTCTACATCAATGAATCATTTGTAACCGCGATGGAAGATGCGAGTAAGCGTGAGGCTGCAATAAAGCTGATAACCGGCAAAATGAATGTTTTTGATCTGCGCCGGGCATCTGAAATTGAAGAGAAGGGCGCTAAATCATTAGGAGCCATCTGCGCTTTGGAACTGCACCGTGAAACCAGCGATAAATATCGCGTTACTTTGACGGATTTTAATGTAGGGAAAGACAATATCCCTTACAAAGCCGGTTGCTCGATTGGTTTGAGATTTGATCCGGATAGATCATGCATCATTTTGAGGATAAATTCGACAGACGATAAGAACGGCAGAACAAAAGAGATCAAGGTATTAAAAACAGAAGATGGTCATGTCGTTGACAACATCACTTCCGATGTATCGTATGAACTGGGCTTTGTTGAAACGAACAGAGGAAAATTATCGGAAGCGGAACGGGTCGTTTACGAACAGATGATCAGAGAATTTCTGGAAGCGGATAGAGCTAAAAATAAATAGTTCTCGACTGTTTTACCCCGGTCCAAAACCAATACTTACCGGCCAGGCCGACCATAAAAGCAAGCAGCTTATATTGTTTTTTCTGTTCAAGAGAATTCATTAAACCGTAAATCCTGTTTTTGCCAATTAGGTTTATGATAAAAGTGAATATACTCTGCATCATCATCGGCAGCCAGAAATTCTCAGTTGATATTTTTACTTCAAAGACAGGATGCTTCTTGTAATATATCATCGCATTGCCGCCCATTTTAAGGGATTTGTCTTTGACCCAGCCGATATCTTTCATGGAAAATTCATGCCTGAAGTGATATCCGAAAGCATTCTTGTTATTCTTTTGTTTGATCCCCATTTTTCTTAAGCGGAATCCAAGCTCCACATCTTCCCAGCAGAGATTCCGGAAATCTTCATCAAAAAGCCCGGCTTTCAGCAGTATTTCTTTGCTCAGAGAGCAGTTCCAGGTTGTAAAGTAACCGAAAGAAAAGTTGTTGTATCCTCCGGTGTATCCTTTGTGTTTTTTTCCGAGTTCTTCCATGCTGGACGTGTTTATTACGCGGCCCTGGACGATAATATCTTTCCCTGTCCTTTGTTGATGCTTCGCATGCGAAGCATTAACATGGTCCTTCATATGCTCCTCTATAAGCCGCGGATCCGCTATCACATCATTATTCATAAGTAATATGTATTTTCCCTTTGCGGCTTTTATGCCGAGATTGTTGGCTGCTGCGGGGCCTTTTTTGGAGGGAGATTGTTTTATATAGGATACGTCGGGGCGGGTTTTAAACCCTGCCTTGCCGGCAGGCAGGCCGCCCGTACAATTTTCAGTCCTTACAATCTTTTCTACCGCTTCCATAGTCCCGTCCGCGGACCCGTCGTCAACGATAATGATCTCATACTTGTCTTTAGGGTAGGTCTGGTCGAAAAGGCTTTTTATGGTCCTTAAAAGTATGTTTTTTCTATTGTAAGTGGGGATCACTACGCTTATATCTGTCATTTGCTTTTGGTATAATTGTAGCATGAAGATTTTGGAAGTTAAAAATCTTGCCCTGGAAGAAGTAAAAGTAATAAAATATGCCCGTTTTTGCGATCACCGCGGATATTTTACCGAGACCTACAGAAAAAGCGATTTTAATAAAATAGATATCTTTAAGTACACTGAATTCATTCAGAGCAACGAAAGTTATTCTAAAAAAGGTGTGGTGCGCGGCCTGCATTTTCAGTGGAACCCGTATATGGGAAAGCTTGTAAGGACTTTGCGCGGCAGATTGATAGATCTTGTTATGGACATTAGGAAAGGATCGAAAACATACGGCCAAATCATAGCTTATGACATGCCTGCCGATCCGGAAAGTGATTTCGGGGAGTGGATATGGGTGCCAATAGGTTTTGCTCACGGCAATGTTTTTCCCGAAGATACACAGATAGAATATCTTTGTTCAGGTGAATGGAGCCCCAAGTGTGAGGCGGGGATCTCTCCGCTTGCCAAAGATATCGATTGGTCGCAGTGCGACCCGGACCTAAAAGAGATATTCGATGATATCGCAAAAGCGCCTCTGATGACTGATAAGGACAGGGACGGGTACACTTTATCAAAATGGCTTGGAAATAAGGACAGTGATAACTTTATTTGCGGGAAGCTTTAAATGAACAAAGAGAAAATGCTTTTTACCGGAGGAAAAGGTCTTTTGGCGACCCATCTGAAAGTCCATTTCCCTGACGGCATATTTGTTGATGTTGAAGAATTCGACATAACAAACCCCGCTGAAATGGATTCTTTTCTCTCAGCACACAAGGTCCGCACGATCGTCCATTGTGCAGCATATACCCTCGTGCCCAAGGCGGAACAAAATCCGGACAAATTGATAAATATAAACATTGTCGGGACCGCGAACGTGGTAAACCTCTGCATCAAATACGGCATAAAGCTTGTATATATCTCTACCGATTATGTTTTTGACGGCAAAAAAGGCATGTACAAAGAGGATGACCCCGTTTTTCCCGTCAATAAATATGCCTGGTCAAAGCTTGGAGGCGAATGCTCAGCGCGTCTTTATGATAACAGCCTTATAATCAGAACCACTTTCGGCCCGGATATTTTTCAATATCCCGCAGCTTTTATAGACCAGTGGACATCCCGCGAGGGTGTTTCTGTTATATCAAAAAAGATCGCGGACCTGATAAATAAAGATGTTAACGGGGTTTTTCATGTAGGCGGAAGGAGGAAAACCGTATTTGAGTACGCAAAAGCACTTGATCCTTCAAAAGATATAAAACAACGATCGATCAAAGAGCTGAACGTTATTCTTCCCGTGGACACCTCGCTTGATACTACCAAGTACGCATCGATCATAGATCAGAAATAGTTAACAACAGAGCGATGATGGTGCCCATATCTACCATGATGATATAATTACACTATGGTTTTTTTAGGGATAGATCGATGCGCCGGTCCTAACGATATAAACGCTGAACTTCTGCCTCAAGCAAAAACATGTGTTTATGCTCTTTGTTATAACGAAGAAACTATATTGCCATATTTTCTGCGCCACTACTCAACTTTTTGTAATGAGATCGTTGTATATGACAATGGTTCTACCGACAAATCTCTCAAGATCATTAATTCGGCAAAAAATACCAGGATCGTGAGATATAACGCCGGCGAACTTAGAGATGACCTACACAGGACGATGAAGGACAATATCTGGAAAGAAGCAAGAGGTCGGTTCGATTTTGTAGTAGTGGTAGATATGGATGAGTTTGTATTCTATCCTGATATGAAGAGGCTTCTCGGGTTTTGCAAGCTTAAAGGCAAGACGATACTTAGTCCTAAAGGCTATGAGATGGTCGGTGACGAGGTCCCGACAGGCAGTGGCATGATTTATGATTATATAAAGAAAGGTGTATATAACAAGCTTTATAACAAATGCGCGATTTTCGATCCGGATGCTATAAAAGAGATCCGATATTCTCCCGGAGCACACAGGGCGGCACCTCGTGGGCGTGTCAGGTATTTTAGGTCGCCGGAACTAAAGATGCTTCATTTTAGATTTTTGAGCAAAGAACACTATCTAAACAGGATAAAGAACGCGAGACAGAGCGAGATGAACAGGAAAAAGAATTACGGTTTTGCGCTGGATCTGCCTGAAGAATACCATTCAAAATTATATGAAGATATGCTCAGTAAAGCGGAGACGGTAATATGAAGTATTTTGTGACGGGCGGGGCGGGTTTTATCGGTAGCAATCTTGTTGACGAACTCCTTGCACGCGGTAATGAAGTCGTAATATATGATAATCTGTCAACGGGTTTTTTGGACTTTTTAAAAAAGGTGCAAACATCACCCGATTTTACCCTGATAAAAGGTGATTGTCTGGACCAAAAAGCCCTGTCTTCTTCCATGAAGGGATGCGATTTTGTATTTCATTTGGCTGCAAATGCCGATGTCCGTTTTGGCCTTATTCATCCTCGCAAAGACCTTGAACAAAACACAATCGTGACGCACAATGTGCTTGAAGCGATGAGGGATAACGGTATAAAAAATATCGCTTTTTCTTCGACCGGTTCTATTTACGGTGAGCCGGAAGTATTTCCGACACCTGAAGATGGTTCGTTTCCTGTACAGACATCATTGTACGGAGCCTCAAAACTGGCCGCAGAAGGGATGATCGAGGCATACTGCGAGGGATACGGTTTTAAGGCATGGATATTCAGGTTTGTCTCTATTTTGGGAGAGCGCTATACCCACGGCCATGTTTTTGATTTCTATCAAAAGCTTCTTAAGGACCCGAAAAAACTATATATCCTTGGGGACGGGCACCAGAAGAAATCATATCTTTATGTGAAGGACTGTATTGAGGCAATGCTTTTAGCGATTGAAAAAGCGCAAGATAAGGTCAATATTTTTAATCTTGGTACAGATCAATATTGTGAGGTCAATGATTCTGTCAAATGGATAACAAAAAAAATGGGATTAGATCCAGAACTTACATATTCAGGCGGCAGTCGCGGTTGGGTGGGGGACAGCCCGTTTATTTTTTTAGACACATCAAGGATTAAGAGCCTTGGATGGGTGCCCAGTCTCAAGATCGAGGAAGCCATCATAAAAACATTGGAATATCTGTCGGGCAACATTGAAACTATAAAGAAAAGAGAAAATAAATGATTATTGTAAGAAGCCCTCTTAGGATAACTTTGGGAGGAGGAGGGACAGATCTCCCTTCTTATTATGAGGAATTTGGCGGATCCCTTATATCTGCCGCGATCGACAAATATGTTTATATCACTCTTCACAAGCCGTTCAAAAAAGGGTATTTTATAAAATATTCCAAGATAGAAGAAGTTGACGATATTATGCAGATACATCATCCAATCATCAGGGAGGCATTAAGATCTTTAGGGTTTGAAAAAGATGATCTTGAGATCACATGTATGGCAGACATACCCGCCGGCACAGGACTTGGGTCTTCCGGAAGTTTTACGACCGCGCTTATTAAAGCGCTCTATTCATTTAAAAACCAGTTGATCCATCCCCAGCAACTTGCGGAACAAGCTTGTGAGATAGAGATAAACAAGCTGAAAGAGCCGATAGGCAAGCAGGATCAATATATTGCGGCTTATGGCGGCATAACTTGTTTTACTTTTCAAAAAAACGGACAGGTTGAAGCCGCGCCTCTTAAGATCAACAAAGAGATCCAATATGACCTGGAAGATAATCTGCTTTTGTTCTTTACGGGATATTCGCGTGCGGCTTCTTCCATACTCGGGGAACAGAAGGAAAAAACAGAAAAGAACGATGGAACTATGGTAGCGAACCTTCATTTTGTCAAAGATATCGGCCTTAAAAGCAAAAAAGCTCTGGAAGAAGGAGACCTTGTTGAATTTGGCAAGTTGATGAACGTACATTGGGAACACAAGAAAAAACGTTCGAGCAATATGTCCAATAAGGAAATAGAAGATTGGTATGATCTGGCACTAAAGAACGGGGCCATAGGTGGAAAGCTGATAGGCGCGGGCGGCGGAGGATTTTTGATGTTTTACGCAAAGGACAAGATCGCTTTGAGGCATGCTATGTTCAAAGCGGGATTAGAAGAGATCCGGTTTAGATTCGATTTTGAAGGGACCCGGGTGGTGATACAGTGATCCCGTATCCTGTCGCTATACTTTGCGGAGGGCTTTCTACCAGGCTCGGGGACATGACCAAAAACACTCCTAAAGCGCTGCTTGTTGTTGCAGGCAGGCCTTTCATAGATTGGCAGCTTGAACTTCTAAAGAAGAATGGGTTTTTTAAAGTTGTGATCTGCGCGGCGCATTTTGGGGACCAGATCAAATCTCATGTCGGAGACGGTGCCAGATACGGACTCGAAGTAGTATATTCTTTTGACGGCGATATGCTTCTCGGTACAGGAGGTGCCTTGAAAAAGGCTTTGCCGTATTTTGGGGACAGCTTTTTCGTTATGTACGGAGATTCATATCTGGACACGGACATTAAAAAGATTTCCGACTATTATTCAGAACAAAAGACCGCTGTTTGCCTGATCACGGTCTATAAAAATGAGGGACTCCTGGACAAAAGCAATATCGTATTTTTAAAAGGGGAGATCATAAAATATGACAAGGCCGAAAATGATCCCCGTATGAAATATATAGATTACGGGCTTGCCTTGCTCGATAAACAATGTTTTGAAGGATTTGGTCCTGGTCAGGCATTTGATCTCGGGGAGGTTTTTAAGAAAGCTATAAGCGAGAAAAAAGCTGCCGGGTTTGAGGTGCATAATAGATTCTATGAGGTCGGTTCTGTCGCGGGATTGAAAGAGACGGATAAGTATCTAAGCGCAAAAACCCTCACCCCTAACCCCTCTCCCAGAGGGAGAGGGGAAATGTAAGTGTTTTCTGCACCCTTCTCCCTTTGGGAGAAGGGATGGGGATGAGGGCCAAAGAAAGGAAAAATCATGGATACATATATCGATAAATACCTGTCGGAAACGGAGGAGATCATAGAAAAGATCGATAGAAAATCTATTGAGACGATGGTGGATATCCTCGCAGGAGTAAAAAAAGCCTGCGGAAGGCTTTTTATTCTCGGTGTGGGAGGAAGCAGTGCGAACGCATCGCATGCCGTCAATGATTTCCGCAAGATCTGCGGTATAGAGGCATATTCTCCCACTGATAACGTTTCCGAGCTGACCGCGCGTGTCAATGATGATGGTTGGAACAGTGTGTTCGTTGAATGGTTAAAGGTAAGCAGGCTCGACAAGAAAGATTGTATCCTGGTATTTTCAGTAGGGGGCGGAGACGCAGAAAAGAACATAAGCGTAAATTTGATCGAAGCTATAAAATATGCTAAGAGCGCGGGAAGCAAAATTATCGGGATAGTAGGCCGCAACGGCGGATATACGGCAAAAACATCTGACTGCGCTGTTGTTGTTCCTGTTGTCGACAACGAGACCATAACTCCTCATTCCGAGGCATTTCAGGCTGTGATCTGGCATTTGATAGTTTCACACCCAAAATTGAAATCCGGCCAGATGAAGTGGGAATCACAAAAATAATGGGGAAAGCCGTTTTTCTTGACAGGGACGGAGTAATAACCAAACACGTTCTGAATCCATTTTCCGGTGCATATGAAGCGGCTGCAAGGGAAATCGATCTTGAAATCTTTCCCGAAGCTTTTTCCGCTTTGAGGCGCCTTACGGACAACGGATATAAGCTGTTCCTTGTATCTAACCAGCCGGACTACGCAAAAGGGAAGACCTCTCTCAGCAGTCTAAAAGAAACACACAAAAAATTTGACAGGATACTAAAAGAGAACGGGATCGTTTTTACCGAATATTATTACTGCTATCATCATCCCGAAGGCATTGTTCCCGATTATTCCTTTGCCTGTAAATGCCGCAAACCGGGAACGCTCTTTGTGGAAGAAGCGAAAAAGAAATATAATATAGATATGATATCTTCATGGTTTGTCGGGGACAGAGATAAGGACGTGCTTTGCGGCAAAAGTGCAGGACTTAAGACGGTTTTAGTTGAAGAAAAGGATTCGTCCTGGGACAGAGGGACGATCGATCCGGACTATAAGGCAAGCAATATTACACAGGCAGTTGATATAATAATAGAACATGGAAAGAAAAGCAGATGAAAACATCGGATAGCCTAAAGATAAAAATATTTGCTGACGGCGCTGATATTAACGAAATGAAGCAGGCTTACAAGCAGGGCATAGTAAAAGGCTTTACGACCAATCCCACGCTCATGCGCAAAGCCGGGATTTCTGATTACGAAAAATTTGCAAAAGAGATACTGTCTGAGATCAAAGATATGCCGATATCGTTCGAAGCTTTTGCGGATGATTTTGAGACAATGGAGCGCGAGGCAAAAAAAATAGCCGAGTGGGGGAGTAATGTGAACATCAAGATCCCTATTACCAATACAAAAGGGCAGTCTTCTATTCCGCTTATAAAAAAACTATCTGCCGAAGGATTGAGCCTCAATGTTACGGCGATACTCACGGTTGATCAGGTCAAGGCCGTTGCTTTCGCCGTTTCAAAAAGTTCAAAGACCATTGTTTCCATATTTGCGGGACGGATCGCGGACACCGGTAGGGATCCTGTGCCGTATATGACGGAAGCAGCCGAGGTATTAAAGGACAACCGGAACGCGGAGCTTTTGTGGGCAAGTTCAAGAGAACTTCTGAATATTTTTCAGGCGCAAGACTCCGGATGCCATATAATTACCGTGACCGGTGACATATTGAAAAAACTTCATATGATCGGGAAAGATCTCGCAGAACTTTCGCTTGATACCGTAAAAATGTTCTACAATGATTCAAAAAAAGCGGGTTACAGGATATTGTGACAAGATTTTTTTTTAATGGTTTGCGGCACATTGGCCAATACACTTACAAAAACCCTGATCAGCTGAAAATGGATTATCATTGAAAATAATATTCCCGTTTCATAGATCAATATCGGAAATAGATCCCTGAGATAATCCAATAGAAAGTCATTCTTTAATATCACCAGATATCTGTTCCTGTAATTGTAAAATGTCCACATTTTGCTTGCCTTCTTCATTGATGCGCTTCTGGTATGCCATGCGGTAGCTTTTGGTGTGTAAAGAGTTTTCCATCCTTTTGATTTTGAGCGCCAATCTATATCCACATCGTCGTACCCCATAAAAAGATCTTCATCGAGGTATTCATCTTCATATTTGATGCTTTCAAGCATATCTTTCCTGTAAAAAGCCGCGGCTCCCGACACGCCAAAAACATATTTTTCGCTGTTAAACTGGCCGCTATCTATCTTGCCGGAGCCCATATTATTCACATGCCTATTCCTGCCCATAGAGTGTCCCAATGAATCGATAATGGCTGTTTTTATCCCGTCTTTTAACGCAAGCAGCTTTGGGGCAAAAGAGCCTGCTTCCGGATGAGCCTCCGCGGACTGGTACATAGCGCTGAGAAAATCCTTGTCCAGAACTATGTCGGGATTTAGCGTGAGGATATATTTCCCCTCGGATATCTTGATCCCTTGGTTTTGAGCTTTGCAATAACCAAGGTTTTCTTTGTTTTTGATAAGTTTATATTGCGGATATTCTATTGAAATAATGTCCGCGGTCCCGTCGGTCGAGGCGTTATCAATGATTATCGCCTCAAAGTCATTAAAGGACTGATCATTCAGCGAATTTAGGCAGGCTCGTATAAATCCGGAGCTGTTAAATGTCACAATTGTTACGGATATTTTAGGCATTTTTTTTAAAGATCTCTTTTAACGCTTTTTCAGCCGTGTCAAATTCAGGGATTATCCCGAAAGTTGCGGGATTTGAGACTTTGTATGTGATATTCCTGTTGTCGATGCAATAATTGTCCCAATCGGTAAGTCTCTTGCCGAATATGGCGGCGGTCTTTCTGATAAGTTCTACAGGTATCTTTATTTTGAACCGGCTGTTTTTGATCTTTAATTCATTGCAGACGGCTTTTATGAATTCATCGCAGGTAATAGCCGTGTTGCCCAGCACAAACTCCCCGTTCTTTATATCGCTGTTTAAGATATTCGCCGTTATAAGCGCAATGTCGGCAGAATGGATAAAGTGAAATGTAATGTCTATGCTAAACAACCTGATAAGCCGGATCCATGCAGACACTTGTTTTATCGCCATGGTCGCGTGCGAATACGGATGCTTGTCGTCACCGCCCAGGACCCACGTAGGGTACAGTACTACCGTTTTTAAATAATGAGGCATTTTGACAAGCGCTTCGTGCATTTTATATTTTCCGCGTATATAAGGAGTTCCGCAAGCAAGAGCCTCTTTTGCCGGGATATTTCCTTTGCCTAATATGCTTGCAGTCGAAAAATATATGATCTTTTCTATTCTTTGAGGATCTATGCAGCCCAGCATGTCAAGGGTTTCATGGTAGTTGCCTTCTTCTCCGCCCCAATCCGCCAATAGGTGTATGACATAGTCAGATTCTTTTATGATGTCAGCATATCTTTTTATGTTCTTGAATTCGTCCTTGATCACGTTGATGTTTGACAGGTCATATTTTATTTTTTCAGGGCTTCTTATCAGAAAGGTAAGTTCTACATCGTCTCTTTTATTGAGCTCATCGAACAAATAATGTCCGACACATCCTCCCATGCCGGTAGCAAATATTTTCTTTTTCATTTCAGCATATCCTCAAACTTCTTCGTCCACTCCCTTGCAATTATATCCCAGGTGTAATTATATTTTATAAAATCTTCTGCGGCAGGTCTCATTGCAGAAAGCCTTTTCGGGTCCTTTAATAGTTTTATCGTTTCGTCCGCAAATTTTGTTTTGAACTCGTCGCTGTAGGGATCGCCCTCTATCAATATTCCTGTTTCCCCGTCCTTTATGCTTTCAGGAAGCGCGCCTCTTTTTGCCGCGATCACCGGGCATCCCGCGGCTTGCGCTTCAAGCGCCGCGATACATGATGTCTCCGCAAAAAAGCCTGCTTTCGGGACAGGATGGCTTGGGTACAGCATCAAGCTCGAGATTTTAAGCTCCTTTGCCAGTTCTGAGTGTTTTTTTGTGCCTTCTCTGATCACTCCCGGCTGATCGGTCTTGTCGTACAAAGACTGCGCGAGTATTTTGTCCTCATCTTTGAGCATCCCGAGGTCCCAGCCGCAATATATATGGAGTGTTGCTTCCGGAACACGTTTTTTTATTTCGGGGAATATATCAAGAAGTATATCAAGGCCGCGCGCAGGGACGCTGGTGTAAACGAGACGGAACCCCCTCTCGTTCTCCCCCTTGACAAGGGGGAGATGTCCCGAGCTTTGTCGAGGGACAGAGGGGGTGAAATACGGCCAATATACTCCGTTCTTTGTTTCATATATCTTTTTTCTGCTCACCCCTAATTTTTCGACGCATATATCACCCAGCCAGCGGCTCACGACAAAGAGCTCGTCGCAGAACCTGTTTATAAGAAATCCCGCAAATTTAAGGAAAGCCGATCCAAGATGCTTTTTTATTCCGCTGTAATTCCACACATTTGAAAAATCATCATGGCCCCACCATATCCGTTTTTTTGCTTTTATCGGGAAAAGGAATGCCGGCAGGTCCCTGAAAGAGATAAAAACATCATACTGCTCGGCTTTTGAATGCTTAACGAGGTCCGCCAGAGTGGTGAACTGCCTGTAAGAGACGCCGTCAAATATCCCAGCCTCTTTTCCGCAGTTATTGTATATCACGACATTATGTCCGATCCTTGCCAGTTCCCGGCTCAAATATAGGAGTGCAGACTCACTGCCTCCGAGAGGCTTTTTGTTTACGGTGTCTCCCGAAAAGCCCGTAGTCATTCTTGCAAGTATAAGTATCTTCACTTTGCTACAAGCCTCCTGTAGATGTTCAACGTTTCTGCCGCCATTTTTTTAGCGGAAAAATATTTTGCGCGCTCAAGACTCTTGTTCTTAAGACTTACTCTTATTTCTTTGTCAGACAAAACTTGCCTGATCGCATCCGCCAGCCGCTGCGGATCGCGCGGATCAGTAAGAAGCGCCGCGTCGCCGGTTATTTCAGGTATTGCTGAGTTTTCCGAAGAGATCACCGCCGCGCCGCAGGACATGGCTTCTAGCACCTGAAGACCGGAGCAGTCGTATAGTGCGGGGAACAAGAACGCTACCGCTTCCGACATTAGGCACGCAATATCCTTCTTAGGTATATATCCGAGGCAGTTCACATTATTTACTATATCGAATTTTTCGGCCAATTTCTTTATGTCAGGGCCGTTCCTTGAAACTTCTCCCGCTATAAGAAGGTCTGGAGGAGATTCATACTTTAAAAGAGAATATGCTTCGAACAGTCCCTGCAGATTCTTTCTTTCATCTATCGGTCCGAGGAAAAACAAGAAAGGCCTTTTTGCGCGGTATCTTGTCTTGACAAGGCCGGACCTAAGGGAAGCCTGAGGGTGAAATTCTTCTCCTGTCCCTTCGTAGATGACCTCTACCTTGTGTCCGGGAACTTTATATTTTCTTATTAGTTCCTCCTTGGTGTATTGTGAGGAAGCTATTACAAAGTCGGAAGAATCCAGCGCCTGCCGGAACTTATGCGAAAAAGTTTTCTGCGGCAAAGTTCTTACCGTTGTCACTCTGCTTTTTGCTATTTCAGGGGACGGAAAAAAACAGCCGGTGTCATGATATATATCGAGCTCTTTTACCGCGGGCAAAGGCAGATTCGGTCTTTTATGTTTTAGGTTGTGCTGCTTAAAATCTATAAGGCTTCTTTTAAGGAGCGGCGCATCGCAGTACCAGACATAGAACCGGTCCTCTTTTTCTGTTTCCGTCAGGCTTTTTATTAGAGTGTATGTATAGCTCGAAAGGCCGTTCAGCCTGCCGAAAAGGCAGCTTCCTTCGATCGCTATGTCGGGCAGTTCATTTTTCATCCGGCAGGTATCTTTCCCCAAGGATCTTGCCGAAGACTTCCGACATTTTTGATGCGAACTTTTCCGCGGTAAAGAGCTTGGAATGCTGTATTCCCAGCGCTCTCATCTGCAATCGCATGTTCGGATGGTCTTTGGCGTCTTTCATCGCTTTGATAAAAGACACGTTGTCTCCGCGCTTAATAAGGACAGCGCTATGCGATAAGATCTGCGAAAAAGCCGCGGTCTCGTAGGCGATGATTGGTATGCCGCAAGCCATTGCCTGCAACGCTTCCCCGCAAGTGGTCTCGTGCAGAGATGTGCTCAAAAAAGCGGAGGCGCCGTTGAGCACCAGACATTTTTCCTTTGGTGCCAGCTTGCCCAGAAAAACCAGCCTACCGGAGGAATCCGTCTTTTTTATTTCTGCGGCTTTTTTTTCATCAAGCCCTTCGATCGCGAGCAATGTATCGTTCTTTGCGTGCAAAAAAGAATAGAACAAGCCAAGCAGTTCTATTAGGTTCTCTCTGGTTGAAGCCCCCCCGCAATAGATAAAATAGGGAGACCTTAGCCCTTGTTTTTTTGTTTCTTCCGTTATTTTGGATTCGGAATAAACAGGCACAAAATCTTTTTGCACGGGATAGGGGAGCACCTCTATCTTTTCATTTTTCATGCCGAGCAGCCTGCATATCAGGTTTTTTGAGGTATTCGAAAAAGTGATTATCCTATTGGCTTTTTTTGCGGCGGCCAGCCGGACCTTGTATTTAAAAGCGGCTTCGAGGCCTCTGGGCTGTTCGTCCAGGAACATCAAAGGGTTCAGGTCTTTTACGGTGACAGCTGTCTTACACGGCTGCCTGTAAGGAAGATTTGCCGAAGGGCAGAAAAATAGATCTATACTACTTTTGGCCATGGCAAACGGAAGAAATATCTCTTCGTATATCCATGAGCGCAGGCCCGGCAAAAGTCTTTCAACAGTTGATGCACTGCACGGCAGGCTTTCAATTTGTCGGCCTCTTTTCGGATCATAGCCGAATATCAGGTTCTTATGTTCCCTGGTTTTTTCGCAGAGCGGGAGCAGGGCTTGTTTGATCGGCTCGTCATCCGCGCCCAAATAATTATATCCGATTTTCATTTTTTATCAGTTCGGCGATCTTTGAAGAAGCGCCGGGTTTCCCCATACGTTCTATTCCTGCTCTGCCCATGACCTGTATTTTTGCGGGTGTGGTCAGGATTGTCCAAACGGCTTCTGCTGTTTTTATTGGGTCTCTTTCCGTTAACAAAAGCGCTTCTCCCAGAAGCTGGGTCTGCCTTTTTGCAAAAGAAGCGGTATATTGCACGCCGCGGCCGGGGAAAGAGATTACCGGTTTCCCCAGTCCTGCGGCCTGTTCATTGCCTGTTCCTGAGAGCCCTATTACCGCGTCGGACAGACTTATGACATCTCCGAATTTTCCGGTCGTTATCAACAAATTGTTTTTCTTGGGGAAGGAGGATATGTCCCTGCCTGCCGGCAGGCAGGCAGCCGAAAGAGCTGCAGCCGCAATATAGGCGATCTTTTTTCCGTTTTCGGCGGCGGTCTTATCAAGTTCCTGCGTTACGGCAAAAATATCTTCCATGTTCAAAATCGCATCATCCCTTGTTCCCGGCAGTATCCCTACGACAAAAGATCCTTCTTTTATTCCAAAGTTTTCTCCGGTCTTCTCAAAGCAATCCATCATCGGATTGCCGGCGAAATAGCATTTTATGCCATATTTGGAAAGATCATCATATGTCTTTTTATCTCTGGGAAAACATATAGAACAATATTTCTTCAGGAAGTATTTTTCCCAGGGAGTATAGCTGTAATCGTAGTAGTCGGATTTGGCGCAGCCCACAAAAATGAATTTTGTCTTGGTGAGCATCGCGCCTATTATTGGGACAATGTCCCCGACAGCTACGACCAGATCAAATTTTCCTTTTAGACTGCGAAGAAGTCTTATCTGTCGCAGAGAATTGCCGATAAGTCCTGAAAAAAGGTCCTTGAATATGTTTGATAAACTCTGGTAGACAAATCCGCCGCTTGGCATTTTTTTTCTGGGCCCCAGGATATTTACGGGGAGAGCCTCGAATGTCTGCCCGGTCCCGACTACCGGAAGGACGCAGATCTCTTCGCCCGCCAGCTCTTTTATTATCCTGGCGGCTATCATGTCCTCGCCGTGTCCGTTGGTTATAAAAAGTATCTTCATGATTAAAACAGCAGCTGCATCTGGTCCGTGCCTTTTGTTTCTTTAGTTTTATCTTTGAACTGCATAGCGTGGAGTTTTTTGTAAAGCCCGTCTTTTTCTATAAGTTCCGAATGGCTTCCTTCTTCAGCTATAGTGCCGTCTTTTAGCACTATTATTTTGGACGCGTTTTGCACGGTCGACAATCTGTGAGCTATGACAAATGTGGTCCTTCCCTTGATAAGCTTTTGAAGGGCATCCTGTATCAGTCTTTCCGATTCGGTGTCGAGAGACGAAGTGGCCTCGTCAAGTATGAGTATTGCGGGATCCCTGAGCACCGCTCTGGCGATAGCGATCCGCTGTTTTTGTCCTCCGGAAAGCAGAGATCCTCGTTCTCCGACCTGAGTTTCGTAGGAATCGGGGAACTCGGTTATAAAACCGTGGGCATTGGCCGCGATCGCGGCGGAAATTATCTCTTCATCTGATGCGTCGATCTTTCCGTACCTTATGTTCTCTTTTATTGAGCCGCTGAACAGGACCGTTTCCTGCGGGACCATGCCTATCTGGCTTCTCAAACTGCGCAGGCTTACGTCTTTTGTGTCAAAACCGTCTATGAGTATCCGGCCGCTTTGAGGATCGTAAAAACGCGGGATAAGGTTCACAAAAGTGGTTTTTCCGGCTCCTGACGGACCTACAAGAGCTATATTCTGTCCGGGCTCGGCTTTTAAGTTTATTCCGGAGAGGACTTCTTCTCCGGGATTATATGAAAAACTGACGTTTTGAAATTCTACCAGACCTTTGATCGCCGGAAGTTCTGTTGCGCCGATTTTTTCCTTTACAGAAGGGGCGATGTCTATTACTTCAAAGACCCTTTCGCAAGAGGCAAGAGCTTTTTGTACAGTCGTATTTATCTTGGAAATGACTATTATCGGATCTATAAGGAGGAATGCACCCGCGAAAAATGCTATCAGATCTGAAGGGTTCAACCGGCCGGCGATTACTTCATAACAGCCGAACCAGATCACAGCCGCGATCGCCACGACCTGCAAAAAGCCCATTATAGGCCGCTGCGTCGTGTCTACCTGCGCCTCTTTCATAGACCATCCGAAGCTGCGTTCCGCTTCCGTATTAAACCTTTTTATTTCGTGCGCTTCCATCGAAAAAGATTTGACGACCCTTGCGCCTATTATGGTCTCTTGGAGCAGGGCGGAAATATCGGCGATCTTTTTTTGTGCGTTCCTTCCGATCTCGCGCATTTGCCTGCCGAACTGGTCGATCGTATAGACAAAGATGGGAGTTATGAGCAAAGCTACCGCCGTCAGCCTCCAGTTAAGGAATAAAAGATATCCGAGGACACCCAAAAGCGTGAGCAGCTGGGGGATTATTTCTGTTGCGATCACAACGATCGCAAGCTGAATGCTGGCAATATCGTTTATCGTGCGCGACATAAGCTCTCCTGTTTTCCATTTTGCATAAAAGTCGAGCGACAGGTCCTGAAGGTGCTTAAAGACCTGCATACGCATGTCGGTTACGACCCGCTGTCCGATGAAGGAAGCAAGATATCCCTGTCCGTACTGAAAAAGGCCTTTGATAAAAAAGAGAGCAAGTGTCAATGCTATAAGTATGTTTATGGATGTAAAGTTCCTTGCGCCCACAGCGGAAGACAACCTGCTTACCAGCGGCATAACGGCAATATTGCAAAGAGAAAAGACCAGCATACAAACCAGCGCCAATATAAGCTCTCTTTTATAGGGTTTTATATAATTTACCAGACGGAGAAGTAGCTTCATCAAGGACAATTATAGCACTATGTCAGCCCGGCGATCTCTTCGGAAATTTTGTCGGCAGCTCCGGGGGCTCCCATCGCTTTCTTGAGCCTTTTTCCCGTCAGCACAAGTTTTTCCGGATCGGAAAGCAGTTCAATCGCTTTTGCGGCTATCTCTTCGGCTTTTAGGTTGCCGCGCAGCTCGGGAACTATCATTTCGCCGGCCTTGCGGTTCGGCAGGGCGATATATTTCATCGCTTTATTAAGTATACTTATCGTGGCCCTTTTTATGTACCTGCCAATTACAGGAGCGTTGCCGATCATCCCGATAAGACCGTCAAAAATATAGGCTTCCGGTTTATTAAAGGGCACGGTCACCAACATTGGCTTTCCCATTGCCGCCGCTTCCGCGGTGTTTGTTCCCGGAATAGTTATTATTAGATCTGCCACGGCCATAGCTGCATAAGGATCTTTTTCGATTATCAAGATTTCAGTCCCTTTTTCGGAAAGTATATATTTTTTGTCTTCCCGCACTATCAGCCTGCCTGCTGCGCCTTCTTTGAGCTCGGTCTTTTTCATTTTACCGCGGGAAATATATTCCTCAAGTTTTAGAGCGTTGGCATATGGCGAAAGTCCGAAAACAAATTTTATTTCCTTATTTTTCTCTTTTATAAGATCAGCTGTCTTAAGGAAAAAAGGAGCTAAAAATTGCAGGTGAGCCGGCCTGCTGCCGGGCATGAGAGTTATTACTGTTTTGCCAGGTTCTTTAGGCACTGTTTCGCACAAAACCGCGTCTATCATAAGGTCTCCTACGACCTTTATTTTTTTTGCAGGGACCTTCTTTTTCAGCGCTTTCTGTTCAATGTTTTTATCAGGGACAAAAAACTTAGTGTATTTTTTAACCCAGGCGATATGGTCCATTGCATAAGCGTACGCCGGATATCCGAGCTTTCTTGAAAGTATCACTCCGTTCATAAGGTCGCCGCCCATAAAAAGAACGACGCCTTTTTTTGAAAAAGAGATGCCTTTGGGCGGTTTGTTCCTGAAGACCCAATTTTTGAACTCCTGCGGAAATACTATTTCGTAGATCTCGGGAAAAGATCTGGCTACCTCTATCTCGCGGCCGCTGGCATACTGACAGGGGGTTATGACCAGTATTATTCTGGCGTTGGGAATGTTGCGGTGCAAAGATCTAACCGCCGGTCTGACAAGCGAATAAAGTTCGCCCGGGCTGTTGGAAGTTATTACGATATCAAAAAGGTCGTCGCTCATTAAAAGTCTCGCCTCAATATCCTAGAATTTTAACTATTTCTTCTATCTTAGAGGGGACTTCGATGGGTTTTACGCCGGATTTTACCGCAGTGTCCGGGTCTTTGAGCCCGTGGCCAGTGAGCACGCAGACTACTGTGCTGTTTTTGGGGATCTCGCTTCCGTATTTGATCAGTCCGGCGATCGATGCGGCTGATGCCGGCTCGCAAAAGATACCCTCTATTGAAGCAACCAGTTTATATGCGGATATTATTTCATCATCGCTGACCGCTCTTATTGATCCGTGTGATTCCTGAGCCGCGGCTACCGCGCTTTTCCAGCTTGCGGGATTTCCTATCCTTATCGCAGTTGCTATTGTTTCGGGTTTTTCTATCGGATGCCCTTTTACGATCGGGGCAGCGCCTTCGGCCTGGAAACCGAGCATTTTGGGAAGTTTTGAGATCTTTTTCTCGCTTTTATATTCGTTAAAACCTTTCCAGTACGCCGTAATATTGCCGGCATTTCCGACCGGTATGCACAAAAAATCAGGAGCATCACCGAGAGTATCGACAACTTCAAAAGCAGCGGTCTTTTGACCTTCTATCCTGAACGGATTGACGGAGTTGACCAGGTCTACTGGATATTTTTCGCAAAGCTCCCTTACCATCTCAAGCGCCCTGTCAAAATTGCCGTCAATTGCAAATACTTTGGCGCCGTGCATTATAGCTTGTGCCAATTTTCCGAGAGCTATTTTCCCTCCGGGGATGACAACTATACAGTCCAGTCCCGCTTTTGCACTATATGCAGCAGCGGATGCGGATGTGTTGCCGGTGGACGCGCATGCGACAGCTTTGAAACCTTTTTCTTTTGCTTTGCTGATCGCCATGGTCATACCACGGTCTTTGAACGATCCTGTCGGGTTCATGCCGTCATATTTAAGATGTACTTTTAATCCGAGTTTTTTGCTGATCTTTTCCGCGTAGAGCAGGGGAGTATTGCCTTCGAAAAATGTGATGACCGGAGTCTTGTCGGTTACGGGCAAATATTGTCTGTAGCGGTCTATCAAGCCTTTGTATTGCATAAAAAAATTTTATCATTAGAGGGAGCCATTTACAAGTGAGACGAAAGGTCAGAAACAACATGCGAACGAATCATTTCTGAATTACAGTCTTGCTTCCTATTACTGACTTACGTTGTCCTATTATAGTCCTGTGTTCTTCTATTGATTCTATCAGCACTTCATTAGCGGAATTTACCAAAATATGTGATTTTCCCTTAAGCGGCCTTCCGCCTAAACCAAAGATGCAATTGTCAAAATTTATTATCCCGATAGCCGGTATGTGTCCGAACACCAGCATGTTGACGCCCAGATCATCCAGCAACGGCCTGGCGGATTCGTTATTCATGACAGTTGTAAGCCATTCAGAATTCCAAAGGAACGAATCTTCACCATTCTGTAAAAAATAAAATACAGGGTGGGCCATATTTCCGGTCTTAAATGCTTCTCTAAGATGTTCATCCGCATAGTCAAGGGCTTTTAATCCCTTTTCTCCTTCGTACGTTAGATCAAGACGCCCTTTTTCATTAACTTTAAATCCCGCGTGCACATAAAGAGCTCCGTGTTCGTCAATATGGTACAGTTTGCAGTTTTGCACCATCCAATACGCATAGCTTTGAAGGAGCGATTGTTCCCTCGGAGTAAATCCAAGAAACCAAGAAGCGAGCCTTCTCCATGGGGCTACGCGGAATTCATCCAGTGTTTGATTTCCGCCGTTTTTCTCCCATCTTACTAACGAATACTCATCGCTAAACATTGCGGTGGTGAACATGAGCTCATGATTTCCCCAAAGTTGTATATAATTGCCGGTTTGTGCAAACTTCTGTGCCAGGTTCAGAGCCTCAAGATTGCGGTGTCCTCTGTCTATCAAATCTCCGCCATTTATTCTTATATCAGATATTGCTGCAGCTCTCTCTGCAGTTCTTATCCCATTTCTTGTGCCGTGTTCATCACAAACAAATGATACTCTAATATTGGGCTTAGGTTGAACTCTGCTTTTCAAAGCGGTGGTAAAACCCATGTGCATATATTTCTTTCCTCAATATATTATCGACTAAATCCGGGCAAAATCCCATGTGAAAATGTTATAATCTTTTTGTAAATGAAAACTCTAAATCTCGTTGTCCTTGTATCCGGCCGCGGGTCAAATCTTCAGGCGATCATAGATTCTATAGAGTCAGGTATGCTCACTGCCAAAATACTCTGTGTGATCTCCGACAGGCCGGACGCATACGGACTTAAACGCGCGCAAGACCACGGGATTGAAACGATTGTGGTTGATTACAAAAAAATAAAGGAAGCTGCGCATGGCAATGCGCAGCTGCAATATGAAACCCAATTGTTGGATGTTTTGAAGAAATATACACCCGATCTCATCTGTCTTGCCGGTTATATGCGAATCATTGGCCCGAAAATAATATCAGCCTTTAGAGGCAGGATCATAAATATTCATCCGGCACTTTTGCCGTCTTTTCCGGGGCTGAATGCCCAGAAGCAGGCTCTTGACCACGGAGCAACAATATCCGGATGCACGGTACACTTTGTGGATGAAGGCTGTGATACGGGACCGGTGATCCTGCAGAGACTAGTTCCGGTCTTGAAAGATGATACTGAAGATACTCTTTCAAGCAGGATACTTGAACAGGAACACATAGCTTATCCTGAAGCTATAAAATTGATAGCCCAGGGCAAAGTATGTATCGAAGGCGGAAAAGTAAAAATATTAAAGGAAGGGAAGTAGGTGATGAAGAAACAAAGGTATGCGGTCATAAGCGTGTCCGACAAGAAAGGCATAAAACAATTTGCCAAAGGTCTTGTAAAATCCGGTTTCAAAATAATCGCAAGCGGTGGAACTGCCAGAGAGCTTCGCAGCGCGGGAATAAAAGCGATAGAAGTTTCCAAAATAACCAAATTCCCTGAAATGCTCGACGGAAGGGTGAAAACTTTGCATCCCAAGATACACGGGGGCCTTTTGGCAAGGAGGGAAAAGCCGGAACACATGAAGATGCTGGCAAAGTACGGCATTCCGCAGATTGATATTGTTGTCATAAATCTTTATCCGTTCGAAAAGGTCATATCAAAAAAGGATTTTACGCATGAAGAAGCGATAGAGAATATCGATATTGGAGGGCCTTCCATAGTTAGAGCGGCGGCCAAAAATTATGAACACGTGGCTGTCATCACAAATCCGGCGAGCTATCCGGAGATACTGAAAGAACTAAAAGACAATAAGGGGCAGATAAGCCTTGAAACAAAGACAAAACTGCAGAGAGAGGCATTTGAACTGACCGCGCGGTACGATGCAGCTATTTCGGCATATCTTTTGCCGTCTCAGGGTTCGGATCTTTTTCCGAAGAAGCTTGAGTTCCGGTTGGACAAGATACAGGACCTGCGCTACGGAGAAAATCCGCACCAGCAGGCGGCATTTTTCAGGGCTGAGGGCGGGGGAATATCCGCTGCAACTCAGCTTCACGGCAAAGAGCTTTCTTATAACAACATCCTCGACATAGAGGCGGCTTTTTCCATTGTCTCGTATTTTGCAAGCACGGCTGTGGCTATCGTAAAACACAACAATCCCTGCGGAGTAGCGATCGGTAAGAGCGTAAAAGAGGCCTATTTGAAAGCCTATGAATGCGACAAAGTATCTGCTTACGGCGGGATCGTCGCATCCAACAGGACGGTAGATGAGGATTCCGCAAAGGAAATATCAAAATTATTTGTAGAAGTCGTCATAGCCCCTGATTATTCAAATGCGGCGCTTCAGGAGTTCAAAAAGAAAAAGAATTTAAGGATCCTACGGTGCGATCTGGTAAATTTTGCCAACAGTGCAAGAAAGTTTGAGTTTAAAAAAGTGTCAGGGGGGATGCTGCTGCAGCAAATAGATGTAGCCGAGCTGAATATGTCGGAACTTAAGGTTGTTACCCGGCGTCAGCCCAGCCTGCAGGAGCTGGAAGACCTTTTCTTTGCATGGGGAGTCTGCAAATTTGTGAAATCTAACGCCATTGTTATCGTGAAGAACGGCGCGACCATCGGTATCGGCGCGGGCCAGATGAACAGGGTGGGCTCGGCCGAGATAGCCCTCAAACAGGCCCATGCCTACCGGCAGGCAGGCGGCGGACATGCAAAAAAAGCCGTTATGGCTTCGGACGGATTTTTCCCTTTCGCGGACTCAATTGAGCTTGCTAGAAAACACGGAATATCCGCTGTAATACAGCCGGGAGGTTCGGTGAGGGACGAAGAAGTCATCAAAGTGGCGAACAAATACCGCATGACGATGGCATTTACGGGACGAAGACATTTCAGGCACTGAGGAAAGAGCGTCATTGCGAGGGGCGTAAGCCCCGAAGCAATCCCATAGTACAATGGGATTGCTTCGTCGTCCCGATCAAATCGGTACTCCTCGCAATGACTGTTTAGGAGGAGAATGACATGAAGAAATTGATAGCGTTCTTGTTGGCATTTCTGTTTCTGGCGTCTGTGTCTCTAGCACAGACCCCTTCAATATATTCAACGGCGAATTTTAGTAACGGAGTGTCTTTAGGATTTTTAAATACGGGCACCGCCAGTACCGGCCTTGCAAGCTGGAATCCGGGTTTCGGACTTGGAGCGTTCAAATTAGGGTTGGGAATAAATATCCCTTTTAACGACCCGACCGGAAGAGTTGTGGACAAAGTAGTTGTCCGCTATGTTCAGTACGATTCACAAAAATGGGGCTTCAGGTACGGGGTGATAGAAAATTATACTCTCGGATACGGCTTGCTGGTAAATAATTACACTTCAGCTCAAACGGGAATATTTGAGTCAAATCAGCAGACAGGGCTAAGGGCCTATTACAATCAAGACATCTACGGTGCTGAAGGAATGGGGACGTGGTCAAAGTTCCAAGCTTTCAGGATAACGGAAGAGATCATGCCCCGCCTTACACTGGGGCAGTATTATGCGGGAGATTCCGACGGAGTGGATTTTGTCAGGCCGGACGGGACAAGAGTTGTTTATCCTTCGCAATCAGGTTTTGGTCTGGACGCGGGATATTCTGTTTGGAGAGGCGGAGTCCTTTTTGCCGAGGCAGCGCATATGAACAACCACGGTTCAGGTTTTTCCGCGGGGTTCAATCAGGATATGGATATATTTATCGGCAAGGCCAATTTCAGGGCTGAGAGAAGGTTCATAGACCGGAATTTTGTTCCGGAATATTTTAACGAGAACTATGAGACCGATCCTATTGATATTGTTTCGTTTGAGGCGATTTCTTCGAACAAAAACGGATATAAAGTGCAGTTGGGGGCAACAGTGCTTTCATTGGGCAATATTTGGGCGGTTCTTGAAGGATATGAAGGAAGCAATACAACTCTCAAAGGCTATGCTTCCGCTAAACTTTCGAACCAGTATTTTGTTGAAGCGGGATATTTCCAGCAGAATTTTGTGGACGCCAGAAGCCTTGATCTTAGTCAGGGAGCGGTCATCACAGGAAGGCTTGGATACAAAGTTAATCCCTTTACTACCGTGATCGCAAATTACAAGCAATATTATGATCCTGCGGCGGGAAAAGTCGTCTATTCGCAGTGGTATGAGATGAGCCTGAGTTTGTAAGAGCCCTCACCCCTAACCCCTCTCCCATAGGGAGAGGGGAAGTTTCACGAACCGCCTCTACATTATTTCCGTAACATCCTCACCGTCTTTTAAAGAATCAGCAATCTTTGATGCTTTGTTCGTCCTGAAACAATTGCCTGAAATTTTCAAAAAAATCCGTCGATATAAGAACACAAGAGAATATCCATAGAAAAAGGAGGAGATGAGACATGTTAAAGGTAAATGCTGTGAGAACAAGAACTGGTGATAAAGGTGTGTCCATGATGCGTTTTGATGTAGGAGACAGAGGTGCCATATCCAGACGGGTCAATCCCGACATCTCGATCAGATCTGAAGTTGGAATAAAGTTAAGGGATGTTGTGTGCAACCCCCGAGTTTTGACGGGGTTATATTCAAGAGAGATTTCTACGGTATCTGATTCGCATGACGGTGATTACGGAGAATCTCACAGGTTTGATGCCGGATTGGGTTGGAAAATTCAAGAAAGCCTGCTGCGGATACTTTTACTGCCTTAAAAAAAGCAATCGGCATGAGGATGACGGCTGGAGAAAACGGTTTTTTAAGGGATCATATTATTCCAAAGTTGCCTGAGACATTTTGGGGGGCTTCTCAAGATTTTCTTACTCCAGAAACTGATGATGGCCCGCCTTATTATCAAGTGACATCGGAAGTGCGGCGTTCTCCCAAACAGATCAGGACTTGGCTCAAGAACATCTCTCCGATGGATGATGTTACAAGATTCTTTAACGCCAGACCATGGCCGGTAACAAGTGAGGCCAAATCAATAATTGATGGAATAAAAGCTTTGCTGGCGAGTGAGTAGGCTTTAGAAAAGTTTTTAGGGGGAAAAGATTGATGATGGGTAACAGAGTCGGATTTGGCCATGTTTTCCCAAAATGTCCTGCGGGAGAGTATCTCCATTTTTCAAGAAGGCCGCTAACGGTTGTTTCGATGGAGCTGCCCATAACTTACAGGCAACCAAGGCGTGTGGAAATAAGGATGATAGATCAATTTGGCAAAGGTTCGACTGAAACAGTAATGAGATCTGCGGACCTTGGTGCGGACGGAGTAGAAAGATTAAAAGAACTAAGGATAGCTGAAATTACATCACAAGGCATTCGATCGGAACACGTGGAAAAAGCCCTTGCTCTGTTCGCGCGAAATTATAGGTTGTTGATGGATGCGCGGGAAGAAAACGGAGCTCTTTATAAATTCAGCTGTGGGCTTGTCGGTCAAGACCCGGATTTCAAAGACCCTGATGTTGTACAAAAAACTACAAATCTCTTTTCTACAAGGTTGGATGGCGAGAATGCAATGCTTATAACTTTAGTGCGAAGGAAGCCTATGCAGCAAATTGATTTAAATTCCATGGCGGTGTTGGATCTTTTCGAGAAACTTAGAGTGGACCAGCCCATGTTTAATGATCGAACATATAGATCTGTTATTTTCCAGACTTTTAGGGTATTTGGGGACGGAGCAGCGTTTGTTGATTCATTCTGGTTGCCTTTTGAGCTAGTCGCGCCAAATGAGTGTGAAAAGTCCGGATAAATGAAGGCGCTGCTACAGTTTTCGTAGAATATTGAAACCTCTTTTTGTGGTGTCAACAACTTTCGACGCTCTTCCGATTTTACATCTTCCGCCGTCTATTACCAGATCAATCCCTCTTTTAAAATATTTCGCGGCTTCTTTCGCGGTCTTGGGAGGTTTCTTGCCTGAAATATTCGCGGAAGATGCGGAGATAGGATGCCCCAAAGTTTTTATTATCTCGAGGATTAGGAGATGATCCGGCATACGCAGTCCGACGGTGTCTTTTACTCCTGTTACATAATTAGGTACATTTTTGTTCTTTTTGACAACAACAGTCAAAGGTCCCGGCCAATTATTTTTCATGATCTTCAGGACCTTTGGCGATAATTTTTTTGACAGCTTTTTTGCCTGTTTTATGTCGGAGACCAAAAGCTGGAGCGGCTGCGAAAGAGATCTTTTTTTAAGTTTGAAGATCTTCTTGACCGCTTTTTTGTTTTTAAAATCAGCTCCTATGCCATAAACGGTCTCGGTGGGGAAGATTATGACGCCGCCGGATCTGAGGATATTGACTGCGGATTTTACCGCAAATGTGAGAGATACTTCTTTGAGGTTAAGATATTTCATTTGCTGATATGATAACACGGCAAAACACAAGTAGATAAAAAAAAGTGAAATTTTTCAGGATTTTGCACGATAACAAAATAGACGGAATATTTTGGAACAAGGAGGATATGTATATGAATATTCGTGGATTGAACACAACAGGGCTAAGGCAGGGTGTTATTGGAGGTTCGACCAGGCCTTTTACCAGGTTTGCAGTTGATGAGAGAGGAGCACTTACAAGACTTGCAAGACCGACAATCTCTATAAGGACAAGAACAGCTACAAGCCTGGGGGAATTGCTTTTAAATAATGATGTCATGGCAGGTTTTTATGTCAGGTCCGTTGAGGATTCGCACGGTTATCCAGCAGCCAGGGATTCTTCTTGCTCAAGTCTTGTTAAGGACGGATTGTTCTGGTCGTATACCCGGAAATCCACCGATGAAGTATTTGCAGACGTAGAAGCTCTGTTAAAGGATATGCATATTAAAATGAAACCCTATGAAAGAGCATTCTTTATAGAACATGTAATTCCATTACTTCCTGAAAGGTTTGCAGGAACTTCTTTGAAATTTCATACTCCGGGTTATGACGGTGATCCCGGTGTTGGGTATGCTGATGCAACGCCTTCTGTAGATCTTGCGGAACCGGAGATCAGGCAAAGACTTGGCAGGGTTCACGCAAAAGAAGATGTTGCGCGGCATTTTAATTTTACGGATATTCTTGCCAGCTCTGTTCCCCATAGTCCGGTTTTTTCGTGCCTATCGATAAACGCCAAAATAGCGGCGCTTTTGATGGAGCCGGAACCGCCGCAGCATGATGCTGCTGCTATTGCCCGCGCCCTTGATGATTATTAAACGATCTCTTAAATAGTTTTCACGCTTTGAAATTTTAGCCGCCACTTTAAAGTGGCGGCTTTGTATTTATAGCACTCCTTTTCAGTTGTAGAAAATGTCCCCTAATGATAAGATTAAGCCAGGTAAAACCTTATGGATTACAAAAGCGCGGGTGTTGATATAGAGGCCGGATACGAAGTTGTCAGCCGGGTAAAAAAACTCTCAAAGTCCACTTTTACAAAGGGTGTCCTCGGTGATATCGGGTCTTTCGGCGGGCTTTTCCAGATAGACAAGGATGAATACAAAGAACCTGTCCTTGTGTCCGGAACCGACGGGGTGGGGACCAAGCTTAAAATAGCTTTTATGACCGGAAAACACAACACTATCGGCATAGATGCGGTCGCGATGAGCGTAAACGATATAGTAGTGTTGGGCGCAAAACCTCTTTTCTTTCTTGATTATCTTGCTTTCAACAAAGTCGATCCGAGCCTTGCCGAGCAGATACTTATCGGAATAGCCGAAGGCTGCCGCCAGAGCGAGGCTGCGTTGATCGGCGGCGAGACCGCGGAAATGAGCGATCTTTACGGCAAAGGAGAATATGACATTGCCGGATTCGCTGTAGGAATAGTCGAAAAATCCAAAATAATAGACGGCACCAAGATATCTGTTGGGGACAAACTTATCGGCATTGCGTCTTCCGGACTTCACAGCAACGGCTATACTCTTGCCAGAAAAGTTTTGTTTGATATGGCAAAGCTTGATATTAACGCACAAATTCCGGAGCTTGGCTCAACGTTGGGGCAGGCACTTCTTGCTCCCACAAAGATATATGTTAAAACAATGATTGGCCTTATGAAAGACGTCGAGCTATTAGGAATGGCCCATATAACCGGTGGAGGACTTCCCGAAAATGTCGCAAGATTTCTTCCTGAAGGAGTTGCGGCATCGATCGATCCTCACGCATGGGAACATCCCGCAATATGTAGGCTGATCAAGCAAAAAGGTGATATATCAAGAGAAGAGATGTTTAAGGCGTTCAACATGGGAATAGGAATGGCCCTTGCTGTAAGACCGCAAAATGCGGACAAAACAATGAAAAAGCTCAAAGATCTTGGCGAGAAATCATATCTGATAGGAGAAATTGTGAAAGGGGATAAAAACGTAATAGTACGGTAGAGGCGCCGCATGCGGCGACTGTACAATATTCGTAATAGGCAATTTTGTTTAAGAGGGAATTACCATGAAATATCAATCATTACGCGGCACTCACGACATACTTCCGGATCAAACGCCGGTATGGCAATATGTCGAAACAAAGATACACGACAAATTCCAATCTTGCGGATTTTGCGAAATACGAACTCCGGCGATCGAACAGGCCGAACTATTTACAAGAAGTATCGGCGACAATACGGACATCGTTTCCAAAGAGATGTACACTTTCGAAGATAAAGGCGGCCGCAGTATTTCGCTCCGGCCCGAAGCTACGGCTTCGGTCGTCCGCGCTGCTATAGAGCATAATCTCGCGATCAAAGATAAAATATCCAAACTTTATTACATCGGCCCGATGTTCAGGTATGAAAGGCCGCAAGCCGGCCGTTTCAGGCAATTTTATCAGGCGGGAGTAGAACTGCTGGGTTCTTCCTCCGCATTTGCCGATGCGGAAGTCATATTGGCCGGAGTGCTTCTTTTTAATTCTCTAGGGTTAAGATCTCTGGAAGTTGAAATAAATTCCGTAGGCTGCGGCAAATGCAGGCCGGCATATGAAAAAGAGTTGAAAAAACATCTGGAAGAACATTCGTCAAAATTATGTTTTGAATGCAGGGAAAGAACCGACAAGAACGTACTTCGTACTCTTGATTGCAAAAAAGCAGCTTGCAGAGAAATTATTTCTTCCGCCCCCTCGTTAAAGGGGATGCTTTGTGAAGATTGCAGGGCTCATTTTGACCAGCTGCAAAGCGCTCTTTCTTCCTTTGGTGTTAAGGTTTCTGTGAATGAAAAGCTGGTCAGAGGGCTGGATTATTACACAAAGACCACTTTTGAAATTTTGTCAAAAGAGCTTGGAGCTCAAAATGCGGTGTGCGGCGGTGGCAGATACGATGCTCTGATAGAACAGCTCGGCGGAAGCAAGATCCCGGCCGTCGGGATGGCAATAGGGCTTGAGCGGCTGATCTCGGTAATGGAAGCTCAAAAATTATTCCCCGAACCGGAAAAAGAATTGGCCGTGTATATAGCGGCGATGGGTAAAGAAGCACAGCAAAAAGCTTTTAAACAGGTATTTGAACTTAGAAAATCAGGGGTAAGCGCCGAAACAGATCTTTCGGGAAAGAGTTTGAAGTCGCAATTGAAAGCGGCCGACAATCTTGGAGCAAAATATGTTCTGATAATTGGGGAAGAAGAGCTCAAAAAAGGGCTGTTCCCTCTTCGCAACATGAAAACAGGACAGCAGAAAGAGATAAAAATGGACGAGCTATTCAGGGAGATAGAACCAACATGCTAAAAAGAAACCATAACTGCGGGGAGATAACTTCGAAAGACGTCGGGAAAGAATATATCTTGAACGGTTGGGTGCACCGGCGCCGGGATCACGGCAACCTTATATTCATAGACTTGCGCGACAGGTCGGGAATCGTACAGATCGTCATAAACTCGGAAAAGAAAGACCTTCACAAGATCGCGGAACAGCTCAGGAGCGAATATGTCCTTGCGGTAAAAGGCAAAGTTGCAAAAAGAGATGCCGCTTCCGTTAACACAAACATCCCGACTGGCGAAGTAGAAATATTTCCATCGGAGCTCGAGATACTCAACGTTTCAAAGACCCCGGCTTTTGAAATAGCGGATGCAATTCAGCCGATAGATGAGAACACAAGGCTCAAATATCGCTATCTTGATCTTAGAAAAGGCCACATGAAGGAGAATCTGATACTCCGCCACAAGATGCTCAAAGCGGCTTCGGATTTTCTTGACAGTGAAGGATTCATTGAAGTGGAAACGCCGTTCCTGGGCAAAAGTACCCCTGAAGGCGCGCGCGATTATCTGGTCCCGTCGCGCGTCAACCCGGGCAAATTTTATGCATTGCCGCAGTCTCCGCAGTTGTTCAAGCAGATACTCATGGTTTCCGGTCTTGAGAAATATTACCAGATGGCCAGATGTTTCAGGGACGAAGACCTGCGCGCCGACCGCCAACCGGAATTCACGCAGATAGACATGGAGCTTTCTTTTGTGGAGCGCGACGATGTCATTTCCGTTACCGAAAGAATGGTCGAGCATATACTTCATCTTCCGACTGTCCAAGCGCCTTTTCCCAGGATATCTTATGACGAAGCAATCGACAGGTTCGGGACCGATAAGCCTGATACGAGGTTCGGCTTAGAGATAGTCGATGTTTCGGATACAGTAAAGAATTCTAGTTTCAAAGTTTTTGCCAGCGTTGTTGCTTCCGGCGGAGTAGTAAGATGCATCAATGTCAGAGGCGGCGCTTCTTACACAAGGAGCGAGATAGACCACCTGGAAGAGATTGCCAAGAACAACGGAGCCAAGGGTATGGCATGGATATCTCTGGGGGACGACGCGCCAAAATCCCCGATAACTAAGTTCTTGAAAAAAGAAGAGATTGATGCGATCATCTCAAAAGCAAAAGCGGAAAAAGGCGACCTCCTGATATTTGCGGCGGATAAGAGAGAAAGTTCCGCCAATGTCCTGGGGCAGCTAAGGCTCGTCCTTGCAGAAAAACACAATTTGATAGACAAATCTAAATTTAATTTTCTCTGGATTGTAGATTTTCCGCTCCTTGAATACAGCGATACCGAAAAAAGATGGGTGTCGCGCCATCATCCTTTTACAAGGCCTCAGGGTAGTCTTGACGATATTGAAAAAAGATTCGAGAGCGATCCTTCGTCCATAAAAGCGGAAGCTTATGACCTGGTGCTCAACGGGACCGAGCTTGGCGGAGGAAGCATCAGGATACACAGGAGCGATGTACAGCACAAGATATTCAGGTTGTTAGGCCATAGCGAAGAATCAGCTAAGGCAAAATTCGGGTTCTTCCTTGAAGCGCTTGAATACGGTGCTCCTCCGCACGGGGGTATTGCTCTTGGCGTGGACAGGTTCGTCATGCTTATAGCCGGTGAAAATTCAATACGCGATGTGATAGCGTTCCCGAAAACGCAATCAGCGTTCTGTCCGTTGTCCGGAGCGCCTGCGGATGTAGATCCGAAGCAATTGAAAGAGTTGAATATCAAAATAGTGTAGGCTGTCATTGCGAGCGAAGCGAAGCAATCCCATTATACTTTGGGATTGCTTCGTCGTCCTTCGACAGGCTCAGGACTCCTCGCAATGACATTTATGATAGAATATTAAGGGCGCAAAAATGCGCCTTTTTTTGGGCGAAGGAGAAAAAATGACAGTAAGCATTATAGTCGGGTCTCAGTGGGGGGATGAAGGCAAGGGCAAAATAACAGATCTCTTGTCCAAGGATATGGACATGGTCGTACGCTACCAGGGCGGCAACAATGCAGGACATACTGTCGTTATCGGTGAAAAAACTTTTAAACTGCACCTTGTGCCTTCAGGGATATTTTATCCCAAGGTCACCTGCGTGATCGGCAACGGGGTCGTTGTGGACCCCGCCGTGTTGATAGAGGAAATGGAAAAGCTGAGAGTGCAGGCAGTTGATCCGTCAAATTTGAAGGTAAGCTCAAGGGCTCATGTGATCTTTCCTTATCACCGCCTGATAGACCAGGCGCAGGAAAAAAAGCGCGAGGCCGGCAGGATCGGCACCACAAGCCGCGGGATAGGTCCTTGTTATGTGGACAAGACCAACAGGCGCGGAATAAGGATAGGGGATCTTTACAACCTTGAAACTCTCAAAGAAAAGCTTTTGTGGAACATCAAGGAAAAATCCTTTCAGTTGGAGAATTTTTACAACTATATGGCAGACCTTAACTTTGAAGAAATACTGGACGAATATCTGGGCTATGCAAGGATGATAAAAAAGTATGTTATCGACGATTCGGGTTCTCTTGTTATGTCCGCCGCTCTGTCAGGCAAAAAAGTCCTGCTGGAAGGCGCGCAGGGCACAATGCTTGATGTGGACCACGGGACTTATCCGTATGTAACTTCTTCCAATCCTGTTTCTGGCGGTGCCTGTACCGGCGCGGGGATCGGGCCTACTCTGATAGATTCGGTCATAGGGGTTGTCAAAGCATACCTCACGCGTGTCGGAAGCGGGCCTTTTGTGACCGAAATAACGTCCGAAGTCGGCGATTTTTTAAGAGAAAAAGGCGGAGAGTACGGAGCGACCACGGGGCGTCCCAGGCGCTGCGGCTGGTTTGACGCGGTAGTCGCGGGATATTCAAAACAGGTGAACGGATTTACCGGCTTGGCGATCACCAAACTGGATGTGCTTGATGAGCTTCCCTCGATAAAGATCTGCACGGCTTACAAATATGGCAACACTACCCTTACAACTTTTCCGTCGGACCTCAAAGTTGTAGAGCAGTGCGAGCCGATCTACGAAGAAGTCCCCGGATGGAAACAGGACACAACCAAAGCAAAATCTTTTACCGACCTTCCGGAAAATGCAAAAAAATACATAAAAAGGATCTCGGAGCTATCCGGGGCGCCGATAGAAATGGTATCCATAGGCGCGGAACGCGGACAGATCATCAGGATATGAAAAGCATATGCTTGCTTTCGGGAGGCTTGGACAGTCTGGTCTCTTTGGCGGCGGCAAAAAAAGAGACCGACGTCATTCTTGCGCTGACTTTTGATTACGGCCAGAGGTCTTTCAGGGACGAAAATGAAAGCGCCTCAAAGATATCCGCCTACTACAAAGTCCCTCACAAAACGATCAAGCTTGACTGGCTCAAAGAAATAACCCATACCGCTCTTGTGGACAAAAGCAAGACAGTGCCTGTCTATACTGAAAAAGATCTGGAGGCTAACCCTGATATTTTGCAGGGCAATGCACGGCTTGTATGGGTCCCGAACCGCAATGCCGTTTTTGTGAACATAGCGGCATCTTATGCCGAAGCTTTGGGGGCGGAACTGATCGTTTCCGGATTTAACAGCGAAGAGGCAGCGACTTTTTCCGATAATTCGCTGCAATTCACAAGCTGCGCAAATGCTTTACTGCGGGTCTCGACGCTTTCAAGACCGAGGCTGGTCAGCTATGTCCAGAGCTTTAACAAGTCCGGGATCGTGAACACCGGGGTCAAGCTTAATGTCCCTTTTAAACTTTTTTACTCCTGTTACCATGTCTCAAAAAACGGTATAATGTGCGGCGAGTGTGAAAGCTGCGCCAGGATCAAGAGGGCTTTCAGGGATGCCGGGAAATTTGCAATAGTAGAGAAAATGTTTGTATGAAGAGTCATTGCGAGAAGCGTAGCGACGAAGCAATCCCATGGTACTCTGGGATTGCTTCGCTGCGCTCGCAATGACAGCAAAAATATGAAAACTAAATTTGTGTCAAAAAAAATAGATTACGACGGAAGCCAGCTCAGGTCCCATTTTGCACATAATGAACTTGGCGTGACCGGCGACTCGATAGTGTCTTTTGTCGGGGCCGCCGCGGTAAAAGAACACATGGTGGACATGGAGGACAAAAGGAACAAGGAATTCATCTACAGCGACAAAATGCTTCATTTTATAATCGAGCATTTTGACCGTGACCTTGAAAAAGCAGTGCTGAGAAAAAGGCTGTTCCTTACTCTTGTCATGGACGAGATCAATAAAAAAGCCGGCAGGCAAAAACTTTTTAGGTCCGGCAACGGACTTTATGACGGGAAGAAGAAACTTACAGTCGCCGTGGCAACTACCTCTCCCGTCTCGACCCTAATTCATGTGGGACTCAATATCACCGAAAAAGGAGCTCCTATAAAAGTCGCCTGTCTTGAGGAATACGGGATCCAGCCCAAAAGATTTGCAACGGATCTGATGCAGCGGTATCATGATGAAATAGGATCGTTAAGTATTTCAATAAAGAAAGTGAAAGGGGTTTCATGAGCGTACTCATCTTTGTATGCATCCTGACCGGCGTCATCCATTTTTCCGAGACGCTTGCGTCCTCGATGCGGCTGGCCGGCGTGCGCACCAAGCAGGTCGCCACAAGCCTTGCTTTTATAAACACAGCCTTTCTTGTGTCCAGAATGTCGAACATGCTCCAGGCTCCGATGCTCGGCGGCATGGTGGACAATGCCATAAGACTGAATTCTCCGGATGTCCTTGCTTCTAACTTCAGGGTAGTCATATTTGCCGCTTTTATAGGCAATGTCTGCGGCGCTCTGCTTATTCCGTATTTTGTCTATCTTTTCGAAAAGGCGATATATACGTTCGAAAGGGTCGGTTCGATCCCCAGACTTTTGGTCGAAGCCTTAAAGCCCAGGAACATGAAAAAGATCATCAAGGCATTTCGCCTTCCGTCAGCAGGCTCTTTCAAGGACCTGAGCCTTGGCAAAATGTCCCCCGTCTTTCTTTGGCTTAACTTTTTTATGGTCTCAATATACGCTATAGGTGTTTTGTCCTCTCTTTACGCAGGAGCTCAAGTGCCGGAGTTTAGGACTACGGCAAGCCAGCTGTCGGGAATAGTGAACGGACTGGCAACGGTACTTCTGGCTCTGATGGTAGATCCGACATGCGCTTTTATTACAGACCAGGCAGTAAGAGGCAGGAGAAAAGAAGGCGACGTACGCGCTATGGTGTTCTATATAATACTCGGCAGGATCGTCGGCACACTTATTTTGTCTCAGTTTTTATTCTGGCCCGCTTCGGAATACATAAAAGACGCCACTCTTTTTGTAAAATCCATGTTTGTCAGATAGGCCTTCAATGAAAATCATAAAGGATCTCCGCAAATTTAAGGAAAAGGGTTCCGTGGCAGCTTTGGGCACTTTTGACGGATTGCATCTCGGACACAAAAAAGTGATCCTGGCCGCCGCAAGATTTGCAAAAAGAAAAAAACTTCCCTGCGTAGTCGTGACATTTGATCCTCATCCAAAAAGCGTCGTCAACCCCTTGAGAAAACCCCTGTTGCTCACTACAGTGGATGAAAGAGCAGGCCTTGTAAAAAAACTCGGCGCAGACATGCTGGCGGTGATCAGATTCGATAAAAAACTGGAGAATACAAGCTACCGCGATTTTGCAAAAAAAGTGCTGGCCCAAGTTTTTAAATCGAAGGCAGTATTTATCGGACAGGATTATGCTTTTGGCCGAGGCAGGGAGGGTGACCCTTACAAGTTAAGGAAACTTGGAGGCTCCCTGGGCTTTAAAGTCTTTCCCGTGGCAGATAAAGAACTTGGCGGCGAACCCGTTAAAAGTACTCTTATAAGAACACTGCTAAAAGAGGGCGAGTTTGCCCGTGCTATGCGTCTGCTCGGACATCCTTACATGGTCCAAGGCACTGTCGTTAAAGGATATGGGCGGGGCCGGGAGCTGGGCTATCCTACAGCCAACATAAAAACCGGCAAGGAAAAACTTATTCCAAAAAGCGGGGTATATGCCGGAGAAGCAGAAGTCTTTGGAGAGAGATATCTCTGCGCCGTAAACATCGGGACAAGACCTACATTCAATGGCAAGGGTGTTGCTGTTGAAGCCTATTTGATCGGTTTTCGCAAAGATATAACAGGGGAAAATATATCGCTATTCCTGACAAAACGCCTTAGGGACGAAAAAAAATTTAAAACGGTAAAAGAGCTGATTGAGGTGATAAAGAGGGATGTTGCAAGAGCGTCATTGCGAGGACCCCGAGCGAGGTCGAGGGGGACGAAGCAATCCCATAGTACGAAGTAGCATTATGACGAACAAAACCGGCTATGTTTACATACTAACAAATGCCCACAACAAAGTTCTCTATACAGGTGTCACAAGCAATCTAAAAAGACGTATTTTGGAACATAAAGAAAAAACTCGTAAAGGGTTCACTCAAAAATATAATGTTGATAGGCTTGTCTATTATGAGTGTTTTGACGATGTAAGAAGTGCGATAAAAAGAGAGAAGCAGATTAAAGGCGGAGCCAGATTTAAGAAAATACAATTGATAAATGCTTTTAACAAAGAATGGCGGGATTTATACGATTACTTATAACAATGGGATTGCTTCGCCCCGATCAAATCGGAGCTCGCAATGACGGCTCACATCTATGGGATTGCTTCGCCCCGATCAAATCGGAGCTCGCAATGACTAGTTCCATTGGTTGCACGTATCAAATGTCTTATGGTATAATCTTAAATATGGATAAAAAATCTGTTATAGACAAACATAAGATCAACGACAAGGACTGCGGTTCGGCGGATGTGCAGATAGCAGTCCTTACGGAGCGGATAAGGCATCTTACCCAGCATCTTGATACTTTCAAAAAGGACCATCACACCAGGCACGGCCTTCTCAAGATGGTAGGTAAAAGAAAAAGGCTTCAAACTTACTTAAGAAAATCAAACCCTTCCCGTTACGCAAAACTGGTTGAAAGCTTAGGAATTAGATGATATCTACCTCTTCGATCGAAATCGGCGGCAAAACACTCTCTTTAGAAACCGGAAAACTTGCCATGCAGGCATCCGGTTCTGTTGTCATCAGATGCGGCGATACCATGTTGATAGCCACCTGTGTCGTTTCCGGCAAGATAAGGCAGGGGATAGATTTTTTTCCGCTCTCGGTGGATTACGAAGAAAAGATGTACGCGGTCGGCAAGATCCCGGGAGGCTTTTTTAAAAGAGAAGGGCGCCCCACGGAAAAGGCCATCCTTACTTCTCGTTTGATAGACAGGCCTATCAGGCCGCTTTTCCCCGAAGGACTGCGTAACGATGTCCAGATAGTAGTGACACCTCTTTCTGTGGACGGCGAAAATATTCCCGACGTGCTTGCCATCATCGGAGCATCTGCCGCGCTTTCTATTTCCGAGATACCTTTTGAAGGCCCGATCGGCGCCGTAAGGATCGGCAGGGTTGACGGGAAGTTTGTTGCGAATCCCACCAACAGCGAAATAGAAAAAAGCGACATGGATTTTGTCATCGCCGCGACCAGAACGCAGACACTTATGATAGAGGCTGCCGCCAAAGAAGTTCCGGAAGAGGTTTTTGTTGATGCTCTGGTTTTTGCACAGGATGCCATAAACAAGAGCATCGATCTTCAGGAAGCCCTTTGCAAAAAGGCAGGCGTCGCTAAAATGAAATACACTACTTACTCTCCAAACGAACTCATCAGTAAATATGTAAAATCCGGTTATGAAAGCGAAATAAAAGATGCGCTTAATATTCCCGATAAGGAGAAACAGATAGACAGGCTTGATGTTATTGCCGCAAATATCGTCGAGTCCGCAAAAAATTCAAAAGATGAAAAGCTGAAAGACGCGATGAAAGAATTTCCGGCTGATGTTTCTGCCGTGATCAAGTCCATAGAAAAAAAGATAGTAAGAAAAATGATAATCGAAGAGCATAGGCGCCCCGACGGCAGAAAGACGGATGAGATCCGGCCGATAACCTGCGAAGTCTCGGCGATCCCGCGCTCTCACGGTTCGGGTCTTTTTACCAGAGGATGGACGCAGGCGCTTACCGTTGTCACGCTCGGTTCAAAAGGCGATGCGCAGATAATAGACGGCCTCTCCGCTGAAGAGAGCGAAAAAAGATATATACATCATTATAATATGCCGGCTTACAGCGTAGGAGAAGTAAAACCTTTGAGAGGCCCGGGAAGGCGCGAGATCGGGCACGGAGCTCTTGCCGAAAAAGCTCTTCTTCCCGTACTTCCCGAAGAAGAAAAATTTCCTTATACAATAAGGCTTGTGTCCGAGATCTTGGGGTCCAACGGCTCTTCTTCCATGGCTTCCACCTGCGGAAGCACTCTAGCTCTTATGGATGCGGGGGTACCTCTTAAGGCGGCAGTGTCCGGTATCGCAATGGGGCTTGTGACAGAAGGCAGCTCTTATCAGATACTTTCGGACCTTCAAGGGCTTGAAGATTTCTTGGGGGACATGGATTTTAAGATCGCGGGTTCTTCAAAAGGTATAACAGCAATACAGCTTGATATTAAAATAAAAGGTTTGTCTCTTAACATCGTGAAGGACACTTTTTCCCAGGCAAAAAAAGGCAGAGATCTTATTCTTGGAAAAATGTTGGAAGTGATACCCAACCCCAGACAGGAACTTTCTATGCACGCGCCGCGGGTAATCACATTTTCTATCAACAACGAAAAGATAGGTCTTGTGATAGGTCCGGGCGGCAAGAATATAAAAAGGATAATCGCGGAGACCGGCGCGCAGATAGATATCGAAGACGACGGCATGGTATTTATAACTTCTATAGATGCCGCGGCCGCGCAGAACGCTCAGGAGCAGATACAGTCGATCGCAATGGACGCGGAAGTCGGCAAAGTGTATCACGGCGAGGTCGTAAAGATCATGCCGTTTGGCGCATTTGTGGAGATACTTCCCGGCAAAGACGGGATGGTCCATATCTCCAAATTGTCCAACCACCGCGTGAACAAAGTAGAAGACGTTGTCAACGTGGGTGACAAAGTCGATGTAAAAGTCACAGAGATAGATTCTCAGGGGCGCATTAACCTTACGATGAACCTTTAACCGCCACTTGCGGACATTTTCCTATTGACACTTCCCGATTTTCTTATATAATCTATAATAATATATACATTTAGCAAAAATTGGGGATTTTAAATTGCAAGAGCGTTCAAAAAATAAGCGCCGGTTTTTTTATTCAATAGTTCTCACGGCTTTGACTGTGTTTTTATTTGCGGTTGTTTCATCCTCTGCTTCTTATGCAGTTACCGTAAAATGGGCCCGTCTTCCAGCTCCAGCATCCGCAAATTGGGGAGTTGGGGCCAATTGGTCTACAGGACAGGTCCCGGGAGCTGACGACGATGTTGTGTTTGATGATACAAGCACGCAGAACTGTGTCATCAATTTGCCGTGTGTGATAAAGAGCCTGACTATAACAAACGCGTACACGGGAGTAATAACGCACAGGTATGTACCGACTCCGAATAGCGTTTCTTTGGCTATAACCTCTAATTACGATCAACGCGGCGGTGCGTACATAGTTGAAAACCCGAACTATGAAACCGTTTATTATCCATTCACGGTCGGCGGAAGCTTTTTTGTTACGGCGGAAGCCGTTTTCAGCAGGTACCAGTCTGCAGGGGGATATCTTCTTGTATCCGATGTTTACGGCTTGCAGGCGATGAGATGCAGCAAAGAAGCGGACTACAAGCTGACCAACGATATAGATGCAACTTCTACCGCAAATTGGAATTACAGTTTGTCCAGATCAACATACGAGGGCTTTGTGCCCATCGGAACCCTCACTGAAACTTTTACCGGAAGCCTTGACGGGAACTACAAAGCTATCACGGGTCTTCATATAGAAAAGTACGGCGAAAATTATGTCGGCATGTTTGGCGCCCTTGGGACCGGCGCGTTTATCAGCAATTTGTCCTTGACGGGAGCCCGGATCACGGGATGGTCCGTCAAATATTTGGGGGGATTAACGGCATATGCCGCCCTTTCGAACATAGAAAATTGTCATGTCGACGGCGTAATAAATTCCAATGGATCGGACTTTTTTCAGTCAATATGGTATATAGGCATGATCGCCGCATATAATACCGGTGATATATCCAAAAGTTTTTGTTCGGGAAATATAAACATTGACCGAAAAAACCAATATGTTACAAACCTTTACGTCGGCGGCATATCATCGTATAACACCGGGAGTATCTCGGATTGCTATTCAACGGCCGATTTTTTTATGACCAGTGGCAACAGCGCGCAGTGGCTGGGAGGCATGGCCGGATATAATTCCGGAAGTGTTGCAAACTGCTATTCATCCGGGGCGATCAATTTTCCCTACGCCAAATTTGGTGTCGGCGGACTTGTCGGATATAATGCTTCCGGCGGGACTGCCGTTAATTCATATTTTTCCCAGTCTGAATTTGACAACGCTATCGGCCAGTTGAAAACACCACAGGAGATGAGCAGAGAAGTAACATTTTCCGGATGGGATTTTAGAACGGTATGGTCGATAGACGAAAACAATACATACCCGTACTTTCTCTGGTCTATATATAGCTGGGAGGGGGATGACCTTGAGCTTTGGACTTCCCCCTCGGACTGGAACAAAAACTACGGATATCCGTCACTGGAATCCCACAAGGCTTATGTCAATGAGGGATTATCCGATTTTCAAACCCCGTCAGAACCTCTTACTATAGGAGGCCTTAAACTAGGCCCCGATCTGGCTGTCAAACTTACTCTTGCCAACGACCTTACACTCAGTTCATCCGCGGGAAAATCAGGAAGTTTGGCTCTTTACGGATCTTCTTTTGAAGGCGCTGGAAAAACCGTAAGGATATACGGCGGGTTAAATATTTCTTCCGAAGCGAGGTTTTATCCCAATACCGCAGCAGCGGGCGGCGCCGGAACCGTGGAATTTTCCGGAAGCTCTACCTGTTCACTGGTAAAAGGCAATATAAGGTTCTATAATTTGCGGTCTGCGCAGCCGTATAAGCGCATCACATTCGAAGCCGGTTCGGTGCATACAGTAGAAGGGACTCTTTATTTGAGCGGCGAAGCTGACAGGGAAATAATGCTCAAAAGTTCTATCCCCGGACAGCAGTGGTATATATCTCCCGAGAGTTCGGTCATTGCGCGTCATCTTATAGTAGCCGATTCACACAATCTCGGGACCCCGATAAGCGCACTGGATTCCTATGACGGCGGCAACAACTACGGCTGGAGTTTTGGCGGGTACGCGGTTTCCCTGCATACCAATGAGGGCGGGTCTATAGCTCCCCCCGGTATACTGGGAGAAGTTTTGACTCCTATCGGAACTCCGACAACTTTGGAGATAACCGCAAGCGCCGGGAACTACATAGGATATGTGAGGATAGACGGTACTCTTGAAGCCGGGCCGTATACCTCGCCGCATTCAGTAACGGTGCCAGGAAATGGCGCCCATTCTGTTGAGGCATTTTTTGTCAGGAACAACTTAAAGATATGGAAAGGCGGCGGTGGTGACGAAAATTGGTCGACCGCGGCGAACTGGACGGGATATGCCGCGCCCGGTGCACCAGATTCTGTAGTGTTTAATTCTATTTCGGGGAATTCCACGGTTAACAGCAGCTTTACTATTGATAATCTGACTGTGGAAGCCGATTATCTCGGAACAATAACCCACTCTTCCAGTCTGACCATAGAATCGGATTTTGTCCAATTAGGAGGGACGTTCGAGTCAAATCCGGCCGCGGTCTTTGAAGTAAACGGCAGTTTTTCCATACCGGATATCGACGGCGCTTTCAAAAGGTTTGGAGGTGCGGGATCGACTTTGGACGCGTATACTGTCAATGATATATACAGCCTTCAGGCCGCCAGATGCAACCTAGACAAGCATTTTAAACTGATCAGCAACATTGATGCTTCTTCCACAAGGAATTGGAACTGGAACGGTACGACGCATGAAGGGTTCAGGCCCATAGGATATATGCTTGCGGGGACCTATCTTGACAGACCTGATTATCCGTTCACCGGTTCTTTTAACGGAGGCAAACACAAAATATCGGGACTGTTCATAAACAAAACGGATTTCATATGCGTGGGGCTGTTCGGTGCCTCGATCTCACCGCATACAAAAGCCATTTATGACCTTGCGGTTTCCGGAGCTTATGTGAGAGGCTATCAGCTTGTCGGCGGATTTGTCGGATATAATTCATCGAATATTTACGACAGCTATTTTACAGGCGTGGTATATTGCGAAGACGCTTCTGCCTATACAGGTGGATTCGTTGGAAGACAGGCAAATTGGTCTCCTGCTCCGACGATAGGCAGATGTTATGTAAATGCTTTGGTAGAACAGTTCGATCATCCTTACAGCCCAGCATATATCGGATTGTTTGCCGGCAACCAAAACGGCACAATAAGGGACAGCTTTGCGGAAGGGATTGTCCGTGCGTCGTCGACGACAGGTTATGTCGGAGGCTTTGTCGGAGTAGGCGGAACTGGTATTACGAATTGTTACGCCGCAGGTGAACTTGATTCTGATGCGGGCGGCGCTTTCGCAGGATTTAGCAACCCGGCAAACTGTTATTATACCCAGACAAAGAAGCCCAATTTTAATGATTTCGGGACCCATATTACGCAGGAACAGCTAAAGAGCAAAGCGACTTTTTCCGGATGGGACTTTGATTCCGTCTGGTCTATAGACGAAGGCGTCAGCGGGCCGTATCTACTCTGGAAATACCACAATTGGACCGGCAACGGCGGCGGAAGTTCCTGGGCGGATGCGGCCAATTGGAGCGAAAATCTGGAGCCGGCCTCTGATTATCCGCGAACATTTTCGGACAACGTATATCTAAACGATTCTTCGGCGGAGCTGTCAACGCCGGGTTCTCCGCTTCAACTTGGGGAGCTGGTACTCGGCTCGGCATTTTCCGGAAAACTTGTTTTAAACAATCAGATTACAATAAGCAGTGAAAGTCTGTCCAAAGGCAACCTGGTAATGTGTATGGGCACCATAGAAGCGTCAAACACGGCGATAAGCATCGAGGGTAATTTTAAGATCGCTAACTACGGGTCGCCGCGTTTGCTGTTTTCAAGCGAATCAAGCACGGTAAATATGTTCGGGAGCCAAAAAAATTCGTTGATACAGATGCTTTTTCCGGAGGAGAACAATGACTTTTATAGTTTTAGATGCACCACTCCGGGCAAGACGCTGATCTTTCACACCGGGGAATCCGGCTATTCCAGGATCAGGTCAGATTTTCTTATCAGCGGAGAAGCCGGCACAGGCAGATTGGTAGTGCTACAGGGATCTTCCGCTTCCCCTTCCGCCTGGTATATAAGCCCCGAGGGAAGTGTTTCGGTAAAATATGCCGTAGTATTTAATTCTAACAATACAGGGCCTGATATCATAACTCCCGAATCCTCTTATGACGGAGGCAATAATACAAGATGGAGCGGCTTCATAGGCAATTCCATTACCGCGATCTCGGGCGCGGGAGGAATTATAACGCCTGAGGGAGTAGTGCCAGTGGATTTGGGCAATACTCAAGAATTTATTGTTACTTCGTCCGAGGGCTATTACATAGGGTTCGTCAAAATAGACGGCCTGGCGACTGACGAATCTCTGTCAACTTTTGAAGCAAAATTCTATCTGACCTCGGACGGTAATGCTCATTCCATAGAGGCTTATTTTTCTCAGGCAGGTACACGCACATGGACCGGATGCGGCGAGGACTCTTTGTGGTCAAACCCGCTCAACTGGACTGGGAACGCGACTCCCCAGGCAAGCGAACGCGTCATTTTTAACGAAACAAGCTCAAAAAATTCCGTTATAGACGACTTTAATCCGGCCAATACAATATATTCCCTGTCTATCGAAAGTATCAGTACTGTCCTCATAAGCCAGGAAGCTTCTTTAACGATCACCGCCAGCTTTGAACAATTTGCCGGCAGGTTCTATTGCGGCGATCCGTTTTCTTGCGCCTTTACGGTAGAGGGCGATTTTGTAATTCCTGACACCTATGCCTACTCTGCTCCGCCTTTTTTCAGGATGTCGGGGGCGGGGAGCAGCGGAGATCCGTTTTTGATAGCGGATATTTACGGCCTGCAGGGTCTGCTTGGCACGAGATCATATACTCCTTTTTACTATAAATTGGCGGCCAATATTGACGCATCCCCCACAAGAAGGTGGAATTGGAACGGAGCTACGCATGAAGGGTTCATGCCAATCGGGGATAGTTCATACTATTTTGGAGGTGTTTTTGACGGCGATTACAGGGTGATAAGCGGCCTTTGGATAAACAGGCCTCTAAATGATTATGTTGGCTTGTTCGGGAGGAGTATAAGAACAATAAAGAATGTCGGCATAGAAAATTCCGTAGTGACGGGGCATGATTATGTGGGAGGCCTGGTGGGAGCAAATACCACGGGTGGATTTTCCAGCGGGCTTTACAACTGTTATTTTGACGGTTATGTCAGCGGAGAGGTCGTAGTGGGCGGTCTTGCAGGCTGGAATTTCGGGACCGACTCCTTGATAAAGAATTCCTTTTCCAGAGGCGCCGTAAAAGGGCATAGCGATGTGGGCGGTTTGCTCGGAAATAATTCTTTTTACGCAAAATTGTACGACAGCTATTCGTCGGCAAGTGTGGAGGGAGTTACTTTCAACATAGGAGGGCTTGTCGGTAACGGAGAATATATCTACAATTGTTACGCTGTCGGTTTTGTGGGAGGAGCCTCTGTCGGAGGTCTGGTCGGGAATTACAGCGCGTCGGCACCCATAGAAAATTCTTTCTTCATAGATTCTTTGCATGACAATGGATTTGGTATTCTTACCTCCGAGGCCAATATGAAAAAGCGTAAGAATTTTACCGGCGCCGGTTGGGATTTCGGCAGGATGTGGAGTATAGATGAGAGCAGAAGCTATCCGTATCAGCAGTGGGAAAAATGGCTTTGGACGGGAGCAGGGGACGGGTCTTCATGGGATGATGCGGAAAACTGGAACAAGCACAACAGTTATCCTCTGGATGGAACGGCAAAAGTGTATATATCTACCTCCGAAGCAGTCATAACTACTCCTTCCATTTTGCCTATATCTTTGGGCGGGCTTCAGCTTGGGACCAATTTTACCGGAAAATTTAGCTTAGGCAACAATCTTACACTGGATTCTTTAAACGGCTACGAAGGCGGCCTTTACATATATAATGGAACACTTGAGGCTTTGGCCCGTACGGTTACTATAGATGGAAATTACTATAAAAACAACACCGGATCGTTCGACAGGGGAACAAACAGTACCGTTTCATTTGCCGACAATTCGTATCTGAGCCTGATAGAAGGATCGACGGTCTTTAAAAACTTCAATTGCAATACGCCGGCTAAGAAATTGTCATTTGAAGCCGGTTCCCTGCAAACAATAGAGGGATCATTTACTATAACAGGGGAGAGCGGCAGTAACATATTCCTTTTAAGCAGCGTGCGCGGCGCCACATGGGAGATACATTCTTTGGCGGGAAAATCTGTTACTTATGCGATCGTGCAGGATTCCAAGAATATAAGTTCGGCGGCCATATCAGCGGGCAATTCTATAGATTACGGCAATAATATCAATTGGACATTTACGGATTATGCCGTGGAAATATTTGTTGGAAGCCACGGATACGTAAATACAACGGAAGGGCACTATTATATAAGCACCCTTGAAGGAGGGACGATAGAGGTGATGGTATCGCCGGAATCGTCCTCATATTATATATCGGATATCAAAATCGACGGGGTATCTACTACAGAAGAAATATATCATCCGGGCACGCCGCATATATTTACTTTTAGAAACATAATGAAATTCTATACCTTTGAGGCTGAATTTATGAGTGTGGGAACAAAAGAATGGGACGGAGGAGGAAGCACTAACAACTGGTCGGACCGGTTGAACTGGACAGGCAATTACACTCCCGAAGCAGGAGATGTAGTCCGTTTCGGATCCGTAAGCACAAAGAATGCGACAATAGACGCGAATTTTTCCGGCGGGACGGTGGCGGGGGTAACGATAGAGAGCGGATATACGGGAACGATAAGACAAGACAGAGGACTTACCATCAACGGGAGCTTTGAGCAGGGAGGAGGATACTTTGTGTGTACCACTCCCACCACTACAGGGTTCTCGGTTACGGGCAATTTCTCTCTGCCGGATACGAACGGGTCCTTTATACGTTACAGCGGTACAGGTACTTCTCCGGCAACGTCTTATATAGTCTCTGATATCTACGGCCTTCAGGCCGTCAAATGCAATCTTTCCGGTTACTTTAAGCTCTACTACGATATAGACGCTTCTGCCTCGCTCAATTGGAACTGGAACAGTTCTACAAGTACTCACGAAGGATTTGTTCCTATAGGCAATACCAATACTCCATTCACCGGATCGTTCAGCGGCGAAAGCTTTGTCGTCAGCGGGCTTTGGATGGACAGGTATTTGAAAGGCACAGTTTTGGGAGATAACACCGGACTGTTCGGGGTGATCGGTACAGGAGGCCTTGTCTCCCGCATGGGAGTACGCAGCTCATCCATAAGGGGATATAGTAATGTCGGGATTGTGGCAGGCAACAATCTCGGAGGCACAATTTCGCGGTGCCTTGCGGGAGGAGGGATTGTTCAGGGAAATGATTATATCGGAGGCATTGTCGGCACCAACAGTTCAACCGTGGAGGACTCATATTCGACCGCCGCTGTAATCGCTTACAACACCTGCGGAATCTTCGCGGGTTACAACAGCGGGGGATCCATTTCCAGATGTTATTCGGCAGGCTCAAGAGTAGGAAGCGGTGCTTTGGGGTTTATAGGCGGCGGCACTGATCCAAACCTTTTGTCGAACTGTTACTACAGTACACTTGAGTCCGGACGGACCGGTGAAAACTACGGCGCTCTGCCGCTCACTCCCGTACAGATGAAACAACAGTCGTCTTTTGAAACATGGAACTTTGACACGGTTTGGACGATAGACGAAAGTAAATCGTATCCTTCTTTGTTGTGGGAAGAGTGGAACTGGACGGGATTAGAAGATGGATTCGATTGGGTCAAGCCATTAAATTGGAACAAGAAATCGGGATATCCTTCTGATAATACGGCAAAAGTATACATTAATACCGGGACAGGAGGCATTAATGTCCCTTCCAATCTTTCTATCGGTAGCCTAATATTGGGGCCATATTATTCAGGTGCGCTGACATTACTCGGGAACCTTTATTTGGGCAATAATGGAACACGGGAAGGCAGTTTTCTGATGCTTGGAGGCACCCTTTATTCTGCTTATCAGGTGGCGATAGTAGTTGAAGGAAGATTTAAAAGGACAGCCGGTACTCTGACCAGCAATAGTACTGTGATATTTGCGGGCGCCGGACCGTCCATCATAGAAGGATCTACCACGTTCTACAATTTGTACTGTACTCAAGAAGGCAAAAGCCTGATCTTTGGGGCAGGCAGTGTCCAGACTGTGGAGGGCACTTTCAAGTTGAGCGGCGAAGCCGGCAGTAACGTAGTGTTGAGGAGTACCGAGGAAGGCTCGGCATGGTATATACATCCCTCAGGAATAAAAGACCCGGTTTATTTTGTTGATGTGAAAGATTCCGTGAACCTGAGCTCGGAAGCGATGGACCCGTTCTATTCCGTCAATTCCGGAAACAATGTCAACTGGTTCACTCCATACACTATCACCGCCAGTGTTTCCGGGATCGCGACAGACGATGCCAGTACCTGGGGAACAATAGAGCCCAAAGGGGTATCCAATGTAGAACACGGCAGTTTCGAATCATTTAATATTTATCCGTATTACTCTTACAGGTTGGAATATGTCAGAGTGGATGGAGTATCCCAAGGGCAGATATCAACATATGAATTTATTCCTGTAACTGCCGATCACACGATAGAAGCCGTATTCGCGATCCAACCGTGGTTGATAACTTCCGAGACATCGGGAAGCGGTTCGGGAACGGTAACTCCCCTGGGGACAGTAGAGGTCGGTCATTATCAGAGGCAGACTTTTACGGTTGAGGCAAACGCAGGCAGTTATATTGCCTACGTCAAGGTTGACGGCGTGGTGACAACAGAAGGATTGGCAAATATTTCAATATTTCCTTCCCCCTACCTGATAACTTTTGAAGGGACTTCCGCGAATCACACGCTCGAAGCGTATTTCCTGCCGGTAACTTATATGATATGGAACGGCAACGGGACTACGGAAGACTGGTCTGAGGCGATAAACTGGACCGGATCGGCAACTCCCGATGCGACTTCCAATGTCATTTTCAACGGTCTTAGCACAAAGAATTCTTCTGTCGATGCCGATTTTAACGGTTCAGTTGAGAGCTTGTCGATAATGAGCGGTTATACAGGGACTGTCGGGATCTCCCGGATATTTACTGTTGAGGGCAATGTCTCTCTCGAATCCGGGATCCTGTTCCAGGAAGCGGCCGAAGAGTTTTACGTGGGAGGCGACTGGTACAACCTTCAGGCTCTCAACGGTTCTTTTCAAGACGGGCTTGGAACAGTGCTCTTTACAAAGTCATCCGGCGTTCAGACTGTTTTTTCCACAAATGACGCGGTTAGCAACACAAACAATGTTTTCAATAATCTATCGCACACCGGTGCTGGGCAGGTGATCGCGACGAACGCAGCCTTCGCTGTTGTTAATGATTTCTTGAATGCGTCAGGTTCCGGAACTTTTGAATTGTATAAGATAGGAATGATTATATATGGAGATTTTACCAACTCTTCCGTTTTTACACAGGAAGTAGATCTTGGACTGAACGCGTCGGACCTGATCGTGTATTTTGTCGGTTCCGGGATCCAAACGATAGAATCGGGCGGTGTGGGATTTGGACATGCTATCCCAATAATAGCGCACGCCGGTACAGGGACACTTTCTCTTGCCAATTCTATAGAGTGTGTGTTTTTGCTAAACGGTGAAGAAGCAGGTGCCATAGACGCGAACAATAAAGATGTCCATATATCGCTTGGGGTATTTAATAGCGGTACAGGAGAGGTGTTTGCAAATCACGCGAATTTATATATAGATGTCTTGCCGCGGCAATACTGGAACACTCTTATTCCGATCGACGCCGATATATCGGTCTTTAGCGGTCTTTTTAATGTCCGTTCGTTGAGCTGCGTAGTTCCCTCTAAATACATTATTTCAGCCGGGCTTATTACCATTGAAGCCGATGGTTTTGTTACTATGGAAGGAGGCAGCGCCTCCACATTGGAATTTATTTCCATGGCCGGTGGCGAAGAGTTCAGTTGGTGGTATATAGATCCTCAATGCCCAAGCGGCAGCAGATCATTTCAAAATCTATATGTGCAGGATTCTTATAATATTAACTCGGTGACTATAGAAACTACAAACTCTATTGACCTGGGCAACAATATAGGGTGGAGGTTCTCCACTTTTTCAATGTACGAAACACATAATGCCGGAGGAACGGTAGAGCCGATAGGATACAGGTTGGTGGACGAAGGAGATACTATTACCTACGAAGTACGGGCGGATAGCGGATACTATATAGGATACATATTAAAGGACGGATTACCGGCGACAAGCGAGGGCAGTTATGGGAGCAATTATGCGGTGACGTTTGAAGCAATAACCAGTAACCATACGATAGAAGCATATTTTGACAGGATAGGCGGGCGAACATGGACGGGTGCCAGCGCAGTAGACAACAACTGGTCTACAGCCGCAAACTGGAGCGGGAACCAGGTGCCTCTTAGCACTGAAGAAGTTTTATTTAATTCTACGAGCACAATAGATGCGACAATAGACGGCTCCTTTGGCGGAACAATAGGCGGGATATCTATAGAGAGCGGATATACGGGAACTATCACACAGGGCAGAAGTTTGCTTGTAACTGCGACATTTGAACAATCCGGCGGGACTTTTGTTTCCCCTGTGAGCTATGCATTTACGGTAGAAGGAAGCTTTAATATACCTGATACGGCGCAGGCCTTTAACAGGTTTGTCGGGAGCAGTCCTTACATTATATATGACGTGTATGGACTTCAGGCGATGAAGTGTTACACCGGCGAGGCTTTTGAACTCAATAATAATATAAGCGCGGAATCTACGGCCGTATGGAACCTGACAAGTGAAGGTTATCAGGGGTTTGATCCTGTAGGCGATACTACGACAAACTTTGTCGGCTCACTGAACGGAAAAGGATTTGTGATATCCGGATTAAGGATAAAGAGAGCGCAAAACAATGTGGGATTATTCGGGGTATTGGGAAGCGCGGCCTCTATAACTCAGGTGGGAATATATAACGCGTCTGTTGAGGGCTTAAGCAACGCAGGTATATTGGCCGGGACGAATTCAGGGACAATTTCAAAGATTTATACAAAAGGTGCTGTGATAGGGACAGGATCGAACATAGGAGGAGCAATAGGGGAAAATACATTGACAGTGAGTGATTCATATTCGACGGCAAATGCATACGGAGGCAGTGTTGTCGGCGGATTTGCGGGAAATATTTCATCGGGTACGGCATCAGAGTGCTATGCTGCCGGTTCGGTCAGCGGGACGACTGTCGGAGGGTTTGCGGGATTAAACGGCGGAACAGTTGAAAACTGCCATTTCACGGGAACAGACAACGGGGTCGGATCACTAGAGACAAGCGCACAGATAAAACAGAAAAGCAGATTTGTTAATTGGAATTTTGACAGCACTTGGACAATAGATGAAGGCACGGTGAGCCCGCAGCTTATGTGGGAGATATACACGTGGACGGGATCGGATGAAAGCGCTCCGACTGACTGGACAAAGCCGAACAACTGGAACAAGAAGAGCGGATATCCTTATACTAAAGAACACAAAGCGTTCATAAATTCCGGGGATTTACTTGGCACTCCTGCAGGTTCGGAGTTGAGCCTGGGAGGATTACAGATCGGGCCGGATTATACGGGGACAATATCGCTCGGAAATAATATCTTTATTGATAATTCAGGAACAAGGGAAGGCAGCTTGATATTGCTCGGAGGGACTTTTAGCAAGGGCAATAATAATGTGAGGATATCCGGGAATTTCAAGAGGGGGACAGGCGCCACATACACGGCTTCTGCCGGAGATACAATATTCACAAGCGAAGCGGCTTCTCTCATAGAGGGATCAACGACGTTTACGGATGTGATATGCAACGTTCCGGGCAAACATCTTACATTTGAGGCGGGGACGGTACAGACCATAGAAGGGACCCTCACAATAAGCGGCGAGGCCGGCAGCTGGGTAAGTCTGGAAAGCAGCGTTGCCGGGACGCAATTTAAAATAAGTTCGGAGACCAGGAGCATCTATTTTGTAAGCGTAAAGGATTCTACCAATGAATCATCAACCGTCATCGATCCTAGCGGCAGCAATCTGAACCTGGGGAATACGAGCAGGTGGTTTACATATTATATATATGCCACATACGAAGGACATTCCATAATAACACCCGAAGGCTTAAGGACAGTGGTCATAACTACGAATGAGTCGATAACATACACAATAACAACGGAAGTGGAGTCGGGATACTTTGTGGCGAGTGTGGAAGTGGACGGGGTGAGTGTCGGGGCCGTGAACGTGTATACTTTTGAAGCTGTCAGCGCTAACCATACGATAGAGGTTTTTGTTACCACCGAAGCTACTCCGACCGATCCGCCCACGGGATTGCGGGTCAATATCAGCGGCACAGATGTGGTACTTACATGGAATACGGTTCTTGACGCGGCATCTTACAAGATATACACAAGTGCCAACAAATTTATGCCGATAAATGAATGGGTCAATACAGGGGAAACATCTTCCTTGACATGGACCCATGCTGGTGTGACAATTAATACAACTGAATCGTATTATATAGTAAGGGCATGGAATACCGGCGGAGAGGGGCCTAATTCGAGCATGGGAGCGTATAAGAAAATAGTGTTCGTAAAGAACGAAGACAAGGCGAATTACAACAGAATATCCGTGCCATACGTGGGATCGTATGTAAATGCGGCGGCGCTGGTGGCATCAATAGAAGGCGGGGATGGGGTTTCAAGTCCAAATGCAAAAATAAACCAAGTGGCGAAGTGGGTGGCCGTGGACCAGACGACACTGTCATATTCGAATCTTTTGGGCGGGGGATGGAGCGGCAACAATTTTGATATAAGTGCAGGGGACGGGATAATAATAAGGTTGACGGGATCGTTTGAATGGAATGTGGCAGGAGTGGACAAGGAAGAGATATTGAATTTCGTAAAGAACGAAGACAAGGCGAATTACAACAGAATATCCGTGCCGTACACTTCGATGTACACTAATGCGGCAAGTTTGGTGGCATCGATAGAAGGCGGGAGCGGAAATACGAAGATCAATCAGGTGGCGAAGTGGGTGGCCGGGGACCAGACGACACTGTCATATTCGAATCTTTTGGGCGGGGGATGGAGCGGTAACAATTTTAGTATAAGTGCAGGGGACGGGATAATAATAAGGTTGACGGGATCGTTCGTATGGACTCCTGCTCTTGTTATCCCGTCAAGAGAATAAGGAAAGAATAGAAAAAGATATGAGAATAACCATGAGAGTTTTTTGTAAAGTAATACTTTTTCTGTTTGCAACGGCGGTTATTGCTGCGCCGGCTATTTCCGCGGATTTTTATCCTTCAGGTTATGTTTATAATTTCAATGCTACCTCCGGCGAGTCTGCCACGCCCAATAGCTATGGTACTGCGCATATATTCAGGCGGTCCATAGCTAGTCAGATAGCCTCTTCTATATATGGGGGAGATTATTTCGTTGCCGGGGCGACCGCAGCCAGGTTTGAAGTTAATACAGATACTCCTTGGACAACGGGAGCTTCAGCCGGCCAGAATGCTACAGTGATCGTGGAAACACTCAGAGGAGTTAATGGTTACTCAGGTGACCTGGATTATGTCGGGGCCATAAATCACACTATTACTAGCCAGGACCTCCTTAACGGATATTTTCTTTTTGATTCTCAAGGGTCTGTTTTGTATAATGCATATATCCAACCCATCCCGACTCCTGAGTCCAAATCTAAAACCGAAAACACTATAATAATAAGCTGGGAAGGGATCGCCACTTCTGATGCAAGCAGCAATCTGGTCAATTCCGCGGAAACTTACGCGGTCTATTACAGTACTTCTCCGACAGGGTTATTCACTTTTGAAGGGACCGCAACCCATGTTTCCGGAGAAGTAACTTATACTCACAGCGGGGTATCCTCGGCTAATACATATTATTACAAACTTAAGATGAGATATGCCTGGCCGGGAAATACTCCAACATATTATGAGACTACCGCTGAGTCATCTACAAGCGAAGGCATAAGACCGCTTACTCCGTCGCCTGTTGTTTCAGGAATAGCTCCCAGTGTGACACAAAATACTGGAATAAAGACATTTGTGATATCGGGCAGCTATTTTACTGACGCCAATGGAGCAAGCCTGCACAGGACAGGATTTACTGCTTTGACAACTGATGAGGTTACAGTGATCTCAGATTCTACTTTGGTGGCAACTCTTGAATTAAATCCTGCTGTCCAAGCTATCGGGACTTGGGATGTCAGGGTCTCAAATCCCACTACCTACGGGACAGGTTCCAGTCTTCTTACTCTCACCGCCGAAGCGCCTACAATATCGAGTGTTGAGCCGGCATCAGGCAGTACAAACACTACAATAGAAGGATTTCAAGTATATGGACAAAGATTGTATCCGGGCTCTACTGTAAAAATAACTCTAGGAAGTGCTACATTTAGTGCTTCATCTGTTACCACAAATTCCGGATACAGTATGTTGACATGCAACCTGCCGGTTTTGACCAATGCGACCATAGGCACATGGGATGTAGTTGTGACGAGTATGTTTGGCCAAGCGACAAGAGAAGCGTTTTTCACGGTTACTGCGGAGGCGCCGACGCTGACATCGATCACTCCGTCAAGAGGAGCAACCAGCAGCACTGTAACTATAACTTCTCTTGCCGGTACCAACCTTTTTAACGGAGCTTTGGTTGAGCTTAGAAAATCCGGACAAAGTCCGATAACTGCTGAGGGCATAAGCGCCAACGCAGGCCATACATCTTTAGGCGGCACAATAAATTTGACCGGAGCTACTACCGGAGCATGGTCTGTATTCGTGCAAAACACGGATTCCCAAGTTGCTACCGGAGAGGATTTCTTTACGGTCACATCAGCTCCCGTTGTCTCCTCCATAATTCCCGCTACAAGAGAAAATAATGATTCTGCGGCGGTAACTATAAGAGGATCTAATTTCTTCAGTACGCCCGAGGTCTCGCTTTCAAAAACAGGGATGGCAACTATAGACGCAGCAGGAGAAATATTGATAAGCAGTACAGAGATGACATGTACTCTTCTTATAACTAACGCAACTATCGGGACCAGGGATGTCGTAGCAACGAACTCAGACGGTACAGGGATATTATCTAACGGATTCACTATAACAAGCGAATCGCCTTCCTATATTTCCATAGCTCCGGCCAGCGGAAACGGCGGGGACACTGTCCCGGTAACGATAGCCGGTGATAAATTCTATGCAGGGGCTATTGTACAGTTAAGAAAAACCGGGAGAACTACCATAGCTGCGGCAAGTGTATCCGTCCCTGATATTAATACGATAAATTGCAATTTAACTTTGCCAAGCGGCAACGACGATGTAGGTCTGTGGGATATATACATAGTAAATACGGATGAAAAATCTACTTCCGAAAGCGGAGTGTTTACTGTAAATTATGGTACGGTTGAAGCCCCGAGTGATTGCGCGATAACTCCTTTGAGCACGACTTCGGTAAGTATAACATGGACGGACAACAGCCCCAATGAAGAACTGTTCAGAGTACAAAGGAGCGCGAATGGTACAAGCTATACCACTATAGGGACAACCGCGGCAGGCGTTGTAACATATACCGGAGACGGAACAACAGGGCTTTCAGTGAACACCATATACTGGTTCAGAGTGCGGGCTGAGGGAGGCGGACAGGAGTCAGCATTTTCGACCGCTTTACCCAAATACACATTGGCGTCAGCGCCGTCCGCTGAAACGTTTGACAGCTCTACCTCTACTGTTATTACGGCAAACTGGTCTGCGGGGCTAAATCCTGCGGGCACGCAGTATTATTGCCAGAACCAGACAAACAGCAATGATTCCGGAAATATCTCCGTATTTACGTGGCAGAATACGGGACTGTTGCCCGATACAGATTACACATACAGGGTAAGAGCTATAAATGGTGACGGGATTGCCGGAGAATGGGTCTCGCTGGGGACTTCCAGGACAAGAGAAAAGAAAAGCGTATATTATTTTGCAGTGGACGGAGTAAAACTTTTATCCGGGGATATACTAGGATCTGTCGCAAATATATCTGTCGTATTCAGCAGCGAAACTGCGATCAGCATACCATCGTTTCGGATGTATATAGACGGCAGAGAAGTCACCGACGGGACTAATACATACTACGATTCATACTCGACCGAAGGGATCTTTACCACGGTCAACTACAAGATCAAGACGGCGCTGACGGAGGGGACGTATACCGTCCTGGCATCCGCGACGGACTCTTCGGGAATCTTGTACGAGGATGAGCGGACAAATCTGCAGGTCATGTCGGACTCTACAAAGCTGGTAGTGGGATATGTTCTAATGTACCCGAATCCGTATGATCCGACCAAAGGTTCGGTAAAACTCACCTACCGGCTGGCAACTGATACAAACACAACCATATATGTATTTGATGTTAACGGAAGGCTTGTGTGGAAAGAAAGCTATATAAGCCAGTTCAACGGCGGCAAGGCGGGATATAACGAAGTTCTGTGGAACGGGTACGATGTATTCAGCAGGATACTTGATAATGATGTTTATCTGATCAGGATAGTTGAAAGTGGAAGCGGGAAGGTGATGGGCAAAGGCAAGTTGGTGATACTCAAGACAGTTTCGAGCAAAACAGACAAGGACAGGGAACAAAAGGTAGCTGCCGTACCGGTGGACTCTGGCGGGGATTTTTGGGGCGGCATAAAAGGGAAAGGACCAATAGGTTTTGGCGGGATAATTTTGGTGACCTTAGTAGGATTGTTAGCTTTTGAAGAGCTTGCCAGGATGTATTTTCATTTAAAACAGATAGGTAGGCTAAAACGATGAAAAAACTATTTACGACGGTTGCAATACTTTTGACGGTAATAACCCTTCCTGCTTTTGCTGCAGATGTACTGGATATAGGGACAAGCGCGAGGTCACTCGGAATGGGTCGGGCATATGTAGGAATATCAGACGTAGGTGAATGCGTATTTGCCAATCCCGCAGGGCTGTACGGGTTAAAGAAATTAGAACTGGTGAGCATGTATACGGACCTTTCCGGGGACGTAAAATACACGCTGGTGGGAGTGGCGGCACCTACGAGGTTCGGGAAAATAGGGTTTGGATATGCAAGCAACAAGATCGGAGATATATACGCGACAACAATAGACGCGACAGGCAGGCCTACGACACTGGAGCCGTTCAGCTATGGAACGGATATGTTCTTGATAGATTATGCCGACAGAATAAACAAGGACCTGACATACGGCCTGCGGTTTAAATATGTGACAAAAGGCGGATCCATAGCGTCTGCGGGAACAGGGACCGGCATGAACCTGGACCTGGGACTTCAGTACAGGGTGAACGAAGACGCGAATGCAGGAATGGTAATAGAGAACTCAATATCGGGAGGGCCGGGAGCGATCAGATGGAACAACGGGGTAGAGGAAGAAATGCCGTTTGTTTTGAATATCGGAGGTTCGTACCGCTTGAGCAGATTCAACACGAGGATTTTCTCAGATATATCATTCAGGAAAACAAAGTCGTACGAGTTGAGGCTAGGAGGGGAATGGAACGCATGGAGGTCGCTGGACCTGCGGGCAGGGTTGGAACAGATGAATTCGAGCCCTACGGAAAAATACCTGAATTATTCTTTGGGAGTGGGATATAAGTTTGACAGTTTCAGGGTAGACTACGCATATTATCTGGACACACTGCTTTCATACAATTCAAGGCACTATGTTTCTTTTGCGATCAGTTTGCCGGAAGGGCCGGGGAGATATTCGGTGGAGCCTGTGGTTGTAGATACTGGGGACAGAGTTATCACAACTATGGAGAGCATAGTAATATCAGGGCGGGCGAACCGGTCGGTGGAAAAGGTCAGGTGTAACAACAAGCTGGCAGATGTAAAAGACGGGGAGTATAGGATAACAGTAAATCTGAAGTCAGGAAAGAACAAGGTAATACTGACGGGACTGGATTCAAGCAGCAGGATAGTGGGGAGCACGGAGGCGAGGGTGCTTAGGCTGAACTGGTACAGGGACTTGGGAAGATACAGCTGGGTAGCGGAGCCGGTGATGTACATGACGACAATGGGAATACAGGGATTTACATTGAGGGATGCGACGTCAGGGTTCATGAGACCGGCAGAAGCGGTAAGCAGACTTGAGATGTCGGCGATACTGGCGAGGGTAAAAGAGATGCCGGCTAAAAAGCTATCGGCGCCGGTATCAAAGGATGTGACGACGTTGCACTGGGGATCATCGTATATGAAGGCAGCGCTTGATAACGGATGGCTGACGCTGTTTAATGACAAGACATTCAGGCCGGCGAGAAAAGTGAACAGGGCAGAAGGGGTAGCAATAATAACGAGGTTTGCGGGAGTATATCCAACGATGGATCTTGGGGGAGTTAAGTTATACGCTGATGTGCCGCTAAATTACTGGGGGGCGGGAGCTATAGACGCGGCAAAGAAAGCCGGATATCTGGATTACGTAAAAGGGAACAAATTTGTGCCTGGCGGCAATCTGACCAGGGCTGAAGTATTTTATCTTCTGTCAAAGACGAACCTGATAAAGGAAAAGGTTAAATACCTTCTGGATTTTGATAAGGGGTACTAGACAAAGTAAAAGGTATAAAGTAGAAAGTAAAAAAGGCAAAATTCTTGAAAAAGTCCGATAATGACTTTTGGAGGTTCGGATTTCGGTCATTAGGACTTTAATTTTTCCCAAAATATCATCTCTATCTGCTAAAATAACACTGTATGGACCCCAAAATAATCAATCAACATGGTCTGACTCAAGAAGAATTTGACAGGATAAAAAAGATCCTCGGGCGGGAGCCAGGTATTGTAGAGCTTGGCATGTATTCGGTGCTCTGGTCGGAACATTGCAGCTATAAAAGCTCAAAGGGGTATCTAAAAACTTTTCCAACCAAAGGCAAGCATATCCTGCAAGGTCCCGGAGAAAATGCCGGGGTCATAGATATAGGCGACGGATACGCGATCGCGATGAAAATTGAGTCTCACAATCATCCCAGCGCTGTCGAGCCTTTTCAGGGAGCGGCAACAGGCGTGGGCGGCATTGTAAGGGATGTATTTACAATGGGAGCCAGGCCAATAGCCTCGCTAAATTCTCTAAGGTTTGGCCCGTTAACTGACCCTCACAACAGATTTTTGTTCGACGGGGTAGTTTCGGGTATATCTTCCTACGGAAATTGTCTTGGCCTTCCTACTGTTGCGGGAGAAGTATATTTTGATGACTGTTATACGGGGAATTGCCTGGTAAACGCAATGTGTGTCGGACTGGTGCGGCTCTCTGAAGCGGAAGTAAAGAGCGAAATACCTTCGATCATAGTAACGGCAAAAGCCGAAGGCGTGGGCAATCCCGTGTTATATGTAGGGTCGTCCACCGGAAGGGACGGGATACACGGGGCTACTTTTGCTTCCGTTGAACTCGATGAAAATTCGGTGGAAAAGCGCTCTAATGTTCAAGTGGGCGATCCGTTTACCGAAAAGCTTCTCATAGAAGCCTGTCTGGAACTTTTGACGACCGGCAATGTCGTCGGCATGCAGGATATGGGAGCCGCGGGACTTACTTCCTCGCTCTCGGAAATGTCCTCAAAAGCCGGGACCGGCATAGAAATAGAATTGGCGCTTGTGCCGCAGCGCGAAGAAAAAATGACCCCTTACGAAATAATGCTTTCCGAGTCCCAGGAACGCATGGTAGTGATAATGAAAAACGGGACCGAAGATGACGCTTTCAGGATTTTTAAAAAATGGGGATTGAACGCCGTTGTAATAGGACGTGTGACCGAAGACGGTTTTTTTACGGTAAAAGAGAACGGAAAAACTGTAGCAAGAGTGCCGTCAAAGTCGCTGGCGGATGACGCACCCCTTTATGATCGTCCTGTCGAGCCGCCTTTGTACCCTGAGATCACAAAAAAGACCGTTCCCGGCAAAAGCTGTAACGCCATGCTTATGGACCTGTTGTCCGATCCAAATATTGCCAGCAAAGCCTGGGTGTACGAGCAGTACGATCACATGGTACAGACCAATACCTGCGTGCTTCCGGGCAAAGCTGATGCCGCGGTGCTCAGAATAAAGTATTCGCATAAAAAGATCGCTCTGACTTGCGACGGCAACGGCAAATATTGCTATGCGGACCCGTACACCGGCGGCATGATAGCGGTGTGCGAAGCCGCAAGGAACCTGGTCTGTACAGGAGCAGAACCCGTGGCCGTTACCGATTGCCTCAATTTCGGCAATCCCGAAAAGCCCGCGGTGATGTGGCAGTTCAGAGAGTGCGTGCGGGGGATGTCGCTGGCCTGCAGAGAATTAAATACTCCTGTCGTGTCCGGAAATGTCAGCTTTTACAACGAAAGCAACGATACTGCTATATATCCGACACCGGTGGTCGGAATGCTCGGGCTTATAGACAATACTCCTCATATGAATATGTCATTTAAAGACAAAGATGATCTTATAGTCCTTTTGGGCACAAATACCCAGGAAAAGGGCGCTTGTCCGCGGCTTGATATAGAACTTGAAAAAAATGTGCAAAAAACCTGTCTTCACGCGATAAGAAGCGGTGTCGCGAAATCTGCGCACGACACTTCCGAAGGCGGTTTGGCCGTTGCTTTGGCCGAGTGTTGTATAGAAGGCGGTATCGGGGCAAAAGTATCGCTTGAAGAAAAAATGAACAACATATCTCTTCTTTTCGGCGAATCCCAGTCCAGGATAATAATAACGATCAAACCCGGCGATATTTTTTCTCTGACAGGTCTGGCAAAAAAATTCGGCGCACCCATCTCCGTAATAGGCAAAGTCGGCGGATCGTCACTTAAGATTAACAACGGCAAGAAGAAGCTGGTGGACATAAAGCTCGGAAAGATCGCTTCTGCTTACAAAGACTCAATACCTTTGGTAATGAGGGGCTAATTTGGAAGGGATATCGGCTGCGGTAATATTATTGTTCGTATTTGCGATGTTTTCCGGCATCAGGGGGAACATTCCGGAAGGCGGTTATTCTTCCCAAAAAAACTATACTCAAAGTTCGCAGATATCGGTCAATATCCCGACGGATTTTTCTTCGTCCGCCGATCCGCAGGCTCAGGATACTATATACCGGTACATAAAAACAAGAGCTAAAAAGATATCCGTTGATGATATGTCTTTAATTTCCGAAAGTGTTATGAAATACAGCCAGCAGTACAATATAAATCCCAAACTTGTCACCGCGATGATAGACAGAGAATCCGGTTTTGATCCTGCGTCCGTGTCTTCTTCCAACGCACAGGGACTAGCCCAGCTTTTGCCGTCCACGGCGGTGCATATTGGGATAAATGACCCGTTCAGCATAGATGAGGGGACCAAGGGCGCGGCCCTTTATCTAAAAATGATGTTGGACAAATGGGTAGGATATCCGAATCAGGTCCCGCTCGCGCTTGCGTCATATGCCGAAGGGCCCAACCAAGTCGCAAGGGCCGGCGGAAATTATTCGGAAAAGACCGCGCAATACGTAAACGACATAATCCAGAACTATAATTCGATAAATTAGTGCAACTCAGCTAAAAATGCGGCATATTTTTCATGCAAGTTTTGCTGTTATACTTGCGATTTTATATTTATAAAGGTAAAATTTGCCATGGGCGGTATTATAAAGGTAAAATCAAGGTTTCTAAAGTCTTTAACAAGTATTTTCATCTTAATACTCCTTGCCGGCGTATCGTTTTCGGCGACTTATTACGTAAAGAACGGCGGCAGTGACAGTGCCGACGGTTTGAGCGATGCAAATGCTTGGGGCACCATAAGCAAAGTAAATAATCGAGACCTCTCTGCCGGAGATAAAGTATTTTTTAAAAGGGGGTCATCCTGGTCCGATACTCTTATCCCTAAGTCCAGCGGTTCTGCTGCATCCCCGATAACTTTTGACGCTTATGACACAGGCAATGCGCCTACCGTAAATATTAATTCGAACATATCTAAGAGGCGCAATCTCTATATTCTGGGGAAACATGACATCCAGATAAGGAACATGACCTTCTTGAACGGAACAAGCGAGGCGGACGCTTTTTTTGGGAATGTAGAGCTGAACAATTCTTACAATATTATTCTTGAGGGCGTAACAGTAGGAGGCTCTTTCTCCAAGGCCGGGATCCTTATATGGAACAGCTCGCACAATGTTTTGGTGAGAAACAGCTCTATTTACGGTACACAATATCCCAGATGGACCGTTTTTGTTGACGGCGCCGGAATTATCGTTGGGGATTATGACGCTGATATGAACAATTATCCTCACCATGTCTATATAACAAGCTGCGAAGTTTACGGCAATTCCGGCACAGGTATAGGGGTCATGGAATCTCCAAGCAATGAGGTCTCATATTGCAGTGTCCATGACAATGGCGGAGCAGGAATATGGGTTGGAGGGAATTCCGGATATTATTCTTTCAACAATATTGTGGAGCGCAATGATGTCTATGCTAACTCCCAGTATCAGGACGATACTTTCGGCATAGACTTTTTAAGGCCGGGCAATAACAACGTGATCAGGTATAACAAAGTTCATGACCAGTTTGATACATACCATAATGGGGGAAGTCACAGTGTCCCTTTTATTCCCGGGGCAGCAAGTTATATGGGAACCGGGGGTATAAGATTTGACGGGAATACGGGGATGGACGTACTTGTCACAACGGGAAATATTGCGAGGAATAATCTTGTCTATAATAACTTTCATGGTTTTGAGGTAGTCCAGTTCAGCAATGCGCAGATATTTAACAATACTCTTTACAACAATTTTCAGGACGGTTGCGCGCTTACTATGACCACCCTTGATAACGCCAGCCTTACCAGGTATGCTTCCGGTACGGTATTTAAAAATAATGTGGTCTACGGGCAGTGGTTCTTAGTTTTTGACGCATATACAGAGAACAATGAAATAGATTATAACCTCTATTATTCTGATAACAACAAAGTTTCTGCATGGGGTTCGTGGGATGCCTATTATCTTTATCCAAGCAACGGGAATCCAAGCCAATTCGCATTATGGCAGGCTTCCGGAAAAGATCAGCATTCGATAATTTCTTCAAATCCGTTGTTCGTCAGCACTTCGGAAGCAAATTTTCATGTTGCTTCAAATTCTCCCGTCCTAAATGCCGGGACGACTTCAGGAATAACTGTCCCTGTACCATGGCGTGACTTTGGCGGAGTGTCAGTGCCTCAAAACAATGTTCCGGACATAGGAGCGTATGAGACATTTTTTACGGCATTAGCCCCGTCGGCTCCGATAAGCCTGTCGTTAGCTGCGATCTCTCACAATGTTATAACGCTTGAATGGACCGACACTTGCAGCTATGAATCCGGTTTTAAAGTAGAAAGGAGCTTGAACAACTCCTCGTGGACGACAATAGAGACTTTGTCCGCAAATGCTATAAGCTATTCTGATACAAACGGGGGAGCCGGGCTTACTGCCGATACACTATACTATTACCGCGTTTATGCTTATACTGCCCAAGGCAGCTCTTATTCGAACACTGCCAGTATAAAGACGTTCCAAAATATCGCGCCAAGCGGGACTACCTTTTATGTCGACTCCGTTTCGGGGGATGACAGTAATGCGGGAAATTCCGATGTGGCTCCATGGAAAACGCTCTCTAAAGTGAACTATTATACTTACAGCCAGTATGCTCCTGCCAACAAGTTCAGTGCAGGGACTACTGTAAAACTTAAAAAAGGCGGTGTGTGGAACGAAACGTTGTATCTGTGGAAGATAACAGGAACTTCAGCCAATAGGATCACTTTTGAATCTTATGGAACAGACCCTAATAAGCCTATCATCTGCGGAAGCAAACAAATAACTTCCTGGTCTAACCATAGCGGAAATATCTGGAAAGCCTTCCTTAATACCGATCCGGGGTCGGTATGGTTCATAAACAATGATGACTCGATAGTTTGGGGTAGAAAAAACACTACTTCTGTACTAACACGCGAGGCTGACTGGTATTGGGATCCGACAGATCCCGGAATGTTATATGTATATTCCGCATCAAATCCCACGATTTCATATAAATCAATAGAAGCAGCAGCGAGAGAATTTGGCGTGCTGAGAATCTGGGGAACTGATGTGGATTATATCAACATAATCGGGTTAGAAATAAAGCATACGAACGATCAAGGGATACAGTTCAGGCAAGCAGAAACAGGACAGTCTTCATCTGATCAATGGATTGTTGATAATAACACGATCCATCATCTGGGCCGGCAAGCCGCTGACAAAAGCATGGGCATTGATTTTACGGGAACAGGGCATAAGATCTCAAACAATCTGGTCTACGAATTGATCGGAAACGGGATTAACTCACCTTACAGTGCGTATAATTGCGTGCTTGATCATAATGCTATTTATAATTGCAGGCACCACGGTATAGATATAAAAACAATAGGGTCCGACAATTCGGTCCGATTCAATAAGGTGTACATAGACAATATGTCATCAAATGTCACCGATGTTTGGGGGTATAATGCAAACGGAATTGTTATAGGTGTGCAAGGATATCCTTCCAGTGCTAATATCGATAATACGAGAGTTTACGGAAACATTGTTTATAATATCCCATCTTTCGGCATAATGATCGAACCGCTGGCCAGGAACACTCAACTCTTCAACAATGTCGTTTATAACTGCGGCGATGCCAATTATTATATAGATTCTTCTACCGAAGTTACCGTGGTCAAGAATAATATCGGCTTCAACTCAGGTGGAACAGTCTCTGTACCATCCAATTTGATAATCTCTGTTCCGGGAAGCAAGACCAATAAAATAATAGACTATAACGATTGGTTTTGCAGTGTCCCGGGGAATGTTTTCGCGCAGATAGAGCCGGATTGGACCAATTATTCTAACTGGAACACATATAAATCAGCTACCGGTTTTGATATACATTCTATAAACAGCAACCCCTCTCTTGAAAGCATCCCTTCCGACATGAGACTCCGGAGCACATCCCCGTGTATTAACGCTGGCACAATAGAAGGATTCTCTCTACCTTCCCAATGGCTTGATTATGCAGGGACAGCAGTTCCGCAGGGGAGCCGGCCGGATATTGGTGCTTATGAGTATGCAGGGCCGGTTACATATACAATAACCGCAACCGCGGGAGATCACGGAACTATCTCTCCTTCTGGGACTATAACAACATCAGAAGGATCCAGCACCACTTTTGCGATGGCAGGGGCTTCGGGTTACCATGTTCTTGATGTGCTTGTTGACGGTATTTCTGTAGGACCTGTAAGCAGCTATACTTTCTTAAATGCGGCAGCCGCTCACACGATAGCTGTCTCGTTTAAAGCCAACCGGATAGGTTTGGGCGGCACTTATTATGTAGACTCTTCTGCTGGGAATGATAATAATGACGGATCACAAGGCACTCCCTGGAAGACGATAAACGAAGTCAACAACAGCACATTTGTCCCAGGAGCGAGCGTGCTGTTTAAACGCGGGCGGGAGTGGAGGGAACAGCTGACCGTAATTAATTCAGGTTCAGGTGTGAGCCCGATCATATTCGGTTCATATGGATCAGGAGAAAAACCTATCATCAATGGTGCAGTTGCCGTCAGTCCATGGCAGCAAGTCGGCTCTTCGAACATTTATACTTCGCCGCTTGCCGGTCAGCCGGACATGGTCTTTTTTGGCGGTATCAGGGGAACGGCTGCTGCTTCAGCGGTAGAGCTGACTCAAGACAAGCAATGGTTTTGGGACAATAATGTTCTAAATATATATTCTTTAGCGTCTCCTTCATCAATAGAAGCTATCGTCGCGTATAGGAGCCTGATCCTGGTAGCGGCTAATAATATTGTCATCCGCGACTTACAGTGCATACACGGGGTAACTGCAGTGGAAGGCACGGTTTACTTATATAACACCAACAATGTGTCGATCGAGAGCTTAAGTGTTCATGATAATGCCGGACTTGCCGCTATTTATGTCGCGCCCGCACCGGGCATTGCATGCGGGAATAATACAGTAAGCAACTGCGAAGTTTATAACATAACCGGCAGCCGAGTGCTCCTTGCGATCAGTTCCGCGCTCAACGGTATCGGCATCTCTCTTAACGGTCCGGATGGTACTTCGCTGGTCAATACCAATGAAGTCCTGAACAATACCGTCCATGATTGCGGCGCTTACGGTATCAGCGTGAACGGAGGCTCCGACAATCTCATTTCAGGCAATACCACTTACCTCTGCGGGTGGTCTGGGATCAGTCTGACAGGGGAAGATCAGACCAGGAGAAATATTATTGAAAATAATACAGTGTATGAAAACTGCCGGGCAAAAGACGACTGCGCCGGCATAAACGTTTTCCGTGCAGGGAACGATAATATCGTCAGATACAATATTGTGCACGACCAATACTACGATACGTCAGGCGGAAGATTAGGGTCCGCGGGTATCAGGTTTGACGGCAATACTATATCGGGAAGTCACCTTATGCCAAGCACGGGGAATAGAGCCTACTACAACATCGTCTTTAACGAATACTATGGGTGCCAGGCATATTGTTTCAATAATGTCGAATTTTCTAACAATGTGATCTACAACACCGCTAATTTTGGTATATGGATCATGAGCGATAGCCCGTCGGAATATATCGACCATACGATAGTTAAAAACAATATTGTCCAGACCACAACAGGTCATTTCATTGCCAATATTTACACGACAAATCCGGACTTTGACAATAATATATATTTCCCTGACACGGGAACAAAATTCATCTGGCAGAGTATAGGCCAGGCATCTTCAGAATCAAATCTAAGCGGTTGGAAAGGCCATGGGGAAGAATCTCACTCATCATCGGCGGAGCCGCTATTTATAGATGCTGCCAACAGCGATCCCGCAATAAAGAACTTTCATGTTCAATCAAGTTCCCCCGCGATTAATGCTGGAGCGAACGTCGGATTGACGCGGGACTTTGCAGGCACCGGCGTTCCAATCGGTTCAGCGCCCGACATTGGTGTGTATGAAGAAACCATAAGTCCGACGGTCACCGGTTCTATTAAAGCCGCGGGCAGCGGAAGCGCTATTCCTAATACTACCGTATTATTATTGGATACCAATTATCAAAATGTCGCATCTGCAACCACAGATGCGAGCGGAAACTTTACAATATCCGCGGCTTCAATGGAAGGATATCTGTTCGTAAGTCCGCCGGTGGCCCAGAATGCGCAAGGCTATTGGATTTATCAATACCAGCCCAGGTTCTATTACAAGCCCTCAGCATCAAATTCCGGCATAGATATAAGACTTCCGCAAGCATCCACTTTTATCATAGAAGGCAGGGACCAAAGCAATAATCTGATGGATGTAGCTTCTTTCGAGGCTTTAAGAGCAAATGTTTTTTCGCAATACACAAGCTTTGTAAATATGAACGACCAGATACAACCCGCTATGTACTGGCAGGTTGCCAATTCGCAGTGGAAGGCAATCCCTGCTTTGATGGTCGATTCTTCCCAGACAGGAGGGCCTTTTGCGGTTAACGTACTTTTCTGGCAGACGGCTTCACACGGAAAGATCATGTTGAAAGCAGACAATGATGGCAGCGGATTTTCGCTTCCGGCTGCGGGACAGGCTACCGTAATAAACCTGAATACGGAATTGCTTAATACAGTTAAGAGAGAAATGGTCAACAGGACCTCTTATTACAATACATATATGCCGGGTGATCCTGATATTGCACAAATCTCTTCGGTAAGCAATTTGGATGATGCCGTCGACCTACGGGACCGTTTAGAATATAAAGCCGCCCGCGCAGCTATCAATGTTATTAGAAAGGGTACTGTCGAAGTTACCGCAAAAGATCTTTCCGGGAAACCGATAATAAATTGTACTTTGGAAGTTGCACAGACTTCCCACCAGTTCATGTTTGGAGCGTTCGAGGGTACATCGAGATATGTTTTTCATACGTTTGAAGCCGATACCGACAGGAAATATGCTTATAGCAAAGCTATTGAAGCCGGACTCAGTGATATCGCGCCTGTCCTGCCGGCCTGGTCGACAACGGCCGGATATGACAAGGACACTATAGATCAGACATGGGGGATAACTTCACTCAAGAATCTCGGATATAAAGTAAAGTTCCACGGGACACTCTGGTTCAACCTTCTGATGATACCGGGTAGCGAATTGTCTAACGATCCGTCTACCATAGCAAGCCATAACCGCACCTATCAAAACACGATTTTAGGATATTTCGGAAATACCGATTCGATCTGGGAATCGATGAACGAGCCGGCAACGGCTAATGAGATCAATCTGTCCAGAGAAGCGATGATATCTGTGCTTGCGGATTCCGCATCTGCGTTAAAGAGCACCGGTAGCCAAGTCCTGGTCAACAGCCCGCATGAATTTGATTTCGGTTACAAATATGCACAATATAATCTTGACAATACTCTCAGGACGGATTACAAGCTCACTTACTCGGATTTTCTATCAAGAGCAAACATTTCAAATGTCGATATAATCGGGTTGCAGTTCTATCCGGGATTCCATATGGATGATGCTTTTGGTGCTGCAGAAGGGCCTGCCATGCCGCCTTACTGGCTGGTAGATACCGTGAATAAATATTCCTCCTTTGGCAAGAAAATACATATAACGGAATTCAGCGTTCCTTCAAACCATGACAGCAACTGGAATACAGGTTATTGGAAGAATAAATGGGATGCAGCTTCACAGGCAGAATATGTGGGTCGTATCTTTACATTGATGTATGGAAACGATTCGGTAAATTCCATAATCTGGTGGGATATGTTGGAACACGAGTCTTATCTGAAATATGGCGGCCTTTTGGACACTTCAAATAATCCCAAACCCGCTTATGACAGTATAAAGAGCCTGATAAAAGGCTCATGGACCACGACAGCCGAAGCAACTACAGCGAGCAACGGCAAGACAACGGTCACCGGTTTTGGCGGACAATATGAGATCTTAAGGATAAGGCTCAATCGATCAGCAACGGTCGAAGATCCGGGAATAAATTTCTATGTAACGGAAGAAGCCAGTGGTTCAAACATAATAACAGTTCCGGTCTATTCTATTACGGCGACTTACGGAACTCACGGTTCCATAACTCCTTCAGGGCAGGTCTGTGTAATTCCGGGCGGAAATAAAACATTCGCCATTACTCCTGAATCCGGCTATCATATTTCGGACTTGAGAGTTAACGGGACATCGGTCGGGACGCCACCCAGTTATTCGTTAAACAATATTAATTCGAGCCAGACTGTTGAGGCTCTTTTTGCGGTCAATAGTGTGAATAGGGCACCGGTACTTAATCGTATAGGGAGCAAGACGACAAATGAAGCAAGCACTTTAATATTTACGGTAAGCGGAACAGACGAGGATGGTACGGCACTGACATATACGATGACGGGTACTCCTTCAGGATCGACATTTAATACAAGTACGAGAGTATTCAGTTGGACACCTAGTTACAGCCAGGCCGGAAGCTATAGTCCTATTTTTACAGTGAGTGACGGATCCTTGACTAGTTCAGAGACGGTAGTGATCACGGTGAATAATGTTAACAGGGTGCCTATCCTCAATCATATTGGCAATAAGACGACAAGCGAAGGGCAGATATTGGTATTTACGGTAAGCGGAACAGATGAAGATCGCGATCCTATAACATATGAAGCCCTTAATATTCCGACATCTGCGACTTTTAATACAACTAGCGGAGCCTTCAGCTGGAGCCCGAATTATTCACAATCAGGTACATATGGCAACATCACATTTGAGGTGATAGATAGTCAAGGCGGAACATCGAAAGAAACAATAACGATCACGGTAAATAATATTAATAGAGCGCCTGTGCTGATATGGATAGGGAGTAAGAGCGTAAACGAGAACAGTGCATTAACATTTACTGTCAGCGGAACAGACGAAGACGGAACAGCGCTGACATATTCAGCGGCAAGCCTGCCTACAGGGGCAACGTTTAACGCTGGCACAAGGGTATTCAGCTGGACGCCAACGTATAATCAAGCAGGCAGTTACAGCCCTATATTCACAGCAAGTGACGGAGTATTGACAAGTTCAGAAACAGTGTTAATAACTGTCAACAATGTTTTACGGACATATATAATAACAGCGATTGCGGGTACGGGAGGAGGCATTAGTCCAAGCGGCAGTTATTCCACTCAAGAGGGGACAAATACAAAATTTACGATAACGGCAAACAGCGGATATGCGATATTGAATGTAACAGCTGACGAAATAGCTCAGGGAGCTATCAGCTCATATACTTTTACCAATATTTCAGGGAATCATTCAATAACTGCTGCATTCAGTTTGACGATACCGTCTTCTCCTTCCGGTTTGACGGCAAATACGGCATCGGCCTCGCAGATAAACCTTGCCTGGACTGATAACGCGATCAATGAAGACGGATTTAAGATAGAAAGAAGTCCTGACGCAATCACCTGGACCCAAATAGCCACGGTTGCAGCCGGCGTTGCGGCTTATAGCAATACAGGGCTTGCTGAGAACACAACTTATTATTACAGAGTAAGGGCTTACAATTCCACAGACAATTCCGAGTATAGCAATACCGCGAACGCAAAAACATACGCGGGCACGCCGCCGACTGCTCCATCCAATCTGACTGTTGGCGCTCAGTTGTACACCTCAATAGCGTTGAGCTGGACGGACAATTCAAATAACGAAACAAGTTTTGTGTTACAACGCAAAGCGCATTTTAATGATCCCTTTGTTTCGGTCGGGACGGTAGAAGCAAACATAAGAACCATAACCGATACGGGATTGACTCCAAATACGGCATATGTTTACCAAGTGCTCGCTTTTAATGAGGCGGGATATTCTGCCGCAAGTAATCCCGTGATAGCTGTAACATTATTGCCAACGCCGGAAACTCCGTCGAACCTTGCGGCTGTCCCATATTCTGAGAACAGGATAGACCTTTCTTGGACCGACAATTCCGTATATGAAGCGGGGTTCAAGGTTGAGCGAAGCCCGAACGGCACAAGCTCATGGACTGAGATAGCTACGGTAAGCGGAGATACATATCAAAATACGGGACTGTCCGCCAATACGACGTATTATTATCGGGTATACGCATACAATACCGGCGGCACTTCTCCTTACAGCAATACTTTAAGTGCTATTACTAACGTTCCTTCTCCGCCAACCGGATTGACATCTGAAGCAATAACCCAGACGCAAGCTACGCTCCGATGGACTGATAACTCCAATATTGAAACAAACTACATTATTCAAAGGAAACAGTCTATTAATGACCCATGGACAAATGTTGCGACTTTGGGAGCAAATGCGATTTCCTATACTGATACGGGACTTACTCCGAACACAGCTTACTTGTACCGGGTATTTGCGAGCAACGCGAATGGCATTTCCGATATGAGTAACGCAATAATTTTAATAACTCAAGCGCTTCCGGGCGTTCCAGCGACACCGTCCAGTTTGAATTCGGTGGTCATATCTCAGACACAGATCAACTTGACCTGGACGGACAACGCGAATAATGAAACGGGGTATAAAGTCGAACGAAGCCCGAACGGTACGAGCAGCTGGGCAGAAATTGCGTCTCTCGGAGCTGATGCAACCGCCTTCAACAATACAGGGTTGACTGCCACTACCCAATATTTTTACAGGGTCTATGCGTATAATGCCGGAGGAAATTCCGGATATGCAACGGGGAATGCGACGACGCTTCCTAACGCGCCATCTGTTCCGAGTGGTTTAGCTGCTGCGGCCGCGTCGCAAACACAGATCAACCTGACATGGACTGACACGGCAAATGAAACCGGATACAGGATACAAAGAGGACTCAGCGCAACAGGTCCTTGGACAGCGATCACAACGCCTGCGGCTAACGCAGTAAGTTATAACAATACGGGATTAACGGCAAACACGACGTACTACTACAGGATCTGTGCGTTCAACACGGGAGGCGACTCGGCGTACAGTTCGGTAGTAAATGCGACAACGCTTCCTAATGCACCGTCGGTCCCGAGTGGTTTAGCTGCGGTAGCGGCATCGCAAACACAGATCAACCTTACATGGACGGACACGGCAAATGAGACGGGATACAGGATACAAAGGAGTCCTAACGGAACAAGTTCGTGGACAACGATAACAACACCGGCGGCAAATGCGGTAAGTTATAGCAATAGCGGATTAACGGCAAATACGACGTATTATTACAGGATCTGCGCGTTCAATACAGGAGGGGATTCTGCATACAGTTCGGCAGTGAATACAACCACATTGCCTAATATTCCGTCAGCACCAACCGGTTTAACAGCGACAGCTGTATCAGCCGTACAGATTACTATTGGCTGGACAGACAATGCAAATAATGAGGACGGTTTCAAGATAGAGAGGGGGCCTGACGGCAATTCTTGGTCATACATAACAACAATGCCGACAAATTCGGTTGGTTACAATAGTATGGGATTAACTCCGCATACGACATATTATTTTAGGGTGAGATCATACAACGCTGCAGGTAATTCCGGGTATAGTAATACGGCGAGTGCTACTACATCAAACAGGGCTCCTGTACTTACATCTATCGGGAATAAGACGACAAATGAGACAAGCACATTAACGTTTACTGTCAGCGCTACAGATGCAGACGGAGATACGGTAACATATGAAGCAACAGGATTGCCAACGGGAGCAGTGTTTAACACAACAACAGGAATATTTAACTGGACCCCAAGTTACATCCAGTCAGGAAGCCACAATCTAACATTCAAAGCAAGAGACTTATTCGGAGGGATAACACAGGAAGCAGTAACGATAATAGTAAATAACGTACTACGTACATTTGTGATAACAGCAAGCGCCGGCACGGGAGGAAGCATAAGTCCGAGCGGCAGTTATAGTACACAGGAAGGTACAAGCACAAAGTTCACAATAGCATCAAACACAGGGTACAGCGTAGCGGATGTGGTGGTGGATGGAGCAAGCCAAGGGGCTATAGGCAGTTATACATTTACTAATGTATCGGCAAATCACACAATATCTGCATCATTCAGTTTAACAATCCCTGTTGCGCCTTCGGGGCTTGCGGCTACAGCGGCATCTACCGTACGGATCAACCTTGCATGGACAGATAACGCCGGTAACGAGAACGGGTACAAGATAGAGAGAAGCACTGACGGAAGTACGTGGGCACAGATAACAACAGTAGCAACGAATACTGCTGCATACAGCAATACGGGATTGACCGGGAACACAACATATTATTACAGGGTAAGAGCGTACAATACAGCCGGCAATTCGGTGTACAGCAATATTTCAAATGCAACAACGCTCAGAAATGCCCCTGAAATTACAGCTGTTACACCAAGCAGCGGATTGAATACGGGAACAACCTCAATAATAATAAGCGGTACTGACTTTGTTAATGTGTCGGATTTGAAGATAGGAGGAATTAATGTACAGTCATTCACGGTTGTGAATGATACGACAATAAATGCTGTAATACAGTCCGGATTAACAGGTTCAACATATCATATTACAGTGACTACGGCTATGGGGACTTCTCCGCAGGGCACGGCAGACCAGTTCACTGTGACATTACCCGGTATTCCGTTAGTGCCGGCAGGCTTGGCAGCTACCGCGTCATCGCAGACGCAAATAAATGTAACGTGGACGGACGTTACTAATGAAGCAGGATACAGAATCAAGAGGAGCCCCAACGGGACGAGTTCGTGGACTACGATAACGACACCGGTGGCAAATTCAATAAGTTATAACGATAGCGGCTTAACGGCAAATACGGCATATTATTACAGGATCTGTGCATTTAATATAGGAGGAGATTCGGAATATAGTCCGGCAGTGAGCACTACAACCCTGCCGAATATGGTCATAACTTATAGTATCAATGCAATGGCCGGTATAGGAGGGACAATAGAGCCGAGCGGACTTATAACGGTAACAGAAGGAGGCAGCCAGGTATTTAGTATTAACGCAAATAACGGATACGAGATAGTATCGGTTAAAGTAGACGGAATATCGGAAGGGGCTGTTGGGACGTATAATTTCAGCAATGTAAATTCCAACCATAGCGTGGAAGCGGTATTTGAGAAGACGTCTGTAGGCGTATTAGGTCCGGAAAAGCCGGTGGCAGGAGCATTTAGCGAAGTTACATCAACAGTCATAGCGGCAAATTGGGTAAGCGGAGATAGCGGTGCTGGTACAAAATATTACTGTGAAAACACGACATCGGGGACAAATTCGGGATGGATAGAGGGAGCTATCTATGTTAACAGGGGATTAACGCCTGACAGTACATACGGATACAGGGTAAAGGCAAAGAGCGCAGAAGGTTTAGAGAGCCAGTGGACGTTGTTAGGAGAGCAGAAGACCGGAGCAAAGAATGATTTCAGAAGTATAAAGGCGGATGGACGGGACCTGTTATCGGGAGATATCGTAGGCAGCAAACCGAACATAAGTGTCGAGATAGATGAGGGGAAAAATATAGAGACGCTGGATGTGTATGTGGACGGAGTAAAGATGACATCATCGGGGACAAAAGGGAAGGGGACTATAAAAGGACTTGAGTACACAGTGGAAAAAACTATACCTGAGGGAGAACATAGCATAAGGATAGAGGCAATGGACACGGAAGGCGGCGTATACGAGAGGCAGATAACGGGAGTAACGGTTGCATCGGCGGGTGTACAGCAAATAGTGGGAAGTGTGCTTGGATACCCGAACCCGTATGACTCTAATGCAGGAAATTTAAGGATATCGTACACATTGACCAACGATATGGATGTAATGATATACATCTTTAGTACGGCGGGCAAAGTAGTGAGCAAAGGGCAGTACATGAGCGGGACAATGGGAGGACTGGCAGGGTACAACGAGGTGACATGGGACGGGAAAGACATCTTTGGGGCTAAGGTAGAGAACGGAGCATATCTGATAAGAGTGATTGAGAAGAACACCTCAAAGCAGATGGGCAAATGCAATATAATGGTGCTGAAAAGATAAGGCGAAGGTTATTAATGATGAGAATACTTAATATAAATATAACAGGACTTATCCTTGTTTTGCTGATACTCCCTTTTATTTGCAGTTTTTGCAATACTTCGAGAGCTTATGCTATGGATGTTTCAGCAATAGCTCAGGCAAGCCCGCCACAGATAACAATTAATTGGAACGGGGATGGGTCAACGGAGTACGTAATTTACAAAAGGCTCATGGTCAACCCGTCAGGATGGTCAAGCTCGGATTTTTCAACAGTATGGGGCGATCCGATCGCAACTCTCGGGTCCTCAGCCCGAAGTTATGCCGATACAAATGTAAGCGTCGGTATAAATTATGAATATCTGATAAAGAGGGGCAGCCTTATGACATTTATAAGCAGCGGAATTGAAGTTCCTGTCAAGGAAAACCGCGGAAAAATAATTTTAATTATTGATGACAGATTTAGCGCATCATTGCTTCTTGAAACTGAGCGCCTTAAACAAGATCTTTTAGGTGATGGATGGGCGGTCATAACGCATTATGTCTCTCGGACCGATACTCCTCCGAATGTAAAATCTCTGATAGTATCTGATTATTATTCTGATCCGGAAAACGTAAAATGCCTGTTTTTGCTAGGCAATGTTCCGATACCTCTTTCCGGATGTACGGCGATAGATGGCCATTGGGAAAATGTAGGCGCACATCCGGCGGACAGTTATTATGCGGATATTGACGGAGTATGGACGGATTCCAGTGTGAATATGAGCACAGGAGGTTACTATATTACATCAGCGTCAGATTATAGATATAACATTCCAGGAGATGGCAAATTTGATCAGACATCAATTCCTTCAAATCTTGAGCTGACATACGGCAGAGTTGATTTTTATGATATGCCGGGGATACTGTATTACGGAGGCCCTTCTACATTTATCAGCGAAGAAGAATTTATGAGGCGATATTTAAATAAGGACCATTATTATAGGCACAAACAAGGCGCTTTTTCCAATTTAGCAAAAAGGAATCTGTCCTCCGACACATATACATCCATGACTGAAGGCTTTTCCCAGCTTATCGGTGGTGCAAGCATTTCCTGTTCCAGAGCCGAATGGACTAATACGTTAGGTTCAAGCCAATATCTGGGAGCTTCAACAATTGGTTCGACTACAGGCGATATCGTTCATGGTGATGCGAAAGCACTGTTTTTCTGTATAGGAGCAAGCTGGATAAATAACTGGAATGAAAGAGACAATAAGATGCGCGCATGTTTGGCAACACCTACATATGGGCTTGCAAGCTGGTGGGGAGTTGATAGACCATCATGGTTTTTGCATCAATTTGCTTTCAACGGCACATTAGGCGATAGCGCGCATACGACTCGTAACAATAACAGATTATATCAAGCTGTCGGGTACTCTCCTCGAGGAATCAGTATTACGCTCAACGGTGATCCCTCATTATCTGCGCGTCCTGTTGCTCCGGTTTCAAGTCTTGTGGGGATAGCCTCCGGTCCAAATATAAACCTAAGCTGGACGCCGTCAGTTGACCCGCAAGTTATGGGGTATAACATATACCGTTCGGCAAACAGGGAAGGCCCGTTCACTAAACTAAACGCGAACCTTATAACGAACGCTCAATATGTTGACGGCTCGGCAGGAGTCAATAGCTATACTTATATGGTCCGTGCAGTCAAGCTCGAGGTTGCGCCAACGGGCTCATATTATAATGCAAGCCAGGGGCTATTTGTTACTGCTGGCGGTGCAAACCCTACGCCGGTCGGGACAATTGTCATAAATTCAGGTGCCGGAAGCACGGATTCCACAAGCGTAATACTTTCGTTATGGGCAACCGATACGGATGGCGTGTCACAGATGAGATTTTCAAATGACGGATACAACTGGACATCAGCCGAATCGTATGCGACAAGCAAGGAATGGATATTGACAAGCGGGGAAGGAACAAAAACCGTGTATGTCCAGTACCAGGACGGCGCAGAAAATTGGTCTGATAGTTTTTCGAGTGTAATAGTTTTGTCGACTTTTGATACAGTGCTTCCTACAGGTACTATCAACATCAATAACGGAGCTGTTTTTACTTCAAGTGAATCAGTAGCGCTAGCTCTAACAGCCACTGATGATAGATATTGGGTTGACAACATGAGGTTTTCGAACGATGGGGTTACATGGTCAACGACCGAAGACTATTCAACGTCAAAAAACTGGACGCTGAACGCAGGCGACGGAGAAAAAAAAGTTTATGTTCAATATAAAGACAAAGCAGGGAATTGGAGCACCGAAGAGATCTCGGATACGATAATTCTTGATATGACGCCTCCATCATTTGGGACAGTACATCCCACAAGCGGGAGTGCTTTGAACAAAGTTGATGTAACGTTCACCTTAAGCGAAATACTGTCAGCATGTTCTATTATATTTACTGCAACAACTTCAAACAATGGGGAGACAGCAAGTAGTACCCATGAGTGTATCTTAGTAGGTCAGGAACTGTCCAATTTATCAGAACAGACCGCACCGATATACAATCTTGTGAACGGCAATTCATACGATATGAAAGTACTGGGAACAGATAGATCAGGGAATTCTGGTCAGGCTGACAGAACAAATATTTCCTATGTAGACAACCTGCCTCCGGAGATCGTATCCGTAAATGCCTGTAAAAAGAATGTAGAGATAACATTTAATGAAGAGCTTGACAGTGTGTCAGCCTTGACACAGGGAAGTTACAGCATAGATAACGGGATTATTATTAACAATATTGTGCTGCGCGGGAACAAAAAGACTGTCGATCTACAGACAACTGACCATGCTACCGGCGCTGCTTATACTCTGACAGTGCAAAACGTAAAGGATATGCTGAACAATCCTATGTCTTTGACAAACGTTAATTACCAGGCGGATATGGATACAATAGCTTTGTGGAACTTTTCAGGGGATGGTCTCGACAGCAGCGGGAACGGTTACACGCTGACCTTGAACGGCAACACCGGATACCGTGAAACCAATGTTCCCAGTCTTGGCACGGCGTTCAGGTGCACCACCATTGGCAGCAACGCCACAGTCAGCATACCGGACACGGAGATCATGCCGTCGGCGGGTAGACAGATTAGTATTGAGTATTGGATATACAAAATCAATTGGAACCCAAGGGGCTTAGCTAATGTCGCTCTTTTACAAATATATCAGGATTATGATTCGCAAATAAATGCGTTATATCAAGGGCAATGGGATTATGATGCGAAAGTGGAAGGATGGCTCTCAGAAATCTCGGCAGAGGTATGGACGCATGTTGCCGTGATATATAACGGAAGCCAGATATCATACTACCAGAACGGACAGCTGAAGCAGGGGCCCGTAAACAAAAGCTTTAATGTTGGCAGGACTAATGGTTTTTCTGTAGTGATCGGGAACTTTGACGGATATATAGATAATGTCCGGATAAGCAATATAGCCAGAGATTACAGTCATGGTGCTCCTTTAGCTCCGAGCGGACTTACGGCTACTGCGGCATCGACTTCAGAGATCCTTCTCGCATGGACGGATAATGCGAACAATGAAGACGGATACAAAATAGAGAGAAGCCCGAACGGCAGTACCTGGACACAGATAACAACGGTAGCAACAAATACAGCTACATACAACAATACAGGATTGACTGGAAATACGACGTACTACTACAGAGTAAGAGCTTACAATACAGCCGGAGATTCCGCCTACAGCAATACTGCCAATACGAAGACACAAAATAGGCCTCCGGTCCTTTCATCCATAGGCAATAAGACTACTGATGAAGGCAAGACACTAAACTTCACTATAGTTGGAAGTGATCCTGACAGTGATCCTCTGACGTATACGATGACGGGGACACCAAGCGGGGCATCACTCAATGCGAGCTCTGGGGCATTCAATTGGACTCCAAGTTACAGCCAGGCGGGAATATATACTGTTACATTTGAGGTTAGGGATAGCAGTTTAGGCACTTCAGAAACGGTTATATTAACCGTCAATAATGTTTTGCGGACATTTGTGATAACGGCTAGCGCAGAAACAGGAGGTAGCATTAGCCCGATCGGGAATATTAATGTAACAGAAGGAAATAATCAGACATTTACTATAACAGCAGAAGTTGGCTATAGCATATCGAATGTTTTGATTGATGGAACAGGCCAAGGCGGGATAAGTGCGTATACATTCAGTAATGTGACAACAACGCATACAATAGAAGCTTTGTTCTCTATAGCCCTGCTTTCGGCCCCAAGCGGTGTTACTGCTGCGGCAGTATCCGTTTCCCGGATCGATCTTTCATGGACTGACAATGCAAATAACGAAGAAGGGTACAGAATACAAAGAAGTCCTAACGGGACAAGCTTTTGGACTACGATAGCGACGGTAGGGGCGGTGACATCTTACAACAATACTGGGTTATCGGCACATACGGCTTACTATTATAGGGTATATGCGTACAATGCATCCGGGATCTCTGCTTACAGTAATACTGCAAATGCTATGACGTTAAATACTAATCCGTCCTTAATTTCTATAGGCAATAAGACGACGGTTGAAGCACAGACGTTAAGCTTTACAGTAAATGCCGTGGATGCGGATGGAGATAGTATTACCTATGAGGCAGTAACACTTCCAAGCGGAGCGAGTTTTAATACGACAAGCGGATTGTTTCTCTGGAGCCCGAATTATACGCAAGCCAATACTTACAATGTGACATTTAAGGCTAGGGATTTGTACGGCGGCATATCACAGGAGACAGTAGTGATCACGGTGACGAATATCAACAGAGCACCCACGCTTACACCGATAGGGAGTAAGAGTGTGAACGAGAACAGCGCATTAACATTCACAGTAAGCGGGACTGACGAAGACGGGACGGCGCTGACGTATTCAGCGGCAAACTTACCCACAGGAGCGAGTTTTAACACAGGTACGAGAGTATTCAGCTGGACGT
>JBAZKW010000007.1:0-81745 GCA_041650595.1 Candidatus Margulisiibacteriota bacterium
GAGAACAGCGCATTAACATTCACAGTAAGCGGGACTGACGAAGACGGGACGGCGCTGACGTATTCAGCGGCAAACTTACCCACAGGAGCGAGTTTTAACACAGGTACGAGAGTATTCAGCTGGACGTCAAGTTATAGTCAAGCAGGCAGTTACAGTCCTATATTCACAGTAAGCGACGGATCGTTGACGAGTTCAGAGACAGTAGTGATCACGGTGACGAATGTGAACAGGAGACCCACGCTTACACCGATAGGGAGTAAGAGCGTTAATGAGAACAGCGCATTAACATTCACAGTAAGCGGGACTGACGAAGACGGGACGGCGCTGACGTATTCAGCGGCAAACTTACCCACAGGAGCGAGTTTTAACACAGGTACGAGAGTATTCAGCTGGACACCAGGTTACAGTCAATCCGGAAGTTACAGTCCCATATTTACAGTTAGCGACGGATCGTTGACAAGTTCAGAGACGGTGGTAATAACAGTCAATAATGTCCTTCGTACATTTGTGATAACGGCGAGCGCAGGAACAGGAGGAAGTATTAACCCAAGCGGAGGTGTCAATGTAACTGAAGGCAGTAATCGGACATTTGAAGTAACAGCGGAAGTAGGTTACAGCATATCAAATGTGTTGGTAGACGGAGTAAGCCAGGGCGGAGTAAGCGCATATACATTTAGTAATGTAACAGCAGTGCATACAATAGAAGCCTCGTTCTCAATGACACTGCCATCGGCTCCAAGCGATGTTGCGGCAATATCTGCATCAACATCCAGGATAGAAGTTACATGGACAGACAATGCGATTAATGAGACGGGGTATAGGATACAGAGAAGCCTTAACGGTACAAGTTCATGGACAACGATAGCAACGCCTTCGGCAAACGCGGTAAATTACGGCGACAGTGTATTATCTGCAAATACTACATACTATTACAGAATATGTGCCTTCAATGCAGAAGGGGATTCTGCATATAGTTCGGCAGTGAGTGCGACAACACTACCGAATGTAGTCAGGATATATAGTATCAATGCGATAGCCGGTGTAGGAGGGACAATAGAGCCGAGCGGATTGATAGAGGTAACAGAAGGCGGCAACCAGGTGTTTTGTATCAGTGCTGAGAGCGGATATGAGATCACATCGATCAAAGTTGACGGGGTAACGCAAGGCGCGGCAGGGACATATAGTTTCAGCAGTATCAGCAGGGATCATAGCATTGAGGCATTGTTTGAGAAGGTCTCTGTAGCACCGTTAGGTCCTGAGAAGCCAATGGCCGGAGCATTTAGCGGAGTGTCGTCAACGGTGATAGTGGCAAACTGGGCAAGCGGAGGTAGTGGTACAGGGACAAAGTATTACTGTGAGAATACGACAGCGGGAACAAATTCCGGGTGGATACAGGCAATGAGCTATGTAAACAGGGGATTAACACCTGATAGTGCATACACATACAGGGTAAAGGCAAGGAGTGCCGAAGGGATAGAGAGCGAGTGGACTTTGTTAGGTGAACAGAAGACCGGAGGGAAGAAGGATTTTAAAGGTATTAAGGTAGAGGGAAGGGACCTGTTAACAGGGGACATAGTGAGCAGCAAGCTGAAGGTGAGTGTAGAGATAGAAGGAGCAGGCAGCCTTGAAGTTCTGGATGTGTATGTAGACGGAGTAAAGATGACGTCAGCGGGGACAAAAGGAGATGGAAAGATAAAAGGACTGGAGTATACAGCTGAAGAGGCGATACCGGCCGGGGAGCATAGCATAAGGATAGAGGCGATGGACGCGGAAGGCAATGTATATGAGAGACAGATAACAGGAATAACGGTAACCGCCGCGGGTGTACAGCAAATAGTGGGAAACGTGCTTGGGTACCCGAACCCGTATGACTCTAATGCAGGGAATTTAAGAATATCGTACACGCTTACGAACGATATGGACGTAATGGTATACATATTTAATGTAGTTGGCAAAGTGGTCAGCAAAGGGCAGTATATGAGCGGGACTATGGGAGGATTGGCAGGGTACAACGAGGTTACATGGGACGGAAAAGACATGTTTGGTGCTAAAGTAGAAAATGGGGCATACCTGATAAGGGTGCTTGAGAAGAGCACTTCAAAACAACTGGGTAAATGCAATGTTATGGTGGTAAAGAGATAGACAGATTATCATATCTTCTTACTGCCCGCTTTTTAACAACGAATTGTGAGGATAACCGGCCTTAATATGGTATAATCATCGAAAAATGGAGACTGTAAAAAGCATGGATAACGAGAGAATCGACAAATCACATAGAACAAGTTTGCTAGTGCTCTTTTTCTTTGCCGCATTGTTTTTGTTGTTTTTTCCTTCAAAAGGATCCGCAACGGACAACCTGCTTCTCTGGAACGGTGAAGTCATGCGCGAAGCCTCCTATTTTACCAACGGAGTATGTATAAGTTCCGAAGCATACCAGAATACCTGGTGTTTTAACGGGACGCCGTATGATGGTTATCACAGTCCTGTTATAAGCCTGACTAATCTGCCTTCGTGGAGGAGCGATATATCCGCATATGATGAGATCTGGTTTTATGCCAAATGCGACCAAGAAGGAAAAACATTTAGCTTTGATATATCCGGCTGGCCATATACCAGTAATTTCGTTAGTATCGAAGCTTATATCGATGGCGGGAGTCTTGACGCAACATATCGGCTGGTAAGAATTCCCATCTCGGCGTTAAAAACCGCCACTTATGAATTGGGTAGTATTGAAAGGATCTTTTTTAATCCAGATTCAAAAGGATTCAACATATACATTGATGACATCTGGGCGGTAAAGTTGTCCAATGTAAATCCCGAAAGCTCACCTTTGATTGGGAACTATAGAGATATAATCTTTGCTGATACAAATGTAAAAAGCGCGTCCACTGAAACACTTACGGTAACTAATATTGGGAATCAGCCGTTAATAGTAAGCGGCATCAGTCTGGAAGGAACGGATAAAGACAGTTTCTCTGTTTCTTTATCGGGTTTTACGATTGGGGCAGATTCGAGCAGATCTATGCCGGTAACGTTCAACCCGACAGCACACGGGAATAAAACGGCGAACATTATTATTAATCACAATGCGACGGTTATGGGAAGCACTCATACCGTAGTTTTGAGAGGGAAAGGAATGAACGCGTCGCTCGCAGTATCTCAGAACTCTCTGGATTTCGGGAAAGTTCCCGTTGGGTCCGGTATGACGTGGAAACTGAATGTATCAAACTTAGGCAACGTTGCTCTTAATGTTTCAAATATTGTCAGCTCTAACGAATTGTTCTATGTGACTCCTGCGGCTTTTACATTAGAGAGTGTAAGCACAGAAGAAGTATATGTAACTTTTACTCCCACCGTGGAAGGTGTGCAATCCGGAATGTTGACCATCTTTTCTAATGACATCAATGTTCCGCAGGCCACAATATTTATGAGCGCAGAAGGGATAGCTTCTTTGAATCCCGCTGTGCTGCCTTTGAGTACAGCCAATATCACTTCGAGCACCGTTGATTTGTCATGGGGTACAATATCAGGAGCCAACAAGATAAATATATTTGTCGGGCCTGAACCGCCGGAAACAGTTAATGGTCCACTGCCTTTAAAATTCCAGGTTGCTTCGCTTGATGCAGGCCAAATAAGTTGTGTATTAACTAATCTGGTTGCTGCTGATGATATTTTTATCAGAATTGAGTCATTAAATGGCGATTCTGTGCTAGCCGCCGGCAATACACATATAAGGACAATAGGTGGACCAAGGGCACAGCTAAATACTCCCGTACGGGAAGTGCATATGATATCGCCGAACACGATCATGATCGTACTTCAAAATAAAAGTGTTAAGTCCTATTGCGATAGCATCCAACCTCCGACTTATATATATAGCAATTTGACAGGTTATACTGGAGCGCTTTGGCAGGCAGGCCCCTGGACGGTAAAAAGAGCGGATGGAACCGCTATAAATGTCGACAACGTTTTTAGACATTCGATCGCTGTGGGTAATCCTGTCTATACTTACGATCCTGTAAACGGAGGGTTTAGTGCGGATAATTCTACGGTGGATGTTGACCATAACATATATTTGAAACTTGCCCAAGATGTCGGAACAAGAGAAGTTCTAATAATAAGAGGACCTCAAGTTAGTACGACTTATGATCCGATGACATCATCACTTGAAGTAATTGTTCCTTTCAGCGATAGATATCTTGAGACCCCGGTAATTCAGCTTAACCAAGTAGGCTACTGTCCGAGTTCCACAAAGCGCTATGCGTATATTTCCGGATGGCTTGGTGACGGCGGTGCACTTTCATTGGCTGACTTTCCAAATAATGCGGATGTGCTTATAGACAATGAGGACAAAATTTTCCCCAGGAGTGCGGTAGTGAACGGGGTGCCCATAAATCTAAGGTCGGCGAGTGACACCGATTCCGGAGGAGCCGTTGATGAAATTGATTTATCGTCCGTTCCGGCTGCTGAAGGAAGGTTTTACAGAGTGAGAATCCCCGGAGTTGGAGTGTCGTGGCCGACGCAGATCAGCTACAGCGGTATATTCAAAGCGTTTTACGTTGTATCAAGGGGCATGTATTATAACAGGTGGGGTAGAGACTTGCGTAATTCGAACTGGGCAGATGAATGGGCGGGCAGGTCTCCTGACCATCCGTTTGTGTATACGGCGGACATACCGGGACAGGGTTGGGGAGCTCCTTTCTCTTCAGTAACTTCGACACAGCCTCCGCTCACAGGTCGAAGAGAGCTTTCGGGCGGTCACCATGATGCCGGTGACTGGGACCAATATCCGTCCCATTTTGATCTGCCCACGTATCTTATGCAAGCTTATGAGGGGAACCCGCAGGGTTTTGTCGACGGACAGCTGAGCATTCCGGAAAGCGGTAACGGCATCCCCGATATTCTTGATGAGGCATTATATGGAATCAAAGCATGGGAGCAACTGCAGGAGGATGACGGCGGAATAAGAGCTGGTGTTGAATGGTTTAACGACGGTGCCCCGTGGAATTATGCCGATCTGGATTCCACTCCTTATTGGACGTATGTCAGGGATCCTCATGTCACGATACGTTTTTGCGGTGTGTTCGCTCAGGCTTCACATTTGATCGCTCCTTTTGACAAGGCTAAATCAGATGAACTGTTGGATCGGGCAATACGAGCATATAACTGGGCAGTTTCTCAAGGGGTTGATGAAACATGGACTTCGGGAATGGCCTGTGCCAGTAGCCAGCTTTTTAGAGCAACCGGAGACGACAAATACGCGAAAAAGTTTGAAACAATACTTGATATAAGTGATTCATGGCATAGCCACAGCGTTCCGATCAGCAGAAACCTCTCTTATATAGACACAACCAGCTGGAAAAGCGGGATGACCACACCGATTCAATGGGGTTTGTGCCCGACGGACATTATAGGATATATTGATGCGGGCAAAGTCGATAAAAGCAAATGGTATTACTCAAGCTGCATAAATAAGATTGAAAACATTGCTGATACAGGGCTTGATAACATCAATACACTATATGCCCACAGGAACGGTCGCTGGAGCGGATGGGGGACAGGCTGGGGCCAGGGTACGGCGATCGGTCAATATGTAATGGCGATGTTTTCCAGGATCAAGTTCAATAATTTAGCCCCTCTTTCTTCAGGTAAGCTTACAGATTATCACAACGCAATAAGTTTGAGTGCCGATTATATGCTTGGAGCCAATCCGAATGGCATGATATATATTACAGGACTTGGTTCAAGATCCGTTAAAGATCCTCTGCATGCCGATGCGATAACTTATAAAAATTACGGATATGACCTAATACCTGGAATTACTGCTTTTGGCCCGGCAAATCCGGTCAATAAATCTCATTACAGATACAGCCAATATACTTTTTATCCAAAGTTTGAGGACCAACCGTTATTGAGAAAATATGCTGATGTAAGAGCTTTTGTCAACAACGATGAGGGTGGAGCGGGCTTGAATGCGATAGATGCGTCGCTTATGGGGATGCTGTTGCCTCCGGGGCTTTTGCCGGTATCCGATATCGCTCCTCTCGGAAGCGACCACAAGAATTCTCTGGCCCCTAAAAACTCAGTAATAAATAGCGGGATTCACTACATCCCTCCGGTAGCCGGACGACAAACTGTCAGGACAAACAAAAATATTCCTCTTTCGATAAAGTTGTATGGATATGACTTTAACGGATATCAGATATCAACGTGTGAAGTAACTCAACAGCCGTTGCACGGAACACTATCAATATCAGGTTCGGATGAGGCGATATATTCTCCGGATACGGATTATTCTGGTGCAGATTCATTACTTTTTAAAGTGAACAACGGGTATTCTGACTCAGCACCATCTATGGTGTCTATTGAGGTATATGCACGTTCTCCTTATGTGATACGAACTTCAACCAGAGGTGCGGGATGTATTTTTCCGAGCGGTGAAGTGCAGGTGTGTGAAGGTGATAATCTTAAGTTCTATATGAGCCCTACCGGTTCGCAATGGCATACAGGGGATGTGTCGGTGGACGGAGTTTCGGTGGGAGCTGTTAGCGACTATACTTTTGCGAGTGTGGAAGCCGATCATACGATATCTGCTACGTTTGCTATCAATACTTATACTATAACAGTTTTAGCTGGGGCAGGAGGGACAATAACACCAAGCAGCGATATTACTGTTGATGCCTATACTACTAAGACATTCAATATAACCGCCGAAAGCGGCCTTCTGATAAAATATGTAAAAATAGACAATGTATCGACAGCAGATGCTGTTGGCGTTTCAACATATTCCTATACATTTAAGTCTGTCACTAAAATACATACGATAGAAGCGGCTTTTTCAGGCAGCATAGAATCGTACACGGTCAATTCGAGCAGTCCTCAGACTGCAGGAGTAGGATTCAGCAATACCGTACTGGCAAAAGACGGGGTTGGGGATATCGCGAGTTGGGATTCATGGACGGTGGTGAACTTATCGTCGAACAGTCCCAATTTACAATTTTATTCAAATAGTACTTATGATACAGCGACCAATGAATACAAACTAATAAATGGACAATTCAGCTATTACGCCAAAGACAATAGCGCTGAAACTGTTACGATAACAGCGACAGACGAGAACGGGAAGATAGGGACGTCGGAGACGATAGTAATAAATGCTTTTTCGGTTACTGTGCCTACCGCGGAATTCAGCGCTGTACCTCTCAGTGGAATTAAACCGTTGAACGTTGCTTTTACAAATACATCCACAGGTGTTGTCACCAGTGAATTGTGGAAGTTTGGAGACAGCGCGACGACAGCAGAAACATCTCCGACGCATTGGTATAACACTGCGGGGACATATACGGTAACGTTAGAGGTGACGGGGCCGGGAGGAACAAGTGTCAAGACCATGACGAATTATATTGCTGTAAATGAACCTCCTGTTGGTGTGCCGATAGCCCCCGGTAATTTGACAGCCGCAGGGATTTCTTCTTCAGAAATCGACTTGAGCTGGACGGACAACGCTACGAACGAGAGCGGATATAGGATAGCAAGAAGTTCCAACGGGATGACATTTACTGCGATAGCATCTCCGGCAGCTAATTCTACTTCATACAGCAATACAGGTTTGTCAGCGCACACGAGATATTATTACAAGGTATGCGCGACAAACGAAGCGGGTGATTCGGCATATTCAAATATTGTGAGCTTGGAAACGCTTAACACATCTCCAGTACTGGTACATATAGGTAGCAAAACTACGAGTGAAGGACAAACACTGATCTTTACAGTAAGTGCGACAGATGAAAACAATGATGCAATAACTTATGAAGCAGTAACACTTCCAAGCGGAGCGAATTTCAATATTACAAGCGGGCTATTCAGCTGGACGCCTGATTATACGCAGGCTAATACATACAATGTGACATTCAAGGCAAGGGATGGGTATGGAGGAATATCTCAGGAGTCAATAACGATAATAGTAAATAATTTGAGCGGTCCGTTAGCTCCCAGTAATTTGACGGCTGTAGGGATTACTTCTTCAAGAATAGATTTAAGCTGGACGGATAATGCTACGAATGAACTGGGATACAGGATAGCAAGAAGCCCGAACGGGACGGTGTTCACTGCGATAGCATCTCCGGCAGCTAATTCTACTTCGTACAGCAATACGGGCTTGTCACCGCACACGAGATATTATTACAAAGTATGCGCGACAAGCGAGGGAGGAGATTCTGCGTTTTCAAATATCGCGAGTGCGGAAACGCTGAATATGGTTCCTGTACTGACACATATAGGGAACAAGACGACGAGTGAAGGGAATATTTTAACCTTTACTGTGAGTGCTACCGATGAAGACAGAGACACATTAACTTATGAATCAGTAACACTTCCAAGCGGAGCGACTTTCAATGCGACAAGCGGTCTATTCAACTGGAGCCCGAGTTACAGTCAATCAGGAAGCTATCCTGTAACGTTCAAGGCAAGGGATGCGTACGGAGGCATATCACAGGAAACAATAACAATAACGGTGAACAATGTAGTCAGGACATATAGCATCAGTGCGATAGCCGGTGCAGGAGGGACAATAGAGCCGAGCGGGTTGATAGCGGTAACCGAAGGCGGGAGTCGGGTGTTTAGTATCAGTGCTGAAAGCGGATATGAGATAGTATCAATTAAAGTAGATGGGACATCAATAGGGATGCCAAGTTCTTACACTTTCAACAACGTGGCAGCAGATCACAGTATAGAGGCGGTATTTGAGAAAGTATCTGTAGCATCATTAGGACCGGAAAAGCCGATGGCCGGAGCATTTAGCGCCGTTACGTCAACAGTGATAGTGGCAAATTGGGGAAGCGGAGGCAGCGGTACAGGGACAAAGTATTATTGTGAGAATACGACAGCGGGGACTAATTCGGGGTGGATAGAAGGAACTAGTTATACAAACAGGGGATTAACGCCTGACAGTACATATAGTTTCAGAGTAAAGGCGAGGAACTTGGAAGGGATAGAGAGCGAATGGACTTTGTTAGGAGAACAAAAGACCGGAGGGAAGAAGGATTTCAAAGGGATAAAGGCAGAAGGAAGGGATCTGTTATCTGGAGACATAATAAGCAGCAAGCTAAAGGTGAACGTTGAGATCGAAGGAGGAGTAAGCCTGGAGACGCTGGATGTATATGTTGACGGAGTAAAGATGACATCAGCCGGGACAAAAGGGAAAGAGACGATAAAGGGGTTAGAGTATACGGCGGAAGAGGCGATACCGGCAGGGGAACACAGCATAAGGATAGAGGCGACGGACACGGAAGGCAATGTATATGAGAGACAGATAACAGGAATAATGGTAACCGCCGCGGGTGTACAGCAGATAGTGGGAAGCGTGCTTGGGTATCCCAATCCGTATGATGCGAACGCAGGGAATTTGAGGATATCATACACACTTACAAATGATATGGACGTGATGGTATATATATTTAATGTAGTTGGTAAAGTGGTAAGCAAAGGGCAGTATATGAGCGGCACAATGGGAGGTCTGGCGGGGTATAATGAGGTGACATGGGACGGAAAAGACATGTTTGGCGTTAAGATAGAGAACGGGGCCTATCTGATAAGGGTGCTTGAGAAGAGCACTTCAAAACAACTGGGCAAGTGCAATGTTATGGTGGTGAAACGATAGGGTGAGGTGCAGGTTGCAACTTTGTAGATTGCTTCCTGCCTGCCGGCAGGCAGGCGTCGCCCCTCGGCTCCACTTCGACTCGCTTTGCTCGCTCAGTGTCGCTCGGGACTCCTCGCAATGACGCTCTAAAAATACCTAAAATAAGCTAAAAAATCTAAAATCCGCTCTTAGTTTTTCTTCGCTTTTTTCTTCAAAAAACTCAATTTATTGGTAAAAATCTGGTCAAAATACGCGCTATTTTCTCTGCAAGATTTCCCCCGCACAAGTCGATGGGTATTTAAAGGAAGAAGAGAAAATCGTATGCGTAAAGCGGCCATAATAATCTGGTCAATATTGACAATAGTATTTACAGTGATATTAGCGCCTGTAATGGCTGCTGATATTGAGCTGATAGGGGCCGGCGCACGATCTATTTCTCTGGGCAGGGCGTATGTGGGCGAAATAGGGGACAGCAATTCTATCTTCTCAAACCCGGCGGGGCTTGGAGGTATCGGGACAATGGAACTTTCCAGTATGTTCGCTAATTTTGCCGGGGACGTTACGTATACCAATCTGAACGCGGCGATCCCTACGGAATATGGCAATATCGGAATAGGTTATTTGGGAGCCAGAGTAGGTAATCTGGTGTTTACTACAATAGAAGCAAACGGCAGGATAGGCAGTGCGGGAGAATTCAGCTATGGCAGCAACATAATAGCAGTGGCATATTCCAGGAAATTGTGGGAAAGCACGTATTTGGGCATAACCGGAAAATACTATAACGATGGTTCTAGCCAGGTAGCCAACGGGTCGGGAGCCAGTATAGATATCGGCGCCATATATAAGTTTAATGACAAATTAAGGCTTGGTTTAAGCGGCCAGAATATACTAAATACCGGGATGAAATGGGATACAGGGATTACCGATCCGATCCCTTACAACTTAAAAGCCGGTTTAATATATCAGCCGAACGATGTATTTGAAGGTCTGCTTGATGTGGAACAGACGCAAGGCCGGCCAATGCTGGTAAAGGCGGGACTTGAGACAAAAATATGGAAAAACGTCGGCATAAGAATAGGTGCCGAGCAAATGACGCAGGGTCAAGGGGAGAATTACTTCAATTATTCCGCCGGAGTGGGACTTGCGGTCGACCGGTTTAGAGTTGATTACGCGTATTACCGCGATATGCTTGTAAGCGACAACTCAACTCATTTTGTTTCGTTCACGATAGACTTCCCTGCGGTAGCTTCCTGGAAGTTTGATAAGAAAGAAGAAAAACCATCAGGCCAAGTAATTGAGCCTGTAATCGTGGCGGAAACTCCAGTAACTGAACAATCTGTCTCAGGATCTGAAAAAGAAACAGGTTTCTTTGTACCCGATGAAAAAGAGGTCAACAAAATCAAGCAGCCGACTCCCGCTGTATCTAATGCGCAAGGCGTAAGAGATTATCTTAACCTGTTGGATTCAAAGATAAAGAAGAATAAGGCTAAAGGCAATACCGCCAAAGTAAAAGAACTGAAAAAAGAGAAAAATAGGACGCTGAGAAAATGGAAAGCCGAGCAGGAAAAAACAACTGCTCCAAAACCGGCAGCCAAAAAAGCGGCAGCCAAAAAAGTGGTGCTCAAAAAAACATCCGTCAAAAAGGTGTCTTCCTCGGTTCTCGCGGAGAAAAAAGCAAAGAACTATATAAAACAGTTGAATTCAAAAATAAAGATCAATAAGGCCCGGGGCAATACAGTTAAGGTAAAAGAGCTGCAACAGGAAAGACAAATGGCCGTTGATCGTTGGAATCAGCTTAAAAGCCGATCTCCACGTTAGATAGCAACAAAATTCTTGAGAAGTTTCATGCCTTTACCTGTCAAAATAGATTCCGGATGGAATTGAACCCCTTCAATATTATATTGGTTATGGCGCAATCCCATAATTTCTCCGTCTTTGGTCCATGCTGAGATCTCAAGACACTGCGGCAAAGATTGTCTTTCCGCGATCAAAGAGTGATACCTGGTAGCGTCAAAAGGACTTGGAAGCTCTTTAAAGATCGTCTTTTTGTCATGGTATATTTTTGAGGTCTTTCCGTGCATAAGCTTTTCAGCTTTTACCACTTTTCCGCCAAACGCCTCTGCTATTGCCTGATGTCCCAGACAAACTCCCAGTATCGGCAGCTTGCCCGCAAAATGACGGATCAGATCTATAGAAATACCCGCTTCTTTTGGAGTGCAGGGCCCCGGCGAGACAAGTATCTTTTCGGGCGACAGAGCTTCTATTTCTTGTAGTGTTATCTTGTCGTTGCGGAAAACCTTTGTCTCCGCTTTTAACTCGCCAAGATATTGCACCAGGTTGTAGGTGAATGAGTCATAGTTGTCTATTACCAAGATCATGGTCTTATTATAACATTGTCATTATATCGGCACGGTGTTAGAATTTTACCATGAAACTTGAAAACCAGATACTGCAAAGCGATGAATGGGGTATCGTGAAAGCAGGATTTGGATGGGAGCCGATAAAACTTGCATTAAGTAACGGGGCTTCGGCGATGCTTTTAAAAAGAAAGCTTCCGCTGATAAAAAAATGCTTTTTTTATGTTCCCAGAGGACCTCTGATAGATTTTGATTCTCCTGACGAAGTAAATATGTTCGTCAAAGCAGCTTATAGCGAAGCAAAAAAACACGGAGCTCTCTTTTTAAGGATGGACCCGGAAGTGCCGGAAAGCGATGACAATGCTTTAAGGATATTGAAGACGCAAGGTTTTGTCAAAGCAAGAAAGGAGGTCCAGCCTAGGAGCACATTTATCCTTGATCTTTCCCCGACACTAGAGAAGATAAGGGCAGGGTTCGAGAGTAAGTTCAGATATAATATACATATTGCCGAAAAACACGGGATAACAATTAAACAGGGGACAGATGAAAAGTCCGTAGAAGATTTTTACAAAATATACAAAGAAACGTGTTCGAGACAGAATTTCATAATACATCCTCTCTCATATTATCAGAAGATCCGCTCTTCGATCATAGCCAAAGGCTTGGGCCAAGTGTTTACCGCATATCATGAACAAGTGCCTGTAGCTTCCGTCATAGTATTTAATTTTGGGAAAAGAATATGGTATATGTACGGAGCTTCCTTAAATTCGTACAGGAACATGATGCCTAATAATCTTTTGCATTGGGAGATCATTAAATGGGCAAAAGAAAAGGGATTTAAAGAGTATGATCTTTGGGGGATCCCTTCCAACCCTAAAGAGGGGCACCCTCTGTGGGGTGTATACAGGTTTAAAAAAGGGTTTAACGGCACGTTGTTTAAGTTCATTGGCAGTTATGATCTTCCTTTTAACGGGTTTTTGTACAGGTTGTTCGATAAGGCAATAATACTTTATCAGAACACTGTTAGACTGATAAAGAAAGGGACGATCTCGGATTCATTATCCGAATGAACTCACCCCCTGCCTGCCGGCAGGCAGGCTTACCCCTCTCTTTGGAAGAGAGGGGCGGGCATAGACAAGCGGGAATATATGAGTAGATTTATAAAAGAAATTACCAGAGGAAACAGAAAACAACAGACCGAAGCAGAAGCTGTTGTTTGGTGTCTGCTCAGAGGCAGGCAATTTTTTGGCAAGAAATTTTTACGACAATATCCACTGACTTTTATGTGGAACGGCAAGAAACGTTTTTTTGTTGCTGATTTTTATTGCCATGAGCATAAACTGATCATAGAAGTTGACGGAAAAATACATGAAATACAGAAAGATCGGGATGAAATGCGGGATTTTATCATCAGTACAATGGGGCTAAAAGTGCTCAGAATACAAAATGAAGTTAACCTATTGGACCATAAAATATTTTTAGAGCAGTTAAAGGCAACTATCTCCCCCTCTCTTTTTAAGAGAGGGGGTAGGCCTGCCGATAGGCAGGCAGGGGGTGAGTTATGAAATTGAAAGATCTGATCTCAAAAACAAAAATATTGTCCGCTTCCGGGGACCTTGATAAAGAAATATCCGGTATTTCGTACGATTCGCGCAAGGTCAAGAAAGGCGATATCTTTGTCGCTATTCCCGGGACGATGGAAGACGGCACAAGATATATCCCGATGGCCGTGCAAAACGGTGCGGTTGCCGTGATCCGCGAAGAAAAATCTAATTTTGACGGTTTTAATACCCCCTCTCTTTTTGAGAGAGGGGGGCAGGGGGTGAGTGATATCACAGTCCCTTCTTCGAGAGCGGCTCTTGCAGATATCTCGTGCACTTATTTCGGCGACCCTTCAATGCGGCTCAAAGTGATCGGTATAACCGGGACCAACGGTAAGACTACAACAGCCTATATCATGGACTCTATATTAAAAAAGATCCCTGCCAAAACCGGGCTGATAAGCACTGTTGAGACCCATATTTCGGACAAGGTCTTTCCTTCCGTGCTTACTACTCCGGAATCATACGATCTGCAAAAACTGTTCTCTCAAATGCTTGAACAGGGGGTTTCTCATGCGGTAATGGAAGTGTCTTCTCATGCCATAGCCTTAAAAAGGATAAAAGGAGTTGCCCTCGATTGCGCGGTCTATACCAATCTGAGCCATGACCACCTTGATTTTCACAGCACGCTCGAGTCCTATCTTGATACCAAGTTGAAGCTTTTCAGGTCTTTGGGTTCTTCGGGGAAACGGGGTGTTTTTGGCGCAGTGAACATAGATGACAAGTACAGCGAGGCGGTGTCGGAAGAAACTGACGGCGACGTTATCACATATTCCCTAGAAAAAAATGCGGATGTCAGCGGACGGATAACCCGCCAGGAACTGGGGCGGATGAACATGGAGATCCGGTCAGGCAAGGATGTTTTTGAGATAAAAACTTCTCTGCCAGGCAGATTTAACGCATACAACATACTTGCCGCCGTTGCCTGTGCCAAAGGTCTGAAAGTGGGTCAGGATAAGATAAAAGCCGGCATAGAAGCGCTTAGCGCGGTCCCGGGCAGACTTCAGCTGATAGACAATGGCCAGGCATTCAAAGTTGTCGTGGATTTTGCACATTCTCCGGACAGCCTTGAAAAACTTCTATGTTTTTTATCGCCTTTCAAATCCGGCAGGATCATACTCGTTTTCGGATGTACGGGAGATAGGGATAAATTGAAAAGGCCCGTGATGGGGGCTATTGCCGCGAAATATGCCGATATCACTATCGTTACTTCCGACGATCCTCATAACGAAGATCCCGCGGAGATAATCAAAGCGGTTGAAAAAGGCTTTGTTTCTTCCTCAGCAGCGGAAGGCAGGCAGTATTTGAAAATAACCGGCAGGAAAGAAGCAATAGACAAAGCGATTGAAATCGCCGCTGCCGGTGATATAGTTGTAATTGCGGGCCGCGGCCACGAAAAATTCCAGGAAACAAAGGGTGTAAATATTGAGATCGACGACTGTTCAGTTGCAAAGACAGCCCTTCAAAAAAAGCTTTCTTAGCGCCGCGGCGGTATTTTTTCTGCTTTTTTCCGCCTCTTATGCCTCTATATCTGATGGCTCGGAAATACCTGTCAAAATAAAAGCGGAGCGCCTCAAATTTAGCCAGGAAACGGGAAAAGTTTTTGCCTCCGGCAGTGTCGAAGCGCGTTTTGAAGGGGCAGTGCTTTTGTCCGACAGGCTTGAAATAGACATAAACGAAAGCGTCGCGACCGCGGAAGGTTCGGTCATGATCAAGAGAGGAAGCTATGAAGCAGGCGGCTCGACGATGGAATACCATTTCAACACGGATACGGCCTTTGTCAGAGATTTTAGAGCAACAGTCTCTCCGGAAGGAGCTAAAGGAAAGGTCTTTCTGAGAGTAAAAGAGCTCAAAGACTGCGAAGACATCAAGACAGGATCTTTGGGAGGGGCGACCACCTGTGACCTGGAGCATCCTCACACCGAAATAATTGCCAAGAGTTTTTATTTTAAACCGGACGACAAAATCGTGGCCTACAGCGCGACCGTATATTTCAACGGTGTTCCCGTAATGTGGCTTCCTGTCTATATCTACGACCTTGCCAAAAGACGGGTCTCTATGCTTATGCCGATACTCGGGACAAACAATGTGGAGGGTGACTTTGTAAAGACAGAGGTTTCGTATTTTGTTGATGAAGGTGCATGGGGCTCGCTGTATTTCGATTTTATGAAGAAAAAGGGCACCGGCTACGGGATAGAACATAATTATATCTTGGACAAGAGAAATTCCGGCACTCTTTATCTTTATCATGTCAAAGAGTTGGATACCGGTTATCCGGCCTTTTCCGCGAAGCTGGACCATGAAGTAGCACTTGAAAAAGGCAAATTAAAGCTGGGGTGTGATTACCAGGATATTTATCTTGTGCCTTCCGGCAGGCTTAACCAGACCGGTTTTAAGGCCGCATTGGACTTGGGGGAAGCCACTGAAAAGTTCTCTTTATCCGTAGATACTTTTAATAACAGGATCTCAAAATTGAACGACCTGAGTTTCCGCGCCGTCGCAGGACACGGCACCTCCAAAGCTGATTATTTTTACAGTATGAGAAATGCTTTGTCAGGCGCCAAATGGCAGAATATCTCTCAGGGCTTGTATCTCGAAGACAAATATCTGGACGGACATCTGGATGCCTCTGCCAGGTTCAATCTATACCGCTCTCTTACTATTGAAGCAGCACCGTACGATGACAGACTCGAGCCGTCGTTCAATTTATTTTACAGAGGTGGATTTTATAACATAAAATTGGCCGCAAACTACTTCATTGATATTGACGGTAGCAACTATCCCGACGACTTTAGGGCTGAATATGTGGAGCGCATGCCCGATGTAACGGTATCCTTGAACCCATTAAATGCCGCCGGTTTTTCATTGAAGCCCGAGATCTCTTACGGCAAATTTCACGAATCAAAACATATTACCGCCACTGATTCTCAAAGGCATTTTGTGGCCGACAGATATAGGACCTCTCTTGTCGTTGACAGGATCTTTGAGCTGGCTCTTGGCAGCAAGTTTGGATTGTCTTTGGGTGCCGAGCAATTTGATTATGATACAGGCGACCAAAGATATGCAAAAAAGGAAAGCTACAATCTGTCCACTGAACTTGGCGGCTGGTACAGCAACTCGCTGCGCTACGAACGCGGTGTTGGAGAGGGGAACAGTCCGTTCTTTTTTGACAGCACCGGGTACAATTATAACTCAATAAAGGATACGATGGTCTTTTACAAGGGTTCCCAGCACAGGTTTACACTGGACGGGGGTTACAATTATGTCACTAATAAGTTTTACGATCTGCTGATGAGCTACAATGCCAGGCCGAATGATTCTTTTAATCTTAATATGAGTTCCGGCTACGATCTGGAAAACGGACAATGGAGAGACCTTGTATCTGCTGTCGGGCTGGTTTTTCTGCCGGTGGTAAGAGATAGTCTTTCGCATACTTATGATCTGCGCAGCGGAAAGACCAGATACGCGACCAATCTGCTGGAATTCGGGATAGGGGACTCATGGCAGAGCAGATGGAATTTTAAGATCAGTCATTCCTACGATGTTGCCAGAGATGCGATAATAATGCAGGAGGCTTCGGTCGTGAAGGACCTGCATTGCTGGGAGACAACATTTTCCTGGTCGGAGTTCAAGAAAGAATACAAGATCGTCTTTACGTTAAAAGCTTTTCCGGAGATGCCTGTAGGATATGCTTCGGGAAATCAGGGCTTTTACATAGAGGGGCTTATGAACAAAGCGGAAGGAAATTAGAGCATGAGGTGTATAATAGTTATGATCCGGATGTTGATTTTTGGGTCAATTTTAGTAACGGCTTTGTTCCTGGCGGGCTGTGCCAGGACTGTAACGGTCCGTCCCGATGTAGGTAATCGTATGAACATAGAGATCTCGTTCAGAGGTGAAGTGGATACGGCGGCAAACAGATACTATATGGTTTTTGGCGGAAACTCGCCGCATTTTATAGATAAAAACCGTTATTTCTTTGCTCCCGGAGAAGACTATGACAGAGAAAAACTCGATATTTCTACGGAAGCTGCTTATTACTATGATAATTTCTTTTCGACCTGGAGCGATTTCATGAAGCTCAAAGACAATGTTTTTTATATCAACAACGGTCCTTTCAGCTCTTTGGTGGATAATTTTTCATATACTCCGGTCCTTCTGTCCTACAGGACCATTCCTTCCGCAGGAAGTGATGATGCAAAAAAAATAAAGCTGATATTTGATCTGAGCAAATTTCCGCCGCCCCTGCCGACAGAGATATACTTTAATTTTTTGAGCATTGGGCCGGACAGCAAAATGAGTGACCTTTTGGGCTCTACCGACAACAAAATATCGGTGAACATAGGCAGCTCTATCCATAATATTTCGGAGTCGCCGGATATGTCCATAGACGGTTCACTGGATATAATTTCGTGGAAAGTAGAAATTGAATGAAAAACCCGAATTCAAAATCGCAAATCCAGCATTGGAAGGTTGTCATATCGGCGCTTTCAGGCATTTTGTTGTCTCTGGCTTTCCCAAACGCGGATCTCGGGTTTTTTGCATGGGTGGCGGTTGCTCCTTTTTTTGTCATGCTGTTTTCTGCCAATAAACGCACCGCCATTCTGTATGGATTGTCATTTGGCTTCTCGTATTTTTTGGCGGTATTTTTTTGGCTGACATCGCTTTCGCGGTGGATCGGTCCGTTTGCATATTTAGCATGGATCTCGCTCAGTATGTTTCAGACGCTCTTTCTTGCGGCTTTTTCTCTTGTTGCATATTTTGTGGTGAAACGATACGGTCTTGGGCTTATCAGTTCCTGCACAGTCCCTTTGCTTTGGATATTGACCGAAGTGATGCGCAGCAGGGGGGAATTTGCCACCGCAGGCGGGGTGCTCGGCTATACTCAATATGATAATCCAATGGTGATTCAGATTGCATCTTTACTGCGGGTCTATGGTGTAAGCTACCTTATCATTTCCGTTAATTTCGCTTTGGCAGCCTTGATAATTTTCAAAAAAGATCGTGCAAAAGCAAGGCCGGCAGTATTGTTTTCTTGTTGTCTTCTTGTCGCCTCTCTTACCTTCGGTGCCTGGCGGATGCAGAGCCCGCTCGTCAAAGATCCGACAAAAGAATTTAGGATAGTCATTGTTCAGCCGAGTTTTGATCAGGCCTACAAAATGGGGCCGACCAACTCCATGACGATGCTACAGGATATTGCATCAATGACCGGCTCCACGTTGAGTTTTAAGCCTCACGCGGTGATCTGGCCGGAGACGGCTGTTATGGGTTTTCCCCAGAGATCGCCATTTGTTATGGAATTGCTTTCAAGAACTGCCGTCAGTGCGGAAGCTTTTCTTGTTACAGGGGGATTTTTCTATGATAGCGGGAAGTTTTACAATTCCGCGTTTTCTGTTTCTTCTTCCGGCTATCTATCCTCAAGATATGATAAAGAGCATTTAATGCCTTTTGGAGAATATCTTCCCTTCCGTCCGCTCCTGTATCCGCTTCTCAAAAGCACCGGATATGTGGACAGTGACCAATCGCCGAATCCAAGTCCTTTGCCGCTGTATGTCGGCGGCCGTAGAGTTGGGGTCCTAATATGTTTTGAATCTCTTTTTGATAACCTTGCCGCCAATCGTGCAAAAAAATCGGATTTTTTGCTGACGATAACCAATGATGCATGGTTCGGGAGCAGCGCTGCCGCGCATCAGCACATAATGGCGGGGCCTTTTAGAGCGGTGGAAAACAATAAATATTTTGTCCAGGTTGCCAACAGCGGAATCTCGGCGGTTATAGACCCGCACGGAAGATTTGTCGCCAAAAGCAGGCTTTGGGAAAAGATCTGTATAGAAGCGATTATTTATCCAGATATCGCCGGCCGATAATGACAGCCGCATAATCATCGTAGGGTTCGGGCGGTAATCTGAGCCCTGACGGGACGATACGCCATATGCCTTTCGGTTTGTTCTCCTGCCAGTAGAGCTTTCTGGCTTCCAGCGTGGAGCCTTTTTCGTTCACGAATAATATTGTTGCCTTCAGGTTTAAATAGGATATCTTTTTTTCTATAAGTTTTCCGGGCCCGCCGTTGCCAAGCAGTATAAGTTGCGGCTGATATTTGTAGCTCATTTCCGATACGGCATCAGGCAGTTCGATCGTCTTTACGATCTTTCTTTCGAGGATTGCTTTGTCTTCCAGGAGGATAGCAATACCGGACCTGTATTTTCCGGGATCAATGGAAAGTATCGTTGAAGACATGACAAAAGCCCCCCTTTTTAGTTTTTTATTGACAGCTCTATTTCCAGAGGTCCAGTCGAAAAAGTATCGCGAAGCGAAAGCACATTTACTTTCATGGTTTTTCCTGAGGATTTTATTGTCTTGGCAACTTCGAAGATCCTGGAATAGGGGATGGTCCCCACTGAACCGTCCGGTCCCGGGAGCATGCCTTTTGCAATAGCTTTTTCGTTAACCCTGGAAAGGAGCTCTTTAATCTTTTCTTCGATCTCAGCGGATGTCTTGGAACCGTTTATGTTGTCGGTAAGTATTATCTCTCCTTTTTGAAAAGCCTGAGTATTTTCAAAGATCTCAAAATGCACAGGGATCTCTTCTCCCAGGATCACGTTGCTTGCGGCGACCAGTCTTATCACGGCACTGCCTGCTTTGTCGGACAAAAAGCTTACGGCCTCATCCAGTTCTTTTGTGGGGATAGAAAGATAATGTTCCTTATTGCCGCCTATAGCTTTTTTTATCGCACTGTCAGTGTTCAGGAGAATGACCGACAGCTTTTCGTTTATTTCATTTTTATCCCGGGAAACATCTATTACCGTGCTTGTAACGATATCTCCCACGCTGTAGAGCAATTGCCCGGACCTTGCCGTGGTTATTTCCTTGGACATTTTTTCTTTTGTTTTTTGGAGAGACGCGATCTCTTTTTTGGATTCTTCAAGTGTTTTGTTGAGGCGGTCGATATCATTCAACATCCTTTGTTTGTCTTTTTTTATACCTTCAAGCTCTTTGCTGCTTGCAGAAATGTTCTTTTTGAGCTGGTCCAGTCCAAAGACCGCGGTCCTGACATCGGATGAAACAGCAAAAAGTATAGCTCCCGTAAAGATCGCGATCGTCGCGCCCGTTATGACGGTTATCGCAATCGCCGTATGTCGCGGCCGCAAGTTAAATAACGTGAGCCTTTTTCTGCCTATGACATGGCCCACGCGGTCACCGACAAAAGCGATTAATCCCGACACTAAGACCACGATCAAAATAACTTGAAAAGCGAACATTTTTTTATTGTCCCGCCTTATAAAGTATCCAGCCGCCAATTCCTGCCGTTATCACATTGGGCAGCCATGCCGCAAGAAAAGGCGATATTATTTCCATCTGTCCGGCCGCCATAGCGACGAACATCAGGACATAATAAACGAAGATTATTATAACACTTATGCCCAGGCCTATCGAAGAGGCTTTTCTTGTAGGATTAAGACCCAGAGGAGCCCCGAGCAAAGTGAATACAAAGCAGGCAAAAGGTATCGCGAGCTTTAAATTCAGCTGCATAGAAAGGTCCGTCACATTTTCCCCCATCTTTTTCTTCAGGTCAATATAGTTCTTAAGCGCGTTCCAGTTCATGTCTTCGGGGCTCTTGTTGCCTTCTTCAAGGTCTGCGGGGGTAAGCTTGAGGACAATATGCTGTTCATCGAAACGTATCAGGTGCCGGTACTGGCCTTCGTCCGAAAGAAAGTAGGTGGTCCCGTTCTTAAAGATCCACCTGTCCGCATCCCATTCGGCTGTCTTGGCGTTTATAAGTTCGCTCAACTGCCCGTTGTTGAATTCCTGGATTATTACTCCGCTCATCACTTTGCCGGAAGATTTTCTGGCGTAAAAGATCCGTTTGAGCTGTCCGTTTTCAAGTTCAGGGATAAAAACGTTCTCTCTTATTTGCGGGGCTTTTTCAATTTTTGTTTCTATCAGCAGTCTTTTTGTCGCGTGATTAGCTTCCGGTACAACGATTTCGTAAAAAGCAAGAGTCAAAAAACTTATGGCAAGGCCCATAGAGAGGACCGGTACCATTATTCTGTAAAGGCTCACTCCGCCTGCCCTGAAAGCGATTATCTCTTTGTCGGAGGAGAATCGCGCGAAGGCAAGGAGGGACGCGAGCAACATCGCCATAGGGAAAATATAGACCATCACGGAGGGGAGCTTGAACAGGAAAAGTTGCGCCGCTATATGTATGGGCATTCCCATTATCACAACGGCCCTGACCAGCTCGAACATGACCATGCTTGCCGAAAGTATCAGAGTAAAAGCCGTTACCCCGAAGATAAAAGGGTCAAACAGCTCCTTTATGACATATCTGTCTATGATCTTCATTTGAGGCTGAACTCTTCCCCTAAATAAGTTCTTTTTGCGGTCTCGTCGTTTGCTATAAAATTGGAATTGCCCGCAACCAAAATACTGCCTTTTTGAATTATATAAGCGCGGTCGGTTATGGAAAGGGTCTCTCTTACGTTGTGGTCGGTTATCAACACTCCCAATCCTTTGTTCTTAAGGTAGGTTATCACTTTTTGAAGCTCTGACACTGTGATCGGGTCTATTCCCGTAAAGGGTTCGTCCAGCAGCAGGAACGAAGGATTCATTGCCAGAGCTCTGGCTATTTCTACCCGCCTGGATTCCCCGCCGGAAAGCTGGTAGCACCTGTTGTTCCTTAAATGCGAGACGCCCAGTTCTTCAAGTACTGCGTCCAGCTTCTTTTTGTAATCGTTTTTGGGGACTATATTGGTCACTTCCCAAAGCATGATGATATTCTCTTCTACCGTGAGTTTTTTAAAGATCGAACTTTCCTGAGGCAGATATCCCATGCCCCTCTGAGCGCGTTTATGCATAGGAAGATGGGTTATCTCATCACTGCCAAGATATACATGTCCCTCGTCCGGCTTCAAAAGGCCCACTACCATATAAAAAGTGGTTGTTTTTCCAGCACCGTTGGGACCTAAAAGTCCTACGACCTCTCCTTTGTTCACTTCTATGGATATCTCGTTTACGACCCTTCTTCCCCCAAATGATTTTATTAGCTTATCAGTTTTTATGAACATATTTTATTCTCCCTTTATCTGATGGGGCAGGTTACAAACCTGCCCTTACATATACAACTATCAATGTTTGGCGGTGAACTCAATAAGTTTCTTCAGTTTATCGAGTGCCGCGCCGGAGTCCAGCGATCTTTTTGCAAGCTCAAGACCTTCTTTTATGTCCGCTGCTTTTTTCCCCACAACTATTGCCGCCGCGGCATTCAGTAATACCACATCACGCCTGGCCCCTTTTTCTTTTCCTTCAAGGATATTTTTTGTTATCCCTGCATTTTCTTCGGAGCTGCCCCCGCTTATTGAGGAGAGCGGCTGTTTTTTTATCCCGAAATTTTCCGGTTCCACAAAATATTCTTTGATTATCCCTCCGCTCAGATGAGAGACCTTTGTACTTCCGGATATCGATATCTCATCTATGCCGTCGGTCCCGTACACTACCATAGCTGTTTCACAACCCTGGTTTTTCAGCACTTCCGCCATGACGAGTGTAAGCTTTTCGGAATAAACGCCCATCAGCTGGCCTTTGGTGTTTGCGGGATTGCTTACGGGCCCCAATATGTTGAAAATAGTCCTTATCCCGATCTCTTTCCTTGTCGGAGTGGCATGTTTCATTGCCTGGTGAAAGGCCGGTGCGAATATAAAGCCAAGGCCCACGGAATCTATGCATGAGGCCACTTTTTCCGGGGGTATATCGATCATAACTCCGAGCTTTTCCAGAAGGTCGGCGCTGCCGCATTTACTGGAGACGGCGCGGTTGCCGTGCTTGGCGATCACAACTCCGGATCCTGCAGCTATAAACGAAGCGACGGTGGAAATATTAAAAGTTCCTGAAACGTCCCCGCCGGTGCCGCAGGTATCGACAAAATAATCCGCTTTGGGTGACAGCTTGACAGCGTGTGCTCTCATAATTTTGGCAAAACCGGTTATTTCTTCGGATGTTTCGCCTTTTATTCTGAGTGCGGTTATCAAAGATGCGATCTGCGATGGGGTAGCTATTCCGGTCATTATATCGTTCATTGCCTCCTCGCTTTCGCGGGAGGTTAGGTCCTGCCCTTCGACGAGCTTTTTGATACAATCCTTTATCATTTCTATATGAGATTATATCACAAGCCCTTTACTATGCTATAATGTTCAATAGTTGAACAACAATATGGACGAGCACGAACATAAAATAATTTCCGAACTGTCAAAGAACTCAGCTGCTTCTCAACGGCATCTATCCAAAGCATCGGAATTATCTTTGGGCATGGTGAACATAGTTTTGCACCGGATGATAGAAAAAGGCTATATGAAGATAAAACAGCTTGACGGCAGAAAAGTCCAATACCTGCTTACCCCGAAAGGTTTTTCGGAAAAAGTAAAAAAATCCAGGCAATATGTGAGCAATACGATCTCTCTGATATCCGTTATGAAAGATTCCGTTAAGAAAATACTAAGCGATTATCGCGCCCAGGGGTACAAAAAGTTTTGCGTGCTGGGAAGAGGAGAGCTGCTGTCCGTGATCGAAATGGCGGCAAAAGAGCTTGTGGTAGAAGATATTGAGTTGTCGCGTGCCGACAATGTTTCTCAGATAAAAGCCGATACGGAAATCATCTTTTGCTTAAGTGAACTTCCGCAGTCCAAGAACGGCAGACAGATCTTTGTGGATATCACACAGAAAATCGCAGAAGCCGTAGGATAGAGGAACTAACATGACAGTGCCGATGCTCGATCTTAAAGCAGAATACGCATCAATAAAAGGGGAGATAGACTCGGCTCTGGCCAATGTGTTGTCAAGCGGCGCGTTCATTTTAGGGCCAAATGTGAGTGCTTTTGAAAAAGAATTTGCGGACTATATCGGAACAAAATATGCCTTGGGAGTGGCTTCCGGCACGGACGCGCTTTTTCTTTCGCTGAAAGCTTTGGGAATAGGAGCGGGGGACGAGGTCATCACTTCTCCTCTCACTTTCTTTGCGACATCGGAAGCCATCTCATACACCGGAGCCAAGCCGGTCTTTGTGGACGCAGACCCCGAGACGCACAATATTGATGCTATAAAGATCGAAAAAGCTGTGACAAAGGCGACTAAAGCGATTATCCCCGTGCATTTGTGGGGATTGCCGGCCGACATGGACCCCATCATGCAGACCGCAAAAAAACACGGATTATTTATTGTTGAAGACTGCGCGCAGGCTGCAGGGGCAAAGTACAGATCAAAAAAAGTCGGCTCATACGGTTCCGCCGGCTGCTTTTCTTTTTTTCCGACAAAAAATCTCGGCTGCTACGGCGACGGCGGGATGATAACGACAAATGATGATGCTGTCTATGAAAAACTAAAACTTCTTCATCTGCACGGCAGCAAATCGCGGGGAGTACACGAGATAATCGGCTATAACAGCCGGCTTGACGAGATCCAGGCGGCAATACTCAGGGTGAAATTAAGATATTTGGATAAGTGGAACGATGCCAGAAGGAAGAACGCGGCTTATTATACTTCGGAATTTTTGAGTCTCGGCATAAAATGTCCGGCCGAGCCGCAGGGAACAAGGCATGTGTACCATCAGTACACGATGGAGATGGATGGCAGGGAACCCGCAATAGAACACCTTAAAGCGAACGGGGTTTCGGCTTTTGTTTACTATCCCAATCCTCTGCATCTGCAAAAAGCTTATGACAACTTGGGTTATAAAAAAGGTGATTTCCCGGAAAGTGAAAAAATAGGTTTAAGGATGCTTTCAATACCGGTACATCCTTTTCTTTCGGACAGTGAAAAAGATACTGTAACAGCAGCTTTGAAGGGTTTTAAGCACAAAAAAGCGGTTTGATGTGCTATAATAAAAAAGTCGAGTTTAATGATTAGAGAGTAAAGAGCATCTGCATCTTTTTCGTGAGTGAATCTTTTAAACAATTCCTCAATAGTCATTAATCAGCAGAAAAAATATATTAATCAAGGAGCATCTTTTCATGAAGAGCATATTCGTAGGCAACCTTCCGTGGTCGGCCACAGATGCCGAACTTTCAGCAAAATTTTCTGAATTTGGCAATGTGATCTCGGCCAGGATAGTGACCGATAAGTTCACGAACAAGTCGCGCGGATTCGGATTTGTTGATATGGAAGACGCCGATGCCCAAAAAGCTATTGCCGCCATGAGCGGACAAAAGTGGGGCGATCGCGAACTGACAGTCAACGAAGCCAAGCCCAAGTCTGACCGTCCCAGAGACGGCGGCGGACAGAGACGTTCATTCGACAGATATTAATTAATATCGTTGACTAACATGAGCCCCGCACTTTCTGTTTCATGGCAAATTTTAATTAGCCAGGCGATAGAAAGTGCGGGGTTTTTTTGTGTCCGGAAGAATCTATAAAGCAGGGTGTAAAAAAACCGAATAACCTTCACACAAAAAAAATGGAAGTGATAAAATTGTAAAGGTTTATCCTTAGCTCGCTGAAAAGAAAAAGGTTTTATCTTGGAAGAAATCGGAACGGTAAAAGAAAAAAGAGGGAATAAGCTCGTCGTAGAAATGGAGCGCAATTGTCATTGCGAAGCATGCGGACTATGTTATGCCTCAGCCGGCAGGTACAATCTTATCGAAGTGGAAGATAGTAATTCCGGCGCCCTGACGGGGGACAAGGTAGCGCTTTCCCTTCCGGGCAGCGATATCCTTAAGGCGTCATTTCTTACATATGTAATGCCTTTGTCTGCTTTCTTTTTGGGCATATTTTTGGGATATATATTTCTTGATAAAGGCGCCGGTTTAACGGCTTTGAGCGGTATTGCCGGTCTATTGGTCGGTTTTTTAGCATTAAAGGTAATAGAGCAGGAACTTAAGAAAAGGGGTCTCTTAAAGATCACGGTGAAAAAAGTATAATGTTCGGTTTAAAGACTTTTAGAGGCGGGGTCCATCCTAAGGGCAAAAAGAACATCTCGCAGGACCTGCCCATAAAAGAGATGCCTCTTACCGGCGAAATTATCATCCCGCTGAGCCAGCATACAGGCGCACCGGCTGAACCTCTTGTAAAAAAGGGGGACAAGGTATTAAAAGGACAGAGGATCGGGGACAAAGAAGGATTTATTACCGCAAGCGTTCATGCTTCCACATCGGGTGAGGTCACGGATATAAAGTATTCTCTTCATCCTCTGGGCAATAAGGTTTTGAGCATATTCATAAAACCGGACGGCAAAGACAAGTGGTGTGATCTTCAAAAAACAACTTCATTGAACGAGATAACTTCCGAAGGCATAATAAGCAAAATAAGAGAAGCAGGGCTTGTAGGGTTGGGAGGAGCTGCTTTCCCGACACATGTAAAACTATCCCCGCCAAAAGATAAAAAAATAGACACATTGATAATAAACGCGGTCGAGTGCGAGCCCTATCTGACCGCCGATTACAGGCTGATGCTGGAAGAAAAAGAAAAAATAGTCCTCGGGATAAAAGTCCTGCTCAAAGCCCTTAAAATAGATAAAGCGTATCTTGCTATAGAAAGCAATAAACCCAAAGCAATAGACGTGATGTCTTCCGCTATAAAAGGGGAGGACTCCATAAAACTTCTGGTGATGGAGACAAAATATCCTCAGGGTTCCGAAAAACAATTGATCGAAGCTTTGACCAAGAGACAAGTACCTGTAGGTAAACTGCCTCTTGATGTCGGTGTTGTTGTTCAGAACGTCGGTACGGCAAGAGCCGCGGCAGATGCCGTGTTCGATGGCAAACCTCTTGTCGAAAGAGTAGTAACGGTTACCGGAAGCAATATAAAAAATCCCGCAAATCTGCGGGTAAAGATTGGGACAAAAATTACAGATATTATAAATTTTTGCGGCGGGCCGGTAGAAGAGATAGTAAAAGTCATATTGGGCGGCCCTATGATGGGGATAGCCGCGCCGTCTATAGAGGTTCCGGTGATAAAAGGCACTTCAGGCATACTCCTTATGAAGAAAAAAGAGATAATCTTTGCCGATCCCGGTCCCTGTATAAGATGCGGCAGATGTCTTGCCGTGTGTCCCATGGGGCTTGCTCCCGGAAGGTTTATGGAATCAGCAGAAGCCAAAAATTATGATCAGGCAATGGAAGACAATATAATAAACTGCATGGAATGCGGAGCCTGTACATATGTATGTCCTTCCAGAAGGCCCATGGTCCAGTGGATAAAAACCGCAAAGTCACAGATACAAAGACAATTAAGAAGAAAAGCTAAATTGGAAAGGCTATAACTTTGGAAAAAGAGAATCTTTCGGTAAGTGTATCTCCCCATATTTATGACAGACAGACCACAAAGTCGCTGATGAGGGATGTTTTAATAGCGTTGATCCCTGCAGCGATTGCAAGTTTTTATTTCTTTGGCATGAGAGCGCTTCTTGTCATCCTTGTTAGTATCCTCGGCTGTGTGATTTCGGAGTGGATCTTTCAGAAAATAATAAAGAAGCCTTCGTCTATTTTGGACGGCAGCTCTGTATTAACAGGGGTCTTGCTTGCATTTTGTCTTCCTTCATCAATACCTTTATACATGGTGTTCATCGGAGCTTGTGTCAGTATCACCATAGGAAAGATGGTCTTTGGAGGGCTTGGCCACAATATTTTTAATCCCGCACTTGTAGGTAGAGCTGTCCTTTTGGCTTCGTGGCCGCAGGCTATGACGACATGGCCTGTTGCCAACAATATATTTTTGGGAATATACGATACTGTCACGGGTGCGACCCCGCTTGCCGGGATGAAGCTGGGCCAGTATACCGCAACTTATTGGGACCTTTTCATAGGGAGGAGTGGGGGAAGCCTCGGGGAGACTTGCGCTGTCGCACTGTTAATAGGCGGCTTTTATCTTATAGCAAGAAAAGTGATAAGCATAACCATTCCTCTGACTTACATAGGTTCTGTCTATCTTTTGAGTTTATTTCTGGGCATTGATCCGCTTTATGCAATTTTGGGCGGCGGATTGTTTCTCGGCGCTTTCTTTATGGCCACCGATTATGTTACCAGTCCGATGACGTTCAGCGGAAAGATAATCTTTGGTTTAGGCTGCGGGTTGTTGACGGTAATGATAAGAAAATTCGGCGGCTATCCTGAAGGAGTATGTTACGCGATACTGTTTATGAACGGACTTGTGCCTTTGATCGAAAAATATACACAACCGAAAGCTTTCGGAGTTTAGGACAAATGAAAATAGTAGATTATTCTTTAAGATTGCTGATCATATGTGCCGTAGCCGCAGGATTGCTGACCTATGTTTATGAGACTACATACGACAGGATAGCGGATAATGCCGCCAAAGCAAAATCAATAAAGGCAAAAGCAATACTTCCCGAAGGTACCGTGACCGTCAAAGAATTTAAGGATGGTGAAGCGGTCTTCTTTAGAGGATATTCCAAAAACGGGCTCAGCGGAACCGTGGTTGAGGCATCTTCAAAAGGATATGGCGGACCTATCAGTCTTCTTGTGGGCACAGATAAGGACGGGAAGGTGATCGATATTGCGATTGCCTCTCATTTAGAAACTCCCGGACTTGGTGCAAAGATCGAAGAGAAAAAATTCATCGGTCAGTTCAAAGGCAGAAGCGCTGCAGAAGTAGTCCTGAAAAAAGATTCGAATAATATTGATGGGATAGATGCGATCACTGCCGCGACAATATCTTCCAGGGCGGTGACCCGGGCAGTGAAAGAGGCTCTTCTGAAGTACAATGAGGTGAAGAATGTTAGATAGGTTGAGACATTACTGGAAGACTTTTGACAACGGAATATTGAGAGAAAATCCGATATTAAGATTAATGATAGGGCTTTGTCCCACATTGGCTGTTTCAACTTCTTTGATAAATTCTGTCGGTATGGGGCTTGCCACGACATTTGTGCTGGTTTTTTCCAATTTATTTGTAAGTCTGCTTAGAAAATTCACGCCAAACGGCATTCGTATCCCTATTTTTATCGTTGTGGTATCTACATTTGTCACTCTTACGGATTATATGATGCTGGCTTATGTGCCGGAACTGCACAAATCTTTGGGAGTATTTGTTCCGTTGATCGTTGTCAACTGTATAATACTCGGAAGGGCGGAAGCGTTCGCTTACAAGAACGATGCTGTGCTTTCTACAATAGACGGTCTTGGCATGGGGCTCGGGTTTACGCTTGCGATCTCAACTATAGGGATAATAAGAGAAATACTCGGGAACGGGACCATCCTGGGATACAGCTTGTTTGGGGCATCATTCAATCCCGCCATCATTATGATCCTGCCGCCGGGCGCTTTTATCACAATAGGATTTTTGATGGCGGCGCTTAACGCTTTGACAAGGAAAGGCGAGGGGGGCAAATAAATGATCTACGCTCTTTTCCTTATATTCTTTTCCGCGATGATCGCGAACAATATACTGCTTGTAAGGTTCCTGGGACTTTGTTCTTTTTTCGGCATTTCAAATAAGATAGAAACTTCTGTAAGCATGGGGCTTGCGGTGCTTTTTGTCATGGATATGGCAACGGTCGTGAGCTGGCTTATATATTACTATCTGCTTTTGCCTTTTGATCTGGTCTTTTTGCGGACCATTGTTTTTATTATCGTAATAGCTTCCCTGGTGCAGATGGTCGAGATGTTCCTTAAGAAATCATTTCCGTTCCTTTACAGGGCTCTGGGCGTCTACCTGCCGCTGATCACGACCAACTGCGCGATACTGGGCGCATCATTTTTGATCATAGATTTTAAATACACTCTTATCGAATCGCTGGTCTTTTCTACCGCGGTTGCTCTGGGTTATACGCTTGCGATAGTGATGTTTGCCGGGATGAGGCAAAGGCTTGAGAATGCCCCTATTCCGGAGTCATTAAAAGGTTATCCGATAGCTTTTATTCTCGCAGGGCTGATGTCCCTTTCGTTCCTTGGATTTGTCGGCATGTTCGGACTGCATATGTAAGAAGGGTAAAAAGATGTTAGTCAATTCGATATTTATTTTTGGAATAACCGGATTGTTGATAGGCATAATGCTGGCCCTGGTCGAAAAGCTTTTTGCCGTCAAAGAAGATCCCAAATTGGAAGAGATCCTTGCGGCGCTTCCGGGGGTCAATTGCGGTGCCTGCGGATATCCGGGATGCTCCGGATATGCTGCAAGCGTAGCGGAAGGTAAAGCGCCTACCAACAGATGTTCTGTCGGGGGCGCAAGCGTAGCAAAAAAGATCTCCAAAATAATGGGGGTTGAGGCCAAGACAATAGAAAAATGCGTCGCGAGGCTTTTCTGCCGCGGAGGTAAAAGCATCAGCGCGGAAAAATTCGATTATCGCGGGATAACATCGTGTGCCGCGCTCAACATTACCGACGGCGGCAACAAAGCCTGTAGTTACGGCTGTCTCGGCATGGCCGACTGCGTGAATTCCTGTCCGTTCGGTGCTTTATATATGAACGAAGATAAGCTTCCAGTGGTCATAGAGGAAAAATGCAAGTCCTGCGGCAAATGTGTGCTGGCATGTCCCAGAGGTTTGTTTGAACTTGTTCCGGTGACCAAAAAAGTGATAATCGCCTGCAAGTCGCGCGATACCGGTCCGGACACCAGAAAAGCCTGCAAGGTCGGCTGCATAGCCTGCAGGATCTGCGAGAAGAAATGCCCCTCGGCCGCCATAAGAGTGGAAAACAATCTCGCGGTAATAGACTATCTAAAATGTGACAATAAGCTGGTGTGCGTGGATGTCTGCCCTCAAAAAGTCATTGTCAAAGTATGAAGCCAAACGTCATTGCGAGTCCTGATTTGATCGGGACGAAGCAATCCCAAAGACGATGGGATTGCTTCGTCGCCCCTCGACTCACTTTCGTTCGCTCGGGACTCCTCGCAATGACAGTTTGTGTCTTTATTGCCTTTTTCATCTTCGGCTGTGCGATCAAACCTTCCGATCAGATATCTGAGCGGTCATTTTTCGTGATGGGTACGGTCTGCGACATAAAGGTCATCTCTTCGGACCCCAAAAAAGCGCAGGAAGCCTTGCGAATGCTCTACGGATCTTTAAAAAATACGGAAGCGGAATATAATTTTTACGACAACAAAAGCAGGACATCCGAAATAAACAAAAAAGCCGCGCATAACTTTACGGTCTTGTCCGGGGATGAATCGATGCTGATAAAAAAATCCCTTGAATTATCGGTTCTAACCCGGGGAGCTTATGATATAACTTTTAACCCTTTGTGGGAATTATGGAAACAATGTGGAAAAAATAATAGACTTCCCGCGGCAAGTGAAATACGTGCTGCCAAAGAGAGAATCGGTTATAAAAAGATCATTTTGTCTCCCGACGGCCGCAGCATAAAATATTCTTCAAGGGGCATCAAGATAAATCTTGGCGGGATCGCTAAGGGGCTGGCTTTGCTTAACTGTAAGGACACTGCGAAAAAGATCGGGGCAGAAAATGTTATGGTGAACCTGGGAGGGGACATTCTGGCTCTTGGCATAGGGAGAGGGGAAGGTTGGACGATCGCCGTTCAGGACCCATATGACCCGGATAAAATTGCTAAAAAGATCAAAGTGCGTGATAAAATAGTCCTTACTTCGGGTATTTACCAGAGATATGTGACGATAAAGGGAAAGCGATATCATCATATAATAGATGCCAACACCGGTTTTCCCGCAGGTGACTTTGCGAGCGTCACAATTATTGAAGATGCCAAAAGGGAAAAATATGTCCCGTCTCTTGCGGTGTTTCTTATGGGAAAAGGGAAGGCGGTGGAGTACCTGGGGGAACATCCTTCCATTGGGTATTTTATAATTGAGAGGGATGGGAGAGTCATTGCGAATATTTGACAACCCGCCCGCATTTATGCAACAATTAGGACTGTATATAATATGAAGACTTTACTTTTGTTGGTACAGATACTTTCGGGGCTTGGGCTTATCGTGACCGTACTGCTTCATAGTGCCAAGGGCGAGGGCTTGGGCGGTATAGGCGGCACGGCCCACATCTTTGGTTCTCAAAAAGGCCTTGAAGAGGGGCTAAACCGTCTCACTACAACGATCGCGATCATCTTTATCGGGGTTTCTATTCTTGTGATGCTCACCTAAAATAACAAGGAAGAAGGAGGGCTCTATAGTATGGTAATAGCTCAAAAACTTTTCGCTCTGTTTGTTACGCCTCTTGGAATACACACCCAAAAATTATTGTTGGCGCTGCTCCTTATAATAGCGTCCTTTTTGGCCGCTAAGCTTGCCCAAATAATAACAGTCTATATACTTGATCTTGTAAACGCTGACAAACTTTCCGAAAAGATAAAGCTGAGAGCTCTTCTTAAAAAGACCGAACTGGGCGACAGTTTTAGTCAATTCGGAGGCGATCTCGTTTTCTGGCTGGCGCTTATATTCGGCGGCATAAAGATCATATATCTTTTACAACTTAACAGAGCGCTTGAAATACTCAGGGCAGTTCTTTCTTATGTTACGGTAAACGTCGTGAGCGCCGTTTTTATCCTGGTGCTTTCGGTCATCTTTGCATCTCTATTGTCGGGGATCATCCTTTTTGTCGGAGGGCTGATAAATCTGCCGGGCTATAAATTTATCGCCAGGGTCAACCAGTATGTAGTTGTTATCTTTGGCATTGTCATGGGGCTTGAAAAGCTAGGTATTGCCGCTTCCGTTTTTCTTGCGAGACCTGATATAATCCTCGGATTCTTTGCACTTGCCGGAGCGATAGCTTTTGGTCTCGGCTGCAAAGACATGGCCGAAAACTTTCTTGCAAATTTTTTGAGGAACAGCAGATAGATACGCGGGTTTTTGGATAGTAAGAAGAGGGGGTGAAAGATATGAGAAAATTTTGTGCTTTTGTCGTGATCTTTGCATTGGTCCTTTCTCCGGGTGCTTTTGCCGCTAAGAAATTTTCTTCTTCTGACATGAAGATAGGGATAGGTTTTGACAATAACTTTGCGGCGATGAAATTCTTCACTGACACTTACACCGGTTCGATAGGGTTGAATTTCTCCAGCACGAGCGCGAACAATGCCAGTACTACGACGTTCGGGATCGGCGGAAAGTTTGCCTTTAATCTTACCGGAGGATCTGTTCCGACCCATGCGGGCGGAGGAATTTCTTATTTCAATCTCGGCAACAATGCATCCGCGTTCCAGTTCATGGCACTTTACGGAGCTGAGACCACGATTGCAGATAAGCTTAACGTCGGATTTGATATCTATCCCGTTTCCTTTACTTCAGTGTCCGCCAATAATGCAAATCAAAGCACGTTTAGTTTGCTGGGCGGAAGCGTATATGCGTATTTTTGCTTTTGATTCTTTGTCTTAAGATTACTGAGGCCGCTCAAAAAAAGCGGCCTTTTTATTTGACAATCTGCTAACAAAGCCTTAATATTGGTTTTAGCTACAAGAGGGGGTGAATAAATGAAAAAGGTATTAAGTTTTGCGTTGGTAGTGGCTTTGATGCTTTCATCGGCATCTTTTGCCGCGCCTAAGAAGACCGCTAAAAAGGCGGCTCCTAAATCAGCAGTATATACAACTAAGAAGAGCGACCTTTCGGTTTCTCCGAAAGTCTCTCTTTATACCGGTAACGGCGGTTCCAGCTTTGCAATAGGCTGTGAAGTTGCAAAACCGATCATGGAAAGAGTCGATCTCATGGGTGAAGTCATCTATGTGCTGCCAAATGGAGGGGTCAGCAATATCGTTCTCAGCGGGAACGGGATCTACAAATTTGACAAAGTTCAGGGAATGCCGGGAGATATTTATGCCGGCGGCGGTTTGAACTACAACATTTTGAGCGGAAGTGGTTTTAGTGCATCCGGTATCGGATTTCAAGGGCTTGTAGGTATGGACATTCCTGCAGGTGATGGGACAGCCTTTGGACAGCTCAAGTATGTCAGCTATTCATATTCCGTTCCGGGCGTAACTGTCCCGGGATTTGGAACTGTTGGCGGAGGTACGGTTAGTGCCAGCGGTTTTGTTATTGAGGGCGGATACAGATTCGCTTTATAGTTTTTTGACGTATAATTGTATTCAAAAAGTCTCCCCGATCCGATCGGGGAGCTTTTTTTGCTATAATACTCACATGAAAATAAATCACATATTTACCGGAGTGATTGCCGCATTGATCGTCGTGTCCTGCGCTTTTGCAGAGGTCCCAACTTTTGACCCGTCCCAATTTGAGGAGGCTCTTACTTTTAAACAACTCGGTTACGGTTTTTACGGGACCGTCCCTTCAATAAAGCATCATTTTACAAGAGATATCAGCGGACAATTTGGCGCCAGCGTTTCCCAGACATCGGCTGCTGGACAAACCTCCAACAGCTTTATTTTGCTGCTGCAGGGCGCAAATATCTTCAAGCGGCTTGGAGATGCCAATCTTAAATATGGCGGTTTCATGAGCTTTAACAATGGGACTTCTTCAATGGGCTGGACCGCTGCGGGGACTATTGGCATTGAAAAAGATCTCGCGGTCAATGTAACGATGGCTCTTGATGTCATACCTATTTCGTTCTCTTCAACTGCTGCCAACGGCTCTTCTTCGTCCACTATAGGACTATTTAGCGGGACAGTGATATCGGCGCATTTTTACTTCTAAGAGAGCTGAAGCGCTGAAGATCTGAAGAGCTGAAGGATTGCAAATTGCGATATAACTTTATGCTTTTCTAAAGAAAATTTATATTTTTTCCTGCTTCAGCACTTCAGCGCTTCAGAACTTCAGCACTTTCCTATTGACAAATCCTTAACATTTGTATAACATTTGCACAAAAGGGGGTGAGAAAAGAAGATGAAGAAAATATTATTAGCATTGGTAGGGGTCGTTCTTATGGCCTCGTTCGCAGCCGCTTCAGTGAGTGTTGGCGTTGATTCCGTAACTGGCGCAAATGCTTTGGCACTGCGTTATGATTTCACAAAAGAAATCTTTGGTAAGGTAGGGATCGGCTACAGCAACATAACGGTAGGCGGGGGGTCAGTGAGTACGACGGCCTATGGTGCCCAGATAGGATACTTGCTTCCTGTTAAATTGGGCGGCGCGAAACCATTAGTTGCTGTAAACTACAGCAATGACGGAGCAAATCCTGCAGGTACAGTCATTTCTCTTAAATTGGGAGCTGAGATACAAGTTGCTGATGGAGTAATGCTGAGTGCAGGGATAACTCCTTATGCGTCGGCTACGAATTCTGGGTATGATTCAGCTTTTGGGACCGGTGGCGGGTGGATGGCTTTCTACGCCAAGATTATGTAGTAGAAAGTTTTAGTTCCTTGTCTTTTCTAAGCTCCTTCGGCTAGGACGAAGGAGCTTTTTTTATCTGTTATAATTTAATACATGGCAGCTCTCATCTTCTTTCTTCTCTTTACGGCGCTTTTGTCCTTTGCAATATCCTGGGCAATTGTTTTTCTGTCCAAACTGCTTAAGGCTGGGCAAAGCATTCGTGAAGAAGGACCGGCCCTTCACAAAATGAAAGCCGGAACTCCGACATTTGGCGGAATAGCTGTGATGCTTTCTTTCCTTATCGCGGTGCTTATCTTTGTGGACCTCGATGCCAAAACCCTAACTCTTGTTCTGACTGCGATAGGTTTTTCTCTTATAGGCCTTGCCGATGATCTTCTAAAAGTCACCTCCGGTAAAAATGAAGGCCTTTTGCCGGTGCATAAGATGGGAGCACAGATCTTTCTTTCTTTGGTCTTTGGGACGGTACTGCTTCTGAATTTTCATGATATGACCGCATCCGGCTTATTGAAAACCCTGTATTTTGATCTGCCGTGGTTTTATCTTCCTTTAATAGCCTTTATGATGGTCGGCTTTTCTAATGCGACAAATCTTACCGACGGATTGGACGGATTGCTTGGCGGTACGGCGTTAATAGCCTTTACATCTTTTGCGATATTATCTTATAATGCCGCTCAGTACGATGTGTTTGGCATGTGCCTGGCGATGATAGGCGCTCTTGCCGGTTTTCTTATCCTGAATTTTAATCCTGCAAAGATCTTTATGGGGGATGTCGGGTCTCTCGGGGCCGGGGCGCTTCTTGCAGGAGTAGCCGTGATATTGCACAAAGAACTGTTGCTGGTGCTCATCGGCGGAATATTTGTGATCGAAACATTGTCAGTTATCGCACAGGTCACGTCTTATAAATTGTTCAAGAAACGGATATTTAAAATGAGCCCTTTGCATCACCATTTTGAATTGTCGGGTATGGGTGAGAGAAAAATTGTGTATATGTTTTGGGGGTTAGGGGCGGTATTGGGGATATTGGGGGTAATATTGTAGGGGGCGGGTTTTAAACCCGCCCGTACTCAAAAAATATTGAACGGCATTAATAATTATGGATTTCAAAAATAAAAAGATTTGCATAATCGGATACGGGAAAAGCGGCCGGGCGGCCGCGGAGAGATTGTTGTCCGCGGGGGCGATTGTGAAGGTGTCGGAGGCGCGACCCTCACCCCCAGCCCCTCTCCCAGGGGGAGAGGGGGGAATTCAATTTGAACACGGTGGGCACACAACGGATTTTTGTTGTGACGCGGATATGATCGTGGTCAGTCCCGGAGTGCATTTGGATATTCCGGCGATAGAAGAAGCGATAAAAAGAGGAGTTCCTGTCATTTCGGAGATAGAGCTGGCATTTCAGTTCTTTTCCAAACCGGTGATCGCCGTCAGCGGGACCAACGGCAAGACGACTACTACAACTCTGATCGGGGAGATACTAAAAAATGCCGGACTCAGGGTGGCTGTTGCGGGAAATATCGGACTGCCTCTGGTGTCTATAGACGACAGCGGACTTGATTATATAGTAGCGGAAGTAAGCAGTTACCAACTTGAAACGATAGACAGATTCCGTCCGCATATTGCTGTTTTGCTAAATCTTACACCGGACCATATGGAGCGCTACAAGACCATGGAAGCCTATATCGCGGCAAAAAAACGGCTTTTTTTGAACCAGACTCCGGATGATCTTTGTGTTTTCAACTTTGATGATCAGTTGGTCAGACAGTCAGTGGAAGACGTGGTTTCAAAAAAGATCCCTTTCAGCAGAAGTTGCGCTGTGGAAAACGGTTTTTTTGTGAACGAAGGTTTTGCCGTGCGTCTTGACGAACATATTATCGAAGCGGTCTTTAAGACCAAAGAGGTCAAAATTAAGGGGGATCACAATCTTGAAAACGCCCTTGCCGCCGCTTCTGTGGCGTTTTTGTGCGGAATATCGTCTGCGGATATAACAAAAACTCTCCGCGAATTTTCCGGTGTTGAACACAGGATAGAATTTGTAAGGTCTTTGAACGGAGTTGATTTTTATAATGATTCCAAAGCGACAAATCCGGATTCTACGGTCGTAGCATTAAAGACACTGTCCAAAGGGAATAATATAGTCCTGATACTGGGTGGCAGAGATAAAGGTACCGATCTTGCGGATATGTGCGACAAAATAGTTCCTGCAGCCAAGGCTATAGTGCTGATAGGAGAGGCAGCCGAAAGATTTGAATCGGAGCTCAAAAACCATGGTTTTCAAAATATCCGCAGAGCCCCGTCCATTGAGGATGCGGTAAAGCTGTCTTTTTCTTTGTCAGGACAAGGCGATGCAGTACTCTTGTCTCCGGCCTGCGCGAGCTTTGACATGTTCCGCGATTTTGAGCACAGAGGCCATGTTTTTAAGGAGATTGTGAACAATCTATGAACGGAAGGCAAAAGCCGGACTATTTATTACTGTTTGGCGTGATCGCTCTGGTACTTTTCGGGTTCTTGATGGTGTTCAGCGCCACGACCATGGAATCTCTTCAGTCCGGAGATCCTACCTATTACTTAAAAAAACAGTTCGTATACCTTATAATAGGGGCCCTGGCCCTATTTGCAGGATACAAAATCGAGTATCCCGTATATAGAAAATATTCCGCGGCGCTGCTTGGCATATCTGTTATGCTTTTGCTTCTGGTTTTTGTTCCGGTTTTTGGCAGATCTGCGGGAGGTGCTGCGCGCTGGATAGACCTTGGATTTTTTTCCTTTCAGCCTTCGGAAGTCGTAAAACTAGCCATCATATTGTATCTTGCCGATGCCCTGGCAAGAAAAGGAGACAAAATAACGTCTTTCTGGAAGGGAATATTTCCTTTGCTTTGCGTGGTAGGATTTTTTTGCGCGCTCATAATGGCGCAACCCGATCTTGGGACAGTGATCGTGATATTTATGACCTCTGTTTTGATGATGTTCCTTGCCGGAGCGAACTTCACTCATCTTTTGGTCCTAGTGCCGCCGGTAGTACTTGGGGTTCTTGCTCTGAGCTATACCAGCCCTTACAGGTGGAGAAGAATAATCGCTTTTATTGATCCCTGGAAAGACCCTCTTGGCACCGGATTTCACATGATACAATCCCTGATCGCTATAGGATCGGGAGGCTTTTTTGGTTTTGGCCCGGGCAATAGCAGACAAAAATTCCTTTATCTTCCGGAACAGTATACGGATTTTATTTTTGCGATAGTCTGTGAAGAGCTGGGATTTATAGGAGCTGTTTTTTTGATATTCCTGTTCATATTTTTTATCTCAAGGGCTATAAGGGTTTGCCGTTTTGCGCCGGACACCTTTTCAAGGCTTGTCGCAGGCGGACTTGCCGGATATATCGGTCTGCAGGCGCTTATAAATATGGGGGTTGCCACCGGTTCTTTGCCGACTACGGGAATTCCTCTTCCTTTCATAAGTTACGGAGGGACTTCCCTTGTGATAACGCTTTTTGCGGTCGGCATAATCCTGAACATATCCACTTATCAAAGGCAGGAGAAATGAAGAAAAATACCGGCAAGATCAAAGTAGTATTTTGTGCGGGAGGTACCGGCGGCCATATATATCCGGCTATAGCGGTCGCGGATCGGCTGAAGTGTGGCAACCGGTTAAATGAAATAATATTCTTTGTTTCCGGCAGGAATGTGGAAAGGTCTGTCTTTTTGGAGAAAAGCTTCACTTTGAAAGAGATTTCCTCAGCCGACTCGAACGAACTTTTTTCTTTAAGAGCTGGCTCTGCGATCCTTTCTCTTGTCAGAGGATATGTTGTCTCGTTGTTTGAGCTGATAAAAGACCGTCCTGACATCATGGTTTCTATGGGGGGCTACTCAAGCATTCCTTCTGTCCTGGCAGGTTATATGCTTCGGATACCCATATTACTTCACGAGCAGAATGCTCTTCCCGGAAAAGCAAACAGGTTTCTTTTGAAATTCGCAAAAAAGATAGCTCTTTCCTTCGAAAGAAGCGCTGACTATTTCCCTCGGAATAAAATTAGGATCACGGGGAATCCCGTACGCGAAGAGATCCTTTCTGCGGAGGCGCGCCAGAGGCCGGACGGCAAGTTTTCTTTGCTCGTTATGGGTGGCAGTCAAGGCTCTGCGGCTTTGAACAAAGCTGTTGTAGAGATGCTGTCCATGATAGACTGGCAAAAAACCAACATTGGACGCATTGTGCATATAACGGGCCAAAAAGTGTCGACTAATAATGCGGGGATGGAATACACCTCGCTTCCGTATGCGGACCGGATCTGGGAACTTTTATCTTCATGTGATCTGGTCATAAGCAGGGCCGGAGCGACAGCTATAGCCGAGATCACTGTGAGAGCGCTTCCTAGCGTGCTCATCCCGTATCCTTATGCCGCCGAAAAGCACCAGGACATAAACGCCTGGGTGCTGGAAGAAGCCGGCGCCGCGACAGTTCTTAGCCAGGACAAGTTGTCCGGCAGGACATTGCTCGATATAATAAACTCATTACTTGAAAGCGGGGAAAAGCTGGAACATATGTCCCTTATGAGCGGCCGGCTTTCAAAGCCGGATGCCGCACAAAATCTGGTAGGATTGATCTATGAAACAATTTGATATTTCCAGGGCAAAAAACATCCACCTGATGGGTATCGGCGGCTGCGGAGTGGGAGCCATCGCAAAAATACTGCTGGAGATGGGCCGCAAAGTCTCAGGGTCAGATATCAAGGAAAGCGCCAATACCATAAGGCTAAAGGAAATGGGGGTGCACATTTTTTTTGGGCATGCCGCTTCCAATGTGAGGGAAGCCGACATTGTTGTTTATTCTTCTGCTATCCACAGCGACAATCCTGAACTCTTGGAAGCTAAGGCACGCCAGATAAAGTGTATACCCAGAGCGGAAATGCTTTCGTGGATACTTGCACAGTCAAAGATCCCAATAGCTATAGCCGGAACCCACGGCAAGACGACCACAACTTCTATGATGTCGCTTGTATTTGATAAGTGCGATCTTAACCCGACTTTTTTAATAGGAGGCGAGTCCACGGATATCGGGGGCAATGCACGCCTGGGCAACGGCAAATATTCGATTGCCGAGGCTGATGAAAGCGACGGTTCTTTCCTTTTTCTGCGCCCCAAAATAAGCGTAATAACCAATATCGAAGCGGACCATCTTGATCATTTTGGCGATATAGGCAAGATCAAAGAGACATTTTTGGAATTTGCAAACCTTCTGCCAAAAGGGGGGTCTCTTGTCCTGTGCTGCGACGATCCCGAAAATATGGACATGATAAAAAAACTGGAAACACAGGCTGATGTGATCACATACGGCTTTAGTGAGCAGGCGATGTTCCGTGCAAGAAATGTCACATACGGGGAGTCCAGCATCAGGTTCGAAGTCCTGAAAAAAGGCAAACTTCTCGGAGATGTAAAATTGAACATTCCTGGTACCCACAATGCAGCCAATGCACTTGCCGCCATAGCCGTCGGTATCGGCGAAGGCCTTGATTTTATGAGCATAAACACAGCTCTAAGATGTTTTACCGGGGTCAGGCGCCGCTTTCAGCTTATAGGCAGGGTCTCGGGCATCCTTATTTACGACGATTACGGACACCATCCGACCGAGATAGCTGCGACCCTTAAAGCCGCCAGGCAGGGCTGGTCGGCCATAAAGAGGATCATCTGCGTTTTTCAGCCTCACCGGTTCAGCCGGACGATGCATCTGCGGGAAGCTTTTGGATCGTGTTTTAAGGATGCAGACCTCGTAGTCCTGACAGATATTTACTCCGCCGGAGAAGAACCCATTTCGGGGATATCAGGGGATACTATTTTGGACGAGGTCCTAAAGCACAAAGAAGATAGTGTCGTTTACATACCCAAAAAACAGGATATCTCGAACTATCTTGTGGACAATGCCAAACCCGGAGACCTTATAATAACCATGGGCGCCGGCGATCTGAATATCGTCGGAAAAGAAGTATACAGCAGATTAAGGGAGAAACATAAAAATGAAAGAATTATATGATAAGCTGTCGGCCATCGTCAAGAAGGGATCGTTCTTAAATGAGCCGATGTCCAAACACACAACTTTTAAGATCGGCGGCCCAGCCGATCTTTTGATAATACCCCGCAACATAGAAGACTTGAAAAAGGTCCTTTCCGAGATCTCCATTGCCAAAATTCCGTATTTGATCATGGGCAACGGATCAAACCTGCTTGTGTCTGATGCGGGCATAAGGGGAGTAGTTATCAAAATCTGCGGCGCCATGGACAAGATCAAAATTGACGGCACAACCGTAAAAGCTCAGGCAGGCGCTTATCTTGGCAAACTGCAAAGCGTGTGCGCAAAAAAGGGGCTATCCGGGTTTCAGTTTTTTTCGGGAATACCGTCGACCGTCGGAGGCGCAATCGCGATGAACGCCGGTTCCTGGGGCGGAACGATATCTTTATTTCTTAAAAATGTTACGACCCTCACAAAAAATGCCAAAGTGATGGAGCTGGAAAAAGCAGACTGCGGATTTTCTTACAGGAGCAGTAATATCCTCAAGTACGGCTCCATAGTCCTCGAAGCGGAATTCGAACTTGAAAAACGCGATCCCTCGCTTATCCTGGCCGCGCAAAAGGAGATTTTAAAGCTCAAAGCTTCATCCCAGCCGCTTGATCATCCGAGTGCCGGCTGCGTTTTTAAAAATCCACCTGCCTGCCGGCAGGCAGGCGGCAAAGAGACCGCCGGCAAGATCATCGAACAAGCCGGTCTGAAAGGTGAAAAGATCGGTGACGCGCAGATTTCGGATGTCCACGCGAACTTTATCATCAATACCGGCAATGCCAGCGCAGATGATGTGATGGGCCTTATAAACAGGATAAAGAAAGTTGTCCTTGAGAAGACGGGTATTTCTTTGGAGCTGGAGATTAAAACTGTAGGTTTTTGAGTCCCTGGTCTTCGATTGCCTGTAATGATCTAACAACAATTGAATAGAGATTTGTTCCGTGTTAGGATAAAGAACCATTTAGTTCTAAAAGTTGAGGTGGATGTAAGAATGAGCCCATCATTGGAACGACGTTGAAAATAGTAGATTATATGTAAGTAACACGGATGGATTGGCAAAAAATAATGAAAACAAAACACAAAATAATAGTTGGCGACTCAAGACGAATGAAAGAGCTTGATAATAAATCAACGCATCTTATCATAACATCGCCTCCATATTGGCAATTGAAAGATTATGGAGAGGAAAAGCAAATAGGCTTTCATGATTCATATGAAGAATACATCAACAACCTCAATTTAGTATGGAAGGAATGCTATAGGGTGCTGCATGACGGATGCCGTTTATGCGTTAATATTGGTGACCAGTTTGCTCGCGCAGTATATTACGGCAGATACAAAGTAATTCCTATCAGGGAGGAGATAATTAAGTTTTGTGAAATAATCGGTTTCGATTATATGGGCGCAGTTATTTGGCAAAAAGCCACCACCATGAATACTACTGGTGGAGCTACTGTCATGGGCTCATTCCCTTATCCAAGAAACGGCATATTAAAAATTGATTACGAATTTATTTTAATATTTAAAAAACCCGGGGCCGCTCCAATTGTAGACAAAAAAATCAAAGAGATGTCAAAACTAACTCAGGATGAATGGAATACTTATTTCCAGGGTCACTGGAATTTTAACGGGGTGAGGCAAAACGATCATATTGCAATGTTCCCAGAAGAGTTGCCAAAGAGGCTAATAAAAATGTTTTCTTTTGTGGGGGATACAGTTCTTGACCCTTTTTTGGGGAGTGGAACTACTTCAGTTGCCGCCAAAAACCTTAACAGAGATTCAATAGGGTATGAAATAAACAAAAATTATTTACAAGCAATTAAAGAGAGGATGGATGTTGATTCAAAACAGCTATTTGATGACAATTCTTATGAAATAGTTGATCAGAGCGAAGAAAGAACAGATTTCCGTGATGAAATTAACAAACTGCCTTACATTTTTAAAGATCCCCATAAGCTTGATAAAAAGGTTGATCCGAGAAAAATAGGTTTTGGCTCAAAGATTGGCAAGGATGACAGTAAGAGAGATGAGTATTATATTGTAAAAGAAGTAATTAATCCAGAAACCTTAGTGCTTAATAACGGGATTAAGATAAGGCTGATCGGTATAAAGCAGAACATATCAAAAAAGACAGTGGCCTGTGGTTATTTGTTAAATAAGGCTAAGGGGCAAAGAGTTTATCTGAAATATGACAACCAAAAACATGACGCGCAGAATAATTTGTTGTGTTATTTGTATCTAAAAAATAAGACTTTTGTCAACGCTCATCTAATTAAAAGCGGTCTCGTCGATGTTGATAGAAGTATGGACTATAAATACAAAAACAAGTTTTTGGAGATAGTTGGGAAAGGCTGATAATATGGCAAAAGAATGGATCTTGAATAGCGCAATGAATCGTTTCCAGCTAAATTTTAAAAGAAATGTTGGGCCGACATCAGAATCGATCAGAAAATGCTCCCCCAAAACGATTAAGGAATGGCAGGACTTCTATTTTAGCAAGGTAAGATCAAAGGAGCATATAAAGGAACTCGGAAGAAAACTATATGTGAAAATTACTGAAGTTATTGCTGCGGAGGTGGAAGATATTACAGAGCAGGATTGTATTGATTATATGCTTCAATTGGTCATTAATAGGACTTTTGATGGCTACATGACGGAGATCAAGACAATATATGGCCAATTGGAAAAAATACTGGGGGTAAAAATTTTCCCCGCTTCTGACGAGTGGGACAGACTATTTAACGTCGATTTTTATATTAAAGTGAAGGACAAGTATATAGGGCTTCAGGTAAAGCCCATTGGCGGGGCATTGCAAATACCAGAAATATTTAAAGAAAAATCATTGCAATTAAAAACGCATAAAAAATTTACTGAAAAATATGGTGGCAAAGTATATTATGTGTTTTCAATTAAATCCGGTGACAAGAAAGAAATCCAAAATATTGATGTTGTTGGCGAAATTGAAGCAGAGATAAAAAGATTAAACAAAGAGTGACAATATCCATTTCTGTGAGTGATCAATTGTGTTGCCAACACTACCCTTATCTGATATCATATTTGCAAAAAGGATAATTCGTGCCTAAAAACAGATCTCTTTATTTTCAGGATATTATTTCTCGGCTTAATGGTTACTGGTCGGATGCCGGCTGTGTGATTCAACAACCGTATGATATCGAAAAAGGCGCCGGCACCATGCATCCCGCGACTTTTTTTCGCGTGCTGGGTCCCGAGCCGTGGAATGTTGCCTATGTGGAACCTGTGCGCAGGCCGGGAGACGGAAGGTACGGCGAAAATCCGAACCGTCTGGGAGCGTATTACCAGTATCAGGTCATACTAAAACCTTCTCCCCTGGAAGTCCAGGATATTTATATTAAATCTTTGAACGTTCTCGGTATAGATCCAAAAAAACACGACTTGCGTTTTATCGAGGACAATTGGGAATCTCCCACGCTCGGTGCCTGGGGAGTGGGCTGGGAGGTATGGTTGGACGGGCTTGAGATTACACAGTTCACATATTTTCAGCAGTGCGGCGGCAACGATCTTAAGCCGATAAGCGCCGAGATCACTTACGGGCTCGAGCGCATTGCCATGTATATACAGGGCAAGACCAATGTATATGATATAGATTGGAACAAGGACGTGACCTACGGTGATGTGCATTTGCAGGGAGAAAAAGAGTATTCAAAGTACAGTTTTGAAACTGCGGACACCTCTTTGCTTTTCAATTTGTTCGAAAGCTACGAAAAAGAGGCAATGAGCCTGACAAAAGCGGGGCTGGTTCTTCCGTCTTACGACTTTGTCCTTAAATGTTCGCATGTTTTTAACCTGTTGGAAGCCAGGGGCGCGATAAGCGTGACGGAGCGCGCAAATTACATAGGTAAAATAAGAAAACTTGCAAGGTACTGTGCAAAGTTGTATCTTGAACAGAGAGAGGCTCTGGGCTATCCGCTTTTAAAAGGGGTATTACTGCAAAAAAGTGAATAAGGAGAAAAATATGGGGCATCTATTAAAACTGTTCGATAAAAATAAGCTTACGCTTATAATGAGTCTTCCCGAGAACTCGCTTGAAATGGCCAAGGCCGCAATTGACGCGGGAGCCGACGCTCTGAAAGTCCACTGCAACATCAGGCACAAAGCCAGCGGGGCAACTTTTGGTTCTCTTGAAGAAGAAGGCGCAAAACTGGCCGCGATACTAAAAACCTCAAAGATCCCCGTGGGGATAGTGCCGGGCTCCGAACGCAAGCCTACTGTTGATGAGATGAAAGAGATAGTGAAAATGGGATTTGATTTTGTGGACATGAACATTTCCGACATGCCGGATTATTTTTATTCTTTTTCCGGCATTACCAAAGTGGCGGCGCTTGAGAACGAGAACCAGCTGGAGCAGGTAATGGAAAGAAAGAAAGCCGATTTCAGGGCACTTGAGGCGGCGGTAGTGCCGCACCTGGGTTACGGACAAAATATGACCATCGGGGACCTCCGAGCTTACATATCGCTTGCGGTATCTTCGGGATTACCGGTTATCGTACCGACACAGCGCAAGATCACTCATGAAGAAGTGCCGATACTTTCCGACACAGGGATCAAAGCTCTTATGATAGGCGCTATAGTGACCGGAAAAACCCCCGCTCTTATTGCGGGTGCCGTAAAAGATTTTAGAAAAGCTATAGACGAGCTTTGAAGCCCGCATGAAAAAAATAATACTTGTACCGCTTGACGATCGTCCCTGTAATTTAAAATTTCCTGTAAAAATAGCGGCTTCTTCAGGTTTTCAGGTCGTCACCCCTCCAAGGCAGTATCTGGGCAGGTTTAAGGAACCGGGTTCACCGGAAAAAATAATCTCCTGGCTCGAGCAAACTTCAGTTGATGCCGACTCCGCCATAATTTCCGCGGATATGCTCTGCTTTGGAGGACTTATTGCTTCCCGTACTCCGTCTGTTACATTTGAAGAGGCGGAGAAACGTCTTTTAGTTGTTCCAAGATTAAAGATAAAAAATCCGAAACTAAAAATATATTTGTTCAGTGTCCTTATGCGCCTTTCTATAAGTGCCGACTCGGAAAAGAACGCTTCGGTCTGGAGAGATGTCTTTGAATATTCCGTCGTTTCCGACAGGAGCGAAAAACTGGGGATCCCGGAAGACAAAAAAAAGCTTGAAGAGTTGTCCGCAAAAATACCCGAAAAAGTCCTTAGTTCTTATTTTTCGGCCAGAAAAAGGAATCTGTCTGTTAACGAAGCCTGTCTGGCTCTAGCCGGATCTGCGGACCTTGTAGTGATCGCAAAGGAGGATTGTGCCCAGTTCGGACCGCACAAAAAAGAAGAAGCGCGCTTAAAAAATCTGATCAAGACAATGAAGATCCAGGGAAAAACAATGATTTTGAACGGTGCCGATGAGATAGGCATGTGCCTTTTGGCCAGACATATACTTTCGGTCTCGGCACAGAGCCCTAAGATCGCAGTGCGCTATTCTTTCGGGAAAGGCCGTGACATATCTCTTTACGAAGACGAACCCTTGGACAAAGTCGTTTCCGACCATATCGACCTGGTAGGGGCTATACGTATAGAGGCGCTTAAAGATGTTCAAAAAGTTTTCTTTGTTCATTCTTTCGAAGGGCAACAATCGGATCTCGTTTTTTCGGGAGAGGTTGCAAGGAGCAGCGACCAGGAGCATCATTTGAAGAACTTTTGTTCCGAGATCGTAATGATGGGAGAAATAGGCAGGGAGATGTATGTCGCTGATGTTTTTTATGCGAACGGATCAGACAGGGATTTTTTGGAAAAACTGTCCGAACTTGGCGACCTCAAGGCACTGCTTTCTTACGCGGGCTGGAATACCTCTGCCAATTCCGTCGGATCGGCTCTTTCGGCCGCTTTTGTGCCGAAAAATAAAGGATTTGTTTTTGAGCGATATGTCGAAGACCTTGGTTATCAGGCGGTGGTCAGAAAGCATCTTGAGGCTTTTCTTGCGGAAAAGGGGATATCCAGGTTCGATCTTGGCGACCGCGCAGTTGAAGCCGAAAACTATGCTGCTGCCGGGCTCAAAAAATGGGCGGGCAGTTTTTTCCCGAAGATCGGAATAAAAAATGATCTTGAGATAAAAATCAGCTTTCCCTGGGCAAGAACCTTTGAGGCCGACTGTGATATAATTTTTCCATGAACCCAGATATATCCGCCGAGGTTTTGGTCTGCGGCGCAGGCCTTTCAGGTTTCGCCGCGGCCTGCTGCGCGGCCCGCTCCGGAGCAAAAGTCCTTCTTGTGGAGCGTTGCGGCAGTGTCGGAGGCGCCGCCTACTCAAATCTAGTCAACCCTTTTATGGTCCCCAAATTTGAAGGTGAGTACCTTGTAAAAGGCATCTTTTCCGAGGTTATTTCCAGGCTTAAGGCCCAAAACGCCTGCGCCGAAGGTTCTCTTTTTGACCAGCCGCACATAGTTTTTGATCCCGAAGTACTTCAATCGATAATGCTTGATATGCTGGAAGAATCCCAGGTAAAGATGCTGTATCACTCGTCCGTAGCCGCGGCAATAGTAAAAGGAAATGAAGCCAAAGGCGCGGCAGTGTCCGGAAAGTCGGGAGAAATTAAGATCCTCTCATCCTGCGTCATCGATGCGACAGGGGACGGGGACATGGCATATTTGAGCGGCTGCGAATTTGAAAAAGGCCGCGCTTTAGACGGACTTTGTCAGCCTGCAACACTAATGTTCAGGATCGCCGGAGTGGATACCGAAAAAATGTCCTCCCGGGAAGAGATAAATGCGCTTTATTTGAAAGCGAGATCAGCAGGCAGGATAAGAAGCCCGAGAGAAAACTTTTTATGGTTTGAGACCGTAAGGGAGGGAGAGATACATATCAATTCCACCAGGATCCCCAAGATAGACGGGACCGATGTTTTAGATCTTACAAAGGCCGAAGTTGAAGGCAGAAAACAGGTGTCCAATCTTTACGCTTTTTTAAAAGAAAGCGTTCCCGGATTTGAAAATTCCTATATATCGCGCGTTGCAAACCTTGTAGGCATCAGGGAATCCCGCCGGATAAAAGGCAAGTATATTCTTACTGCGGAAGACATAATCGAAGGCAAAAAATTCGATGACACGGTCGCAAAAAATAATTATCCGATCGACATACATGCTCCGGAAGGCAACTCCACTGTATTTAAAAAACTAGGGCCGGGCATCTATTACGAGATACCGTATAGATGCATGGTCCCCAAAAAGATAGACGGTCTTCTTGTTACAGGCAGGGCAATATCTTCGACTCACGAGGCACTGTCATCGCTGAGAATAATGCCCGTTTGTATGGCCCTTGGACAGGCTGCGGGCGTGGCTGCGGCGATCAGTGTAAAAAAACGTGTCCACCCGCGGATGTTGGATTATGGGGACCTTAGGAAGGCGCTCAATGAACAGGAAGCGGACCTGCGCTAAACAAAATATTTTGGGGCTGGGGAAGGAAATGGCCGGTGAAATAAAGCGGCTTTTTCCGGGAAAAAGCCCCAAAGAAATAGCCTCCGGGATGGGAGTAGAGGTCATCTACGAAAAACCGGTCAAATCCCAGGACCTGGTCCGGCTTAGCGAATACAGGCAAAAACAAAAGCAGATCGCGGTCTTTTTCAGGGAAGTGGAACATACCGCGATAGCACATGAGCTGTTCCATCATCTTGAAAAGACCCGGGGACTTAGTTTAACAAAAGAGCTTTCCGAAAAGGAAGCAAAGGCTTTTGCGGAGGTATTTAAATAACACGTGTTTCTATATCTAATGGTTTTTATGATAGCTTTGGCAGTCACAATATATCTGGAGCCGTTCGCAAAAAATTCCGCATTTTTGTTCAATGCCATTGATAAGCCTTCCGCGAGAAAAGTACATACCGGCCCGATGCCCAGATGCGGAGGGATAGCTCTTGTCGGAGGCTTTCTTTCCGCCGTGCTTTTCGGGCTATCGGCCGCCTTTTTGTTTGGCAGGATGCATATCAATTATTCGGGAGTGCTGGGCGTCATAACAGGCGCTGTATTTATTTTTTTTGTCGGGCTTGTGGACGACATAAAAGGGATCTCTCCCTCTAAAAAACTGGTCCTGCAGATCGCCGCGGCGTTCATTCCGGTTGTTTTGGGGGTTTCTATCCAATTTGTTTCCATTCCGTTTACAGGGGTCCTTCTCCTGGGTGTTTTTTCCGTCCCCATGACTGTTCTATGGATCGTGGGTGCCACAAACGCGCTCAATTTTATCGACGGGCTAGACGGCCTGGCTTCAGGAGTCTCTGCCATAGCGGCCACGACCCTTTTTATTGTTGCGGTAAAAATGCATCAGCCTGGCGCCGCTATAGTGCTTATTGCCGTAGCGGGCGCCGCGATCGGCTTTTTAAAATATAATTTTCATCCTGCGTCGATCTTTCTGGGTGATTCCGGCAGTCTTTTCTTGGGTTATATTCTTGCCGCAGCCTCCATCATCGGCGTCCTGAAAAGCACGATAATATTTGCTCTGTTGATCCCTGTCTTTATTTTGGGCGTCCCCATTTTTGATACGGCGTCCGTGATAATGCGCAGGATGCGAGAAGGACATCCGATCTTTTATGCGGACAGGAGACATTTGCACCACCGGCTCCTTGACAGGGGCTTTAGCCACAAGCAGGTGGTCCTTTCCATATATTTTGCATGCATACTGCTTTCCATTGCGACGCTGTCACTTACTTTTTTATCGCCTTGGCAGGCGGCCTTTGTTTTGATCATTACCTTTGCCATGTCCGTTTTGTTGATACGCAGCATTAAGAAGTATGTTAAAAAATTCGTAGTGACGGAGAAATAACATCATGCACAAAAGAAGGATCATGTTTATTTTTGGCACCAGGCCCGAAGCCATCAAAATGGCCCCGGTCATCTCAAAAATAGGATCTCATCCCGATATTTTTACTTCCATTATCGCAGTGACCGCGCAACACCGCGAGATGCTCGATCAGACTCTTAAACCGTTCGGCATAAGGCCGGATTATGATATGGCGATAATGGAGCCTAATCAGACGCTTACTTCCATAGTCTCAAAGACCCTTCACGGATTTGAAGAAATAGTCCTTCATGAAAGGCCTGATATCGTCCTTGTGCAGGGAGATACTTCGACGACTTTTGCGGCCGCCCTGGCGGCTTTTTACCGGCAAATACCGGTAGGGCATATTGAGGCGGGCCTTAGGACAGGGCACAAATATAATCCGTTTCCCGAAGAGATGAACAGAAAGATGACGACCGCTCTTGCAGATATACATTTTGCTCCTACGGAAACTTCCCTGGAAAACCTGCTTAAGGAAGGAGTTCCCAGATCCAGGATATTTTTGACCGGCAATACGGTCATAGATGCTTTGATGACAGCTGCCCAGATGCCGTGCGATCTGAAAAAAGCCGGCGTAAATCTGAAAAAAGGGAAGAAAACAATACTTGTTACTACTCACCGCAGGGAAAGCCTGGGAATGCCGATGAAAAATACCTGCGAAGCAATTGCCAAAATAGCAAAAAAATACAGCGACCGGGTATCTATAATCATCCCAGTCCACAAAAATCCGGTTGTAAGGGATATAGTAGAAAGCACTCTTGGCGATCTGAACGAGGTTCAGCTTATCGAGCCTCTCGATTATATCCCTTTCGTTCATCTGATGAAAGAAGCCGATATCATACTTACTGACTCGGGCGGGATCCAGGAAGAAGCGCCGTCCCTGGGCAAGCCGGTGCTGGTGCTCCGCCAAGTGACCGAAAGGCCTGAGGCAGTGCTTGCCAATACTGTAAAAGTAGTCGGTACTGACAAGGATACGATCTTCAAAGAGACAGAGCGGCTGCTTACCGATGAAGAGGAATATAAAAAAATGGCCCATTCCCTGAACCCTTACGGCGACGGCAAAGCATCCGACAGGATCGTTTTGGCACTGCTTAAATACTTCGGGTTTACGGATGTCGGTCCCGAAGAATTCGATTATGTTCATTAAATATGCGGATAAAGCGTGGGAGATCGCGTCAGCCGTGCTGGCTCCCCCGCTGCTGGGGCTTGCCGCGGGACACTTTCTTGACCAAAGACTGGGGACCGAATATTTTACTGTAGGGCTCCTTGTTTTGGGGATACTTTCCGGGCTTTGGGCGCTCGTTAAAATAATTAGAAAAACCACCGAAAATTTGATAGAATAAGGTTTGGACAGGCAGAAGAGAAGGGCGGAAAGCTTTAAATGATAGAAATCGGGCATCATGCCGTTTGGCGGTTTGGGGGCATGGTTTTTAATTCGGATACTATTATTTCTTCCCTGATCGTTTCACTGATGATCGTAATTTTTGCCTTCAGCGCAAAGTTTTTCATAATAAAGAAAGGCAAACATATCTCCGGCATGCAGGCCGCCTGTGAGATTTTGTATATGTTTTCGACATCCATTTCGGAAGGTGTGATGGGCTCAAAAGGAAGAAAGTATTCATCCTTCATCGCCAGTCTTTTCATCTTTATTCTTGTGTGCAATGTGTTTGGCGTATTGCCGGTTACGGAAGTTATCGAACTCTTTTTCGGGAAATTACTTGTCCATGTGCCTGTACTGGAAGCCCCTACGGCTGATATCAATGCTACGATAGCTTTGGCTTTGACAACTTTTTTTGCAATGCATTTTTTCGGTATCAGGGAAAGGGGCGTTTCGTATTTCAAAAGATTTATCAGTCCTAATCCGGTTTTTTTGCCTCTTAATCTGATGGAAGAATTTTCAAGGCCTCTTTCTCTGGCCATACGTCTTTTTGGTAACACTTTCGGCAAGGCCACTATATTACTTATACTCGTATCGCTGGTAGCGTTCCCATTCCTATATCCTATCCCTATTTTGGCATTGGGGCTTTTTATTGCGTTTGTCCAGGCGTACATATTTGCGCTCCTTACGACTTTTTATATAGCATCTGCTGTTTCTGAAGGCCACTAAAAAAATAAGAGGAGGAAAGAAAAGATGGATAAAACGATGGTCCAGATGGTTTCAGTGTTTAGCGCGGCTTTTTGTTTGGGGATCGCGGGGGTTGCTGCGGCATCGGCTCAGGGCAGGGCCACGGCTGCCGCACTGGATGCGGTCGCAAGGCAACCTGAGGCAAAAAGCTCCATAACCCAGATGTTAATAGTCGGGCTTGCGATCATAGAGTCCATAGCATTGTATGCCCTTTTGATCGCCATAGTCCTTATATTTGTAAATCCGTTTGCCAGATAAAAAGGTCCGTTATTTTTTAGGGGGCCATAATGCTTGAAATAAACGGGACGATTGCAGCCGTAATACTTAACTTTCTGATCCTTGCATGGATCCTCGAACATTTTTTGTACAAGCCGGTGCGGGACGCGATCGAGCAAAGAAAAAAGACGGCGGAAAACCTGATAGGCGAGTCCGAAAAAAAGCTTGCCGAGGCCGATCAGCTTAAAGCGTCTTATGAATCCCGGATAAACGATGCCCAAAAAAGGTCCAAGGAGATCGTGGACAGCGCTATCGTCGCTTCGCAGAACATACAAAAAGATGTCATGGATGCGGCAAGAAAAGATTCCGGGCTCGTGATAGACCAGGCACGTAAAGAAGCGGAAAAGATCAGGCTTGATGCGTATTCGCAAGCCAGAAGATCGATCGCTTCTCTGGTATGTCTTGCCGCGGGCAGACTGATGATGAAAAAGCTTGATGAGCCCTCCGACAGGGTACTGGTAGAAGAGATGATAAATAACCTCGAAAAGACGGAGATCAACTAAAAGAACAATGTCCATTACAGAAAAATACGCAGAATCACTGCTCAAAGTTGCCAAAGACAAGGACCGTCTTGAGGATATAAAGAAAAACTTCGCCTGGCTTGTCGGCCGTTTGCGCGATAATGACCATCTGCGCATGGTATTTGTGAGCCCCCTTTTTTCCGGCGACAACAAAAAAACCGCACTTGACAGGATCGTTTCAGGAGTTTTTTGCGGTGAGTTCATCAGCTTTTTACATATTATCGCTGATAAAAAGAGGGAAAAGTATATATTCAAAATATATGAGCATTTTAAAAAGATTACTGATGTTTACGAGAACAAGATAAGGGTTGAGATAAAGACAGTTTTTCCCCTGGACGGCGATCTCGAGAAAAAGCTCAAAAAAAAACTTGAAGCAAAAACAGGCAAAAAAGTGATCGTGGAGAATGTGATCGACAAAAGGATAATCGGCGGTGCGGTGCTGAAAATGAACGACTATATACTCGACCGAAGTGTTTTAAGCGGTTTGACGGCCCTTGAAAAGGAACTGGTATCCTAAATGCAAAGAGCTGACGAGATAACAAGCATACTTAAAAAGGAAATAGAAGGCTTTACGCAATCCTCGGATTTTTACGAGTCCGGCGTAGTAGCGTCAACCGGGGACGGAGTGGCGATGGTCTATGGCCTGTCAAATGTGATGTCTTCCGAACTGGTGAGCTTTTCGTCAGGCGCGATGGGGATCACTTTTTCTTTGTTGTCCGACGGAGTAGGATGCATAATACTCGGAGATAGCGACAGCGTCAGGGAAGGCGACATCGTAAAGCGGACCGGTAATGTTGCCAGAGTTCCGGTAGGGGACGCTCTCATCGGCAGAATAGTCGATCCTTTGGGAAATCCTCTGGATGAAAAAGGGCCCATTAAATCGAATTCTTTCATGCCGATAGAGGCACCTGTCGCTTCAGTAGTTGAAAGGATGCCGGTAAAACAGCCTCTTCAAACAGGGATAAAAGCTATCGATTCAATGATCCCTATAGGCAGAGGACAGAGAGAGCTTGTGATAGGGGACCGCGGGACCGGCAAGACCGCGATCGCGATAGATGCGATCATAAACCAGAAGGATTCGGGGGTTTTTTGCATATATGTGGCAATAGGGCAAAAAGCTTCAACGGTCGCCGGAATAATCGATATATTAAAGAACAAAGGCGCTATGGAATACACAACCGTAGTATTTTCCGGGGCCGATGATTCTTCTTCCCTCCAATATATCGCTCCTTACGCGGGATGCGCTATGGCAGAAGAATATCTTTATTCCGGAAGGAACGCGCTCATCGTATATGATGATCTTTCAAAGCACGCGGTCGCCTACAGGCAGCTTTCTCTTTTGCTCCGTAGACCTCCGGGCAGAGAAGCCTACCCAGGCGATGTCTTTTATCTGCATTCAAGGCTTTTGGAGAGGGCTTGCAAGCTTTCGGATGAAAAAGGAGGGGGGTCGCTTACGGCACTCCCGATAGTTGAAACTCAGGACGGGGATATTTCGTCTTATATACCTACAAATATAATATCCATAACCGACGGCCAGATATTCCTTGAGAAAGACCTTTTTAATTCCGGCATAAAACCCGCGATAAATACCGGGCTTTCCGTGTCAAGGGTCGGCGGCTCCGCGCAGATAAAAGCAATGAGAACTGTTACCGGCAGACTGCGTTTGGATTTAGCCCAATATCGCGAACTTCTGGCCTTCTCGCAATTTGCATCCGATATAGATAAATCCACAAAGGATCAGCTTCTTCGCGGGGACAAACTGGTGGAGATGTTGAAACAGAACCAGCATGAGCCTTTGAATGTGGTAGATCAGATCATAATAATATTCGCAGGAACAAAAGGCCTTCTTGATAATGTGGAAAAGAACAATCTGAAAAAGTTTGAAAAAGGGCTTTTGAGCTATGTTCACAACAACTACACTGTGCTGACAAAAGAGATCGCAACTACGCAGTCTTTAAGTGAAGACTCAAAAAAACAGCTTTCCATAGCCATTCGCGCTTATAAAGAAATGTTCGGCCTGCCTGCCGGCAGGCAGGGGTAAAGGAGCCGTAATAAAAGTGCAAAACCAAAAGGACGTAAAAACAAAGATAAAAACGGTAAACAGCATCCAAAAGGTTACCAAGGCCATGGAGTCCATAGCAAATATCAGGCTGCAAAAAGTAATAAAAGTGCTTTATGCCATGAGGCCTTATGCCGAAGATCTTTCCAGGTTTATTTTTGAGATATTCAGATCGTCCGGAGAAGGCCGGATGAAAAAGATCGTACCTTATTTCAGAAAAGAAAGAACAACAAAAGTTCTTTTTGTGGTTTTGTCCGCTGACAGGGGACTTTGCGGGATGTACAACAGCAGGCTCCTTTCGGTTGTCTCGGACTCCGCGAGATTTGAAATTCTCAAAGGCCGAAAGCTCAAGCTTATAACTGTCGGCAAAAAAGCCGCCGATTATTTTTCCAGGAAAAATTATGAGATGGTGCATGCTTATCCGTCCGTGCCGGCGGAGAACATACCGGAGTTTGCGAAAAAACTTGTCACACGGTGCGCGCAACTCTTTGAAGAACAGGTTGTCGACGAGATATATGTTTTTTATACCCATTTTATTTCTATAGGGAAACAGGATGTCTACGGATTGAAACTTTTGCCGGTGGAGATCGAGAGCTCGGAAGAGCATAATATTCCCATAAAAGACAGCGCTTTGTTTGAAGAAGACGACAAGCTCAAATTCAGATTGCCGGAATTTATCTGCGAGCCTTCACAAGATCTCCTGTTGCCGGGACTATTCCTGCATTATCTGGAGATATCTTTGAGGCAGGCTGTCTTAGAGACGATAGTCAGCGAACACGCGTCCCGGATGGTCGCGATGCAACAGTCCTCATCGAGCGCTGATGACATGCTAAGAAGTCTTACTATGGAGTACAACAAGATCAGGCAATCGCTTATCACAAAAGAGCTTACCGAAATAATAAACAGTGCGGAGGCTTTGAACTGATGGGAATTGGCAAGGTAAAACAGATAATCGGCCCGGTCATTGACGTCGAGTTCAGTATGGACGAACTTCCGGCTTTATATAACGCATTGACCATAAAGAAGCAGGACAAGGAAATATTCTTGGAGGTAGAACAGTATGTGGGGGACGGGGTTGTCCGTTGCATTTCCATGTCTTCGACCGACGGCCTATCAAGAGGCCAGGAGGTCTTGGACAGCGGGGCTCCTATAAGCGTCCCCGTGGGGGACGAGACTCTCGGCAGGCTATTCAATGTTTTAGGCCAGCCCATAGATAATCTGGGAGAAATAAAAACTCAGCAAAAATACAGCATACACCGCAGCGCGCCTCCTCTTAGCAATGTCAAACCTTCTACGCAAATATATGAAACAGGCATCAAAGTGATAGATCTTTTGGTCCCTTATCCAAAAGGCGGGAAAATAGGCCTTTTCGGGGGCGCCGGCGTCGGTAAGACTGTTTTGATAATGGAACTGATAAGAAATATCGCCACCGAACACGGAGGTGTCTCTGTTTTTGCGGGGGTGGGAGAGCGCACCCGTGAAGGCAACGATCTCTGGCTCGATATGAAAGCTTCAGGCGTAATAAAGAAGACTTCTTTGGTGTTTGGCCAGATGAACGAGGCTCCCGGAGCAAGGTTCCGTGTAGCTCTTACAGGACTTGCGCAGGCCGAATATTTTAGGGATGAAAAAAAACAGGACGTTCTGTTGTTCATAGACAATATATTCAGGTTCGTGCAGGCCGGAGCGGAAGTCTCGACATTGCTCGGAAGAATGCCTTCCGCCGTAGGATACCAGCCGACACTCTCAACTGAAATGGGACAGCTTCAGGAAAGGATCGTTTCGACTAATGACGGATCTATTACATCCATACAGGCAATATATGTTCCGGCGGATGATCTTACAGATCCGGCTCCCGCTACGACCTTTTCTCATTTAGATGCGACTACCGTGCTTTCCAGGGCACTTATGGAACTCGGGATCTATCCGGCGGTCGACCCGCTGGACTCCTCATCAAGGATAATGGACCCGAAAGTAGTCGGCGAAGAGCATTTTAATACTGCCAAAGAAGTGATAAGGGTCTTGCAGCGTTACAGGGAACTTCAGGACATAATAGCTATACTCGGCATGGAAGAGCTTTCAAACGAAGACAAAATAACGGTCTCAAGAGCAAGAAAGATACAGAGATTTTTGTCCCAGCCGTTCTTTGTCGCGGAAGAATATACCGGCCAGGGAGGGAAATACGTGCCGCTCTCCGAAACGATACGGGGATTTAAGGAGATCGCGGAAGGATTTCACGACAATATTCCCGAAAACGCGTTCTATATGAAAGGGACAATAGACGAGGTAACGACATATGCAGATGAACTTAAAAATATTAAGTCCTGATAAGATAATCGTTGACAAGCCGGCGGATTTTGTAAGTCTGATGATGGAGAGCGGTTCCGTCGGGATATTGCACGGACATGTTCCCTTGGCGGGAAAGCTTGTGCGGTCATATGTGAAGTTCGATCATGAGGGCAAAGAAGAAAAGGTCCCTGTGGACGGGGGATATGCCTGGATTATGCCTGACAGCGTGACTGTTTTTACGGCGGGCCGGCAATGAGAAAGCTTCTTATAAACGGCGGAAACGCTTTGTCAGGCACCGTTTCCGTGAGCGGGGCAAAAAACTCCGCCCTGCCCATTCTTGCGGCGACGATCCTGCTTGAAGGCAAAGCTTCACTGACGAATATCCCTCTTTTAAATGATGTGATAACCATGATGCGCGTGCTCAGGACTCTGGGACTGCGGGTGGAATACTGCGAGCCAAATACCATGAATGTCTGGATCAACGGAAAAATAAAACATGTAGCGCCTTATGAACTGGTCACAAAGATGAGAGCTTCTTTTTTTATAATAGGCCCCATGGTCGCGCGCCTTGGGCTTGCCAGAGTGCCGCTTCCGGGAGGCTGTGCCATAGGATCGCGGCCGGTGAACTATTATTTAAAAGGACTGGAAGCAATGGGCGCCAAGATCGAGATGGAGCACGGATTTGTAAAAGCCCAGGCCGATAAATTAGAAGGCGTGCCGATATATCTTGATTTCCCGTCAGTGGGAGCTACCGAAAGCCTGATGATGGCGGCTACTTTGGCGGAAGGGGATACTTCAATAGAAAATGCCGCACAGGAGCCGGAAATAATAGATCTTGCGAATTTTTTGAACAGATGCGGCGCCAAGATCTCCGGTGCCGGGACACAGGCCATCTCCATTACCGGAGTAAAAAGCTTAAAAGCCGTTGACTACAAAATAATCCCGGACAGAATAGAAGCGGGCACGCTTATGATCGCCTCCGCCATCACGGGAGGGGACGTTACTCTAAAGAACGTAATTCCAGAACACCTTGCGTCTCTTTCGGTGAAACTTCAGGAAACCGGGATAAATATCGTTTTTAGCGGGACCAGTGCCCGGGTGACCGTGCCGGACAAATTGAAGGCCGTAAATATTAAGACCATGCCTTATCCGGGATTTCCGACCGATATGCAGCCGCAGCTGACATCACTCCTTTCTCTTGCCAAGGGGACAAGCGTCATAACCGAGTCCATATTTGAGAACCGCTTTATGCACGTCCAGGAGCTCAAAAGGATGGGAGCCGACATACAAATAGAAGGGCACAGTATTATTATCGAAGGAGTGCCAAATCTTTCCGGAGCTCCCGTCAGGACTTCGGACCTGAGGGCAGGCGCCGCTCTTGCCGTGGCCGCTCTGGCGGCCGAAGGAGAGACGCTTATCGACGATACGGACAGGTTCCTTGACAGGGGATATGAAAAGATCGTCTCAAAACTTTCCGGTTTGGGGGCAGATGTTAAAGAAGTTAAATAGCATAGCAAAAAAAGTGCTTAAAAAAGAAAAAGCGCGCGGGGATATTTGCATAACCGTTGCGGATGATATTATGGTAAAGGCATTGAACAGGGTCTATAGGCATATAGACAAAGCCACCGATGTACTTTCTTTTGAGATGGGAGAGGACGGACTGCTCGGTGATATCATAATCTCAAAGGAGTCAGCCTTGAGGAATGCCGAAAGGTTTGGTGTTAGTCTTGACGAAGAGATGAGGCGTCTTGTCATTCACGGGGCCCTGCATCTGTTGGGGTACGATCACAAAAAGAAATCGGATAGAATAAAGATGTCTGCCAAAGAGGAGAAGTATGCACAGGAAATTCATTGAAAGTGTCGGCAATGCAGTAAGGGGACTGCGATTTTCATACAGAACGCAAAGGAACCTGTCTATACACACTTTTGCGGCGGTAGCAGCGATATCATTAGGGATCATTTTGGGAATATCAACCGTTGAAATGGCGATCGTTTTTCTGGTCATAGCTTCCGTGGTGGTGCTCGAATTGCTGAATACCGCCATAGAAGAGATCGTGAACATGCTTTCTTTGAGCCGTAAGATGAGAGCTATGGTGGCAAAAGATGTTGCCGCAGCCGCCGTACTTACGGCTTCGCTTGCGGCCGTTGCGGTGGGGTGCTTGATTTTTGGTCCAAAAATCATTAATCTGATTATGGGGCGCTAATTATGTTCACTATATTTTCTCTGTTTATTTTGGTATGTTTTTCGGCGTTTTTCTCTTTTTCAGAAACCGCTCTCACTGCCGTAAACCGTGTAAAGGTAAGGAAAATGTTCGAAGACAAACTTCTCGGTTCCAAAGCGCTTTACACCTTAAGGGAGAACCCGAGCAAGATGCTTGCCACCCTTCTTGTCGGCAATAATATAGTAAATCTTGCCGCCGCTTCCATTGCGACCGTCATATTCATAGATTTCTTTGCGAAAAGATCAATACTCAATGAAGGCGTGACTGTGGCGGTTTCTACCCTTGTTATGACGCTGGTCATACTGGTGTTCGGCGAAATAATACCCAAGACCGCAGCCATAAAGCATGCGGACAGGCTATCGTTGATCGTGGCTCCCATTGTACTTGCGCTTTCGGCGATCATAACTCCTGTTCTTATTTTTCTGGATTGGATATGCAGGCCTGCGCTCAAACTCCTTGGGGCGGATGTGAAGAGCAACATACCGTTTGTGACCGAAGATGAATTAAAGATGATCCTTAGCGTAGGGGAAGAAGAGGGGGTAATAGAAACCTCGGAAAACAGGATGATACACAGTATCTTTGAGTTCAGCGATACCGTTGCAAAAGAGGTGATGGTGCCAAGGCCGGACATGTTCTGTATGGATGCTGGGACTAATGTGAATGAGGCTCTTGAAAACATCTTTGAGGACGGGCATTCAAGGATACCCGTTTATGACGGGAGCCCTGAAAATATAGTCGGGATCGTCATGACAAAAGATCTCATAAAGATCTGCGGCGGAGAGAGCGCTTCTGTGCTAAAAGATATAATGAGGGCTCCCCTGTTCGTTCCGGAAACAAAAAAGCTGGACGAGCTTATGAGGCTCATGCAAACTTCCAGGAGCCATATAGCGATAGTCGTCGATGAGTACGGAGTGGTCGCGGGGCTCGTAACGCTTGAAGACCTTTTGGAAGAGATAGTCGGGGAGATCGAAGATGAGTTTGATAAAGAAGATAAAGGCGTGGAAACGCTTCCCGACGGGTCCATACTGGTGGATGCCAGTCTTTCCGTCAGCGATGTAAATGAAAAAGTCGGGACAAGGATCCCGGAAGGCGATTACGATACTATAGGCGGGTTTGTACTTTCTTTGATAGGGCGGTTGCCTTTTGTGGGCGACGGCACGAAATATGAAGATATCACCATAACGGTAGAAAAGATAGCCAAAAGAAGGATCACCCGCGTCAGGATAAGCAGATAGTTTGTGTAGTATAATAATAATAGGTTGATGCTTTGGAAAGGCGAGGAGTTGACTGAAGATAAAAAACCGAAATATATCTTTGTGACAGGCGGGGTCGTTTCCTCACTTGGCAAAGGTATCGCCGCCGCCAGTATCGGCCGCATCCTCAAATCCCGCGGACTTTCCGTTACTATCCAAAAACTTGATCCTTATATAAACGTTGATCCCGGAACCATGAATCCCTATCAGCACGGAGAAGTATTCGTGACGGACGACGGTGCCGAGACAGATCTTGATCTGGGACACTACGAAAGGTTCATCGATGTCAGCCTGGGCAAGATCAATAATGTGACAACAGGCATGGTCTATTGGACAGTACTTCAAAAAGAACGCCGCGGGGATTTTCTGGGAGGCACGGTTCAGGTAGTTCCGCATATAACCAATGAGATCAAGGACAGGATAAGGCGCATCACCAAAGACAAGCATTTTGATGTTGTGATCTGCGAGATAGGCGGCACGGTAGGCGATATAGAAAGCCTTCCTTTTCTGGAAGCCGCCCGCCAGTTCAGCAAAGAGGCCGGACGCGACAATGTGGTGCACATTCATCTGACTCTTGTGCCGTACCTGCAGTCAACCGGAGAATTTAAGACCAAACCCACTCAGCACAGCGTAAAGGAACTGCGCGGGATAGGGATACATCCCGAGATAATAATCTGCCGCTCCATAAAACCGCTTGAATATGAGCTCAAGGAAAAGATCGCTCTTTTCTGCGATACGGACAAAGATGCCGTCATTGGCCTTCCAGATGTTGAGTCCATCTACGAAGTGCCTCTGGTGCTAAAAAAAGAAAAACTTGACGAGATACTGATAAAATACTTGAATTTAAAGTGCAAGGAAGAAGACTTGAATGAGTGGAAAGCGATAATAGAATCCTTGAAGAACCCGGAAAAAACCGTCAAGATCGCGCTTGTGGGAAAATATGTGGAGCTTAGCGATGCCTATAAAAGCGTTGTTGAAGCCTTAAAGCACGGCGGCATAGCAAACAAGGTCAAAGTTGAAATTGTTTGGGTAAATTCCGAAAAGATCGAAAAAGAAAATGACCTTTCCCCATATCTGGGCGCCGTTCACGGTATCATCGTTCCCGGCGGGTTCGGTTCAAGGGGTGTAGAAGGCAAGCTTGAGGCGATAAGATATGCAAGGGAAAACAGGATACCGTTCCTTGGGCTATGTCTGGGTATGCAGTGCGCGGTGATAGAATTTGCCAGAAATGTCTGCGGTATGGAAGGCGCGCACAGTTCGGAGTTCGATCCGGATACAAAATACCCGGTCATAGACTATATTCCCGACCAGAAAGATATCACCGACAAGGGCGGAACGATGCGGTTGGGCGCCTATCCCTGCAAAATAAAAAAAGGCACAAAGCTCCACGAAGCCTATGAAGAAAACGTTGCCCAGGAGCGTCACCGCCACAGGTATGAATTAAACAACGGTTTCCGGAAGACCATGGAAGACAAAGGGCTAGTCTGCAGCGGCGTGTATGAAAAAGCGGACCTTGTGGAAGTCGTGGAAATAAAGGACCATCCGTGGTTTTTGGCGGTACAGTACCATCCCGAGTTTAAATCCCGCCCCAACAGGCCTCATCCTCTATTCAGGGATTTTATCAAGATGTCCGCTATCAGGGCAGGGGAACAGGAAAAACTGTTCTAATATTTCTGCTGTTTTGTTGAAATCCTCACACAAAAAATACGATATATATTTAGGTATGATAAACGTATCAATATCAGTAATAAATAAAGGGATCGATAGTCTTAATCTGCATCACGTTAATAAAGGAACAGTTGGCTGGGTTATGTCAACAGTACGAAACCTTCACGGACCGCTTTCTTCCGTCCTTTATAACTGGGTCAGATCGACCGGCGGTACTTGTTCTATTTCAGTCGATGACAAGAAGTCGCCCGGACTGGTTTTGAATGTTGATGGCAAACCCCTGGGGGCTTTAAGAGATCCTCTTTGCATTGCTACATCGATGAAGAAGAAGCATGTTGAACAGGTAACACTTGGAAAAGACGATGGCGTTGTAGAATACACTAATCCATTTTATCCTATTGAGATGGCTCTTACTTCGGTCTTGACTAAAAGGTTTGACAGGGTCCAGACAGATAATGGCTACGTATATAGGCTAGAGGGAGCTTCCGTCGACAGGGCAAAAAGAGGGCTGCCTGCACTTGGTGGGATCGACTTTGTATTTACTCCAATGACAGTCATAAGAGACCTAGAGGAGGAAATGCCTTATTTATTTACTGCTGATGATATATTTGAAGCGGCCAGCCCTTTGTTATCCAGTGATCTCAAAGGCGTGCTAACGCATCTATTCCGCAAAGCACATAGATCTTTAAATCCGCTGACTATAGCTGCCAATCCGGATTTCCCTTTTCAGGTATGGGGCGCTATATCAAAGATGGGACTCCCGAACGGGCAGGCAGAACTCCTAACTGATATCTGTACTTCAGCGCAGGCATTGTGTGATAAGGATGTTGCTCTTGCTGTCAAATGCTGGAATTTTGCATATGGAATTGCAACAACTCCAGGATCAAGCCAAGGAAATAGAATATATGTAAGATCAAGAATGGTGCGAGCAATTAACTCATCTTCTTCTCATTCAGCATTGCAGGTATTTAAAGTAATGTCAGATTCGGACCATGTCTGGCAGGTAGACTCTTTGGACAGGCTGGCGCATTTGTCGAACATAGTTACTTCGGCTGATGTGATAATCGAAGCCGCTCGGGCGCTTTTTGATAAAGGAGAAAATGTCTTTCCGATCGTGATGACAGCCGCAAGAAGGATGATGGGTCCCGAACGTGCGATACAACTATATCAATTTATCGCGGACAATTGCCAAATCAAATTAATGAGAAGAGACAGTATAAATGAAATGGTCACAGCCCCAGATAGTTTGATAGATGAGCTTCCAGTCGACACAAAAAATGTTCGCAGGGCTCTTACATTGTGGAGTGATATTTTTGGATATATGCGCGATAAAGATGGCGGCGGTTTTGTTTGTGCGCACATTACAAAGAAGCTGCTTTATGCAGAAGCTAGGACAATTGCCGTGCAAATACTGGAAGAAAATACACAGCAGTTGTTTGATGCTGATTTTAGAACTCTGTGTCTTGCAAAAATATATAATTCAAGAAGAGAATTTGAGAAAACAACAGCTCTTTTAGAAGGGTTTTCAGTGATGGATCAGCCTCTTATTCTTCTTGCCGGCGCGGAAGCCCTGCGCGGTCAAAGAATGTATGAACAAGCAAATATGATCGCGACAGCAGTGATTGAGGCTGAGAACATGCCTCCCATGCTGATAGTAGAAGCTCTTTGCTGCAGGGGATTTTGTAGCCTGCATCTGACACGGCCGGATAGGTCGAATTTTCAAAGTGCACTTGAGGATTTTGATCATGCAATAATAACCGCAAGAAGAGAGTTAACCCTTGCTCCAAAAAGAGCTTACAAAGGACGGGCGATCGCTCTTGAGGCTATTCATCCGGAAAAGCCATTACCGCAAGAAATTCCAGATGTAGATGATGATTCGGACCAGTAAAATATGATAAAAAGCATAGCACTTGACAAAAGAGCCATTAACCAAGCCATTAGCAGCTGTCACCTTAGGCCCTGTGCGGACAGGGATGTCGTTGGTGTCCGAAGATCCATCAATCGGCTTTGGGGACCATTTACATCTAAGGTGCATGAGGAGCTGCTCGCAGGAAGAAAATGTTCGCTTTCCGTAACAAAAGAACAAAGCGCGGCTCTATTTCTAGGAGTCGACGATCAAATGATAGGCCCGATCCATGATCCCTTGGGAATCGCCGCTTCTATGGCCAAAAGAAATTTGGAACAAATATCTTTTGCGCCTTATGTCTTGCCCAGCAAGATCGAGAAGATCATGTTGGTTATTTTAACAAGAGGCTTTCAGGAGATAGAAGTCGGAAAAAGAAGGGTTTATTGCCTTGACGATCTGTTCGTTGATGAGGTTTGCAGGGGATTACCTGTGACCCTTGGAGTTACTTATAAGTTTGTGAGCAGAGCCATAATCGCGGCGGACAAAGATGGGCCGTTTGACAAAACACTGAAAGCTTTTAGAGATCAAGTTAGAATAAACACGTCAGCCGATTCAATAATAAAAGCGGCAGGACAAATTGTTGCGGCATGCCCAGATGACGTACGCAATATTCTTTCTGCAAAGGCGGGGGATTTTGCGGAAGCAAAATACTCTGTCACTCAAAGGGACATAGCTTCAGCGGTAAAAATATGGGAATATATTTTATCGATCAGTCCGTCTTGTAAACGAAAATATAATTTGGTCAGGACAATGGTACGCATGGCCAGGCGAATATATCCTGTTGACGGGACAAGGGACGGTAAAAACCTGGATGACGCTCTTAAAATATGGGACTGTGCGCACAAAATTGCATCTTCTGATGATGACCTTCGAGGAGAGGTTGAGAATATCTATAGAGATATGGCGTCCCTGGCTAGAAAACTCACTTCATTAACGCCGGGTAAAAACCGGAAAGATCCGGATGCGGCGTTAAAAATATGGAAAATGGCATGCTTTTGGAGTGATGAGGCAGCAAATTTAGTGGGAACAGCCGCTCAATTCATAAATACTTCGGAATAATTTTCTTTTGTGAATTTCTGTTTCTTTTTTAGCTCCCTCATTATATAATAGCTTTGGAGGAGTGGCCCCCGCCGTCGCTCCGCTTTGGCGGGGCAGGCGAGTGGTTGCCCATGGAGGGATGGCCGAGTGGTTGATGGCGGCGGTCTCGAAAACCGTTCTCCGGTGTTTGCCGGAGCGCAGGTTCGAATCCTGCTCCCTCCGTTTTTGCTGAAAGGAATCTGTTATGAAAAAGACATTGAGAATCTTTGTGATCGTTTTTGCGGTATCCGCTATTTTGTACGGTCTTTATTCTTATTATAATTCCGACCCGCCAAAGCAGCTCAAGGCGACCTTTGTCTGCGAGCAGGGCAAAAAGATCGACGTGGTCTTTTACTTTGCGGAAAAACCCATGGCGGATGTCACTCTCAGCGACGGCCGGAACTATTTGCTTTCACAGGGTATGTCCGCTTCGGGCGCGCGTTATGTGAATCCCGATGAAACCTTTGTCCTGTGGATAAAAGGCGACACCGCTTTTATCGAGGAGAACGGAAAAGTAACTTATCGTGGAGTGGTAAGATAAAGGAGGTCTTTATGGCAAAACCCATTACTTATGCTGTTCCTGTTTGCGTGGCGCTTACCTTGTTGCTGCTTGTCGGCATGGTTATAGGATTGCTTAAATCAAACGCTTTGATAATAGTATTGTTTTTACTGCCTTCAGTCGTTTATGAAGCGTACAGGACCGAAGGGAAATCTACGATATGGGCATCGTGGGCAATGCTAGCCGTTATATTGATCGAGATCGTCCTGGTGTTCTTCAAAATTAATTTCAATCTTGCGGCTTTTCTGGGATCCGAAGGACAATATGTTGCGGGATATTTTGTACCGTTTGGGGACATTAGGGTCTTATTTCCGACCATCATGGGAGTACTTTCGATAATACTGTTCGTAAGAACTGCCGGAATATACACTCGGTGGCTTTCCGTTCTTATAATCATAGGGTCTCTAGCTGTCATATATACGCTTGATTCGGCTATCTTTAGAGAGATATTAAAAATCGGAATAAAACAAGGTCTTAACAATATCCATTTCTAAAGCTGCTTTTGAAAATAGTCACAAATCCTATATGCTGATCTTCTTGTAAAACATTTTGTTATCCAAAAAATGCGACAAACGTGAAATTTTCTGGAAAAATTTACGATAAATAAACAGAGGGGTCAAAACGGACAGATTAAGAAAGGTGTAAATAATGAGCGTTTCATCGATTGGAATCCTTAGAGGAAATAGAATGATGCCGACTAATGGCACCAGGGTTATAAGCGACGTTAGTCAAGCCTACAGGATCGCTTCAGCTCCGGGATTTAAAGGGATTCATTGTAAGAATGAAGCGAGCGTTATTTATTTGACGGCTGGAGTTGCCCTTGAACATTTCAGAAATCCGGAAAGAATCGGGAATCTTGGGGCTGCAACAGGAGCGACACACGAACCTATTAGGGCTTGCCTTGGTAACCCAAAGTTAATGATGGAGTATTTTGGCGGGGCTCTTCCGGTTGATAGGATCCCGGTTGTCTGTCCTTTAGATAATTACTCGATTTCCAAGGAAGAATATGAACGTCTTGAAAGAGAAGTTGGGCCTGAAATCGCCTGCCTACTGCGAAGAGTATTGCCGTGGGAATATACCGGAGAGCATCATGTTTGGATGCAAGGCGCAGGCTTTAAACCGGAACAGTTGATTGCTCCGCCGATAAGGTTTACAACCTCTGCCTTTGAAGCGGCAAGGACTTTTGATTCCGATATTAAGGGAAAAGTAGGAGAGACCGAACTTCAGTTTTGGGGGTCCGGGATGCATGGGCACGGTGGATTTGATGAAAGATGGTGCGCTGCTCATCCTTCGCAAATGCTGACGCATTTAGCACTCCTGCATGCCAGTACTTTATACAATAATGCAGCTCCGTTTGCCATTCCAGGAGAACCGAGAATGCCTACGATCTTTAGGAATATTATGGGTGCATATCAGCTCTCTCACGAGCATGAGCTGGTGCAGATGTGCGACAGAATGCGAAGAACTTATAACGGGAAAATGCCGCGTGAGCTCGATTTTGTCAGCCAATCTCTTTTTGAAGATTTTCTCAAGAATTTCGATAGATATTGGCAGAGGGCGCAGACCATTATTGGAAGAATGCCGCAATTTGGCATCACGAGGGGGATTGGAGACAATTATTCAAAATTTCATGTCATTAACATAACAAATTTCCATAAAAGATGGGCCTTGAAGCATGGACTCGAAGACCGGAAAGTGAACGCTGACTGGCCAATAACCGGCCTTCGGGAGAAGAGATCAGCTGTCTTCATATTCGATGATAATGCCGCCGGGCGGCTTGAACATCCGGAATGGAATTATGTTTTTGAACCGGATACTGCGACAGACAGAGCAATCGGAGACCATTTTACTTTCGAGGCTGCCGATAAAAGTTTTTGGGAGAGCTGCAAACCCAAGGTTGTCTGGTAGCGTATAATTAAATGTATGCGCTCCTTAAAACAAGGGCTGTCTTTTTCTGTTTTTATTCTGGTCTTGACAGGATGTACTGCTTTCGCCGGCTCTGTCTGCCAAAAATACCCGGCTTCACAAGTCAAAGGTGAAGGACCGATACCTTATAATTGCAGGGTCATAGATAGTCATGTCTATGCCGGCGGCCATCCGCTGAACCCTGCCAGTAATTTTGGCAATTCTGACAGCCAAGTCTTAAGCATTCTCTCTTTTCTAGGATCAAAAGGCATAAAGACCGTTATAGACCTGGAGAATACAAAGAGGATACAATCCCGGTACAGTCAATTACTGTTTTCTGCCGGGATAAAAAGAATACATATTCCTTTAAATGAATCAAAAGTTCCGACAGCTCTTGAATGGGCACAAATGAAAGAAGTGATGAAAAAGCCCGTTTATATCCACTGCAAGTGGGGCGCCGACAGGACCGGAGCGGTGATCGCCAAATATCTTGTTGAAGAAAAAAGATATTCTCCGGAAGACGCTTATAAAGCGGTTATAAGCGGAGGTTCTCATGCCGGAGCTATGGGCGGGCTAAAGACCACGGCTGCCTACAAGAACCTGATCAGGTTTTTCTGGCCAAATTATTGCAACTGATGATATAATCTTTTCATGCTCGACCTAATAAAAGATGAGCGAAATGGCATCCAATACTTCAAGTGGACCGTAAAAGATCCTGCTCAAGTTTTTCTTCTGATACACGGGATGGGGGCTCACAGCGAACGGTGGAGATTCTTTGCGGAATATCTTCTCAAAAAAAACAGTTCTTCCTATTCCCTGGAACTCCGCGGTTTTGGTCAGACCGCAGATTACAAAGGGCATATAGACTCGCTAGATACCTATTATCATGATATTGCACGGATTATAGAAATAATAAAATCCGAAAATCCCGGAAAAAAGATTATTCTCGCGGGGGAAAGCATGGGAGGGCTTATTGGGTTTGAGTTCCTTCTTAAATATCCTTTAGATGCCGATGCCCTTGTCTGCTTTTCGCCGGCTTTCGCAAACAATATGAAACTGAACTTTTCCGGTGTGATCCTGCCGCTTTTTTATAACATAAAAAAACAGAACCTGATGCCTTTTACTTCATCTATGTGCACAAGGGACACGGACTACCAAAAAGTAATGGATGCCGATCCCCGCGAGCACAGGTTCGCGACATCGGCTCTTCTTTTGCAGATACTTTTTGCGCAGATACGGTCAACGTTTTTTGCCAATAAAATGGAGAAACCGGTTCTTTTCCTGCTGGCAGGGGATGACAAAGACCTGCTTGTAGATCCAAAGGCAGCCAAAAAAGTATTCAGAAGGATGATAGGGAGCGCCTGCCTGCCGGCAGGCAGGGGTTTAAAACCCGCCCGTACAGGAGATATCCAATTATCAAAGTTGATCCAATACCCTGATATGCTGCACGCGTTATCAATAGAAGTGGGGAGAGAAAAAGTTTTTGAGGATGTCGTGGATTGGATCAACGCCCTCATCCCCTTACCCTTCTCCCAGAGGGAGAAGGGTGACCGGCAACCATGACCCTGATGGTTGTGTTATGAAAGAAATAAAGAGAGATTTTGCAAGAAATCTAAGAAAAGAACAAACTTCCACAGAAAAGACTGTTTGGAAATTGCTAAGGAATCGGAGATATTTAGAACAAAAATTCAGAAGGCAGCATGTTATTGAGGGTTTTGTTGTAGATTTCTTCTGTTGCGAACATAATCTTGCTATTGAGATAGATGGTGGAATTCATAAGAACAGGAAAGGTTATGATGATATCAGGCAGTCTTTGATAGAATCAAAAGGGATAAGATTTATCAGGATAACAAACGAGGAAATCGAAAGAGATCCGCAAATGCTTTATACAAAGATAAAACAAGCGATAGACCGCGATTATGACAGGATTCCCCTCTCCCTATGGGAGAGGGGCTAGGGGTGAGGGCATGAGATACATCTTATCCATCGACCAGGGCACGACCGGAAGCCGTGCGATAGTCTATGACAAAAACGGCAGTAAGATCGCAAGTTCATATCACGAATTTCCACAATATTTTCCAAAACCCGGATGGGTCGAGCATGACCCCGAAGAGATTTGGGACAGCGTAAACAGATCAATTCAAGACGTGTTGAAGAATGTAGGGCCGCATCGTATTGCGGCTATTGGAATTACCAATCAACGCGAAACAACTGTTGTTTGGGACGGCAAGACCGGAAAACCGGTTCATAACGCGATCGTATGGCAATGCCGGCGCACCGCGGACAGATGCGAGAAAATTAAGAAGAAGAAAGCCATCGTTCGTTATATAAAGAATACAACAGGATTGCCGGTTGACGCGTATTTTTCGGCGACAAAGATAGAATGGATTATCAATAATATTTGTAGAGGCGGATTGCAATCCGCCTCTACATTGTTATTTGGAACAACCGATTCATGGGTTTTGTGGAAATTAACGGGCGGGAAAATTCATGCCACCGATTATACAAATGCTTCGCGGACGATGCTGTTCAATATCAGAAAAAAGAAATGGGATCGAAAACTGCTAAGATTTTTCAGGATCCCGGCATCTATTCTTCCAAAAGTAAAAAGATCCAGCGGGCATTTTGGTAAGACTAATAAAATAGGCAGATTGCCGGAGGGTATTCCTATAACCGGCATAGCAGGGGACCAACAGGCAGCGCTGTTTGGGCAAACATGTTTTAAACCCGGGGAAGTCAAAAATACTTATGGTACAGGCTGTTTCATGCTTCTTAATACCGGAAAAAAATTCAGGATCTCGAGAGCCGGTCTTATAACGACCCTTGCCTGTGATGAAAAGGGCGCTCCGTGTTATGCACTTGAAGGTTCGGTTTTTATAGCGGGTGCGGCTATCCAGTGGCTGCGCGACGGGTTGAAGATCATCGCAAAATCTTGCGAAACGGAAAAAATGGCATTTTCTCTGAAAGACAATGAAGGTGTCTATCTTGTCCCGGCGTTTGTCGGGCTTGGTGCTCCTTACTGGGACCAGAATGTCCGCGGTATCATTTGCGGGCTTACAAGAGGCACCCAACGGGAGCATTTGACCCGTGCTGCGCTTGAGGCGATGTGTTATCAGACAAAAGATGTTCTGCTTGCCATGGAAAAAGATTCCGGACTAAAGATAAAAGACCTGAAGATAGACGGGGGAGCTGTCGCGAATAATTTTCTCTGCCAGTTCCAGGCGGATATCCTGGGGGCAAAGGTGATTAGGCCTAGGATCATTGAAACGACATCTCTTGGAGCGGCGTATTTAGCGGGGCTGGCGGTGGGTTTTTGGATGAATGCAAAGGAATTAAAAAGATGTTGGGTTGCGGAGAGGATATTTAAACAAAAAATGAACAAGTCAAAAGCTCGAAGGTGCTGCGAAGGGTGGAAAAAGGCGATCAAACAGGCGATAGCTTAGAAACTTTCAAAACCGGCTAATTTCAGATCATTCTAATTGCAGAAATATCAAATTCTAGCAAAAAAAGCCCTCCGAATATTCAGTGAAATCTTGCATGTTTTCTGTCGATATATATGCAGAAAATAGAAAAGGAGAATCTCAAATGAGTGCAGTTGTGAAGATTAACATTAGACCGATTTTAGAAATGCCCGTCCTCCTCAGACATAACCCAAGCCATGGCGTTAGGAGTGTTGTTGGCAGTACTTTGGAAATATCCAAAAGGACTGAATTGAGGCCTATGTTTGAAATAGCCGGAAAAGATTATATAGGAGAAGAGCCTGTCAAAGGACTTGTAAGAGCTGGGGACTATAAAAAAATGCTTGCAAAGCCGGGGTCAGGGGAAGCAGGGATGCGTGTATATGGGCTTCGGGCTAGCTTGCGCAGCCACGATAATTATTTCTTAAGTACCGTAATGGACGGAGCTAAAATTGAGAAAGTATCTGCTGATAAGGATGGTTATACGGAAATTGATTGTCAAAAGCTAGCTCAATGTCTCGCAAAAGCGAAACGTGATGGGCGCGAAGCCATATATGCTGCAGTGTTTGATATGAATATCCCAAATGATCTTCGACCTTTTATAGGACAATTTGATCTTCCGGGTATTGTACAACTTATAATTGATGTCGTAAAAGCAGACGTGTTTGGCCGTGGTTATTTAGCACGCATATTTGATGTTATTGATGATAAAAATGGAGTATTTAATGCCCTGGATGCTAGGTCTATGATCGCAGTTGCAGGTGATGCATCTGATGCATCTGGAGATACGGGTTTTTACAAAACTGTTGTATTGCCGCGACTGTTTGGAGAAAGTGCCGGAGTGTAAGAAAAAGTAATATGAATGCGGGGAATCAACAGCTATCGCGAAGCTATTTCTCCAAGCCTTTTGGCTGCTTCGATCTTGAATCGCCTTCTTGAGATTGCGAAAAAGAACGGTTCCTCTTCCTGCTTATCTGTTACCCGTTTATCAAGTAAAACAGCAGGAAGTACGTTGTACGACGTTACATCGCTCCAGAACTGCTCTTTAAAAACATCGGAAAGTCCGTCCGCATCGATTAAGAGCTGTTTATCAGGATCGGACGGTCTTTGGAATTTGTGAGCCCTGACTATGTCTGCGATCCTGTCAATACTGTGGGTCGGCAGACCTATACGGTGCAGGATCGGATAAATGATATTTGGGGCGTAAGCAATATGAAGGTGCAATGCCATTTCCATATCCGTCTTAGAATTGCTTTTTTGCAGTTTACCTTCGACAAGGAACCATCCGACATCGTGCAAAATAGCCGCAGGCAGCAGTGTCGATGCAATATTTTGGTTTAACGGGGCTATTGTTCCCATTGCCTTTACAACTCCCATTGTATGGACAACAAAATCTTTTCTTATGCCTCTTGCCAGACACGGCGCTGCTTCCCTCCAGATACCGTTAAGAAAAGCGGCATCCTTTGAGGTCAATAATGTAGTTCTGCCAAAGTCCAATTTCGGGATGTTCATATATCAATCTGCCCTCATAATATATATCGATAAAAAACGTACGTGATTCCATTTGCTTGGCTCCATAATGAAGCGCAAAATTTTATGAAATTTCGATAAAAAAATGACGATAAATATATGTTAGGGGTATCAAGCCCAAAAATAACAAGCGGAGGTAATGAAAATGGGAATTCTGATAAATAGTAGATTAGTGGGATCAGTAGTGCCTTCAGGCGTAGATCGCAGGCTTTTTCGATATATGAAGGAACCAGCACCCGCCATCATGGTTCGACAGAGCGGATGGAGATCAGCTAACATTAGTAATGTACAACGGGCGACATGGTTATCAAATGTGGGGTTGCTCGTCAGTCATGGATTGAAACTTGTAGAAGCTAACTTTTCGACAGAACTAAGGCCGGCAACCTCGATAGCACAAGTACGCAGTACGATGGGCATGAAAGCGGATGCAATATTTCAAGATGTTAATATGGAACAAGTCTTGACGCGTAGAGCAGGATCGGTCCTTCCTGATCGCCCAAGTGAGTTTGTGAGATTATTTGATAAAGAAGTTTATTTAGGAGGGGACGACGGGGGCGTTCGTCTTTATACAGATGCGGCGGTTAGAGGGAAGGGAGTCCCGTTGTTTTTGAAAGTTGGGGACTACGATGCAGGCCAAGGCATCCCTTACGATGATACGTTCCTATTGGGTTATTTTAGACAGCCTTAGATGCATAAAACTTTTATTGAACATAAGGAAATATAATGGCACTTTGCGGATATGTAAGACTGCGCTGGGACCCAAAATTGAAGCGGAGTGAATCCTTTGATTGGAAAGTGGTTCAGCAAAGAAATACATTAGAAGGTAATCCGCGACGAATTAGATCGGCTGATACCAGACCATTGCGCGAACTCGTTGATATGAGAGATTCTTCCCCACTGCGGCTTCCCGACATGGTCGAAGTTCCGGGCATGAAGGGCATAAGCATAATGGTGGAAGGGCTTACAGTTGGCCTGTTCAAGAGAGTGATGAAAGATGTTTTTTATAATGAAGCGAATCACTGCTGGAGGCTTCCACATATTGACAAAATAGTGACAAGAGAAGGATTGTTTGACGCCAGAGGTACGGAGAAATTTGATATGTCAGATTGTGAGGGGGATGTTCTGACGGGAGTATGCTTACTTGATGCGGAATTAGTTGCGAAAAAGCTCAGTGCCTTAACCGGCCAAAACTTCAGGGTACCGACCAGAGAAGAATGTGAAGCAGCCAAAAATCTCTTAGTAGGAAGCGGTTATTGTACATGGACAGAGACCGAACATAGACCTTTCGGATGGCGAAGTCCCAATCAACATTTTTATCTCTTTTTGGCCGATCCAAAATCCATTAACGGAGGTTTTCGTGACGAGTTCCAATTCTTTCTCAGAGATTTTCCGGGTTCGCGTTGTGGCTCGATCAGGCTTGTCATGGATGTAAATCAACCCAAACCGTCTCCGAAAAGGGGACGTTCGGCACATAGAACTTGATCCGTACCAACTTTATTCTCGACTATTTCATGCCTTTACAGTAAAATGTTGTCATGAACGGATTTGACATCATCATTATAGGCGGGGGAGTAACCGGCACTGCTATTGCCCGGGAACTTTCAAGATATCGCATAAAGATAGCCCTTCTCGAAAAAGAAACTGAGCTTGCGTTCGGTGTTTCAAAGTCAAACAGCGGGATAATCCATCCGGGCACGCAAAATCCTTCAAATTCTTTAAAGGGCAAATTGTGTGTTCAGGGCAACAAACTTATAAGAAAGATAGCCAAAGAGCTCGGAGTTGATTTTAAAGAAGTAGGGGAGCTTATCGTAATCTTCGATCCTGCTGATATGCCGCACCTTATAGAGATAAAAGAAGAGGCGCAAAAACTTGGCGTGGAAAATATGGTTATTGTAGGCCAGCGGTGGCTGCGCAATTATGAGCCTAATTTGTCCCATGATGCCGTGGCCGCCCTGTATGCCCCGACCGCCGGAATAATAAGCCCGTACCGATTGGTTTACGATATGGCCGAAAATGCCGCGGCGAACGGGGTCAAAATATTTACGAATACAAGGGTGGTAGGGATTGAATATCGTAGGTGCCGATTGCAATCGGCACGTACGGGAAATGATAATATTTTCAAAATATCCACCCCGTTCGCCGAATATAAATCGCGTTACGTAATCAATTGCGCGGGATTGTTTGCGGATGAGATATCCGCGATGGTAGGGGTAGATGATTTTAAGATAAAGCCTCGCAAAGGCGAAGAATTCCTTCTCGATAAGAAAAAAGAGCATTTGTCCAATCATCTGTTATTTCCTCTCCCGTCGAAAACCTCAAAAGGTATTCTTGTGATAAAGACTTCCGACGGCAATCCGATGATAGGGCCGACAGCGGTTGATGTCGAGGACAAGAATGACCTTTCTACGACCCCGGAAGGGCTGGAAAAAGTCCTTCAAGGGGTAAAAAGAATGATACCGTCTATAGATGAGGGTGATGTTATTGCTTATTTTGCGGGATTACGCCCTGTTGCCGGTGATGATTTTATAATAAGACACGAAAATAAAGTCCCGGGCTTTATAAATGTAGCAGGCATTCAATCTCCGGGACTTACCGCTTCTCCGGCGATCGCCCTTATGGTAGTTGATCTTCTGAAAAAAGCTGGTTTGAGCTTAAGAAAGAAATTATTCTTCAAAAGAAAAAGACAAAAGACCATGCATCTTTTTGCAATGCCTTTTTCAAAGACAAAAAAACTTATAAAACAAGATCCTTCTTACGGCGATGTTGTCTGCCGCTGTGAAATGGTTTCCGCAAAAGAGATAAAAGACGCTATCACGCGCGGCGCCAGAACGCTGGACGGGATAAAATTCCGTACGCGTGCTCAAGCCGGACGCTGCCACGGCGGATTTTGCACAATGCGGATAGCCAAGATCATGGCGCAGGAGTTGGGTATTCCGATAACGCAGGTCACAAAAAGAGGGAAGGGATCAGAAATAATTTTGGGGGAAAGGTAATGATTTTTAGGTGTCGATTGCAATCGGCACCTACACACAACAAACAATGATCAATCGAGATTTAGTCATAATCGGCGGCGGTCCCGCGGGAATTGCGGCGGCACTGTCGGCGCATGAAAACGGCGTGAGGGATATCCTCATTCTCGAGCGGGACCAATATCTGGGTGGGATACTTAATCAATGCATCCACACAGGTTTTGGCCTGGAATATTTTAAGGAAGTGCTTACCGGTCCGGAATACGCCGACAGATTCATTGGTAAGATCAGGAAGATCAAAGAGATAGAAGTTAGTTTAAAGAGTATGGTGGTTGCCCTCACCCCCAACCCCTCTCCCATGGGGAGAGGGGCGGTAATCACCTATCTAAAACCCGGCAAGCTCGAACAGATAAGGGCAAAGGCAATTATTATGGCGACCGGATGCCGCGAGAGGACTCGTGAAATGGCGCATATTCCGGGGACCAGGCCTGCGGGAATATATCCGGCCGGACTAGCTCAAAAAATGATAAACATCGAAGGATTGCTGCCGGGCAAAGAAGTTATTGTTGTCGGCTCCGGCGACATAGGGCTGATAATGGCAAGGCGTTTTACTTTGGAAGGCGCAAAGGTGAAGGCCGTAATTGAAATTCAAAGTGTTTCTCGGGGAATTACACGAAATATGGTCCAGTGTATCGAAGATTTTGACATCCCCGTGTATTTCAGACATAAGATATGTTGCATATACGGTAAAGACAGGGTGGGGAGGGTGGACGTCATAAAAGTTGATGATTCTCTAAATGAACTGCAGGGAACCGGGTTCTCTATAGATTGCGATACCATTCTTATGTCCATAGGACTTATACCGGAAAATGAGTTGATCGAGATGGCAGGAGCAACTATTGACAAAAAGACTAATTCTCCCGTCTCCGACGGTTTAAACAAAACGTCTATTCCTGGAGTCTTTGCATGCGGCAATTGTTTTAAGGTCTATGATATTGTCGATTCGGTGACAAAAGACAGCGTTTTGGCTGGAAAGATGGCGGGGGAATATTTGGGTCATTGCGAGCCCGCCTTTGGCGGATAAACTCCGCGAAGCAATCCCACAGATCAAGGGGATTGCTTCGTCGCTAGCTCCTCGCAATGACAGCAATAATAAGGTGAAATAATGTTTAAATCCCTGAAATATTAAGGAGAATTTGTCGATAGTTGTATAGGAGGGAATAAGATGACAATTGAAAAAATATCGGACAAGTCCGCGTTTGATGGATCAATAAACGAAGCCGCACAGAGAAAAGCACCTGCGGCCGATGTTCAAAACAGGCAGCAAATTGCGCAGGCAACAAGTGACGAGATCACGCCTGAAATGATGCAAAGGGGGATAACCGCGCAGACTTTGCTGTATGAATTTGTTGATAAAGCATATAAAGAAATGTTTAATTCCGGGGATCCGAATGTTGATGCAGTCAAAGCTTTTAAAACTCTTCTGGAAAGACATAGTCTAATGTTCGTGCCGGATAGAAAATATGTCGCTGCTACGATCTACGGTGTGAGCAAAAAAGACGGAAAAGAGACTCTGAACCTTTCGATGCAGGCAGGACTTGAATTGTTTGAACTGCTTCTTTCAAGGTCAAAGGATGATGAATTTTGTAAAAATATCCTGATAGGCATAGTCATTAAGGAAGGCGCTACTGTAAAAGATATTATGGACCATGTGTCCCGTCATGTGGAAATTGTTAAACAAGGGCAGGGGTATGATCCAGCTAAAACAGATGATGAAGCAACGAAAAAACTGGCGGTACAGCTGACTGACACGGAAACGTTAGGGTACAAGGCGATGCTCGATTATTTTGAAAGAAATCAGATCACTCCGGTTGAGATAAAAAAACACGGCGAAAAAGAACAAAGCGATATGCTGGGAGCAATGCTTCGTATGTACTACGGTCTTATGACTCCCTTGGCCGGAAAGACAGGCGATGAAAAGACATTTTTGATCAGGGAATTCGTATTCATCGACCACATTGCATCGATTTATCCGGCTATAACTAAACGTTTGCTGGATATAGGCGTGCGAGAGGGCAAAGCCCAGCGCGACCCTGCTACCGGCAGGTATTCCGGAAGCAAGGAAGCTTTGTCATTTCTTGGCGATCCGAAATATCTGGATAGGGAATAAAAAGGATGCTCAAATCTTTTACCTGTGTCGAATGTCCCAAGGGATGCAAGATAGCCGTAGATTTTGACGGTGACAAGATAAATTCGATCACAGGCTTCCAATGCAAAAAAGGCGAGGCATACGCCAAAGACGAGGTCCTTGATCCCAAACGTATCCTGACTTCCGCAATTTTGACAAAAGAATTAGAACTTAAAATGCTTCCCGTAAGGACAAGCGTGCCTATCCCGAAAGCAAAGCTTATGGGCGCCATGCAAGAGATAAAGAAGATAAGACTGACAAAGCCGGTCGACGTTGGAGATGTTATTCAAAAAGACTTTATTATTTCCGGGGTTGATCTGGTTGCCACAAGAAGAAGCTAACAGCACGCGGACAGCTTACGGCTTTTCCTGAGCTGTTAGCTGTAGGGACGATGAAATCGGCCCGTGCCGTAGGACCAGACCTGTCTGGTCCGTGCCACATTAGCCAAATGCTATAATCCCTTATATGAACAATGTTGAAAAGTCCTATACTGTAAGTCAGCTCAATGCCTCACTCAAAATGTACCTCAAAGACTTTTCCAAAGAAGGCGTTTGGATAAAAGGGGAGATCCTAAGCTACAAAGCCGATCAGAACAGGCGTTATGCTTCGTTCACATTGTGCGAAAAAGAAGAAGGCTCGGACGAGATAATCGCGCAGGTTCCCGCCATGTGCTGGGGAAGTGAATTGTCAGATATCATCTACAAACTGAGGGGTGTTGACCGCGCGCTGGAACTTAAAGACGGATTATTCGCACAATTTAAGTGTACCGTCGATTTTTGGCCGAAAGCAGGACGACTGCAGATAATAGTCAAAGATATCGATCCATCGGTCACTATCGGCGAGCTTCATATGCTCCGCATGAAAATCTTTAACGTGATAAAAGAGCTCGGGATCCACGAAAAGAACAAACTGCTCGAAATACCGCTTTGCCCTTTAAGGATAGCCATGATCTCATCAAAAGGCGGGGCGGGTTATCACGATTTTTTAAGCGAGATAAAGAACTCTGGTTATCCTTTCAAAGTTGATTTTTATCACGCGGCCGTTCAGGGCGCTGATACCGAAAAAGAAGTAGTCGCCGCGATAAAGACAATTTCAAAAAACAGCGACAGATATGATGTTCTTGTTCTTATCCGCGGAGGAGGTTCAATTGCTGATCTTAAATGGTTCGATAATAAGAACATATGCCTTGCGATAGCAAACTGCAAGCTTCCCGTGCTGACGGGAATAGGCCACGAAATAAACCTATCCGCGGCCGACATGATCGCCAATATGAACTTTAAAACCCCAACCGCGGTTGCTGTATCCCTTGTAAATAAAGTTTCTGATTTTAAGACAGCTCTCGATGAAATGATAACCGGTGTACATTCAAAAGCAAAAGATATAATATCAGAGAACAAACAATTCCTGAGAGATGTCTTAAAAGACCTGGCCTCGGATGCACAGCTTTCGATGGAAAAAGAAGCCATCACTTTAAGGTCCTTGTCCGGCAATATTAAACTTGCTTCGTCACAGATATTAAAGGAAGCTTCCGGCAAAATAGATGGTTTTGGTGAAAAGGTAAGGATTTATGATCCGGTTAATACGTTAAAACTCGGGTTTAGTATCACCAGAGGCAAAAACGGCAGGGTAATAAAAAATATCGATCAGGTTTCTGCGGGTGATGATATGGTTACATGTCTTGCAGGCGGCCGTATATTCAGCAATGTCAACAAAAAGGAGGACTTGTGATGGCAAAGAGCGTTCAGAATTACAAGAAAGCATACGAAGGTCTTGAACAGATATTTGAGGAACTTCAGTCGGGAAATATTGGGGTGGATGAGCTTGATACCAATCTAAAAAAAGCCCTTGAATATATAAAGACCTGCAAGGACGTCTTAAAGAAACAGGAAGTCAAAGTCAACGAAATACTCAAAGAGATAGAAAAAGAGGAATAGTAACCTGACGAACAAAACCCGGCTATTTCCCGTCGCTTGGTTTTTCTTTAATGACAGGTTTATTTTTGGAAGCAGTTTTCGTTGATTCAATCGCATTTTCTGCTGTTTCCAGCTTCTTGTGAAGAGTCTTTATTTCCTCATCTAATTGTGCCTTTTCTCTTTCTCTTCCGCTCCAGATCGCGTTTCTTTGTTCTGCGCTCAATTTTTGTTCGCATTGTTCAATAGTATTTGTCTGTTCTTTAATGGTTTTTACTATCTTTTCTATGCGGTCGTTCCAATGAGGGTCGATATCCAACTCTTTTATGCGGTCAGTCTGAGGATCGTAAATCGAGCGACCTTCCCAACGAGGGCTTTTGCCAACCAATGGTGTCAGATCTTCCAGCATCTTTGTCATGGTTTGTACTATGACTGATATTGTATCGGGATAGATGATATTAAGACAAACCATTTTACGTAGGATGTCATCATCTTTTGAGAAATAAAAACCGTTGATCCAATCATATTGTTTAAATTTTCCATTTATTCCATCTATTGAATTTCTGGTTTGAGGGTTTACAAGTATTTTCTCTTCCCTGTCGACAGCTTGTTCAAACCAAAAGCAGTCATCGATTGAAGCCTTGTCTTTGAAGTTGCTTTGGCTGAGTTTTAAAGAATATGCCAAGTCGAGGAGCTGTAAAGCGGGGGCTACATCATATATGCTTGGCAGGGCAGATCTGTCTATTGCCGCTTCCCATTTACCGATCACTTCTTGTATTCTTGAAAGAGTGACTGCATTTATCGTGTGACATCTGATCATTGAATCCAAGTAAGCTCTGATTGTTCTGATTTCGTCCTGATCGGAAGCCAAGATTATCGGTGGATTGATTTTTGCCGTGTTTCGAACAGGTCTGTTGTCATTGTTGATGATCGCATCTCTCCCGTATTTATCGTCAGAATCATTTTGGATGATATTTTGACTATTAACTGTGCCTGTTAAAATGCTGTTGCTCATTAATTTTCTCCTTTTCTAGGGGCCTTACTTCCCGCACATATCTATCGAAAGCATTTTTTGATAATTTCACGCAATTTGCATTTCAGGATGCCCCGCGCTTTGCGCGGGGATGAATGAAATCTTAGCCCAGGGGTATATTAAGGGGACGGGAAGTCCCCTTAATCCATAAGGTGCGAGCGAGGTATAATATGC
>JBAZKW010000008.1:0-79841 GCA_041650595.1 Candidatus Margulisiibacteriota bacterium
TTGACCACTCTACCGAATATCGTATGCCTGCCGTTAAGCCATGGGGCAGGGGCTACTGTTATAAAGAACTGGGAACCGTTGGTATTTGGGCCCGAGTTTGCCATCGCAAGAATACCTTTTTTCTCAAAAGTTAGTGTAGGATTTATCTCATCCTCAAAACGGTATCCGGGTCCTCCTGTGCCGTTGCCCAGGGGATCGCCTCCCTGGATCATAAAATCCGGTATTACTCTGTGAAAGACCGTATCATTATATAAGGGCCTCTCCGTCGCCAGTTCGTTAGACGGATCTATCCACCTGACGCTGCCTTTGGCAAGTCCCGTGAAATTTTTTACCGTAAGCGGCGCTTTGTCGGGATAAAGCTCGCAGGTGATACGGCCTAAACTGGTTTCAAATACCGCATAAAGCGATTTTTTTGACCTTGCGTAAGAAATACCTGCGGCAAAAAGAATAAGCATGATCGCGGCAGCAACCGCAAAGAACATAAAAAATTTGTTTGTCATAATTATTACCTCCATAGAAAAATTATAATGAATTCTTCGGCGGATGTCAAAAAACTTTGGTATAATCTTGTTTATCATGCCGGCAAGACACCCTTTGAGCGTTGCATTCGTCTGGCACATGCACCAGCCTTTTTACAAAGATCTGGTGACGGGTGAGTACATGCTGCCCTGGGTCCGGCTTCACGCAATAAAAGATTATTATGATATGGCCGCATATATGGACGGATTCCCTTCCATAAAAGCAGTCTTTAATGTTGTTCCTTCTCTTCTTGTTCAAATAGAAGATTATGTGGCCGGTACCGCCAAGGATAAATTTTTCGAACTTTCATTAAGAGCCCCGGAAGACCTGTCCTTTGAGGAAAAGATCTTTATGCTTAAAAATTTCTTTTTGGCGAACTGGGAAACCATGATCAAACCGTATCCGCGGTACAATGACCTTCTTTTAAAGCGCGGAAGATTTGTCAGCCCGGCAGAGCTGGGAGCTGTTGCCAGGCGTTTCTCGAACCAGGAACTTGTAGACCTTCAGGTCTGGTTCAACCTGTGCTGGTTTGGCCAGATATACAAAGAAAGCGATCCCGTGATAATGGAACTTCTGAAAAAAGGCGGTTATTTTACGGAAAAGGATAAAAAAGCGCTGGCAGAAAAGCAGATAGAAATAATGCGCCTTATCATACCAAAGTATAAAAAGATGCAGGAAGAGGGGAGAATAGAACTGTCTGTTACTCCGTATTATCATCCGATACTGCCGCTTTTGTGCGACAGCGAGATCGCCAGGACGGCAAACCGCTCCGTAAAACTTCCCAAGAACCATTTTTCAAGGCCAGAAGATGCCGCTTCCCAGATAAAAAGCGCGGTAGAATATTACAGAGAAAAATTCGGTATAGATCCCGAAGGCATGTGGCCTTCGGAAGGTTCTGTATCCGAAACCATAATCCCGATAGCCGCTTCCGCCGGAATAAAATGGATGGCCACCGACGAGGCGGTCCTTGCAAATTCTCTGGGACACAGGTTGAGCGCGCAGGAATTATTCAGTCCGCATACAGCGCACAAAGACGGAGCCTCCGTGCAAATGGTCTTCCGTGACAGAAAGATCTCGGATGATATCGGATTTGTATATTCCAGATGGAACCCGCGTGACGCCGCTGCCGATATAATGTCAAAGCTGCATCATATTGCGGATGTCTTGCCCGATGACGACAGGAGATATCTTGTCAGCATAATACTTGACGGGGAAAATGCCTGGGAATATTATTCCAGGAACGGCAGGGATTTTTTTGAAAACCTTTACGGCATGCTTTCAAACGACAGAAGGATACGGACCGTGAGAGTGAAAGATTTTCTCAAAGAAAACCCTCATTCAGGCAGCTTGCCCAAACTTTTTCCCGGTTCATGGATAAACGCCAATTTTGATGTCTGGCTCGGCCACGACGAAGACAATACCTCATGGGACTATCTTTATAACGCCAGAGAGATGCTGGCCTCGGTGCCCGACGCTCCCAAAGAAGCGTGGGACGAACTTTATATTGCGGAAGGGTCCGACTGGAACTGGTGGTACGGAGATGACCACAGCAGCGCCAACGACGAAGATTTTGACGCGCTCTACCGCAAACATCTGATCAATGTCTACAATCTTGCGGGCAGGGACCATCCGAAATATCTTGACGCTTCCATAAAGATAATGAAGGTTGTGAAGGCTTTTAGGGAACCGGTATATTTTATCGATCCTATTTTGGACGGGGAAATATCCAACTATTACGAATGGCTTTCCGCCGGACTTTACAGCGTCGAACAGGCGCGCGGCGCGATGCACCAGACCGAGACCATAATCAGGAATATCTACTATGGATTTAACAAGAGGACCCTTTTCCTCAGAATAGACCCGACAATAGAGCTCTCCTGCGATGATCCCGAGATGAAGGGGATCTCTTTCGAGGTCAATCTGCTAAAACCTTCAAATTGCAAGATCGAGCTCAAATGTGCCGAACAGGGAGTAAAAGTCCTTACGCTCTACAAACAGGATGAAAACAAAAATTGGACAAAGGCAAAAGACCTTACTTCTTTGGGCGTCGGCAGAATAATTGAGATGGGGATAGATTTTTCTGACCTGGGCATCAAAGAACATGACGCTATACAACTGGCCGTTGCGGTAAAAAGAGACGGCAAGGAGCTTGAATATTGGCCAAAAGGCGGCGTGATCGCTTTTAAAGCGCCGGACGAAGATTTTGAATCGGCAAACTGGTTCGTATAGAAAGGCAGCATTTGAAAAAAATAAATTTTCTGTTCGCAATACATTGTCACCAGCCGGTGGGGAATTTTGAGCATGTAATAGAGGACGCCTACAACAGATCATACCTGCCTTTTATCAGCGTGCTTGAAAAATATCCGTCGGTCAAGATGACTGTTCATTACACCGGCATACTGCTTTCCTGGTTCAAGGAAAAACATCCCGAGTTCCTCAAAAAGCTTGAGAATCTTGTTGATAGAGGCCAGATAGAAATAATGACAGGGGCTTATTATGAGCCGATACTGGCGGTGATCCCCGACAGGGACAAGATGGGACAGATAAAAAAGCAGACCGATTTCATAAAAAGACATTTTGACCGATCGCCGAAAGGCTTTTGGCTGGCGGAGCGGATCTGGGAGCCTCATCTTGTCAAATCTTTGAACGAAGCAGGGATCGAGTATACCGCTTTGGATGATTACCATTTTATCAGCGCGGGACTTGAAGAAAAGGACCTGAACGGCTATTTTGTGACCGAAGAACAGGGCGCAACGTTAAATGTATTTCCGATAAGCAAGCATCTCAGATATCTCATACCTTTTAAGCTTCCGCACGAGACAATTGATTATCTGCGGTCCATAGCCACCGAAGAAGGCTGTGACGCCGCGGTCATTGCGGATGACGGCGAAAAATTCGGCGTCTGGCCGGGTACCCATAAATGGGTCTATGAAGAACATTATCTCGACAATCTTTTCGGAGCGATCTCCCGCGAATCGTCATGGATAAACACGATGACTTTTTCCGAGTATCTGAAAAAATATCCTGCCAAGGGGCGTATATATCTCCCGGCGGCCTCATATTTTGAGATGATGGAATGGTCTCTGCTTACGAAGGCAGGCAAGGCTTTTGACGAGATCTCCCGTGAGCTCAGGGACAGCGGCCGGCTGGAAAGGTACAAAAGGTTCTTTAAGGGCGGATTCTGGAGGAATTTTTTCGTCAAATATCCCGAGAGCAACAACATGCACAAGAAGATGCTGCTTGTGTCAAAAAAAGTCCAGCAGACCATGGAAAAGCACGGCGGCTCAACATCCGGGTATATGCAGGACGAGTTGTGGCAGGGACAGTGCAACTGCGCTTACTGGCACGGCGTGTTTGGCGGGTTGTACCTGAATTATCTGCGGCACGCGGTCTATGAGCACCTTATTAATGCCGAAAAAGCGGCCGACATGGCGGATCATCACGACAAAAAATGGATCACTGCCGAGACCCTGGATTTTGACAAGGACGGATATGACGAAGTCCTGATCAGCACACATCTCATGAACCTGTATTTCGATCCTGACTGCGGCGGCGCGCTTTTTGAACTGGATTATAAGCCGAGATCTTTCAACCTGATAAACACTTTTTCGCGAAAGGAAGAGGTGTACCACAAAGATGTGTTAAGAAGCCAGTCGCACCAGATGACCTTGACCGGCACGACCAACGGAGCCGCAAGCATACACGATGTTGTCAGAGTAAAAGAGGTCGGGCTCGAAAAGTTGCTTACCTACGACCGTTGCAGAAAGGCCTGTTTTGTGGAGCATTTTCTGGGGACGGAGACCACTCTTGACTCTTTTTCTTCCGGAAGGTATACCGAGCTAGGCGATTTTGAATGCGGGAAATTTGAACATGAGATCAAATACGGCAATAAACAGGTAAGCGTCGTCTTGTCCAGGGACGGAAGCGTTATAAAAGGGGATAAAAAATTTCCCATTTCAGTGAAAAAGACTTTTACAGTCTTTGTGGACAATCCCGAAATAGACGCCAGATGGGAGATCATAAATTCCGGGACAGAAGACCTTGATATATGGTTCGGTATAGAGAACAACTTTTCTCTTTTGGCCGGTAACGCGCCTGACAGATATTACGAGATAAACGGCATGCGTCCCTCCGAATCCGTTCTCGCGAGCAAAGGTGAAAGCCGGGATATCTATGAAACAAAACTGATTGACAAATGGAGCAAAATAAGTATAATTATAGACACTGTTCCGCGTACGGATTTGTGGAGATTTCCCATCGAGACCGTTTCGCAGTCGGAAGGTGGTTTTGAAAGGACCTTCCAAAACAGCTCTTTGCTCTTTCATTGGAAAGCTACTATCAAAGCGGGGAGTCATGGCGTCTATTCGATGAAAATAAAATTGCCGGAAGGAGTTTTTTGATGCCCGAACTAAGAAAAGATCCGATATCCGACAGATGGGTCGTTATCTCTACCGAAAGGGGCAGGCGTCCGGCAGAGTTCAAAGCCGGCGGAGACAGTTCTTCTTTTGCCGAGACCAAGAGCTGTCCTTTTTGCGAAGGCAACGAGAGCAAAACGCCCAAAGAAGTGCTCGCTTACAGAAAACCCGGTACGGCTCCGGACACTCCAGGATGGACAGTAAGGGTGATGCCGAACAAATTTCCCGCCCTAGTCATAGAAGGCGAAATAAACAGGACAGGCATAGGGCTCTTTGATATGATGAGCGGTATCGGCGCTCACGAAGTGATCGTCGAAACGCCCCGCCACAATGAAACAATAACTGACCTGCCGGACGCACATGTAGAAAAGGTGCTCTACGCGTACAGGGACAGGATACGGGACTTGGAAAAAGACAAAAGGTTCCGGTACGTTCTGGTTTTTAAAAATCACGGGGAGGCTGCGGGCGCGTCCCTTTCGCATTCACATTCTCAGTTGATAGCTACTCCCATAACTCCCAGATACATCAAGATGGAGCTGGCAAATTCGAGACAGTATTTCATAGAAAAAGAACGCTGTATATTCTGCGACCTTATCAGGCAGGAGCTTAGCGAAGGAGAACGTATAGTTGCCGAGAACGAACATTTCGTGGTCTTTACACCGTTTGCTTCCAGGTTCCCGTTCGAAGCATGGCTTTTGCCGAGAAAACATTTTGCGCGGTTCACGGATATGGGCGAAGAAGAGATGACATACTGCGCCCGCATGCTCAAAGACATTCTTGCCAGGATAAAAAAGACCCTGTACGATGCTCCGTACAACTATGTGGTGCACACTGCGCCCAATATAGTAAGCAGGCCCGGCAGGCCCGATTACTGGGGAACGATTCAGTATGATTTCCACTGGCATATAGAAATAATTCCCCGGCTTACAAAAGTAGCCGGATTTGAATGGGGCTCAGGCCTTTATATAAATCCTACTCCTCCGGAAGAAGCGGCAAAATATCTCAGGGAAATAATGTAAAGGGGGCGGTATTAATGGGCGAGAGTTCTAAGAAAAAGAGAACCGCGAAAAAGTCCACTTCGTCAAAAAAGGTGTCTGCAGCCGCAAAAATGATCGTTAAAAAAAAGAAAGCGGCTGTCAAGCCTGTTACCCGCAAAGCCGCTAAAAAAATCACTTTCCATGGAAACAAAACATTGCTGCCTCAGGCGGCGGCTTTAAAGACGTCAACAACCGAAATCCCTCTTCCGCGGCTGCAACACGCGGATATCAAAGACAGGGTAGAAGACGCAAAGTATTCTCCGACTCCGGTCATCCAGAAATTCCAAAAAGAAAAAGGATTTGAGCTTCCTTTCGGATATAACGAAAGCCGCATCACGATCATGGTGCGCGATCCGCATTGGCTGCATTCTTACTGGGAGCTTCCGGATTGGAAGATCGAAGAGTTGAAATCGACGATGGGACATGCGGTTTTTTCCAGATCAAAGAGAATCGTAAGGGTTTACGATGTCACCGACATCAAGTTTACAGGGGTCAATGCCAACAAAAGTTTTGATATAGAAGTGGGCGGCGATGCGAGGAACTGGTATATAAATACGGGAGAGCCGGGTCGCAGTTATTGTGTCGACATAGGATATCTGACTCCTGAAGGCAAGTTTTTTGTGATTGCCAGGTCCAATGTCGTTTCTACTCCTTTAGACGGCATGTCGGATGTCATAGATGAAGAATGGCTTACCATAGACTGGGATAGAATATATGCGATGTCAGGCGGGTTTGGCATAGGCCGCTCTTCCGGGGAGATACGTGAATTGTTAAAGAGGCGGCTTAAGGAAGAGATGTCTTCGGGAGCTGTTTCAAGCTGGGGAGCCAGCGGCTTCAAAAAACCTTTACCCGCGGAAAAGGATTTTTGGCTGGTAGTGAACACTGATCTTATTGTTTATGGCGCAACCGAACCTGATGCCAAAGTGAGCATGCAGGGCCTGCCGATAAAATTGCGTCCCGACGGGACTTTTTCAATGCGGTTCGCTCTGCCGGACGGAAGGCAGGATATTCCCGTTGTCGCTGTCAACAAAGACGGCGATATGAGGCGGCAGATAACGCCCGCGGTAGAAAAAAGAACCAAATAATGGAAAAGGGTTATCTCTCTTTAGTCCTTCACGCGCATCTTCCGTATGTCCGCCATCCGGAATACAGAGATTTTCTTGAGGAAGACTGGCTTTTTGAGGCTATTACCGAAACTTATATCCCGCTTATCAATGTCTTTGAAGGGCTTATCCGGGACAATGTGCCTTTTCAGATAACTGTCTCGCTTTCTCCGACACTTATAGCGATGTTTATGGACAGTCTTTTGCAGGAACGTTATGTCGAGCATATAAACAAGCTTATTGAGTTGTCTTACAAAGAAATAGACAGGACCCGATTCCAGCCGGAATTCAACAGTCTGGCTCACATGTACAAAGATAAGTTCGAGAACGCGCGCCATGTTTTTTGCGACAAATACCACAGAGACCTGACCCAGGCTTTCAAATGGTTCCTTGAGACCGGCAAGGTCGAAGTGATCACCTGCGGCGCGACTCACGGTTTTCTTCCTCTAATGGAAAATTCAAAAGAGGCTTCAAGAGCTCAGGTGAGGGTGGCCGCTTCCTATTTTAAGGAAGTTTTCGGGCAGACCCCCAAGGGAATATGGCTCCCTGAATGCGGCTATGTGCCCGGACACGATGATTTTATTAACGAACAAAATATCAGATATTTTTTTGTGGATACGCACGGTGTTTTACATGCAACACCCAGGCCCAAATACGGGATTTTTGCGCCTATCTACTGCAGGAGCGGGGTTGCCGCTTTCGGCAGGGATGTAGAGTCTTCCAAAGCCGTATGGAGCGCAAAGGAAGGATATCCCGGAGATTACACCTATAGGGATTTTTACAGGGATGTGGGATTTGATCTTGACCTTGACTATATAGCTCCGTATATCCATTCTTCAGGTCTCAGGATAAATACCGGAGTAAAATATTACAAGATCACCGGGCCTACGAATCATAAGGAGCCGTACAACAGGCACTGGGCGATAGAAAAAGCGGCCGAACACGCGGGAAATTTCCTTTTCAACAGACAGCGGCAGGCGGAATTTCTTTATGATTATATAGGCAGAAAGCCGATCGTTGTTTCTCCCTATGACGCGGAATTGTACGGCCACTGGTGGTTCGAAGGGCCGGAATGGCTGAATTTTCTTATTAGAAAAATAGCTTATGACCAGGATACTATTAGGCTTATATCCCCATACGCATATCTTGAAGAAAATCCCAGGAACCAGGTTTCCACTCCTTCCATGAGCAGCTGGGGTTACAAGGGCTATGCCGAGCACTGGCTCGACGGCAGCAACGATTGGGTTTACAGGTATTTGCACAAGGCCGCCGAAAGAATGGTCGAGCTTGCCAACGAGAATAAAGATGTAGGTGCGCATCGCGATGCGCACCTACTGAATCGTGCGCTAAACCAGGCTGCCAGAGAATTATTATTGTTACAGGCCAGCGACTGGGCCTTTATTATGAAGACGGGGACAGTGGTCGAATATGCAAACAAAAGGACCGTCGAACACACCGGCCGATTTACCCGGCTGTATGAGATGATCAAAAACAATTCTATAGACGAAGGTTTCCTTTCGGATATAGAAGGCAAAGATAATCTTTTTCCGAATTTGGATTTCAGGGTTTACTGTTCTTAGAACTTGCCCGCCTGCCAAATTCATCCGCTTTCTATACAAATCCGAATTTCTTTTTAGGTCGTTCTTCCTCCTTCATGATCTGGCTTATTGCTCTAAAGATAGTTGTAATGTCTTCATCAAGCTTTCCGACCTTGTGTTCAAGCGCATACAGCTTTTGCTCCAAATCTTTATTTCTCGAAATGACTCTTCTTAATTTTATAAAGGTTCTCATTATGGCTATGTTGACTAGGACAGCCCTTTCGGATTTTAGTATTGAAGACAACATCAGTATCCCGTGTTCCGTAAATACTCTAGGGAGCTTTCTTGTTCCTCCCCAACTTGATATTCCAAAATGGAATTTCAAGTTGTTATATTCTTCTTTTGTTAGTCTGAACATGAAATCCTCAGGGAATCTGAGCAAGTTCCTGCTTACAGCTTTGTTCAGGTTGAATGTCTTTATGTTATATAAAACCGCCAGGTCTCTATCAAACATGACTTTTTGACCGCGTATGAGGAATATCTTTTGTTCAATTATTTCGGCTGGAACGAGAGAGTTGTAGGGCTTTTCGGCACTTCGACTCGCTTGCGCTCGCTCAGTGCAGGCACTTTTATGCTTTTTGATGGGTTCTTTCATCTTATTCATGATTTACAGCAATTTTCCCGCCATTTGACGGAAAAATGGTAAAATATCATATCATGAGCAGCATTAAGAGGTATAATTTCATAACATGAAAGCCGTACTTATGGCGGGCGGTTTCGGGAAAAGGATGCATCCGCTCACTTCAAACATACCAAAGCCCTTGGTGCCAGTCTGCATGAAACCGGTAATGGAATATGTTATCGCTCTGCTCAAAAAACACGCAGTAACCGATCTGGTCGTGCTACTTCATCACCAGCCGCACCTTGTTAAAGAATACTTTGGCGACGGCTCATCATATGGTGTGAAGATCGAATATGTGTTCGCGGGCGAGGATTACGGGACAGCCGGTGCAGTCAAATTTGCGGAAAAACATCTGAAAGAAACTTTTTTGGTCATAAGCGCGGACCTTTTGACCGATATTGACCTTAGAAAAGCGATAGATTTCCACCGCAGTAAAAGATCCCAAAGCACGATAGTCCTGACCAGCGTACCAGATCCCCTTGAGTACGGCATAGTGATAACCGATGACGTCGGCAGGATCAAACATTTTCTTGAAAAACCTTCATGGGAAGAGGTTTTTAGCGACAATATAAATACCGGCATCTATATTTTGGAACCGGAGATCCTGTCATTCATCCCCGAAAAAAAGTTCTTTGATTTCAGCAAAGATCTCTTTCCGAAATTGCTTCTCAAAAAAATTCCTTTCTACGGGTTTGTTTCCCGCGGATATTGGAAAGACATAGGCAATCTGGTAGAATATATGCGCGCTCACAAAGACGCGGTAGAAAAAGGCCTTTTGCTCTGTGAAAAAGGCGTGTCGCCCGGCGCAAAAGTTTCTTCATCGGCAAAGCTAAAAGGGAATATCTTAATCGGCGAGGGGACATATGTCGGTGACGGTTCTTTCATAGAGGATTCGGTGATAGGCGCGGGATGCAGTATAGGCAGGAACGCAAGAATTACAAAAAGCATTATCTGGGATTCTGTTGAGATAGGTAAAGACAGTGACCTGAGTGCCTGCATTACTGCAAGCAGTGCGATCTTGGGCGAAAGGGTTAAGCTTGAAGAAGGCTGTGTAATAGGAGAGGGTTGCGTTATCGGTTCCGACAGTACCGTAAAAAGCTATGTAAAGTTATGGCCGGCAAAGACTGTTGAGGAAGGAAGCATCGTGAATTCGAGCATGATCTGGAAGCAGCGCTGGGCAAAAAGCATTTTTGGTCAGTATGGGGTGACCGGTTCCTGCAACGTAGAATTGACCGCCGAATTTGCGGCAAAACTCGGTTCCGCTTTTGGGGCGATGCTTGGCAAAGGGTCCAGCGTTACCAGCTCGATGGATGGGCACAAAGCGTCAAGAATGATATCAAGGGGTCTTCTTTCGGGTCTTCTTTCGGCAGGGGTCAATGTCTCCAATCTTGAGACCGTTCCGGCCCCGATAAACAGGTTCGAGCTCAAAGCGATGCGCTCCAAAGGCGGCATCCACGTACGCAGGTCGCCTTTTGACAGAAATATCATCGACATAAAGTTTTTTGGGCCTGACGGGACAGACCTTTCATCCGGCAAGGAAAAAGAAATAGAGAAATTGTTCTGGGGCGAGGATTATGAGCGCCCTTCGATAGATGAAACAGGAGAATTATCGTTCCCGTACTACAGAGTAGCCGAGGGTTATAAAGAGGCAGTCCTTAATTTTGTTGATATCGCCGCGATCAAGAGCAAAAATTTCAAAATAGTGATCGATTATTCTTACGGCAGTGCTTCCCAGATATTCCCGTCCATACTCGGAGAATTCGGATGCGATACGGTCGCCCTAAACGCCTACATAGATGAGAGCAAGTTCACAAAGTCCAGGGATGATTTTGAAAGGTCCTTAAAACAGCTTTCACAGATCGTGGTCACGCTTAAGGCTGACATAGGCATCATGTTCGACGCGGGCGCCGAAAAGATCTTTTTGGTGGATGAAAAAGGCAGGGTGCTGGACGGTTATATGAGCCTTTTACTTTTTGTCTCGCTGGTCTCATCCTATGGACCCAAGAAAAGCATTGCAGTGCCCGTTACCGCTTCTTCCGTGGTGGAAGAGATCGCCGCGAAGAACAATATCTCTGTGATAAGATCGCGCGCAAGCCTCCATTCTATAATGGAGACTGCCTCAAGCGCCGACGTCCAGTTCTTGGGCGAAGATACCGGCGGATATATATTTCCGGAATTTCATCCGTCTTTTGACGCGATGCTCTCTTCAGTCAAGCTTTTGGGGCTTTTGGCAAATTGCGCCTGTCCCGTATCCTCGGTCATAGAAAATATCCCGCGCAGGAACATGGCCAAAGACAGCGTCCCATGTCCCAACGCGCTCAAAGGCGCCATAATAAGAAAGTTCTTTGAGGAAAACAAGGATGGCAGATCAAGCCTGATCGACGGGGTAAAAATAGAGCTTGGACGTGATTGGGTCCTTATAAGCGGACATCCCGATAAACAGGAGGTAATGATCTATGCCGAATCGGACAGCGCCCGCACCGCGAAGGAAATTGCTCTAAAATATTACGAAAAAGTAAAGAGCATAGTCGCCTCTCAGTTAAGTAAATGATTTTTTCAACATACCTGCTTTGTCCCATATGTTAAAATAATATTAAGACGTGGAGGCGATTGATGAAAATTCTTATTGTGTCATCTGAAATGGTCCCTTTTTCCAAAACAGGAGGCTTGGCAGATGTGGTGGGAGCTTTGCCTAAAGTCCTCAAAGAACTGGGGCACGACACGCGTGTAATTATCCCAAAATACAAATCCGACGGGCATCTTGGCATTACCGCAAAACTTATCCTTTCCGGTCTGGAGATACAGGTAGGTGCCGAAAAGAAAAAGGCAAATATCTATGAAGCAAAGATTCCTGGGGATGCCATTGTATATCTGATAGAAAGCGAGCTTTTTGAAAGGGACGGGCTCTATCAGGAAAACGGAAGGGATTATCCGGACAATGCCGAGAGGTTCATATTCTTTTCAGAAGCCGTTTTAGCTCTCATCAAAGCCATCGGTTGGGAGCCTCATGTGATACATGCCAACGATTGGCAGACCGCGCTCATACCCGCCTACATAAAGACCTCTCTTTCAAAAGACCTTTTTTATAATACTATAGCTACCGTCTATACCATACATAATATGGGATACCTTGGTGTTTTTCCCGCGGCAAAAATGCCGCTTACAGGACTTGGTTGGGAATATTTTACTCCCGATACCATGGAGTTTTGGGGGAATGTCTGTTTTTCAAAGGCAGGCATTGTCTATGCCGACGCGATAAATACCGTAAGCGAGACATATTCCTCCGAGATACAGACTGAGGAATTCGGGCACGGACTTGACGGATTGGTCAGGTCCAGAGCAAAAGACGTATACGGGATATTGAACGGGATCGATTACGAAGTTTGGGATCCCAAAAAGGATCCCAACCTCAAAAAACATTATGATTTTTCGGATCTTAACGGCAAAGCCGCAAACAAGACCATTCTCAGAAAATCCTGCGGGCTTTCTCAAAAAAAAGACATTCCTGTTATTGGGATGGTATCCCGGCTTACGGACCAGAAGGGTTTTGATATTTTAAGCGGCTGTTTTGAAGAAATTATGGCTTTGGGGGCTCAATTTGTGATTCTTGGGACCGGAGATCCCAAATATCACGACCTTTTCAGCGCTTACGCTAAAAAATATCCGGGACAGGTATCAGTAAATCTGGGGTTTGATGCCGCGGTCGCGCCGCTGATATATGCAGGCAGTGATATGTTCCTTATGCCTTCAAGATATGAGCCCTGCGGACTCGGTCAGCTTATTAGCTTCAAATACGGGACCATTCCCATCGTCCGCTCTACCGGAGGTTTGGCCGATACAGTGCTCGATCTTGACGCGGACTCCGTAAAAGGCAGCGGTTTTGTTTTTAAGGATTATACCTGCGCCGCTCTTTTTGGTGCCGTAAAAAGGGCTGTAATAAAATACCGTTCGGACAAAAAAGATTGGGCTGCGGCAATGAAAAAAATAATGGAATATGATTATTCATGGAACATTTCGGCAAAAAAATATGTGGCTTTGTATAAAAAAGCCATTGAAAACCTGCGTACCCACATGAACAAATCCAGGTTCAAAGCCTGATCATTTGAAGGAGGATATTTATGTCCGGACATTCTAAATGGGCCACCATAAAAAGGGCCAAGGGCAAGACCGATGTGGCCAGAGGAAAAATTTTTTCCAAGTTCGCGCGCGAGATCACAGTTGCGGCCAAGATCGGCGGCAGCGATCTGTCCGGCAACCCGCGCCTTCGCTTATCGATAGAAAGAGCCCGCGCTTCCAATATGCCCAAGGATAATATTCAAAGGGCTATAGAAAAAGGCGCAGGCGGCGGAGATTCCGCGGCAATAGAAGAGCTCATGTACGAAGGCTACGGCCCGGCAGGCGCCGCTATAATAGCGGAAGTCATGACCGACAACAAGAACAGGACGCTGGGCGAGATACAGTTTATTTTTACGAGGAACGGCGGCAACATGGGCAAGTCCGGGTCCGTATCCTGGCAATTCACAAAGTTCGGAGTGATAACCGCAGACAAATCCAAAACTGACAGCGAAAAACTTATCAATGACGCAATAGAGGCTGGTGCCGAAGATGTATCGGAAGAAGGTCAGACTATCGAGATAAAGACAAAACCGGAAAACTTTGAGGAAATACTAAAGAAATTGAAAGATAAAGGATACGAGATATCCTCATCCGAAATAACTCTGTTGCCGAATGCGACTATTGCTGTTTCCGGTGATGATGCCAGAAAGCTTTTGAATCTGGTAGAAGCTCTGGAAGAGCATGACGATGTACAAAATGTTTATTCCAATTTCGACATCCCTGATGAAATAATGGCCCAGGAGAGCAAATGAAGTTCATTGCTGATTTTCATGTACATACAGTGGCTTCCGGCCATGCCTATAACACTATATATGATTATGCCGACTCAGCCCGAAAAAAAGGCTTAAAATACATAGCAATGACCGATCACGGCCCCGCTATGGCAGGAGGCCCTCATCTGTATCATTTCCAGAACTTAAGGTGTTTGCCGGAAAAAATAAAAGGTGTAAAGGTTTTGAAGGGCATTGAGGCCAATATTACTGACCTTGAAGGCCATCTGGACGTAAGCGATGAAAATCTTTCTGAACTTGATATCGTGATCGCTTCTTTTCACATGCATCTGGGTTACAGCGGTATCGACAGGGACAAGAACACGGCGGCCTTAATAAATGTCATAAGAAATCCGAATGTAAGGATAATAGGGCATCCGGGGAACCCTCAATTTCCTGTAGATAATGAGGCAATTGCGGCGGAATGCAAAAAGAACCGCGTATTTATAGAGATCAACAACAGTTCTTTTACCGGAATTGTCAGATTGGGCAGCCATGACAACTGCGTCGATCTGGCAAAAATAACAAAAAGGATGGGGTGGAAAGTGGTATTCGGAAGCGATTCCCACTGCATAGATACTCTGGGCAGATTCGATAGATCGCTGGAGGTTGCCAAGGAAGCCGGCTTAACGTCGCATGATATAGTAAACACATCTGAAAGATCCGTCAGAGAATACATCTTAAAAAAGTAATTTTCTTTGGTCAGTTCTTCAAAAGCACGTAATGATTTTTCACGCAGAAATATTTTACCGCTTCAAACCATAATATGGCCAGTATGCCGGCCACGAGTGTTATAAACAGATCAATAGCGTGCATAGGTCCGAAGTGGAACAACTTGCTCAGAAATGGTATATATAGCACCGCGCCCAGGAAGAGTATTGCTCCCGATATGACCCATGACAATGCCGGATTATTATCTTTAAAAGAATTGACTATCAATTTTGTCCATGACCTGTTTGTCAATATAAGTCCGATATTGGATACTATCAGAGTACAAAAAGCGAGAGTTCTCGCTTCTTCAGGGCTCTTGTTGAGCCAAAGAGCTATCGCAAGCACCGTGACTACCGCAAGTAAAGAGAACGCTCCCTGCAATAGGCTTATGATCAACATTTTTTTGCCAAAAAGAGACTCGTTCGCTCCTCTCGGAGGCCTGTCCATTATCCCCGGCTCTTCCGCTTCTCCTTCGAACACAAGAGAACAGGCCGGATCTATTATCAGCTCCAGGAATACTATATGTACCGGATAAAGTATTACGGGCCAGCCTGTCAAAACCGGCAGCAGTGACAATCCGGCAATCGGTACGTGAATACTTACAATATAGGCCATTGCTTTTTTCAGGCCGTCAAAGATGCGCCTTCCAAGCCTGACAGCAGCCACAATCGAAGAAAAATCATCTTTTAAGAGTACTATTGCAGAAGATTCTCTGGCTACATCTGTGCCTCTCTGTCCCATCGCCACTCCAATATTGGCAGCTTTTAAAGCAGGGGCGTCATTTACACCGTCTCCGGTCATTGCAACGACCTCGCCGTTGGCCTTTAGGGCTTTTACTATAAGAAGTTTTTGCTCCGGAACTACCCTGGCAAACACATTCACTTTTGCTATTTTTGCTCTCAATTCTTCAAACGGCATTTCTTTAAGATGTGTTCCCGTCAATATATTGTCCGGATCTTTCAGTCCGATCTGTTTTGCTATGTTGTGCGCTGTTTCGGGATAGTCTCCGGTTATCATGATGACCCGGATCCCGGACCTGTAACAGTGCATAACCGCTTCAGGGACACTTGCTCTTATAGGGTCCGACAGGCCTATCAACCCGACAAACTCAAAGTTGAAATCATGCTGATGCTTGGGCAAAGGTTCTCCTTTGTGTTCGGCTTTTGCAACTCCAAGGACCCTTAAGCCCTCTCTTGCCATTGTTTTTACTTTGCTCAACATCTGTTCTTTTTGTCCGGGATCCATGTGGCAAAGGTCAAAAATAGCTTCGGGCGCTCCTTTTGCCGCTACCATATGATATTCGGTTTTCGGTATCTCCCAAACGTGTGACAGTGCCAGAAGTTCTCTGGAAAGCGGATATTCTTCTACCATTGGCCAGTTATGAAGGTGTTCCGTATCGTAGAGCGTCTTGAGCCCCAGCTCTTTTAACGCTTTGTCCATGGGATCAAACGGATCTTTTTTGCTGGCCAGGACCCCGTATTCAACAAGTTCGTGGAACTGTTCCGGCAGGCGAAGGTCTTTTTTGTTCGAGACATCCAAAAAACTGTCTTTGCTGAATATCATGCTTATGGACATCTTGTTCTGGGTTATGGTGCCGGTCTTGTCGCAGCAGAGAACTGTCGCGGACCCGAGAGTCTCTACCGCAGATATTTTGCGGGTAAGGACATCTCTTTTTGATATTCTCCACGCGCCAAGAGCAAGGAATACCGTGAGTACGACCGGAAATTCTTCCGGCAGCATAGCCATTGCAAGCGTCAGTCCTGAAAGTATGCCGTCGATCCATTTGCCTTGCAGCAGGCCATATACCAGGATTATGAACGCGCAAAGGAAAGAAACTAAAATAAAGATGTTTTTTACGATCTTTGATGTTTCTTTTTGCAGGGTCGTATCTTCTTCATCTATAGAGGCGAGCGTTTTTCCTATCTTCCCAAGTTCTGTATTTATTCCGATGTTCGAAACTCTGGCAACTCCCTGTCCCTGGACCACAAGACAGCTTGAGTAAAGGAAGGGGAGATCATCACCTCCCGGATGCTGCGCAGTATTTCCGTTGTTTTCTTTGGATGGGAGTTTTCTTACGGGTACGGACTCTCCGGTCAGGACTGATTCGTCGACAGAAAGATTAAGCCCCCATAAGAGTACGGCATCCGCAGGGATCCTGTCTCCTTCTTTTAATATGATGATATCGTCCTTGACAACAAATTTCCCGGCGATCACTTTTTGCTGTCCGTTCCTTATGACAAGAGCACGCGGGCTCGAAAGGTCCCTTAACGCATCAAGAGCATTTTCTGTTTTATTTTCCTGATAGACGGTTATTCCCATTATCACAAAAACAAAGCTGAGGAGCATAAGAGCTTCCTGAATGTCGCCCAGCAACAAATAGATGGATCCGCAAGCTACCAGCAGAAGGAACATGGGCTCTCTCAGCACTTCAAATACTATTTTAAATACAGACTTCTTTTTTGACGAGGGGAGTTCATTGAGGCCGTATTTTTTAGTATTCGCTTCCGCATCGCTTTCAGAAAGTCCAGTCAGGTTTTCTACATCGTTGGTATTCAGTATCGGCATTATTAGTACATTATACAATATTGTATAATTAACTCATGCCCCACAACAACAATATAGTGATAAAAGGAGCCCGCACGCATAATCTTAAGAATATTGATGTCGAGATCCCGCGCAACAAACTGGTCGTGATAACCGGGCTGTCAGGATCAGGTAAATCATCACTTGCATTCGACACCATATACGCAGAAGGGCAGAGACGGTATGTAGAATCACTATCGGCCTATGCGCGACAATTCCTTGAACAGATGCAAAAACCGGATGTTGATTCGATCGACGGGCTCTCTCCTGCCATTTCAATAGAACAGAAATCACCGAGCAGGAACCCCAGGTCCACTGTCGGCACGATAACCGAGATATATGATTACTTGCGGCTTCTTTTTGCAAATATCGGAATACCCCATTGTCCAAATTGCGGCAAGAAGATCGAGAAACAAAGTCCTACGCAGATCGTGGACAGGATCCTTGATAGTAAGAATGGCCAAAAGATCCAGATACTTTCTCCTGTTGTCAGCGGCAGAAAAGGGGAGTACAGAGAGCTTTTTGAAAGGATCAGAAAAGACGGATTCATCAGGGTAAGGCTCGACGGAAAAATATATGACCTGTCGGAGGAGATCAAACTTGATAAGCAAAAGAAGCACTCAATCGAAATAGTTGTCGACAGGATAAAGGCAGGCGCTGATACCAGAAAACGTCTTTTTGAGTCGGTCGAGACGGCTCTTAAGTTCGGCGGCGGGGTTGTCATCATTACCTCGGAGAACAATACGCCGTTGATTTTCAGCGAAAAATTTTCATGTCCGAACTGTGATACAAATCTTGGAGAAATCACTCCCAGGATATTCTCGTTTAACAGTCCTTTCGGAGCCTGTCCAAAATGCACGGGACTGGGATCGTCGCTTGAGTTCGATGTGGACCTTTTGATGCCGAACAAAAACCTTTCGATCAATCAGGGTGCGATAGCTACTCTGAAAAATCCTTCACAAACACAATATTACGGACATCAGCTAGAGGCGCTTTCAAAAAAGTACAAATTTGATTTTGACACGCCTATAAATAAACTTTCTAAGGTACAACTAAACGCGATACTGCACGGGTCCGACGAATCTATCAAGTTCAGGTACGAATGGAAAAGGGGTTTTGGAGAATATACCGACACATTTGAAGGCATTCTCCCGATGCTTGAGCGCCGCTATAAAACAACTGAATCAGAGCATGTGAGGTTCTATCTTCACAGGTTTATGAGCCCTGTAGTATGTTCGCAGTGCCACGGTGAACGCCTCAAGCCCGAAAGTCTCTCGGTCAAGGTCGGCGAAAAATCGATCGCGGAAGTCTCATCCCTTGATGTCGAAGCAATGATGAAGTTCGTTTCGGGCCTGAAACTTACGGCAAACGAGGAAACAATATCGAAGCAGATTATTAAAGAAATAATGCTGCGCCTGAAGTTCCTCATTGATGTGGGACTAAATTACCTGTCAATAAGCAGGGAAACGTGGACGCTGTCAGGCGGCGAAGCACAGCGCACCCGTCTTGCAACGCAGATAGGGTCAGGACTTGTCGGGGTCCTTTACATTCTTGATGAACCGAGCATAGGACTTCACCAGCGGGACAACGGCCGGCTGATAAAAACATTGAAAAATCTGAGAGACCTTGGCAACACTATCATTGTCGTGGAACATGATGAAGAAATAATGAGAGCTTCCGACCATATCGTTGATATAGGGCCATCTGCCGGCATCCACGGCGGAAAAATTATTGCGACAGGATCTATTGACGATATCTTGAGATCAAAAGACTCAATTACAGGAAAATATCTGGCAGGCGAATTAAAAATAGATATTCCTGAAACAAGAAGGAAAGGTAACGGTAAATTCCTGACCGTCAAAGGAGCAAGGCACAACAATTTAAAGAATATCAATGTGAAATTCCCGCTCGGATTGTTCACATGCGTTACAGGCGTGTCCGGATCGGGAAAAAGCTCTTTAGTAAATGATGTTCTTTATAACTCTCTGGCAAAGAAATTTTATCATTCGATAGAAAAACCGGGCGCTCATGAAGCGATAATAGGGGATGAAAACATCGACAAGATCATCATAATTGATCAGTCCGCGATAGGAAGGACGCCCCGTTCCAATCCGGCGACATACACCGGGGTTTTTAACTACATCAGGGATATATATGCCATGACCCAGGAAGCAAGAATAAGAGGATACCAGAAAGGCCGGTTCTCTTTCAATGTAAAAGGCGGACGGTGCGAGACCTGCGGCGGCGGCGGACTTATTAAGATCGAGATGCATTTTTTGCCGGACGTATACATTCCGTGTGACGTATGCGGGGGTATGCGGTATAATAAAGAAACGCTTGAAGTGCGCTACAAGGGCAAGAATATTTTTGAAGTCCTTGATATGACCGTCGAAGAGGCTTTTCAATTGTTTGAAAAGATCCCCCAGATAAGTCACAAACTGCGAACACTGATAGATGTGGGACTGGGTTATGTGCACCTTGGACAGGCCGCGACAACACTGTCGGGAGGCGAAGCCCAGAGGGTAAAGCTTGCTACGGAGCTTTCACACAGGAGCACCGGAAAAACTCTTTATATACTGGACGAGCCGACTACGGGGCTTCATTTTGACGATGTAAAAAAGCTTTTACATGTGTTAAACCGGCTGGTGGACGCCGGCAACAGCGTTGTGGTCATAGAGCACAATCTTGATGTGATAAAGACCGCGGACCACATAATCGACTTAGGGCCCGAGGGTGGAGGCAAAGGCGGGTATATAATAGGAGAAGGGACCCCGGAACACATTGTTTCATTAAAAAAATCATACACGGGACAATACTTAAGAAGGATGAACAGATGACCGACGAAAAACTCCCTCCGCAGAATATTCCGGCCGAGCAATCCGTGATAGGGGCGATGCTCATTGACAAGAATGCCATAATGCAGGCTGTCGAGATACTTTCTCCGGACAGTTTTTACAGGGAAGCGCACCGTTATATATATGAATCTATACTGTCGCTTTCCGATCGTAACGAGCCTGTGGACCTGATCACCGTGACAGAAGAGCTGCGCAAGGTCGGCAAACTTGACGCGATAGGCGGCAGCGTATATATCTCGGACCTTCTGAACAGCGTTCCGACCGCGGCCAATATGGGTTATTATGCACGGCTGGTGGAGGAAAAGGCCGTTCTGCGGAGGCTTATAGAAGCGGGTACCGGTATAATAAACGATTGCTTCGACGAAAGGAACAAAGTCGATTTTGTTCTGGACAACGCCGAAAAGATGATCATGGAAATCGCCATGAAAAAGGCAAGACAGGGTTTTTTCAAGATCGACAATATCTTGAAAGATGTCCTGGATATCATGGACAAGCTTTACGGCAAAAAAGAGGCAATAACCGGCATTCCTTCGGGCTTTCCAGACCTTGACAGGCTCACGGCAGGTTTTCAGAACTCTGACCTGGTCATAGTTGCGGCAAGACCATCAGTCGGGAAAACCGCGCTTGCTCTTAATTTTGCGCAAAACGTTGCGATCAAGTCCAAAATACCTGTTGCTATTTTTAGTCTGGAAATGTCTAAAGAGATGCTCGCGCAGAGGCTTCTCTGCGCGGAAGCGGAAGTGGACAGCCAAAAGATCAAGACTGCCAGCCTATCCGACGGCGGCTGGAAACGCCTGATGAAAGCTATAGAGAGGCTTTCGCAGGCGCCTATATTTATCGATGATTCGCCCATGCTTACCGCGATGGAGATGAGGGCCAAAGCAAGAAGACTGAAAAAAGAGCACGGGATAGGAATGATCGTGGTGGATTATCTCCAGCTGATGCAGGGCCGCCAGAATGTTGATAACAGGGTGCAGGAGATCTCGGAAATAGTGCGCTCGCTCAAGACCCTGTCCAGGGAAATAGATGTTCCGGTCATCGCACTTTCGCAGCTTTCTAGGGCTATAGAACAGCGCCAGGACAGAATTCCGCGGCTTTCCGATCTCAGGGAATCCGGAGAGATCGAGCAAACGGCGGACATGGTGTTTTTCATCCACAGGGATGACTATTACAATCCCACAAGCGATAAAGGCAATATTGCCCAGCTGATAATCGCAAAGCACAGGAACGGCCCCACCGGTCAGATCGATCTGGTGTTCAGGAAGGAATTCACCAAATTTGACAGCAAAAGCACCTATGAAGTTTCGGCTTAGCGCGGCGGCTGTCCTTGTTTTTCTTGCGGTGGCAGGTTTTGCCTCTCCCAGAGGGGTGAGCATAAAAGCGGATACTGTTTCTTACACAAAAGACAAGGGTGTGATCGTGGCTTCCGGGAGCGTCGAGGCCAGCTACAAAGGTTCCGTTGTTACTGCCGACCGGATCATCTTTTTTACCGCCGAATCACAGGTCATCGCCGACGGAGATTTTACTCTATCCAAAGATAAAGCCCGTATATCCGGAAAAAAGCTTGCCTATTATTTCAGGAGCGAAAAAGGATCCGCTTCGGATGTGACAATAAATCTTGGATCCACCTGGATCAGAGGCAGTTCCATAGATATGGACAGAGAGCAGATCCGTATAGCCGATTCGGAATTTTCTTCGTGCGGGCTAGACGAACCTCATTACAAAATGTCTTCGGCAAACATGACCTATTACAGCAAATCGGGTTGGATCGTACAGAATTGGGGACTGTTCTGGCTTGGTGATATCCCTGTTTTTCCGGTTCCTACTTATGTTTACGATACCGGACTGATAGGCGGCTTTTACAAAAAGAAAAATCCTGTTCCTCTTCCGGAAATAGGTTCCAACGATGTCGACGGCTTCTATCTTAACGAAAAATTCATCTGGCGGCTTTCTAGCTACAGCTATGGGATCCTAGGATTGAATTACGGCTCAAAAAAAGGAATCGGCGCCGGTCTTGAAAGCAACTATGTACTCAATGATTCTAATGATGGCGGAGTGAGGATCTCTACTTACGGATCCGACGGTCTTTCTTGGGGAGCAACTCACACTTACTATTTTGGAGATCCTGTGCCAACCGACAGACTGCGACCGCTGCTTTATGAAGTGCTGGAGATCCCTCCGCGCAAAAAATACGATATCACTTTGGACCTGTCTTATCGCGAAAGGATAAATTATGAAAGAGTGACGCTCATGCCAATGGTCACTCTTAGATATATAGATGTCCCTTTTTCTTTCCTTGATTTTAATCCGCGGATAGAGGCGTCCGTCGGCTCCGTGTCCGAGGAAAGCTCCGGGGTGAATTTGCTCAAAACCAACTTAAAAAGCACTTTCGACTATGTGCAGCCCGTATCCAAGAACGCTTCTTTAAGGGCCGGACTGGATGCTTCTTATACCGGTTACGGCCGTTCATCCAGCTGGCTCAATCTTTTGGGCAGATTGGACCTTTCCAATAAGTTCTCCGACAACGTTGAAGCGGGAGTAGGTTACTCGCATTATTTTATAAACAACGGAGCCAGTCCGTTCAATTATGAAAACTACAGGTATTTTCCGTATGACGATATCAGATCGTTTGTTTCTTTCAAAGCACTGGGTTCTACTTTCGGGATAGCGGTTTCCTACAACTCTCCGCTTTTAACGGTGAGGGATATAGATTATAATGCAACTGTAGGCCTGCATTGTTTCGATGCTACGTTGACCTGGAGAGCGGCCAGACAGGAATTTGCGGTCTCTCTTAATCTGGTGTCCGATTAGAAAGGTGAGATTTTAGGGCATGAAAAAAGGGCTTTTTATAACTTTTGAAGGGACTGAAGGCTGCGGAAAATCTACCCAGGCAAAACTTCTGGAAAAATATCTCAAAGGCCTCGGCAAAAAAGTGATATCTTCACTGGAGCCAGGAGGGACAAAGACGGGAAGACAGATACGCAACCTGCTGCTCTCCACCCAAGAATTGCTGTCGCAGAACGCGGAACTTTTTCTTTTTGCGGCCGACAGGGCACAGCATGTGGAAGAAATAATAAACCCCGCGCTGGATGCGGGTTCCGTAGTTGTCTGCGACCGTTTTATTGATTCTACCGTCGCGTACCAGATCGGCGGAAGAAAACTTCCCGAAGAGCTGGTCAGATATTTGTACGCTGTTTCAAGCGGAGGGCTTTTGCCGGACATAACTTTTTTACTGGACCTGTCGCCGGCTGTGGGACTTCCGCGCGCCATTGCCGCCAGCAATCTTGACGGAGGAAAGATCAAAAAGGTGGACCGTTTTGAAAAAGAAAAGATCGCTTTTCACGAAGAAGTCCGCAAAGCGTATCTTCAGATCGCAGCCGGTGATCCCGGCAGAGTAAAGGTGATCAGCACGGAAAAACAGGATATAAACACCGTGCACGAAGAGATAAAACGTAAGATTAAGGAAATGATAACGTAGATGCCGCGCATGCGCGGCATGAACTATCAGAGAAGAAGGATGCTGCCGCCGTATACGAAGAGATAAAACGTACGGTTTAAGGAAATGATAACGTAGATGCCGCGCATGCGCGGCATGAACTATCAGATAAAAAGGAGAGATATACATGGACCAAGACAGGACCCGCCTGAAAAAGCTGATGAAACAAAAGGCCGTAAAAACTGGGACTTTTACACTTTCTTCCGGCAAGACCAGCGATTTTTATGTGGACGGCAAGCAAGTAACGCTTGATCCGGACGGAGCTTATCTGATCGCCAAAATAATACTGCACAAAATAAACGGATTGAACGCAAAACATATCGGCGGGCTAACAATTGGAGCAGATCCGATAGCGACTGCGGTCTCTTTGTTGAGCAGAGAGACGGATTCTCCCATTTCCGCTTTTATTGTTCGCAAAGCACAAAAAGAACACGGGCTTAAAAAAGAGATAGAAGGGATCATCGTCCCGGGTTCTGATGTAGTGATAGTAGATGATGTGATAACAACGGCAAGCGCGACTCTGGCGGCGATCGCGGCGGTGGAAAAGATCGGATGCAAAGTCGTAAAGGTCATCTGCCTGGTGGACAGGCAGGAAGGCGGAGGCGAAGCGCTCTGCGAATATGATTTTGCCCCGATATTTACCAAAGAGGAGCTTTTACAATGAAAAGGGCAAGAAAAGCTGTTGTTGACCGCAAGACCAAGGAAACGCATGTCAAACTGACTTTAAACATCGACGGCTCCGGCAAAAGCAAGATCGCTTATCCGATACCATTCCTGGGACATATGCTCACGCTTTTTTCTAAACACGGATTATTTGATATTCAACTGCGCGCCAAAGGCGATATAGAGGTGGACATTCACCATCTGGTGGAAGATACGGGGATCGTTTTGGGAGAGGCTTTTGCCAAAGCATTGGGCAATAAGAAAAAGATCGAACGCTATGGTCACGCGATAATCCCCATGGACGAAGCTTTGGCGGAAGTTCGCGCCGCGGTGGACGTGTCCGGCAGGCCGCATCTTACCTACAAAGTAAAATTCCAGAAAGAGTATATCTATGCGATGATAGGCAAGGAGACTGTCAGGATGTCGCTGGACGCGCAGATGCTGAAAGAATTCTTTGAAGCCTTTGCCATAAAAGCGGGAATATCATTGCACCTGGACCTTATCAGGGGACAAAACACTCACCACAAGATCGAGGCTCTTTTCAAGGGGTTTGGAATAGCGCTGTACCGCGCCTGCCAAGTCAACCCGAGAAAAAAAGGAGTTCCTTCGACCAAGGGAATACTTTAGAACTCATGAGATCTTCGGAGATACGAAGCAAATTTCTAAAATATTTTGAAGGCAAAGGGCATACTGTTCTTCCAGGTTCTTCATTGATCCCAAAGGATCCGACTGTTCTGCTCACATTGGCTGGAATGCTCCAGTTCAAGCCGATATTTTTAGGTCTGGAAAAACCGCAAGTCAGCCGTGCCGCGACAGTCCAAAAATGCATAAGGACAAATGATATCGAAAATGTCGGGCATACCGCGCGCCATCATACTTTTTTTGAGATGCTCGGCAATTTCTCGTTCGGGGATTATTTTAAAGATGATGCGATCTCCTTTGCCTGGGAACTTCTTTCAAAAGAATTCAACCTGGACAAAAAGAAATTGTGGATTGCGGTCTATGAAAAAGACGACGAATCCCTGGATATATGGACTAATAAAATTGGCGCGGAAAGGTCAAGGATAGTAAAGCTTGGCGAAGACAATAATTTTTGGGCAGCCGGCCCTACGGGGCCATGCGGACCTTGCAGTGAAATATATTACGATCTTGGTGAAAAGTACGGATGCGGCAAAAAAGACTGTTCTCCGGGATGCGACTGTGACAGGTTTTTAGAGATATGGAACCTCGTCTTCATGGAATTTAACAGGGATGAAAAAGGAACACTTTCCAGCCTGCCCAAAAAAAACATAGATACCGGCATGGGGCTTGAGAGGATAACATCGGTACTTCAGGGAGTGTCGTCAAATTTTGAGACCGACCTTTTTGTCCCGATAATAAATAAGGTATGCGATATTTCTTCTATTTCCGAATGGAAAAACAATCCTTCGGTAAAAATAATAGCGGACCATACAAGGGCGGCGGCTTTTTTGATAAGCGACGGACTTGTTCCGGGTAACGAAGGCAGGAATTATGTCCTGAGAAGGATTATAAGAAGGGCTGTCATCCATGGAAGAAAGATAGGGATAAAGGGCATGTTTCTTTCGGATCTGGCCGGTACTGTCGAAGCAGTAATGGGCGACTTTTATAGAGACCTATCCAAAGATCTGGACCACATAAGTAAAACGATCAAAATAGAAGAAGAAAGCTTCGGAAAGACCATTGAAACCGGCATGGAGATACTGGAATCAGTGATAAGAAAAGCCGGAGGCGGCGTGATATCTGGTCAGGATGCTTTTAAACTTTATGATACTTACGGCTTTCCGATAGAAATGACAAAGGAAATGGCACAGGAGAGAGGGCTTTTAGTGGATATGGATGGATTTGAATCTGCCATGCTGGGACAAAAAGAAAGAAGCAAGCAATCTTCAAAAAAATATTCCCTAGGGTCTATTCCGCAGATAAAAGGCTATCCCGCCACCAAGTTTGAGGGTTACGATTATCTTGAAACGCAGTCAACGGTGCTTGCAGTGGTTGATGATTATATTATTTTGGACAAAAGTCCTTTTTATGTTGAAAGCGGGGGCCAGGACAGCGACAGGGGCTGGTTGGTAATAGAAAAGAACAAAGTATATATAAAGCTGCTCGCAAAGACCGCCGAGGGAGTGGTTTTACACAAAACCGCGTCGGATATCCATCCTATGCCCGGCGAAAAGATCAGGGCGATCGTAAATAAAGAAATAAGAGAAATGATCGCTGCACACCACACTTCAACGCATCTTCTGCACGCGGCGTTGCACAAAGTTGTCGGGGAACATGCTACACAAAAGGGATCCTTTGTCGGAAGCGATAAATTCCGTATGGATTTTACAAGTGCTGAAGCGCTGAAGGCTGAAGAGCTGAAGCAGATCGAAGATATCGTGAACGATGCCATACAAAAAGCGATAAACGTAACCACGATCATAACCACTCCGGAAGAAGCAAAAAAGATGGGTGCCATGGCGCTTTTCGGAGAAAAATACGGGGATTCTGTCCGCATGATCGAGATAAAAGGCGTAAGCCGTGAACTTTGCGGGGGTACCCATGTTAAGAACACTTCGGAGATAGGCTTATTCAAAATAATACGAGAAACCGCTATAGCCCAAGGAATAAGAAGGATAGAGGCTGTCAGCGGGATCCCCGCTGAAGAGTATATAAAACATAAAGAGATTGAAGGTAATAAAATAAAACTGGCACAGGAACAAAAGGAACAGGAAAAACTGGCCGAAAGAGCCCAGAAAGAAGAAGCTCTGGCAATAAAAGAAACTCTTTTAACAAACGCTGCCGACATCAAAGGGATCTCGTTCGTTTCACACGAATTTAAGGCTTTCAAGACAACGGCGATAAAAAAGCTCTTGGAAGAAATGATCAACAGGCAAAATACGATCGTTGTATTTACATCTGTTTTTGAAGATAAAGTATCTGTAATATGCGGTGTCTCGACTGACCTGATCAAAAAAGGTTTTCATGCAGGGAATATGATCAAAGAGCTGGCGGCAATCGTCGGCGGCGGTGGAGGCGGACGCGATAATTGTGCCGAAGCAGGAGGCAAAGATGTATCCGGTAAAGGTAAAATTTTTGATAAAGCAAAAGAGATACTGTTACGCAAATAGGAGCTAATAAATGACCAATTTCCAATTGCCAATGTCCAATGAAGGCATCTGCCTTCGGCAGGCATTTTTATATATTATCGCCGAAGGCGATACACCCATTGGAAATTGGACATTGAGCATTGGAAATTAATTATGAAAAGAATTATCGGTCTGGATTACGGCAAAAAAAGGATAGGGATAGCCGTTTCCGATCCTCTTGGCATAACAGCTCAACCCGTCGATACTATTGAAAACTCAAAAAATTGTCTGCAAAAAATAAAGGAAATAGTCGATAAGTATGAATCTGGTCTCGTTGTTGTGGGCCTGCCAAAGAACCTTAAAGGTGAAATAGCTCAGGCGGCAGAAGAGGTTTTGTGTTTTGTGAGAAAACTTCAAAAGGTCCTTGGAGAAATACATATCATTACCTATGACGAACGTTTGACGACGGCAAGCGTCATGAAGACTCTGTCAGAGACAAACATGTCCGGTAGAAAAAAACGGCAGGTAGTGGACAAGATGGCTGCCGCTTGCATACTGCAGAGGTATATGGATGGACAAAGAAATAAATAAACCCTCAGAGGGGAGATGGCGTGAGGGAGCAAAGTCTTTGGCCATAATATTGTTTGTGTTGATCACTACCTTTGCCTTGACCATTCCTTTTTTGGCAAAAAGCAGATTAAGTACCGGCCTGTATAATGTTCAGATACCGGAAAATTCTACAGCCAACCAGATAACGGATATTCTCTATTCAAAGAAAATAATAGCAAGCCGGCTCTCTTTCAAAATCTACATAAACCTGTTCGGCATCTCACGAAAGCTACAGGCGGGAAGTTATTATCTGAGCCCCAGCATGAGCAACGCTGTTATCGCCGGAAAACTTGCGCAGGGCAGGGTAGCTGCCGGGGATATAAAGATAATAGTTCCCGAGGGCAGTTCAATATACAAGATCTCGGAAAATATTAAGAAAAAGAGAATCACTATTGAGGACGGAAATTTTGAGGCGCTGTCTTATAACGGAATAGATGAAAGATTGCGCTTAAAATATCCATTTCTCTCAGGAGTGCCCGTCTATTCTCTTGAAGGATATCTGTTCCCGGACACATATTTTGTCTCGTCAAGAATAAAAATGGATGACCTGCTGGAGATAATGCTGGACAGGTTTACCGAGATAGTTTTGCCGGTCTACGCCTCAAGCGGAACAAAATATTCTCTGCATGAGATAATAACGCTTGCTTCAATTGTGGAAAAAGAAGCCGCCAACGAAAAGGAGCGCCCGATAATAGCCTCGGTATTTTGGAACAGGCTTAATAACGGCATAGCTCTCAGGGCAGATCCCACCGTAAAATACATACTCGAAAACCCTACCAAAAGGGTGATGTATAACGATCTTAAGACAGATTCTCCATATAATACTTATTTATATAGAGGACTGCCGCCCGGTCCTATATGTAATCCCGGAATAGCTTCGATATATGCCGTACTTCATCCCGCCAGGACCAAATATCTTTATTTTGTATCCAACGGCGACGGAACTCATACTTTTTCAGAAAACTGGGGAAAACACAAGGAAGCGGCGGATAGGTTCAGGAAATTGGATAAAAAATAGCACCTATTTAGCCTGAACTGATCCTGAAAGGAATCTCGCGAGAAACTCTTTTGATATTACTTCAACAGGCATGGAGTTAAGCTCATCCAACAGTCTTGAGTATTGTTGTTTTGCGACCTTCAATTGTTCCTTTGCTTCACCTTTTAAATCCTTTTGGTCTTCTGCCAGCTTGATCTTATCAAGAGCATCCTTTGTGCCAGTCTTCACTGCTTCTTTGAGATTGCGCAGGATGTCATGGAAAATTGTTCCGTAAAGCCCTTTGGTTTCTGACATAACAGATTTTTCCGGGGAACTCCCAATGGACATGTCAATTATTCTACCGAGAAAATCGACGAAAAGGTCCCGTCTGTCAGTGGATATCGTGCGCAAATCAATAGGGAGTTTATCGAGGCATCCGATTATCCTTTCGGTCAGCCATTGTTTTTCTTCAGCCGAATAACACATTTTATCCAGCAAATCCGAGATGCCCCTGCGTTTATCAGCAGAAAATGCCGGGGGATATATATACATTGCATAAGAATTGATATCGACTTCAGCGAAAGGGGGCTCAAGGTATTTTCCTTTAATAGAAGGATTGTTTAATAGAGATTCTGCAGTATCAAATTCATTTTGCCTTTGCGCAGCAACATCAATTACAAGCTTCTTCTCTTCTTCTGGGGTATTGGTCAAGTCTAGTGAATGTAAATAATCAAGCTGCCTTAAACGGGCGTTCCTTTCCGTTATTAAAATCGGAACTTTATCAAAAAGAAAATCGAGATGTTGAACGAAATATTGATTCATCACGCGATTATCTACTTTGTGCTGCAGTTCATGTAAAAGGGTCGATGAGATAGTGCTCGCTGGCGCAGGGTTGCCATCAGGAGTCTGATAGTTGACAAATATTGTGTTCTTGTCATAAGTGGCAAATCCCGAATAGATATTATTGCTTTCTTCTTGCGGTACCCAATAAACATTCAGCAGATCGGCATTTTGCCTGCAGAATTCCATAGAATCGGGATCCTTCATTATTTGTTCTCTAATTTCTTCGGGCAGATTTTCAAATCCTATACTATGGGCAATAACTTCCTTTTCAAGGCTTTTAACCGTCAATCCTTCCGAAACAGGAATAATAGGATGCTTTAAATTAATACCTTTCATCTCTTCTTCCGATAGTATCGCTGTACCGGACAACAAACTACAGACAGCCCCCAATGCCATCATCTTTTCGAATATTTCCGAAGAACCGGCGTATCTCGGCTCGGCTTTGATCTTGTCGCTTATTTCTTTATCGATAAAGTTTCCTATCCAATCCTTGATCGCCGTTTTTGATCTCTCAAGGTTTGTTTTGTCCTTTGAATCGCCCTCAAGCTGCATATATGAAAGGCAGTCGATTATATTTGCTTTCAGCTCATCTATCTTGTATCTGCCATCATTTGAGAAGGACTGGAATGTCGATGAATTCAGCACGTCCGATACGAAATCCTTGTCAATGGGCTCGTTGAGGGTCTTCTTTGCCGTTATGTGAGACGTTAAAATATCAATCGCGCTCAATCCGATGCCTTCAATACCGTTCCTAAATGCTGTCCTTATTGTTTCATGCATCTTAACGTCATCAAAAGGTTCGGGAGTCCCTTCCGCATGATCAAGCTGGCTTCTGATAATAGAGCCGCTGGACCTGCCATCAACTGCCGAAAGCCGAACACTTGCTACGCTTGATGATCCCGCTATCAATCCGTTTAAATCCATCAGATAGCCCCAATCTTTGTTGATCTGAGACTTTTCCTCATCCGACAACATTTTCCAATTATCCGGATTTGCAGAGGCGCGCAATTCCTTCAATTCTTTTAGAACTAACGCTGCCCTGTCACCGAACTGTGTTGACAGCTTTTCTTTTAGAGCAGGGCTTATTCCGTCATATTCAACCAAGCATCCGATTGCTGACAATTCCTTTTCGGGTATCCCTGCAGCCTCAAGGGCATAGAACATCGCATTCCCTTTTGTATAACCTCTGCCCACTCCTGATCTGCTCACATCACTATTCGCATCAACCTCCCGGCCAACGGCAGCGGCATATTTCGTCAAAATGGTCTTCAGCGGTTCGGGATAGGTTGAAACGTACTGAGTTGCAGTTATTCTTCCCATTAGCGGAATTGCAAGGTCTCCTTTAAATTGGAATTGGTCTTTCTTGTTCAATTTGTATATTTCAAGTATCGTGTTCCTTTCATCATTAGAAAGCTTTGGGCTCATTAAACGCGAATATAGGATAGTCTTTTCGCTGCTGGTCCCAAGTTGTGCGGCAACGTTGAGAAGATTCATCAGTGCGAATTGTTTCGCAGCTTTAGGATCAACGGGAAGTTCGTTCAATCTATAGGCGGGTTCCTTCGCAAAGGCATCAAAATATTCTATTTCTATCTCGTCATTTATCCGGCTTTTAAGCCCCTCTTTATCCGCTTTCAGCTTATCGATCTCAAACGCATCTTTTGCAGGATCAAGTTTTGCAACCCTTTTACCGGTTTCGACAATCTTTTCTGCCAGTTCCTGCGCGGCCGGATATAAAACCGGAGACTCAACCGGTTTTGAACCTGTCTGCTCCGCAAGGATGTTAGTGGCCTTGCTCATCCTGTCTTCTATCTTTGCAAACTCTTTGTTCGATCCCAACACAGCTTCTTTCGCAGACTGAGAGACCTTCGAGTTTGTTTCCGATGTCAGATTAAAGTATTGTTCAAGTTCATCAGCCGTCATGTTGGCCATTGCCATCGCTTTTAATGCATTTGTATAATAGTTGAAATTTGTTTCCTCAAGCAACGTCATTTGGTCAAGAACGTCTCTGCCGGCTTTCAAAGGATCGCTGATGCCGTATTTTTCCAGTATGTCAGTATATGTTTTTGCATCAGAATTTATGACTTTAAAAGTTTCAAGCGTGAAAGCGAAGGGAGTACTAAGCAGATCAAGCTTCTTTTGTGAGTCTCCGGCCGCGGACAAAATTGTTTCGGCTTTTTCATTGAACGCGGATGTATAATCGTCCATCGCTTTCAACGAAGTTTTTACTTTATTGACAGCGTCCGATTTATCCTCTGATTTAAGGGTTTTCACGTTCATCGAAGGAACATCGTCGGCTTCTTCAAAATTACTGTTTTTACTGACCTGCTCGAATTCTTGTGTAGTAAGATCGTGTAGGGCCATAAACGCACGCTCGTTTACCGTGTATTTTGAATCCAGTGGTTTCTGCAGTGTTATGCTCGGTTTGACGTCCGGAGGTTGAGAAATATCTTGCTCTTTAGGCAAAGATCTCTCAGTAGGTGTTTTTGCGACATTCCTTTTATTATCCGAGCTTTGGATGTTTTTTGATGTTGGCCGTCCTACATTTGAAGGTCTTTCGATCGTGCCACTTTCGATACCCATAGATATTTCTCCTATCTATGAATTAGATCGTTACAAAAGCCAAAAAACTTGCATAGAATTTGACGTGTTTATGCGAAAGACTTTGCGGCTCTATGATGGGGTTTTATTCCCACTCTATCGTAGATGGCGGCTTGGAGGAGATATCGTATACCACGCGGTTGACCTGAGGCGTTTCGTTTACTATGCGGCTTGAGATCTTTTCAAGAAGGTCGTAGGGGAGGCGGGCCCAGTCGGCGGTCATTGCATCATTTGACGTTACGGCTCTTATGGCTATGGTGTTCAAATATGTTCTTTTATCGCCCATAACGCCTACGGTCCTTATCGGAAGCAGTACCGCAAAAGACTGCCAGACTTTTGTATATAGTCCCGCGGCTTTTACTTCCGAGACTACAATATCATCAACTTCCTGAAGTATCTTGACCCTTTCCCTGGTGACTTCGCCGATGATCCTTATCGAAAGTCCGGGTCCAGGGAACGGCTGTCTTGTGATTATTTCTTCCGCTATTCCCATTTCCCTGCCGATAGCCCGCACTTCATCTTTGAATAATTTTCTTAGCGGTTCGACAAGCTTGAACTTCATTTTTTCCGGCAAGCCTCCGACGTTATGATGCGTCTTTATTCTTGCGGCGGAATTAGAAGTCAGGCCTTTTACGGCGCTTTCGATTACATCGGGATATAGAGTTCCCTGCGCAAGAAATGGTATCGTGCCCAATTTTAGCGCCTCTTCTTCAAAAGTGTAGATAAACTCATTGCCGATAGTATGTCTCTTTTTTTCCGGGTCGGTCACCCCGGCAAGCTTCGTGAAAAACTTGTCGGAAGCATCGACGTGTATCAGGTTTATCTTAAAATGTTTTGTGAACATATCAACTATTTTTCTTGCTTCGTTCTTTCTCATAAATCCCTGGTCTATAAAAACGCAGGTCAGCTGGTCCCCGACGGCCTTGTGCAGAAGAACGGCAACTGTGGTTGAATCAACACCTCCTGAAAGGCCCAGGAGTATCTTTTCTTTGCCGACGGTTGCCCTTACCTTTTCGACAGCTCTTTCAATAAAGGATTTTGTGGTACATGTAGCCTCGCAGTCGCAGACGATATATACAAAATTCTTTATTATCTCGGTGCCGTTTTCAGTGTGCATAACTTCAGGATGGAACTGCACGCCGTAAAGTCTTTTTTCTTTGCTGCCCATAGCGGCGATCTTGGTAGCGTCGGTATGTGCCAATACTTTAAAGCCTTCCGGCAATTTTGTTACTGAATCACCGTGGCTCATCCAGGAGGTTAACTCTTTACCCAGACCGGCAAAAAGATTTGTATGATCGTCTATAGTGAGAGTTGCTTTTCCGTATTCCCGTGTTTTTTCGCCTTTTACATCACCACTGAGGTCTTTTGCCATGAGCTGCATTCCGTAACAGATCCCAAGTATGGGGATCCCGCTTTCCCAGATCCTGGGGTCCAATTTTGGAGCATCTTTTTCGTAAACGCTTCCCGGACCGCCGGAAAGTATGATGCCTTTTACGTCTCTTTTCTTTAACTCTTCAAGAGGGGTATTGTAGGGGAGAAGTTCGGAATAGACATTGCATTCCCTGACCCGTCGCGCGATAAGCATGCTGTATTGAGCCCCAAAATCAAGGACAACTATCAGATCATGCTTTTCCATATGTCAATATTACACTACAAAATAACCTTTTTCAATGACACTATTCATGTGCTAAATGGATGCAAGTTTTCCCTTGAATATGCCGAATATTCAGTAATCGGGGTTGGTTGATACTAAATCTATATTTTGTTGTTGTTAAGAGGAAGCATTGATATGGCAGTGGAAGCGACATCTAAATCACAATCATCAACAAATACGACATCTAGTGCTTCGGTGCCTGCTCCTGTTAAAACTGCACTTCAAAATGCTGCAACAGCCGTAAAAGACTCAAAAGACTATAATAAAGCTGGACAAACGACAGCTTCACAAAATCCTCCTTCACAGACATCTGCTCCGCAGACTAATGCGGCAGCAGCGGCAACTGCCGGGACTCAAAACACTACACCGCCGGCTGTTCAAGCGCAGGCATCTCAAACGCCGGCTAACGCGCAGACGCAAGACGATAAACGCAAGGATATCGTTACCGATGTTTTACAGAGATACTCAAATTATGTAAAACAGGATGGTCCTTTACAACATCTCTCATTTACAAAAGAATTTGATCAGCTTCCTCAGACCGAGAAGAACAGGATAATGAGGGACATAGCCAAGACATCGGGAGTGCAGTCTCCGGATGAAGCCAAATCGTTAATTGAACAAAAAGCAACATCTCAGCAGCTTCTTAGCATGTTCCAGCTGGATGATAATTATTGGCAGCAATCAAGACTGACAGGTGATCCTAAAAAAGATAATACAACTGTTTCTCAATTCCAGCAAAGACAGCAGTTCACTGATGAATTAAGGGGTCAAATAAGCAATGATCCTTCTTCTCTTACTATAAAAGACGCTCTAAAAGGGAGGGAAAATGATCCAAGATATAAAGACTGGCTGGGTTGTTATCAGGTGTTCTCCACAGATATGAGGACTTCAGGTTCTGGCATACCATCCAAGCTTACGAGACAGGCCGGTATCGTGGTGGATTTTGCATTGAACGGGCCGGCTTATTCCAATCAAGATACCGGGCATATGCTTGACTCAGATAAGATGAAGGGAAAGACCACAGGGGATTATTGGGAAAGAACAGCAGCTCTTTACGAAAATTTCGGCCAGAGAGACAATGCAAAAGACATATTCAAAGGAATGCTCTCTGTTAGCTATTTTGCGGCTACACAAAGCCTGGCTGCAAAAATCGGCATACCGGAAACATCACAACAGTTCCAGCAAAAAAAACAGGAACTTTCCTGTTCACTTCAAAAAGCAGGACTTGATCCCAAACTTGCAACTGATTCAGCAGTCAAGATCGAGTGTTACAGGGATACTCTAAGACAGGATGTCTCAAGTGAAAAAAGAGGGCAATACGAGCAAATGGTGCAGAAGCATCGTGATGAGATCATGCAAAACATAGAAAAGAACAATCCGGCGCTTGCCCAGCAACCAGAGCGACTGGAGCTGGTAACAAATAAAGCGATACAGGATAATGTAAATGCTATGGTCAATGCAGAGGCAGACAGCCGGTTCTATAAGAGCCTTGATCAGGAAATGCCGGCAGTAATGGAAGGCAGAAGCGGGTTCGAAAAGAAAATATGGAACTATTATAAAGATGCTTATGATCCTCTTAATGAATTCTTTAATATGTCAAATGAGAACAAAGAGATGGTAATAAAAGAAGCTGCCGTGAACGGAGCAATGCTGGCTGTCAGCGGAGGAACTGCAAATATAGTATCTGCAGGGTTGTCTGCCGGCGCAAAGACAGTCATTGGAAGATTTGCCGTACAGTCGGCAAGGGCAGGACTGGCTGTGAATACTTTGACCAACGAAGTCGTGGCAACAGGCATTTCGGGCAATGCTCTTTTAGCTGCAGGTAAAGTCGGGCTTTTCGGGGTGAGAAGTGTCGCTATGACCGAAGCAAATATGATGATACAGATGCCTTTCATAGGGGTTAATAATGCTATGGAAAATATTGGCAACCAGCTTATGTTCAATACCGTTACATGCGGGCTTATGAGCGGACTGGGTTATGCTAATAATGTTCTTTCGTCCGGAGCTTCAAAATTGGTTTCCGGTGCCACCGGCAAGGCTGCCGTAAACACAGGGGTAAAAGCATTTTCGGTCGCTTCTGAAGCGGCTGCGATCGCGGGGGTAGAAGCGGTTAGAAGCGGAGCGCCGAAAAACTGGGATGAATTCTCAAATCTTTACGGAAAAGCTCTTTTGTCATCCATTTCGCTGAGGGCTGGAAGAGCGGCGACAAACAGGGTGGCAGAAGATCTCAAGGCTGTTTATACGGCACCGGATATTGCAAAAATGAGACAGGATATGATGAAGGCTATAGGTTCGGTTCCCTCTGTTACGGTTTCAAGACCAAACACTACCGAAGCGACTCAGCAAACGATGAGATATGCACATATCGGATATATCCCCGCGGACAAACAGCTTGCAGATGGGTTTAAGGATGGCGGCATGAAAAGCATTGTAGGTTCTAACGGTTCTGTCACTAGCAATCGGGAAGTTATTGTAGTTGACAGGAGCAGGGATCCTGTTCTAAGAGAGACAATAAAGACAGCAATAGAAAAATTCGGTGCTCAGCCGGATCAGCAGAAAGCGCAATCTTTGGTCCGATATGTCAGGGATCTGATGAATTGTGATGAAAAGACGACCAAAGCGTTTACTGATCAGAGGATAAATCAGGAGGTTTTGTTGGGGGATTTTATCCAGAACGGGGTGGGGGTTTGCAGGCATGCGAATACCTTGTACAAAGTGCTTGCTGATGCCGTTAATTTGCCGACCGAAATGTGGAAAGGCAACGACCGGGGAGGTCCTGTTCCCAGGCATGCATATAATTTTTCTCAGATAAATGGGGAAATACATCTAGTTGATCCGGGGCAGAACAGAATTCTCGCTCCTGGACAATATGCTCAGCCGCCGTCTGACTTTGCACCTTATCTTCAGCACAATGAAAACGGATATGAGTCGGGCTGGTAGTAATTGTTGTTTGACCCTGATATTGTCTTTTGTGATCAAATATTCTTCCAGAATCTTCTCTAAATGCTGAAATTTCTTCACTCTTCCCTCGATAGATATATAGAACACATAAAGAAAGGCGTAAGTTATGCGGATAGCAACTGTTTTTATGCGGTCGATAAATCTGGTGCGAAGCGCTCAGATAAGGATGCAAAGCCCTTATACAAGCGGCTGGGGACTGGCAAGACTGTCACTTAAAGCTACTACCCCTGCAATGAAACAAGATGTCTACCATAACATAAGGGACAGAATAACTTCCGGAACGATCGATATGGCTTCTTTATACAATTTTGACAGGACAATTCTTAAGGAAGCGTTTGTAAGAGCTTCTGTCCCGTCCCTTGCCAAGCTTGTTGCAACGGCCACGCCCGGGAGGTTTGAGTTTACATTCAAAGGGAAAGGAATTGATGAAATTGAAATGATAGACCTGAGCGGTAAAGCGAAACTGGTAAAGTGTTATTACGAAAAAGAATGCACAAAAAAAGATACTGCTTATAACATACTGTTTTTTATCTGGATGCGGGAAACTTTAGGTAGAGACAAATGGAACGGCATCCTGGCTGCGATAAAAAAACCGGAAAAACTCCTGGTAGATAGCCTGACAGATCTGGAAGGAAAGCTTATTGAAATACACGAGCGGTTAATAAAAAAATATCCTCTTCCAACTAAGCATGATATTGGCATCGCATAGCAAAAAATAAGTGAAATCTGCGCAAATTTGTATCGATATATAAACAGACAAAATTAAAAGGAGAATTTATATGAGAACATTGGTAACCGCTCCCGAGATGTTTTCCGTATTACGTCCGGAAATGGTTAAAACCTTCGGAGTATTCCTGCCGAGGCCGGTGCCTTTGGCAAGAGGCGCCCGAGCGTGGGAAACGACCAGATTGAGGGCAACACAATGTTTTGTTCCCGCCAAGGTTGGAGTGGAACTGCCTGCAACAGAGGAAAAACTACGAGATTTCTATGGTAGAGTCGGCGCGCCTCACGATAAAACAGTTAACCTTGAAGTAACAGTTGATGAAATGGGAAAGTGGATGCCGGACATATTTAAGCCTCACAATTATGCTCTTCTTCCTGGAAGCTCTATTGAATTTGGAAGTGCCATATATGGACGCACGCCAATAGGGTATTATAGGGATGCAAAAAAAGCTCTCCAAGTAAAGCTCGATTCAATTAGCGATCATTTATATACGATAAGCACTTTAGAAGCACCCGGGGGCATTTTGCTGGCGCTTTTTCAGCTTGGTTTGATCAACGATGATGATCACCATCTTGATGCGGGCCAGGGTTATTGGCCGATGCAACTTATGATTTTGGCCAACGACGAACCCGAACCTCAAGAACCTAAGAGAGGTGAGGACTAGGGGTCACTAAATGGGAAGGACTCTCGCATCGGCAAGAGCGGATCTTCAAGTGCTTTTGCATCACGGACCTGAGGATTATTTTGAACATAATTTATTGGAAAAAGCCAATATACCCAATTTAACCTGCATAGCATATAAAACAGTCCCTCTGTCCGAAGGTTTTTCTATTGCCGGATGGGGAAGTATTCCTCCGTTAAATTCAAGCGGAGCTGAAAAGGCGGTCACCGCTAATAATATAGTCGCAGTATCACATAATGCCGCATATGGATATATAGACCTTTGGGATTCTTCACATTACGGGATCAAAGAAGTCTTGGCCTAGATAATGGAACATGTTCCCCTTGTCCATTTCTTCGGAGATGAGACTGATTACGTTTTGGGCTCGGTCATGAAGGCAAGAGGATTGACGATCGATGTTATCGAAGGGGAAACCGTTACAACCAATCCCGGAACAAATATAGTCCTGGTCGATCTTGGATTGCTTGAGCAGCTGAGAGATAGCGGCGAACTAACTCGTGAAACCGCTAAATCAGCGTTTGAACTATTTAAACCTGACTACGGTACTTGGCTGACAGAATTTTCAGCCGGCGGGTGATGGGAACCTACTTTATTTATACATCCCCAGCTGTTGCGCCTTTTGAAAGACCTTTCCTTCAGTGAGCAGGGAAGGGGCGATGACGATCTCGACCTTCTGCATTTCTTTTATTGTTTCGGCGCCTAGCGTTCCCATCGAAGTTTTTATCGCACCGACAAAGTTCTGAGATCCGTCGTCAAATTTTGCAGGACCAAGCAATATTTCTTTTAAAGTGCCGATCGTCCCGACTTTTATCCTGGTGCCTCTCGGGAGCGTTGCATTCGGTGTCGCCATTCCCCAGTGAAAACCTCTGCCCGGTGCTTCTTTTGCTTTTGCAAGAGGAGAGCCAATCATCACCGCATCGGCGCCGCAGGCTATGGCTTTGCAAATATCTCCGCTGACGACCATCCCGCCGTCGGCAATAACAGAAACATATTTTCCTGATTTTTTAAAATGAGCGTCGCGGGCGGCGGCGCAGTCTACTATCGAGGTAGCCATCGGGACCCCGATACCCAATACTCCGCGCGATGTACAGGCCGCTCCCGGACCTATGCCTACCAATATCGCGGCGACACCTGTTTCCATCAAAGAAATCGCTACATCATAAGTTACGCAGTTCCCGACGACCACTGGAATTTTCATGCTCTTGCAGAACTTTACAAGGTTAAGCGATTTAAAGTTTTTGGATTTGTGAACGGTCGATACAACGGTTGCCTGGATGACTATCATATCGGCTCCGGCCTTTTCCACGATCGGGCCGAACTCTTCGGCTGATTGCGGCGTTACGGAGATCGCGGCAATACCTTTCTTGGCTTTGATCTGCTTGATCCTTTTTTCAAGAAGCTCCGGTTTGACGGCCTCCGTATATATCTTTTGCATAAGTTGGACATATTCTTCACGGGATGCCGCGGCTATCTTGTCGAGGATCGCGTCCGCGTCTTCGTATCTTGTCTGGATTCCTTGCAGATTAATCACACCAAGACCGCCGTATTGGCTCATGAGAGCCGCGGTCGTCGGATCAACGACGGAGTCCATTGCCGAGGCGATTATGGGAGCGGTTATTTTTATTCCGCCGATCTCGGTCGACGTGTCCACATCCTCCGGATCGATCGTCCTTATTGACTGTACCAGCGCGATCTCATCAAAACCGTAAGCTCTTCTTACTTTTTTTCCCTTACCCAATTCTATTTCCATCCAAATGTCCTTTCATTTCAAAAAACCGGACGCTAACCGTTGAGTTGTTCTTTGGGCGGCTTGCCTGACATCTCTTTTTCTACATAAACCGCTATCATTCTTTCAAGCTCTTCTATCACCGGTTTTGGTATCCATATCTCGCCGCACTCCGAGCAGACAAAAGCCGGCACGTCTTCTATGACGTAAAGCTTTTCTTCTTCGTAGTGGTCAAGCGATACTTTGTCAAAAAAAAGTTTACCCCCGCATGCGTTGCACATACCGGGGTTTAGGTCTTCAAAGTCGTTCCTGGAATTGTCGTTTACCATCAATTTGAAACTAATTATACCGCAACTTCATCGGCTTGACAAGAACAGGGTTGCAAGATAGAATTGTGTTTGCGATTGATACAATTTTTTTCTAGAAAGGCGGGTGAAAATAAATGAAGAAGAGTTTATTTCTTGTATTGTTTGCGGGCATAACGGTGCTTTTGCTGTCGCTGGCGGCGTTGACAGGGTGCAGTACAACTTCGTCCACAAGCGCTGCTCCGGGACTTTTAACTACCCCTGAAGCAGTCCTTTCCGGGACTGCCGTTGTCTCAGGCAGCACGGTTTCCGTAAAGCTCAATGCAATATTGATCAGTGGTGAAGCTATTACCGGACTCACAGGGTCAAGATTTAAAGTTTATGCCGGGACATCCTCGTCTGAGGTAACCGGTTTCAGCGAACTCAGTGCTACTGTTTCTGTGCCCACAACTTCCAAAATTGATATGGTATTTATTTTGGATAATACCGGCAGTATGGCCGGCAGAATAAGTAGTGTAAAAGACAGCATTGTTGCATTTACATCTTCTCTTGAAGCGGGCGGAGCTGACGTAAATTTCGGGGTAGTTTCATTTGGTGATGACCTTACCGAGCAGGCTACTCTTGAGCTTCCGGCAACTGCGACAGAGGTTAAAGACTGGTTAGATGCATTACCAGGGGAATCTGGAGGAGACGCTGCGGAAAACCCGCTTGATTCTCTTATGGTCGCGTATAATGATTTTACCTGGAGGTCTGATGCACAGAAAGTATTCGTATTGATAACGGATGTTTACTGTCATCAAGTCGCAGATGGAACATCGTATACTGCAAGAACAGTAGTATCAGTTGAATCTGCATTAGCTGGCAACGCCTTAGTATATGTAGTCAGCCCAAAATATACTTATGACGTAGATCCTTATGGCGATACCAGATGGCTGGCTGACGGATACGGTGCTTTCGATGGTGTTGATTCGACAACTTATGGGGTTACAAGGCCTCATATAGGGACCGGAGGCAAATGGATAGAGCTGGAATCTTCAGGAGACATAGACCTGAATACTCTCGGCATATCGACCTCGGTCACAAAAGGATATACTTTGGCTTTCTCTTACACGGTAAGCGGGAGCACATTGTACATCCATGTTCTGGTTGACACTGACGGAGACGGTGTGTATGATTGCGACGGGTTAATAACCTTGTCGATATCGACAGCCGGAGCCGGTAAGTGGATGCCAAACGGTCAGTTGGCAAATCCTGCTCTTGGTGTAGTCAAGGGAGGATCGAACAACTAACGTTTAGTTTTTTTATTCCAATAAGATCAGGGGGCGCCGAAAGGCGCCCTTTGGTTTTTTGTATGACAGGTAGCGGTTCCGCATGCGGAACCGCTACGTTGTTTTTACGAGGATATTGTTGATGCCGCGCATGCGCGGCATCAACAGGCGGGACAGACGGGACAACGACGATTTGGGTTAATTCGCGAACGTTAATATACGCAATCCCTACTTTTTATTCCTTTTATTCCCAAACGGCGGGAATATTGCTCGTAGCCGATGGGGCAATAAAACATGGTCTTATTCAGAAATCAATATTTAACCAAGCCCCCACGTTTGGTGGGTTGGGATTATTCAAATTTTGGATTATATTTTGTGACAATGTGCACCAAAGAAAAAATGCGGTATTTTGGCAAAATTACAAACGGTCAAATGAATTTGTCTGACATGGGCAAAATTGCTGAACAATGTTGGCTGGATATCAAAAAACATTCAAATGGGATACGTTTGGACGAATTCATCATAATGCCGGACCGTATTCACGGAATTATACAAATTGTTCGGATCGGTAACGTAAACGATAATAATTCCGTTGGGAATGACAATATTATCGGAAACGATGGTAGATGCGCCGCATGCGGCGCATCTACCAAATCGAACGGGGATACCGTCGCCGTTGATGCCGCGCATGCGCTGCATCAACAACGTGGATCGTCGTTGGGAACGATTGTTAATTCATATAAATCCGCGGTAACGAATCGTTGCCATAAAAATGGATATAAATTCGGATGGCAACGCAATTATTTTGACAGGATAATCAGGAATGACAGCGAATTGGATCGGATAAGACAGTATATTGCCGATAACCCAAAGAATTCCAAATAATTAGTCGTTGATTCTCCGCATGCGGAGAATCAACGCGGATCATCAACAATTTGAATTCCCCCAATCTAAGTGATATTCTTTATCCCATGATCTTACATCCGTCCCCCAAACAGTACGTTTTTGACCAGTCCAAGGCTGCTGTTCCGGTGGACACCGTGGAAAAGGCGTTTGCTGCTTTAAAAAAACTGCCCAAGCTGGAAGGCATAAGCATTGCCGAAGAGATATCGGAAATCCCTTCCTATCTGCATACGGTTGTCTCGAGAGAAGGACTGGATACCTGCGGCAAGGGCTTAACGCCCGAACAATCGAGGGCAAGCGCCATAATGGAATATTGCGAGAGATATTCGTGGATGAATTTTGACATGAAAGGCTATAACGGTTATACAGAAGCTTCTTACGAAGAAATAGTAAAAACAAAGGTCCGTACGGTAAAAGAGGACTATTTTCTCTGCAATTTTGTCGGGATACCGGATAAAAATGCGCTTCTCAAAAAAATAAAGAAGATCCCGCTGAAGTGGATAAAAGGATTTTCCCTTACACACGGCGGAGATTTTTATTATCCGATAAGATGGCACAACCATATTTTTGGCTCGAACGGGCTTGCGGCAGGCAATACTATGGAAGAGGCGCTCACACAGGCCATTTCCGAAGTAATAGAGCGCGAGAACGTTTACAGGTTTGTGGTAGAAAAAGAGCTTGCGGATGACATTGATCTGTCTTCTATAAAACATCCGGCTGTTGCAAAAACGCTGGAAGAGGCCGCTGCAGCGGGCATAGAGATCATATTAAAGGACGTAACATTTGGCCTTGGAGTCCCTTCGTTTATCGCATACGGTACGAATTCAAGATACAAGGACACCCTTTTACACAAAGGCGTAGGCCACGGTACCTACCCGGGACCGGAGCAGGCCGTGGCGCGAGCTCTTGCGGAATATTTTCAGGCATTTGCGCTTCTTAATGATGATATAAAAAAACGCGGGCTGGACCTTACGGCCGAGCCGAACAAACATTACGGATTTTTGGTAACTTATCCGCACGATATTTTTTACAAATTTGCCAGAAAAAAACCTCTTAGCGAGGTAAAGAACCTGTCCAAAGACGATTTTAAAGATGAAGTGGAGATGCTGGTAAGTATTCTGGCAAAAAAGGGCTATGAGACCGTAGTCATAAACAAAATCCATCCGGAGCTCGGAATACCTGTTGTAAGAGTGTTTGTACCGGGCCTTCGAAGCGTTATAGTATCTGAAGTCTATGATCCGCAGATCTTTATTCTCGCGGCTCAAAAAGAAGCAATGACGGGAGAATAACCTCTCTTTCTTAGAATTGCAAGAAACATATATTTTATGTTATGCTAATAAAACAAATGGTATCACGTGAAAAGCTCACTGAGATCAAGGAAAAAGCCAGGCAGGTGCGGCTTGATATTATAGAGATGTTGGGCGGGTGCGGTTCCGGACATCCCGGCGGCTCTCTGTCCGTCGCGGATATTTTGGCTTCGCTCTATTTCTATAAAATGAAAGTGGATCCTAAACAGCCGGCTTGGGAAGACCGTGACAGGTTTGTACTCTCAAAAGGCCATGCCGCGCCGGCACTTTATTCCGTGCTTTCTATTGCGGGTTTTTTTTCAAGGGATTATCTTAAAACATTGAGGCAGATAGGTTCGTCATTACAGGGACACCCCGACAAAACCAGCCTTGCCGGAATAGATATGTCGACAGGATCTCTCGGACAGGGACTTTCCATAGCAAACGGAATGGCGCTTGCCGCCCGCATGGACAACAAAAAATACCGCGTCTATTGCGTGATAGGCGACGGCGAATCGCAGGAAGGGCAGATCTGGGAGGCAGCGATGTCCGCCGGCCATTATAAGCTGGACAATCTCACTCTTATACTTGACCACAACAAGCTCCAGATAGACGGAAGGGTAGAAGACATCAAAGGTATTGCTCCTGTAGCCGATAAATGGAAAGCTTTTCGATGGAATGTGATAGACAAAGTTGACGGCCACAATATAGAACAACTGATAAGCGCTCTGGACAAGGCCGAGTCGTGTAAAGGAAAACCTTCAATAATAATAGCCGATACCGTAAAAGGCAAAGGGGTTTCCTTTATGGAGGACAACGTAGATTTTCACGGAAAAGCTCCCAACAAAGATGAGACAGGAAAAGCGCTCGGTGAGATAAGGAGCTGCAGTTGTGAATAGTGCAAGATTAGAAGCAACTCGTGATGCATACGGAAAGGCGCTAGTCGATCTTGGCAAAGACAACAAAGATGTCGTTGTGCTGGACGCGGACCTTTCATGTTCCACAAAGACATCTACATTCCGCAAGGTTTTTCCTGAAAGGTTCATCAACTGCGGGGTAGCCGAACAGGACATGATATGTACCGCTGCAGGGCTTGCGGCTTCCGGAAAAATAGCTTTCGCGTCCACTTTTGCTGTATTCGGTTCCGGCAGAGCCTGGGACCAGGTAAGGATATCAGTCGCCTATCCGAGATTGAACGTAAAGATCGTAGTCACACATGGAGGGATCACTGTAGGCGAGGACGGGGCCACGCATCAAGCGCTGGAAGATATAGCAATAATGAGAGCTTTGCCTAATATGACCATTATCGTTCCGGCGGATTCTGTTGAGACTTACAAAACAATAAAAGCGGTGGCGGCTTTTCATGGGCCATCTTATGTGAGGCTCGGGAGGTCCGCAGTGCCGGTAATATCCGATTCTGTGGACCAGGACTTTATTATCGGTAAAAGCGTGTTGTATAGAGAGGGGATAGATGTCGCGATAATAGCCTGCGGAATAATGGTGGCAAAAGCTATCGATGCCTCCGAAGAACTCGCCAAAGAAGGGATCTCTGCAAGGGTCATAAATATGCATACCATAAAACCCATGGACAAAACAGCAGTTATAAAAGCTGCCAAAGAAACAGGTGCTATAGTAACCGCCGAAGAACATTCCGTGATCGGAGGGCTCGGGAGCGCTGTCAGCGAGATAGTATGCGAAGAATTTCCCGTGCCGGTAATAAAGATCGCTGTGGAAGATACGTTTGCCGAATCCGGCAAGCCGGACGATCTACTTGAAAAATACGGGCTCACCGCCAAAGATATTGTTGCCGCGGCAAAAAGAGCCCTTTTACTTAAGAATAAAAAATGAACGAAGATAAAAAACGCGTTTCATGGGACGCATATTTTATGGAGATAACAAGAGTTATCGCCAAGCGGTCCACGTGCCTGAAAAGGAATGTCGGGGCAGTGATCGTCAGGGACAAAAGGGTCCTTTCCACCGGTTACAACGGCGCTCCCAAAGGGCTGGCTCATTGTGAGATCGTCGGCTGCATAAGAAAAGAGATGAATATCCCTTCGGGCCAGCGCCACGAGCTGTGCCGCGGACTTCACGCGGAACAGAATGCCATAATCCAGGCCGCATGGCATGGGGTCAAAATAGAAGGTTCTACCCTATATTGCACGCATCAGCCGTGCGTAATATGTGTTAAGATGATGATCAACGCGGGGATTAAACGGGTCGTCTTTGAAGGCGATTATCCGGATGACCTGGCCTCAAATATGCTTATAGAATCCGGGCTGGAGATATGCAAGTTCAACGAACAAGATCAGCAAGGATAAAAAATGGCGGCACAAAAAATAGGTTATTTAGGTCCCAAAGGTACTTTTTCATACGAAGCCGCAAAAATGTACGCGAAAAAGATTGACGGAGCCGAGCTGGTGGCATATTCCACATTGCATGACATCCTTTTTTCCGTGGACAGGGAAGATATCGAAAAGGGAATAGTCCCGGTTGAAAATTCCATCGAAGGCACCATTGGCGTGGTCCAGGATATGCTCGTAAAAGAAGTGGACCTTAAGATCTGCGGCGAATTGGTCCTGCCGGTAAGTGAATCTCTGATATGCAAAAATAAGATAAAATTAACGGATATAAGCGAGATACACTCCCATCCTCAGCCGCTGGAGCAGTGCAGGGGATGGTTGAGAAAAAATATCCCTCAGGCAAGACTGATCCCTGCTCCAAGCACAGCCGAAGCCGCAAAAATAATTTCAGAATCAGACGATGACATGCTCTGCGCCATAGGTCCGGCGGGACTTTCCGAAATGTACGGCTTGCAGATAATTGAAAAGGATATTACCGATTATCACGACAACACCACCAGGTTTATCATCCTGTCAAAAACAGATAGCAAACCTACGGGAGAAGATAAAACTTCGATAGTCTTTTCTATTCTTGCGGACCGGCCAGGTGGCTTGTATTCGATCCTCGGGGAATTTTCTTCCCGCGGCATAAATCTTACCAAAATAGAATCCCGGCCTTCAAAAAAAGCGCTCGGAGATTATTTCTTTTTCGTGGACATGGATGGGCACAGGACCGACAAAGACGTCGCGCAGGCGCTGTCCGATATTGTCAACAAAGTCGCTTTTATCAAGATACTCGGTTCCTATCCGAAAGGAGCGATATAATATGGCAGACAGAAAAGATTCCTTTTTCGGAGGGCTGCTCATCGGCTCGATCATCGGCGGGGCGGCCGCGTTCCTTTTGACCCCTTTTACAGGCGACGAGGCCAGAAAAAAACTGAAAGAAAAGATCGGCGAATTCAAAGAAGGAGATCCCGAAAGGACCGAAAAAATCAAGGCTTCGGGACAGGAAGTGATAAGCAACACGATAGCTTCCATAGAAGAAGGAATACAAAAGATCGCTTTGGCGATTGACGAGGCCAAAAAAGCGTCAGATGAAAAAAGGCAGGAGCTGGAAGGAGAAAATAAATGAACCTAAATCTTGTAGCCTCTGTCAGTCTGATCGCTTTGACGATCGGCCTGCTGGTCGTCCTTTGGTATTTGATCTCGATACTTGCCAATATCCGGAGGATACTCAAGCCGATAGACCGCATGACGACCGAACTTGAAAAAGAGTTCAAGCCGCTGTTGAACGACATGTCGGGCATCACCAGTTCTCTGAGAAATTTCCTGTCAAGGTTTGACAGGATCACGGGGCTGATCTTCGGCAAGGCCGATCTTATGGCGCAGGGCGCCGAAAAGGTCTCATCATATTTACAGAAATTCATCAGCAACCCGAAAGTGGAGATCGAGTCGATCGGAGCCGGAATTAAGAAAGCGTTTGATGTATTATTAGGCAGAAAGGAGAACAAAGATGGGCAGGTTTAAAGGTTTCTTGACCGGAGGGATACTTGGAATGATAGCGGGAGTGCTTCTGGCGCCGAAAAAAGGGGAGGAGACGAGGCAGCAGCTCAAGGAAGAGAGCGATAAGCTTTCTGAAAAGGCAAAACCCATAATCGAGCAGGCCAAACCGATCTTTGATCAGGCAAAGGCAAAAGCCTCCGAGATCATCGGAAAAACCAAGGATCTACTTAACAAGAATTAATGGCCACTCTTGGGCTAGCGGTAGATATAGGCACGAGCAATCTTGCCTCTTATATCGTCGATCTCGACAAGCCCAAAGACCGCTTTTATCTATCGATCAAGAACAGCCAGTCAAAACACGGCGCTGATGTCATTACGCGCCTCACTTTTGCTTCGGATAAGAAGAACGCGCGCATTCTTCAACAACTTCTTGTAAACGATCTAAATAATCTGATCTATGCTTTATGCAAAAAGATAAGTATCAACAGGAAAAGATTGGGCCGGATCGTTGTCTCCGGAAATCCAATAATGTTGCACTTCCTTTTGGGTCTCAATGTCGACGGGTTCAAAACTTATCCGTACAGGTCAGAGATCAAAGGAATTGTTGAGATCTCAGCCGAAAAGATAGGTATAGCATCGTCCAAACAGGCAAAACTTATAGTTTTGCCTGTGATCTCTCCATATATAGGTTCAGATGTAACGGCAGGAATACTATATTGCGGCATGAACAAGACTTCATCAAAAAAGATATTGATAGACCTTGGGACTAACGCGGAGATGGTGATAGGCAACAAAGACAATATGTTCGCGACATCAGCAGCTGCCGGCCCGGCTTTTAAAGGAAAAGATATCGTTCTTGGCTCTCATATGATATCAGCTGTAGCAAAAATGCTGAGGGGCGGGGAGATAGATAAGAACGGGAAGACCATGGATGCCGTCATTGCGAGGAGCTTAGCGACGAAGCAATCTCCTCCGTCTATGGGATTGCTTCGCCCCGATCGGATCGGGTCTCGCAATGACTGTCACGAAAGGGTCTCCCAACAAGACATCCGCAGCTTCCAGCTTGCAAAGGGCGCGATTAACGCCGCGATAGAGATATTGCTGCAAAAATCCGGATATTCCGTTTCCGATATCAACAAAATATTGCTTGCAGGTCTATTTGGAGAAAAAATAGATATTCAGGACGCGATCGATACCGGTCTCATTCCTAAAGTCCAGAAAACTAAGGTTCGCAGTATAGGCAACAGCTCTCTCGAAGGCACAAAAATGGTATTACTAAAACCCGAGCTCCTTGCCGAAGCGGAAAATATTGCAAAAAGCGTTGTTCCAGTCGAACTTTCGATGGAAAAGGACTATCAGGAGAGATTTGTGAAAAATATGCTCTTTTAGAACACTCCAGTATTCCGATTCAAAATGCGTTCAAATCCGATAAAATATTCGGGACTACATTGTTCTTCATTCCGATGTCTGCGAGCGAGATTATTAAGCTTCCCCCATTTTTCGGAGCCGATCGTCATTTCAATGCCATTTTCGAACCCGCGAAAATATGCATCCAAGAAATTTCCCTCACCGACAAGATCATAAATCAATTTTGCTGCTTTGACTTCATACATGTATGAAACCGGTCTAACAACATCGTTTCCGAACGGCGCGGTCAGCACATTCAATAGTTCGGTAAAACCTTCCTCTATCGCTCTTTCTCTGAATCCAAAGGAATTTGCGTGCAACCACTCGTGCTTGATTGCGTGTTTGAAATATATGGACGGAAAAGTATGCGGAATAAAAATGGTGTTGGCGGGCGAAAAAAAATACGGTTTACTAAGGAACCCTGGAATGATCGGATGCGGGTTGCCTGACATCAAAACAACATCCGGTTCATTGTAATCATAACCCTTGCCGACAACAAAGGACCGCACTGATGCCCGCGTCCAACTGATTGCCGTTTTTTCCTGATCATTAGGGTCCCGGCGATTATTTATTGCGACTTGCGCACTTTCAATCAAACTTCTCAACCCTTTCCTGAGATCACCTTCAGAAATATCAGGGCGGACAATTAATGCCGTAGCCAGAAGATTTAGATCTCTGTTCATAATAGGCCGCAGTCCGATATTCATGTGGGAATGTGCTACCGCCCGGACAGAGTCATAAATACCCCTGACGATTTTTCTTGACTCTTCAACTGAGCGCGCAGGCGCGTCTCTTCTCCTGCTCTTCCCAAAGGATTCTCTATGCAGCATCATTTGAACCCGCAGTCCAGTCACAATCCGATTAACATCAAGCATAATTATTGCCACTCCTGGACGTCAAATCGTCTCAATTTCCACTAGCGTCGCACTCTATCAATTAATTTATCGAAAAAAACTTTCTTGAATTTCACTTATGTTATAATTCGAGTAACATGAGGAGCGAAATAGTCAAGATAATAGAAAAAGCCACTGGGCTAAAAGACATCACACTTGAGTCCCCAAAAGAAAAAGCGCACGGCGATTTTTCTCTAAATATTGCTATGATGCTTGCAAAGCAGGAGAAAAAGCCGCCGCGCGAAGTAGCGCTTAAACTAAAGAAAAAGATAGAAAACGCCGATAAAAGCAACATTTTTAGTAAGATCGAGATCGCCGGCCCTGGATTCATCAATCTTTTTATCAACGAAAGATTTGTTAGAAAGAGCTTCAAAAAAGTTCTTGAGGAAAAAGAGAATTTCGGAAAAAATAACATCGGAGAAAACAAAAAAGTCCTTGTTGAATTTGTGAGTGCCAATCCTACGGGCCCGCTCCATATAGGCCACGGGAGATGGGCCGCGATAGGGGACAGCCTGGCCAGGATACTTGTGTTCTGCGGCTGGCAAGTGTGCACCGAATTTTATGTGAACAATGTGGGCCGGCAGGTAAACCTTCTTATAGAATCGGTCAAGTCCGCTATGGACGGGCGCCCCGTTCCCGAAGACGGCTACAACGGCGCTTACATAAAAGATATCGCGGAAGAAGTCCGTTTCAAAAAGCCCGCCGATCTAAGGGGGTTTGTGTTAAATAAACTTTTGGCAGAGCAAAAAGCGACGCTCGCTGCTCTTTCCGTATATTTTGACAATTGGTTCTTTGAGAATACTCTGCACAACAGCGGATCCGTCAGAAAGACGGTTGACCTTTTAATAGAAAGGGACGCTACTTACGAAAAGGACGGAGCGGTTTGGTTTAAGTCCGAATCTTACGGAGACGACAAAGACAGGGTACTGATGCGCGAGAACGGCGAGCCTACATATTTTTCGGCCGATATAGCCTATCATGCCGACAAGTTTAGAAGGGGTTTTGACCTTTTGGTAAACGTTTGGGGGACGGACCACCATGGTTACGTAAAAAGGCTTCAGTCAGCGCTTGAAGCTTTGGGTCTGCCCAGCCAAAATCTTGAGATAATCATTGGCCAGCTTGTGGCTCTTTACAGGGGAAAAGAACAGGTCCGCATGTCCAAGCGCACCGGCGATATGATCACGCTTAAGGAGGTAATAGACGAGATCGGCGCCGACGCGGCGAGATTTTTTCTCGTGATGACGGGCGCCGATACTCATATGGATTTTGACCTCGAACTTGCTAAAAAGAAGACGCTCGACAATCCGGTCTACTATGTACAATACGCTCATGCCCGCGTTTGCAATATAATCAAGAACAGCAATATGCCTTTGCCCGATCCAGAAGACGCGGACCTTTCATTGCTTGCGCAAGAGGCGGAAAAAGACCTGATGCTAAAGATCCTTGAACTTCCGGAAGAGCTGAAACTTTGCGCGCGCACCATGCAGCCGCACCATCTGGCAAGGTATGCCAGAGAGTTTGCCGCAGTCCTCCATTCTTATTACCACAAATGCAGGGTGATCTGCGACGAACCGAAGCTTATGAAATCGCGTCTTGTACTTATGGAAGCCTCTCGAATTGTCCTGTCAAACATGCTAAAATTATTGGGAGTTTCGGCTCCGGAAAGGATGTAATAAAATGAAACATGTGTTTTTTGAGGGTGAATTCACTGAATTTGAGAACGCAAAAGTATCGATCATGACCCACGCGTTCAATTACGGGACCGCGGTTTTTGAGGGGATACGCGGCTACTGGAATACCGATAAAAAACAATTGTTCATTTTCAGGCTGGAAGAGCATTATAATCGTTTGGTCGACTCCTGCAAGTTTCTCAGGATAGAACAGCATTATCCCGTAAAAGAGCTCTGCGATATTACGGTAGACCTTGCCAAGCGCAACGGTTACAAAGAAGATATCTATATCAGGCCTTTGGCTTACAAGTCGGACAAAAAGATAGGGCTTGGGCTGGTAGGGGTTAGCGATGACCTGTGCATATATCTTGCGCCGTTCGGAGACTATATCGATATATCTAACGGCATACGTGTCTGCACTTCAACATGGCGCAGGACAGACGATATTTCCGCGCCTGCCAGGGCAAAGGCGACCGGAAACTATGTAAATTCTTCTCTCGCAAAATCCGAGGCTATAGAAGGCGGTTTTGAGGAGGCTATAATGCTCAGTCATGACGGCCATGTTTCTGAAGGCAGCGGTGAGAATATTTTTATGGTCAGGAATGGCAAAATCTTTACTCCTCCTGTTACCGATAATATACTCGAGGGGATAACAAGGGACAGCGTCATTCGGCTTGCCAAAGATAAATTGGGGATAGATATCATAGAGCGCTCAATAGACAGATCCGAACTGTATATTTGCGACGAACTATTCTTCTGCGGAACAGGCGCTCAGATATCTCCGATAATAGAGGTGGACCGCAGGCTTGTAAGGCACGGCAAGGTCGGAGAAATAACTACAAAACTGCAAAAAGCTTATTTTTCGGTTGTCAGAGGCGACGATCCTAAGTACAAGGACTGGGTCACGCCGGTCTACTGAAGGATTTAGATGATCAAAGGCACTGGGGTCGATATTGTCGAAATAGACAGGATAAGATCGGCCGTCAAAAAATACGGCAAAAAATTCTTATACCGCATCTTTGGGCCTCAAGAAATACAATATTGCACCGCTTTTAACAAGTTGAAATACCCTGAGCTGTCCGTGCGGTTTGCCGCCAAAGAGGCATACTCAAAGGCCAACGGTACCGGCATGATCGGCATCAAATGGCGGCAGATAGAGGTATATAACGACAAAAAAGGAAAACCTCTTCTGCGAATAAACGGCAAAGCAAAAAAGAACGCCCATATTACGCTTTCTCACAGCAAAGATTATGCCGTGGCAAGCGTGGTAATAGAAGGATAAAAAAAATGGAGCCGATAAGCGCCGCAAAGATGGCCGAAATAGACCGCCGAGCAATTCAAGAGCTTGGCATACCTCAAAGAACGCTTATGGAAAATGCCGGCCTCAAGGTCTTTGAAGTCGTCACGCAGTTGTGGGGATATCCCAAAAAAGTTTGTGCGGTCTGCGGCAAAGGCAACAACGGAGGGGATGCAAAAATAGCCGCGGAACACTTTAAAAATGCCGGTTCAGCGGTATCTGTGGTTTCGGTGGAAAGTGAAAATACAGCTGTTTTGTTAGAAAGCGCCCTGCAGGATTGTGATCTTGTCATTGACGGGCTTTTTGGCACAGGTCTCAAAAATGCCGTTAATGGAGAAAACGCAAAACTTATTCAATTCATGAACGAAGTTAAAATCGTTAAGAATAACCACGGCAGACAGAACTATAGGATAGTGTCGGTAGATATTCCTTCCGGCCTTGACGCAGACACCGGAGAATCAAAAGGTGCTTGTGTGAACGCGGATCTTACCGTGTCTTTTCACGCAGTAAAAGCGGGTCTTTTGACTCCCAACGGAATAAACCGCGCCGGCCGTATTGTAGTTGCAGATATCGGAATTCCCTACGAAACAGGACAGTTCTCTACAAAAAACGGGATAAGCTTTGCTGATCCCTCTTTCGTAAAAAGGACCCTGCTTTTAAGAAAGACTTATTCAAATAAGAGCGATAACGGCAGAGTCCTTTTGATAGCAGGTTCAGTTTCCATGGCAGGCGCTGCCGTACTTTGTGCGCGCTCTTCAATAAGAGCGGGTGCGGGGCTTGTCTATCTTTCGGTCCCAAAACCTTTGCAAAACCATGTTAATATTGCTATTCCGGAAGCCATAACCCTTGCCGACATTTCTTTGCCGGAAATAAAAAAGCTCAAATTAAGTGCGGTAGCAATTGGTCCGGGGATAGGCCTTAAAAAAAAGGCACTTTTGAAAAGCCTGTTAAAAGCGGGATTTTCGGCACCGATGGTCCTTGACGCGGACGCTCTTAACTTGCTTGCTTTGGAACCGTCGGTTCTGAATAATTATCAGGCATCATTGGTCATCACTCCCCATCCAGGGGAACTGGCGCGGCTTTTGGGTTCGACCGTAGCTTCTATCCAAAAAGACAGGATAGCCGCCGTACGCAAAGCTGCTTCTGCTTTTAACGCTGTGGTAGTGCTCAAAGGCTTAAATACTGTTGTGTCCGATCCTTCCGGAAGGTGTTGCATAGTTTCTGCCGGAAATCCTGCCATGGCATGCGGAGGGACAGGGGACGCGCTTACGGGAATAATAACGGCTCTGATAGGGCAGGGGGCGGATCCATATGAGGCTTCGGTATCCGGTGCTTTTATTCACGGCATGTCGGCGGATATTGTCCGCTCAGTAAAGGGGGAAACGGGAGTGTCATCTTCAGATATAATTGAAGCTGTCCCATATTTGATAAAAGGATGTTGTGATGGAAAACAAAAAGATCGTTGACCTGGTAGGAGAACATACGATCAACGTTCTTGAAGAGGCGGGAGCTCTTTTTGCTCTTTTCTGGGAAACTCTCAAAACGGCTTGCACATCAAAGATAAACGTAAAAAATACATACGAACAAATGGTGCGTATCGGTATAGATTCTATTCCTGTATCAATAACAACCGCATTATTCGTCGGAATGGTGTTTGCCGTACAAATAGCTACGGAATTTACTAAATTCGGGGCTGGAAAAATGGTCGGCGGGGTCATGGCAATTGCGGTTGCCAGGGAATTGGCCCCGATACTAACCGCCGTCGTGCTTGCCGGCAGGGTAGGGGCGGCAATGGCGGCAGAACTTGGGACGATGAACGTAACACAGCAGATAGATGCAATGTATTCGCTTGGGACCACCCCTATCAGATTTCTTGTAATACCCAGATTCATAGCTGCCTGCGTAATGTTTCCAGTGCTTACCATGTTTGCAGACATAGTAGGCTTTATAGGCTCATATCTTATATGTGTCTATGTGGCACAAATAAGCTCAGGTGGATATATTGAGACCGCCGAACAATTCATGAAAATAGCAGATGTGACCGGAGGATTGTTGAAAGCATTGGTTTTTGGAGGAGCTATAACTATAATAGCCTGTTATAAAGGCCTTAACGCCAAAAATGGGGCTAAAGGCGTCGGCGAAGCAACTACCAGCGCTGTAGTTGTCTCACTTATAACAGTTTTTATAGCCAATTATTTTATGTCAATCGCATTATTTAAATGATAAAAATATTAAATATGACAAAGACGTTCGCCGACAAAACTATCATAGAGAATATGACGATGGATATCCCTGACGGACAAAAGCTCGCCGTAATAGGGCCTTCCGGCTGCGGCAAAAGCACTCTTTTAAGACTGCTTATATGCCTTTTAAAGCCGACCAGCGGTGCGGTATTTATTGACAATGTAGACATAAACCTTCTTAAAGAGACCGATCTCATGAAACTTCGCAGAAAGATCGGTATGGTGTTCCAAAGTTCCGCATTGTTTGACTCTATGAATGTTTTCGAGAATGTAGCTTTTGGACTTAGGCAGCAGGAACAACATCCGGAAAATTATATAAAAGACAAAGTAAAAGAAAAGCTTAAAATGGTGGACCTCGACGGTACCCAGGACCTGCTTCCTTCGGAACTTTCGGGCGGTATGCAAAAAAGAATCAGTCTGGCCAGGGCCATGGCCACCGACCCCAAAATAATACTTTATGACGAGCCAACCACCGGACTGGACCCCATAACATCAACGAACATAGAGGACATGATAAACAAGATGAACAAAGAGCTGCATGTTACCTCTGTAATAGTTACACATCAATTGTCTACTATATTCAGGACAAGTGATAGAATAGTTATGTTGAACGAAGGGCGCTTTATAGAAACAGGCAGCGTTGAAATGACAAAAGCAAGTAGCGATCCTGTAGTGAGGAACTTTATTAAAGGAGGGCTGCCATAAAATGTCTCAACAGGCAAAAGTGGGAATGGTCGTGCTTGTAGCTATTATGCTTCTGGGTATTGTAGTTACATGGAAAAGCTCTCTTCTTCTAAAATTTACCGGTTATGAGATGATCGGGTCTTTTGAGAACATAGAAGGACTTACGGTAGGATCAGAAGTAAGGTACAGAGGTCTTAAGGTCGGAAAAGTCATGCGCATAGATCCGGGGCCGGAAGATATAAGGACATACTGCAATATTGACAAAGAAATACAATTTCCTTCAGATTCATCCCTTAGAGTAGCTTTTGACGGCCTGGTGGGGCTCAAGTTCCTTGAAATAAGGCCCGGGAAATCCGCAGAATTATATAAGAGCTCTCAAATATTATTCGGCCAAAGGACTTCAAGCATAGTGGATTTTGTGGACCTAGGCGCACAAAATCTTGTTGAGACAAAAAAGATACTTGTCGCGATAAAGAGCATAATAGAAAGGCCGGACATACAGGCGGCTTTTGTAAACGCCGTTTTGAATGTTGAAAAGCTTACCGAGCAGCTTAAAATAGCTTCGCAAGCCATAAACAGGATCGTGGCGGACAGGGATTTTCAAGAGAACTTTAAAGGGACGGTGGCCTCAACCAGCAAGACTTTGTCTTCTGCAAACCAGTTCTTTGAAGGGTTTAGTAATATAAGGATCAAGGCTAGCGGAGATGTCCTGTTGGGTGGGCTTGCCAATCAGGTAAAAGGCAATTTGGATATCCAGCCCAATGCTAATAATATCTACAAATTTAGTTTGGGTGAAGGACCGACCAGGAACCTTTCGCTACTTGATGCACAAATATCCAACGTCGTTGCAAAGAACCTGGCTTTGCGAATTGGTATGATAAATACTCATTTGGGCGGCGGAATAGATATGTTTGTGAACAAAAACTGGATGGTCAGCGGTGATATTTATGATGTTAACAATCCGAAGCCGAGTTATCCCAAGGTGCGTTTGACAAGCGACTGCAAAGTTGCGGACTATGTAAACCTGCTTTTGCAGGCTGATGATATAATAAATACCGGGAACACCAATTATTCCATCGGTGTTCGCGTAAAGGGTTTGGATTAATAAAGAATTTATAGGAGGATTTTGAAGTGATGAAAAAAGTCATTTGTTTTTTGGTAGTGGCAAGTTTGTTCTCCGGATATATTGTTTCTGCATCATGGTCTGCCCAGCCCAAAAAGAGACTGTTTGTTGCTAGAGGTAAAACATCCTCACTAAATCCCGGTGTAAAACCCGGCCAAAAAAAGATTTTCACGCAACAGGATAGGGAACGCATACAAAAGATGTTCCAGCGCCTTAAAAACAGGAAGCCCTTTACCAAAAAAGCCCCATAAGGGAATTTCAGGGCAACCAAACCCCTATTTGCCACACAAAAACGCAATACAGACGAAATTTAGATTTATTGCCTTAATTAAGCTAAATAATACCTGTATTTCGCTATATATTAACCAACTAACGATAAAATATCAGTATAAACGAAATCCGAATGTCCAAAAGAGGGGAAGGACGGACAAATATCCGAACGTCCAAAATCCAAATATCCGAACAAAACCGGAGATATCTCTTTCGGATTTTGGTCATTCGGATATTCGGATTTATTGATGTTTTTAAGAAAATCCCAGCCCCTTCAACAAAGAGTTGTCCACAGGGCCTATTTTAAACGTCGCATAATATATGTTATGTAAAGTAGCGAGAAGGGGGATATGTGGAGTAAACACAACCTTTGGGCTCGGGCATGGGGCGCTATTAGTATGGAAATACTTTTTACTCTGTCGATTTCCTTAAGGTGCTTTTTTCTTCTGAGGTTAGATAAGTTACCCATCTGCTTTGAGCTTTTTCTATATCTTCCGGACTTATATAGCCTTTCGTTACCAGAGCTTTTGCCTGTGGCTTGGTTAATCTTCCATCTTTAATTGCGGCAGCAACTGCTCTGAGTTTGTCCTTTGGTGCACTGCCAAGCAATAGTTCGGTCGAATCTTTAATTGCATTAATAGCTTGTTTATAAAGATCTTCGACGTTTTCTTGCTGAACGGGAGTTGCTCCTATCTGCGTCTCTGTCCTATTGCCTGCTGCTTCCATATCTCTCTTCATTTTATCAGCAACTTCCATTCCCCTCCTCAGGCTGCCCACAGTATCAGCAACTGCCTCTGTAATATCCGCTTTTGTGAGAGCCTTTGCGGTCTCTGTTACCACTTTTCCGTCAGAAGCCCTTGTTGCCTTAAAAGTTGCTCCTTCCCGGCTTATTTTCCAATCCTTTATATCGCGATCTGAGGTTCTGCTATTTATATCTTTGACCAATGCGGGAAGTAAAGTTCCGTCTATCTCACTATCGCTTAATTCTGCAGGACCTTGTTTTGTTGCTGAAGTCCGTGGCCCGGAAGCAGTGGTTGCCGCGGCAGCAGCCGGAGCTGTGGTGGCAGGCTTTTGCAGATCGTCATTTTGGACTGGCATTGCCGCTGATTTTGCCGGTGTGGCTGTTTTTGCGGCCTTTTTTGCTTCTGTAGTAGTAGTAACTGTCGGGTCAACATCTTTCGGTGCGACACTCTGAATAGTAGTATCGGGCATTTTTTTTGGATCTTCAACATAACCTTTCATCGCCTCTATGAATCCTGCTGCTTCATCCGATTTCTTGAGTACTTCTGTTTTGCCGACCAATGGGCTCTTTACTGCAACAAATCCAGGGGTATTGCTTTGTGTAACCTGAACATAGCCTTTTGAACCTCCACCCCTGGCGGCGACTGCATCATTAAAATTCTTTATAGCTATATTGATATTAGCCTGTGTAGTTGTTACAGCCGGAGGGACGCTTACTGACGAAGAAGATGATCCTCCATTAACCCCTTGTACTTCACTCATGTTTATTCTCCTCTCATATATACCTGTCAATACTTTCACCAATCATATATTAGATCGAAACAGCAGGTACAAAACTTGCATTCAAAAAAGTGAAATCCATCCCCTGTCCTGCAGATATATAAATATAATGAATACCGTATTTAGAGGCTTTGATCATCCCGTAAGCATGGCTTACAATGCCGGCAGAAAGAGCCTAGTTGTGCTCCACGGTTCAATCGGCGATCGGGTCAGTGAATTTGAACTAAAAAGCGGACGGACTATATGTGACATCAACATGAGAGGCAAATTTACCTTCAATACACCGTGCCTGGGGAAGCATCTGGCATATAACCCGCTGAACGACAGTGTTTTTGTTTCTGTTTCAAAGGGTACAGAATCCGTGATCGAGGAGTTTTCCTTAAGAGACGGAAAGGAAACCGGATATAGACTTACCAGTTCAGAAAAACCTTTATGCGGGTATGTAGCTAGAATGGCCCCGCGTTTTGCTTTCCATCCCGGATTGACCCTTATCATGTGGGCGGGAAGCTATGATGTTGAAACGGGAGGCGCTTTTCGGGACTGCTTTAATCTTTTCGCGTTTAGGTATCCTACAAATGAAATGGTATGGGCATACACAGGGAACGATGCCCAGCCGAATATTGCCGTTGACGCAAGCGGCAGGTCTGACTTTGGCTTTGTCAGCGGCGACATTCCCGATCCGCCTTATATAAATTTCAGGACGGGGTCAAAAAGTGCCGCGCCATCCCCTATTTCAAATTTATACAGGTATTTTAACCGGGTGGCCTTTGCGAGCGGAAGCAATAAGTGTTTTATTCAAAGAGGAAGATTTATAAATGTTTCTGACGGACTGGAAAGCTTTTTCACCATTAAAACTGACGCAACCCCGTCTGCCATCGTGTTTGCACCTGACCTTGGACTTTTTCTTGTAGCTCTTGAAAAACAAGGCGCAATATTTGGATATAATACAGCTATTTTTTGATGGAAGAAAGAATCGATTCGAAGATGTGCTTCCCATCCTCCCCTCCAAGCACTGGATCAGCCACTCGTTCAGGATGAGGCATCATGCCCAGGACATTGCGGGCTTCGTTGCAAATGCCGGCAATATTTTCAACGGAACCATTCGGATTTGAGGAAGATGTAACGGATCCGGTCTTTGAACAATATCTGAAAATCACCTGTTTGTTTTTGTTCAGCTTTTCTATGGTTTCTTTGTCCGCAGTATAATTTCCGTCAAAATGTGCTATTGGGATCTCAATGACCTGTCCGGATTTACACTTGTTGGTGAAAGGCGTTTTTGTGTTTTCCACTCTTAAACGGACGTTCTTGCAAAGGAATTTGAGATATTTGTTTTTTTGTAGAGCTCCCGGCAGCAACCCCGCTTCGGTAAGAATTTGAAAGCCGTTGCATATCCCAAGGACCAATCCTTTGTCTTTTTTAACATAATCCACTATCGCGTTCATGACCGGGGAGAACCTGGCGATCGCCCCTGACCTTAGATAATCACCGTATGAAAAGCCTCCCGGAACTATTATCACATCATAGGAACTTATGCTTTCGTCTTCATGCCAGACAAAGTCGGTCTTGGCTTTAAGGCTGGTCCTGGCAGTATGGTAACAATCCCAGTCGCAGTTGCTTCCCGGGAATACTATTACGGCGGCTTTCATCAGATCTCCTCGATCTCAAAAGTATATTGTTCTATAACGGGGTTGGCAAGCAGTGTTTTGCACATATCGTTTACCATCGATTTTGCATCATCAATGGATTTTGCCTCAATTTTAAGGTCTATCAATTTTCCTATTTTGACTTCCCCTACCCCTTTATACTTCATCGCGTGAAGAGCGTCCTTTATTGTCTTTCCCTGAGGATCGAGTATCCCTTTTTTATGCCTTACAAAAACTTTTACGAGGTACATCAAAGATCCCTTTCTATATTCCGAACCGTTTGTAAACGGCACCGAGGTTTCTGATAAAATAGTCCAGGCCGAACAGCTTGTCTATGTCCTGTTTATCTATATATGTAAGCAGTTCTTTGCTTTCCTTTGCGACATCTTTCATCTGTCTGCCGGAGTTGCGGGCTTCCATCGCGCATGTTTGTACGATCTTGTAGGCCTGTTCGCGGGTTATGCCTTTTTCTACAAGCGTGAGCAGTATCCTTTGCGAAAATACGATACCGCCTGAGCTTTCTATGTTCTTTAGCATGTTCTCGGGGTGCACTACCAAACCTTCCATTAGGGTGATGAATTTGTTCAGTATATAATCGACAAGAATATTTGAATCGGGGATAATCACCCTCTCCCCTGCCGAATTTGACAGGTCTCTCTCATGCCACAAGGCCATATTTTCCATGGCGGCCATGCTGTTAGATCTAATAACTCGCGCCAAGCTGGTTATTCTTTCTGATATGATAGGATTCTTTTTGTGAGGCATGGCTGAAGAACCCTTCTGGCCTTTTTTGAAAGGCTCTTCGATTTCAAGGATCTCTGTTCTAGAAAGGTTCCTTATTTCCACAGCGAACTTCTCAAGAGAACCGGCTATCAAAGCCAGCGCTGTCATATATTCTGCTATCCTGTCCCTCTGGAGCACCTGGGTGGACGCAGGAGATGGTTTTAATCCAAGATTTTTACAGACCATCTCTTCAATGGATGGATCCAGATTAGCGTACGATCCCACGGCTCCGGATATCTTTCCGACACTCACGGTTTCCCTGGCGGCCCTTATTCTTTCAAGCCCGCGTTCCAGCTCGGCTATCCATACGCACAGCTTGAAAGCAAATGTTATTGGTTCGGCATGCATTCCGTGTGTGCGGCCCATCATTATCGTATTCTTATGTTGTGATGCGAGCTTTTTCAGGGCCGAAATGGCTTTGTCTATATCGTCTATGATTATGTCCGCGGAAGCTTTAAGGCGCAAGGAAAGCGCCGTATCTTCTACATCATATGATGTCAGTCCCATGTGTATGTATCGGGAATCATCTCCCACATTTTCGGCAACGGCAGTAGTAAAAGCTATCAAGTCGTGTTCGACTTCTTTTTCTATTTCTTCGATTCGTTCAACGACAAATGATGCTTTTTTCTTAATATTATCGAGGGATGCTTGAGGTATTTTTCCGAGCTTTGTCCATACTTCACAGACTGCTATCTCTACATTAAGCCAGCTCTGGAATTTGGCCTGCTCGCTCCAAATGGACCCCATTTTTTGTAGCGTATATCTGCTTAACACAGATTAATTATAACATGGAAAGAAAAAGCAAAGACCGGGAGTTATATCCCGATCTTCATAAACACAAGCACTTTACACTTATTAACTAAGACAATAGCATTACAAATACTATTACTTAGTCATTTTTCTATCGACGGTCTTCGATATATCTCCGGATGTCTTACTCAGACTTACGATAGTAGATATAAATGTCGTGATCCTGTTCACAAAATTGCTTACCCACAAAGCCATGCTCGAAGAGCTGTAATCATCTACGTCGTCAATTTGGGATTTTTGAGCGTTGTACCATTCTCCTTTTGTAGGATCCGGAACGAATTCGTCTTCTGCAGTAGTATCTACTTCCACAGTTGGCTTGCCCTGTCTTATTAATTCAGCGTTTTCAAGAGTAATTTCACCGCCATATTTATTGGGATCGAAATGCGCGTCGGCTATTTCCCAAGCGGATAATATTTCATCGCCGTTTTGATCAGCCGCGACCAGACTTTCGGCAGTCGGGGTGATATATGATCCGCGCTCAGCGTTTGCGGCAACTGCGGCTTCTCTTCTGGCATATTCCGCTTCTTCAAGAGTGTAATCCGGGTTTTCCGTGGAGGATGAATTCTTTCCGGAACCGGTTTCGGTGCTGCCTGAATCATATATGCTTGTGTCCAAACCGCCCCTCGCGATTTCTTCATCACTTAAAGACCCGTCTCCGTTCGTATCATATTGTCCCAAGTTTTGCTGGGCTAGTTTTGCGTCTGAAAGCTTATTCTGATTGGCTTTAGCAGTCTCTCTTATTTTGTCCATCAGATAAGTTAGAATATCGTCAGCATCCTTGAGCAGCTGGTAAACTCTCATGTCGTCATCGTCTAGAAGTTGGCCGCCAGGAAGATCAAGTCTCGGGTCAAACTCGCGCGGCGTGGTTTCGGTAACAGGCAGCTGTGCGATCCTTGCAGCCTCAGCTTCATCTATGGTCATGGGCGTGTCGTCCGCGGCACCTTTACCGTTCTGGTGCATATAGATATGGGGATCATACAGCGCGTCGGCTATTTCGTCGGATTCCAGAAGGCCGCTTGTGTCACTGTCAGCTTGCACAAAATCATCGCGACTTTGAGGTACGATATGGGTGGCGCTTTTTTCATAATTTGCGTTTATTCTTGCGGCCTCAGCTTGCTCAAGGTTCATAGGAGTGTTGTCTTCGGCACCTTTTCCGTTCTGATTTACGTATACTTCCGAATCTAAACTTGCATCGGCTATTTCCTGGTCAGATAATATGCCGTTACCGTCCTGGTCTGCCGCTATCAGCTCGGCTTGGGTCGGAGTCGCGTGCTCGGCAGTTTTTCCGGTGCTTGAATTGGCATTTGCTCTTGCAGCGTCAGCTTCAGCCATAGTCATTGGTGTATCATCTGCAGTGCCTTTACCGTTTTGATTTACATATGTGCCGGTATCTAATCCCGCATCAGCTACTTCCCAATCGGATAATATTCCGTCACCATCTTGATCGGCCGCTGCCAAAGCACTGCGAGACGGAGCTTCATGATAAGTGGTAGCATTATTGTCTTCTATAGCAATTTGTCTTCTGGCGAGTTCTAATTCCTCGAGAGTCGTGCCGTCTAAGCTATGGTCAAAGCCCCAATAATCAATCTCTTCAGCATCTAAAATACCGTTCCCATTCGTATCAAACTCTCCGAAGTTCAGCATGGCTATGTCCGCAAGAGTGAGGACCGTAGATGCATCTTCATTAGCTTTTGTTCCGGTTTCTGTTTCTGTTGCTGTACTGGCTGCATTTGTTGCATCTGTTTCTGTTCCACTCGTATCATCCACTGGTGTGTTGTTTGTTGTTTCTGTGCCGGCTCCGCTCGTATCATCCGCTGGTGTGTTGTTTGTTGTTTCTGCTTGATCTGTCAATTGATAATCATTTTCCGGTGTCTGTGTTTCTGCTGTTTGTGTTGTACTTGATGCAGGTGCCGACGATGCTACTGCCACATTATTTGTACCCATATATACCTCCTACTGTAATCCTATTCTTTTGATGCCTCTATTTACTATTCGTAACGACTATTGATAAAGTTGCGTGTATTTTGCTTATTTCGCGAGGGAATAGATCTCTTTGAGAAGTTCTGATACCATGTCTTTTTCAGGGACTTTTTTGAGCTGCGCGCCGTTCTTAAATATTATTCCCTGCCCGCGGCCTCCGGCAAGGCCAAGATCGGCTTCACAGGCCTCTCCGGGACCGTTGACTACGCATCCCATTATGGCTATTTTAAGCGGTTTTTCGATGTGGCGGGTCTTTTCGGTTATCTCTCGGACGACCTGTTCCATGTTGTATTCGAGGCGTCCGCAAGTTGGGCAGGATATTATTGTGACGCCTTTGTTATAAAGACCAAGAGCTCTTAATATTTGGTAAGCTGTTTTGACTTCTTCAACAGGGTCTCCGGTCAGAGATACTCTTATGGTATCCCCTATTCCCCGTGCGAGTATCGCACCGATCCCTACAGCGGATTTTATATTTCCCGGGCCGGGGATACCAGCTTCGGTAATCCCTACATGCAGAGGAAAATTGACTTTTTTTGAAAGTAGTTCATAGGACTCAATTGTATCAACTACATCGGCAGATTTTATCGATAAAACTATATCGTAAAACTTCAATCTTTCTAGGATCTTAATATGGACAAGAGCACTTTCAACAAGAGCTTTTGGACAGGGATGGCCGTATTTTGCCAGAATATCTTTTTGCAGAGAACCGCTGTTGACGCCGATCCTTATGGGGACCTTTCTTGCTTTTGCAGCTGAGACAACGACTTTTATCCTGTCCTCGTCTCCGATATTTCCGGGGTTTATGCGTAGCTTGTCTATTCCCGCTTCTATTGCTATTAGAGCAAGGCGGTGATCAAAATGTATATCGGCAACAAGAGGGATCGATATGGATTCTTTTATTTTTCGTAAGGCAAGAGCGTCTGTTTCATCTTTTACTGCGACCCTGATTATTTGACAGCCTGCTTCTTCAAGTTGTTTTATCTGGGTTACAGTTGCAGCGATATCGGCTGTGTGTGTTTTTGTCATGGATTGAACGGATACTGGATTGCCGGCTCCGATCTTTACGGTCCCGATTCTAATCTCTTTTGTTTTTTTGCGGATGATCATCTTTTACTCCTTCATTGCGAGCCCCGCTCAAAGTGGTATAAACTCCGCGAAGCAATCTCCTTTATCTATGGGATTGCTTCGTCGCTTCCGCTTCTCGCAATGACTATACACATTATATCCCTAATCTCTTTTTGATAGCCAACCAGGCGAACCCGGCAAGATTTAACTGTCTTTTCCATCGTTTAGGTTCTTTTGCGAGACGGTACAGCCATTCAGTGCCGGTCTTTTGAAAGACAACGGGGGCCCTTCTGACGTTTCCGGATAAAATATCAAGGCTTCCTCCGATCACCATATTCACGGGAGCTCCGATCTCCTTGTAATATTTTGCGATCCATTGTTCCTGTCTGGGGCTTCCCAGTCCGACAAACAAAATATCAGGACGTGCTTTCTTTATCAGGGCTAGCACTTTCTCGTCTTCTTCATCCTTAAAGTATCCATGATGTGTCCCTACTATATTTATATCCGGCATATTTTTTGCTGCATTTTCGGCAATTCCGGGAGCGCTTCCCAGTAAAAATATTTTGCAGCTATTTTTACGGGTGTTTTCCAGTATGGATGTCATAAAATCTATTCCGGTAAGTCTGCCTTGCAACGGCGTTCCCAGAAGTTTTGCGGCGGCAACGATCCCTATGCCGTCTGGAATATTGAGGTCGGAAGAATTGAGCAGTTCGAGAAGCTTTTTATCTTTGCGGGCGGACATTATTATCTCGGGATTGGGCGTGAGGATCAGGTGCGGTTTTCCGCTCCTCACAAATTTGTCTATTATTTCAAGCCCGCTTTTCAGGTCAATATTGTCGATGCGCACGCCAAAGAGGTTTATCATATCAGTCATGCCGAAATATTCAAAGAAGGCCTCAAAATTGATGAGTGCTTTGCATCTCAAAAGTTTTGTCTTTTCTTTGAGTTGCAAGGACACTTCGCTCCTGTTTGTCCAAAGGCTGCCGGACTTTTCAAGGAAACTTTTTGAAGAAAAGTCCGGGTCAATGCACGGAAGCCCGGCATCGTCGCAAAAAGCCCTTACCTTTGGGTCGTAGCTTATTCCAAGAGCGGGAACACTGCCGGAAGCCGCAAATATCAGGCTGTGCAGCCGCATGCCTATGACCAGATCAAATGAATTAATGAGGCTAAGCACCTGACCGGGCGAATAATCCCCTTCTATTACTCTTCCCTTGTTCTTCATTTGTGAAAGCACGCTTACACTGATCTGAGTGTCTTCGGGAGCTTTGAGCGGTATAAAAAGCGCTTCAGCTGCGTACTTGTCGATGAACTCGTCCAGTGCTTCCGCGGTCCTTAGGACAAAATCTTTCGGCATATCTTTGAAAGAACGCAGGCATATTCCCGCAACGGGACGATCAAATTCGGTGATACCCTCGGCCCTGACGATTTCGATGAAACTTTCTTTTTCAAGAAGTATGGCCGGATCGGCGCAAGACAGCAGAGGCGGCGTGTCAACCCCAATACTTTCCAAAGACGTTTTTGAAGCAATATCCCTTACCGTTATGAGATCCGCGAAATTTAGGACAATCTTTATGAGCTTTTTGTTGAAGGAGCTTTTTACCGGGCCGTAACCTTGTCCGAAGACTGCAGCTTTTTTACCGAATAACTTTGCCAAAAGAATGATAGAAAGATAATAGATTATTGAGAACCTTCCGGTAGAGTCCTGCAGGAGGCCTCCCCCGCCGCTTACAAGCACATCACATTTTATCAGCGCCTTAATGATCGAAAAGGGATCCAGCCTGTGGACGCTGATCACCGGAAACCGCTCTGTGGTCGGTTTTGGGTCGGCGGAAAGCACCGTTATTTGTATGCCGGGATCTTTTTTCCTGAACTCTGAGATCATAGAGGCAAGGATCGCTTCATCCCCGGTATTGTTGAAACCAAAATATCCTGACAGAAGAATTTTCATTCAATAAGTATTTTCCGTTTTTAACTTTTTATTTCTTACTTTTTACTTGTTTCAGCAGTTCTTCGCGCAAGATTATAAAGCAAATAGTAAATTATTCCCGCAAGGATACCCAGCAGGACCCCGTAAAAAGACCGAAGGACCGAGATCATGAAAGGAGAATGGGCGTGGCAAAAAGAGTTCACTGTTGAAACAGGGCCGATCGTTCCCACTATAAGGAATGCCCACAGAAGAGACCTCTTCCCTTTTAGGTAATATAACGCTCCAAGTAACAGGGCCGGATAGCCGATGAGGAACTCTTTGGTGCGCGGCCTAACCGACATTAGATTTTCAAGCAAGGACCTTGCAACCCTTTCGATATCCAGGACACCGATCCCAAAATTGCCGCTGCGCAGTATATATATCGCTCCCACTCCGCCTACAATAGCAAAACAAAGCAGTATTGCAAAAGTTACGGGAGAATTAAGCAGATCAAGAAGCTTTTTTCTGTCGGAGAATTGTTCGCTGTTCAGTACCCAATATATTCCGGTTGCGAGCAGCGGAAGAGCAAAAGCTATCTTAACGCCCATAAACTGTCTGGCACCTGTCATGAACGCTGTGTCGGCCAGAGCGCCTGTTATATAAAGAGCTCCGATCGCGGCGATGAAGAAGGACGTCAGTACCATTGACATGGCTTTTGACAGTGTAGCAACAGGTGCAGCTGGTTTCTTCAGGTCAAAGACGGAGGTTATTGAAAGCACCGGGAATATGAGAGCCGAGGCAAGTGCAAATAACTTCCGGAACAAGACGATCTCTCCTGCTGCGTAAAACAGCGCAAAGGCCGCGACTGAGGTGATGAGCAGCAGAACTTCTGACCATGCAGGCAGTTTTGTGAAACTCCTCAGCAAAAGGCACAAAGCGGCGGCAAGCCCAAGACTTAAAAGCAGGATCGGCAGATTTCCCGTTCGCAGCGGCGGCAGGCTCTGTGTTTTTCCGGCGGAAAAGCCTGACCTCTCCAAACGCTCTTTTAAGTCGCTTATATATGAAGAATTGGTTTCTGCGAGCCCTGCGCGGCCGTTTTCAGGCATATAGAAAGGCCTTATAAAAAGGACCCTGACACCCCTCTCATAAAAAGCCCGTTCGAACCTGTTTAGAGCCTCCTCTTTTGTCATCTTTTTTTGCATCTCATCTTCGGCTATGCTGTGGACCCTTACTACGTCCGCGCCCATAACGTTCAAAAGAATGCCGTCCCCTTTTTGACCGCCCATTTCTATGAAACCGTAATCTATGTTGAACTTTTTAAGCGCCTTGGCGGTCCCGAAAAGATTTTTGCTGAATCCGCCTACTTCTTCGCCGTCGAAAACGATCTTGTCATACGGGCCGTATGAATAAATAGCCTTCAGTTTTTCGGCGGTCTTATTTGCGTCAAGGCGGTAATTGTTCTTTAGCCGCGGGATTACATAAAACCCTTTTTCCACCAGAGCGGTAAAATCTTTTTCAGGGATCCCTATGCCCATGGATAAAAGGTCTTCTTCGTCGTCCATTACAAGTAAAGTATCCGGCAGGATACGCTTTACCCTTTGTCTGCCGAGCATCAAAGAAAGTCCCTCTTCGGCAAATCTCAAAGAACCTTTATCCTGAGAAATAATGTATGAATAGAGGGGGTCATATCTGGCCGACCTGATAAGAGCCCTCAAAGCGGGATTAATAGTTTTTATCGGATTGACAGGCTCTTTTTTATTGTTAGAGTCTTTATTATCTTTTTCAGGAACGTTGATCTTTTCCAGAATGCCGGTTTCATAGCCGGTGAGCCAGACAATATTTCCGTCTAACTGTAATTTTTCAAGAGTGCTTTCCGTGAGAGATATGGAAGTAAGTCCGGAATCCTTGAACTTCTTGAGTAATTTATCGGAAGAGATCCCCTCTCTCAGAGAAAGTTTGATAATATCGTTAAAATCCATCACAAGTTCGACGCGGGTATTTTGATGTTCTACTGAAGCTTTATTCAAAGAGGAAACAAGTCCGGCAAAAGCTCCGGCCGCGACAAGGGCTACAAGAAAGAAATAAAGAGCCTTATTTTTCACTTATTATTCAACCTTGGGAACGTTTTTTAGCGCCTGTTTAGCAAGTTCTTCGGGATACTCATAGTCCTCCAGCTTCCCATCAAGATAGTTGTCGTAGGAAGAAAGATCAAAATGTCCGTGCCCGCTCAGGTTAAAAACGATGCAGTTGCCGTTGTTTTTCTTGGCTTCGTCTATTGCGACTTTTATCGCGTGGCACGATTCCGGCGCCGGAAGGATCCCTTCGGTCTTTGAGAAAAGTATCCCTGCCTCGAATGTAGCCCTTTGCAGCGTAGATTGAGCTTCTATAAGGCCTTTTTTGACCAAAAAGCTAAGTACCGGCGCCATCCCGTGATAACGCAGCCCTCCCGCATGGATGCCCGGAGGCATAAAGTCATGGCCAAGAGTATACATCTTAAGAAGCGGAGTAAGCTGCGCTGTATCTCCAAAGTCGTATTCGTATAGGCCTTTTGTTATAGAAGGACAAGCAGCTGGCTCGACTGCGATCATCCTTATATTTGAACCTTTGAGCTTGTCGGGAATAAACGGAGCGGCAAAACCGGCGAAATTACTGCCGCCGCCGACACAACCTATGAGGATATCTGGTTTTTCTCCGGCGAGTTCGAGCTGTTTCTTTGTCTCAAGCCCGATTATTGTCTGGTGAAGTATTACATGGTTGAGCACGCTTCCCAGAGAGTAATTTGTGTCGGAATGCGTAGCGGCATCTTCCACCGCCTCGGAGATCGCAAGCCCCAAACTTCCCTGGTTGTTCGGGTCTTCTGCCAGCACTTTTTTTCCGTAATTTGTTTCCAGTGAAGGTGACGCGAATACCTTTGAGCCCCAGACCCTCATAAGCGATTTTCTGTACGGCTTTTGATGATAGCTTATTTTTACCATATACACGGTGCATTCCATTCCGAAATGCTGGCATGCAAAAGACAGTGAAGATCCCCACTGGCCCGCTCCTGTTTCGGTAGAAAGCCGTTTAACCCCTTCTGTTTTGTTGTAATAAGCCTGCGCCACGGCAGTATTGAGCTTGTGGCTCCCAGCGGGGCTTACACTTTCATTCTTGTAATATATCCTGGCGTTGGTCTTTAGCGCTTTTTCAAGATGCACCGCTCTGATCAGCGGAGTCGATCTCCAAATTTTGAGCACATCCATCACCTGGTCAGGTATTTCGACCCATTTGTCGGTGACCATTTCCTGCTTGATCAGAGACATCGGGAAAATAGGTGCCAGATCTTCCGGGGTAAGCGGTTTTTTTGTTCCAGGGTGTATCGGAGGCGGAAGTTCTCCCGGAAATTCTGCCAGAACATTGTACCATTTCTGGGGGATCTCACTGGACGAGAGCAAAATTTTCGTATCTTTCATTTGTCCTTCTCCTTTAAGCTTTTGTCCTATATTAACATGGAGATTGAGTCATTGCGAGTCCCGATTCATCGGGACGAAGCAATCCCATAGACCAATGGGATTGCTTCGTCGCTTACGCTCCTCGCAATGACTTTCCTTTTCTCAGGAACGCTTCTATAAAGATATCAATATCTCCGTCTATCACGCTTTGAACATTGCCGGTCTCGGCTCCGGTGCGGTGATCTTTTACAAGCTGGTACGGTGCGAACACATACGATCTTATCTGACTGCCCCACCCTATTTGCTTCTGTTCCCCGCGGAGTTCTTCGATCTTTTCTTTTTTCTCCTGTTCAAGACGGCCTTTGAGTCTCGAGACAAGGAGCAACATGCATATCTCTCTGTTCCTGTGCTGTGAAGGGCTGGCCTGGGACTGCGCGATAATGCCTGTCGGTATATGTGTGATCCGCACGGCAGAGCTGGTCTTGTTCACATTCTGCCCGCCAGGGCCGCTTGCCCTATAAGTGTCCGTCTTCAGATCCTCCGGTTTTATCTCTACAGCAAGCTCTTCGCCGATCTCAGGTATGACTTCTACTGCGGCGAACGAAGTATGCCTCTTGCCGTCGGAATTAAACGGCGACATGCGCACCAGGCGGTGTATCCCGGTCTCGGATCTAAGATAGCCGTAAGCATAAGGCCCTCTTATAAATAGAACAGCGCTTTTTATCCCCGCTTGCTCTCCATAGGAGATATCCGCCAGTTCGGTCTCAAAACCTCGATCTTCTGACCAGCGTGAGAACATCCTGAGCAATATTTCCGCCCAGTCCTGCGCGTCGGTGCCGCCGGCCCCTGCGTTAATAGAAACGATCGCGTCCGAGGTATCATGAGGCCCATTTAAGAATGTTGAAAATTCAAGTTTTTTGATTGATCTCTCAAGCGATTCGATATCCTTTTGTATCCGCGATATATCCTGTTCATTGGTTTCTTTTACGAATAACTCTTCATTCGGAAAAAAGTCAAACAGAGACTTGTATGTGTCGGTCTCCTTTTCGATACTTAAAAAAGACTGGACCCTGCTGTTTATCGATTTTAATTCCTGGAGGATTGATTGTGCCTTGTTAGAATCATTCCAGAAGCCAGCGGATGAGGATTCCTCTTCAAGCTGCCTTTGTTTTGTCTTTAAACCGTCGATGTTAATGTGCGTTTTAATATCGGAGATTTTCTTTTTGATGCTATTTATTTTTTCTTGAAATTCGGATAACATTGTTCATCTTTCCTGATGGGCGCATCATGATGCGCCCCTACAATCTTCCAACACAGATTTATGCACCTTTTCCGCAGCATTTTTTGTATTTTTTACCGCTGCCGCACGGGCAAGGATCGTTCCTGCCGGTCTTAGCCGCGGTAGTGATAGGTTGTTTTTTTGCTTCGCCGGACTGAGGTGCGCCGTAGGTTATGTTGTGGGCTTTTTGTGCTATTGATTCGTTCTCGCTTACGAGCTGAACTTTGAACAGCAGGCCGAATATCTCTTTGCGTACGGAAGACATCATATCGTTGAACATGCCAAAAGCTTCCATCTTGTATTCTATCAGAGGGTCCCTCTCGCCCCAGGCCCGGAGCCCAATGCCCTCGCGCAGTGCGTCCATATTGTGGAGCTGTTCTATCCACGCATCGTCTATTACCTTGAGCATAACAAACCTTTGCAGTTCGGCCATCGTTTCGGAGCCCATCTGGTTTTTCCGTTCTTCATAGCGGCTTTTCAGCTTTGTTTCGATTGCTTCGCGGACCTCTTCGCTTTTGGCCGCACCTCCCAATTGGAAGTCCGGGCATGAAAGTTCTGTCATTTCTGTCTTTAAAGCTTCTGTATCCCATTCATCCGGCCTTGATTTCTGGGGGATAAATGTTTCACTTATCTCCTGAGCTATCTGATCCACCATTTCAAAGAACTTTTCCTCGAGATTATCGCCCTGCAGGATCCTTTTTCTTAAGGCGTAAATGGCCTCTCTTTGCTTGTTCATGACATCGTCGTATTCGAGTATCTGTTTTCTTATGGAAAAGTGATATTGCTCAACTTTGCGCTGGGCGTTCTCAAGTGCTTTTGAAATAAGCCCGTGCTCTATAGGAGTGCCTTCTTCCATGCCCAGACGCTCCATCATGCCCTTTATCCTGTCGGAGCCGAACAAGCGCATCAGGTCGTCTTCCAGAGAAACGTAGAACCTGGAAGAACCGGGATCCCCCTGCCTGCCGGAGCGGCCTCTCAACTGATTGTCGATACGCCTGCTCTCGTGCCTTTCGGAACCGATTATGTGCAATCCGCCAAGTCCCACAACACCATCGCCCAAGACTATATCAGTACCTCTTCCGGCCATGTTGGTCGCAATGGTCACGGATTTTTTCTGTCCGGCTTTGGCGATTATCTCGGCCTCTTTTTCGTGCTGTTTGGCATTGAGCACATGGTGAGGGATCCCGCGCCGCTTGAGAATGTTCGACAAAAGCTCCGAATTTTCTATGGAAATAGTGCCTACCAGAGCCGGGCGCTCGATCTTATATAGCTGGGCTATTTCGTTGGCTATAGCTGTAAACTTTTCTTTTTTGGTCTTGTAGATGACATCGGAATGGTCTATGCGTATCATTTTCCGGTGCGTGGGTATTTCATCCACTTCCAGGCTGTATATTTTGCCCAGCTCCGCCTCTTCGGTAAGAGCGGTACCCGTCATCCCTGCCAGTTTGTTGTAGAGGCGGAAATAGTTCTGGAAAGTGATCGTGGCAAGCGTCTGGCTTTCGGAGCGTATTTGCACTGCCTCTTTGGCCTCTATAGCCTGGTGAAGCCCCTCGCTGTAGCGGCGGCCGGTCATAAGACGCCCGGTGAACTCATCCACTATTATTATTTCGCCGTCCTTGACGATGTAATCAAGGTCCCTTTTGAAGACCTGATGTGCTTTCAATGATTCGGTTATACTGTGCGCGAGATCTATGTTGTCCATGTCGTAAAGATAGGAAAGTCCGCTGAGCTTTTCTATCTTTTTGACGCCCGTTTCGGTGAGCACGGCGTTCTTGTGCTTTTCATCCACGGTAAAATCAAGGTCTTTTTTGAGCTTGCGGGCGAGCTGATCGCCCTTGTAGTAAGTTTCGACGCTTTCGTCCATCATGCCAGAGATTATGAGCGGTGTGCGGGCCTCGTCTATCAGGATATTATCGACTTCGTCGACTATGGCGTAGTTGAGCTTTCTCTGGACGCATTGTTCGATGGAAACTGCCATGTTGTCCCTGAGGTAGTCGAACCCGAACTCGTTGTTGGTGCCGTAGGTTATATCGCAGGCATATTCTTTTCTGCGCTCAAAACTGTTCATGTCGTTTTGTATTGTGCCCACCGATAGTCCCATGAATTTATAGACCGGGCCCATCCAGAGGCTGTCGCGCTTGGACAGGTAGTCATTCACGGTGACAAGATGGCAGCCTTTTCCGGTAAGTGCGTTCAAATATATAGGCAAGGTCGCGACCAGCGTTTTTCCTTCGCCGGTCTTCATTTCGGCGACTTTTCCCTGATGAAGGACTATCCCTCCCAGCATCTGGACGTCAAAGTGCCGCAGTCCTATTGTCCTGGCGGAAGCTTCCCTGATGCAGGCATATGCTTCGGGAAGCAGCTCGTCAAGAGTTGCGCCATGGTCAAGCATATTTTTAAACTGCACTGTTTTTGCGGCAAGCTCGCTGTCAGAAAGCTTTTTAATCTCTTCTTCGAACGAGTTTATGTGCTCGACTATAGAGTACAGGTGTTTTATCTTAGCTTCCGAAGATACGCCCAGAAGCCGTGCGATAGCTTTTAAGAACATTTATTCCCCGGCGGAGGTCTCACGCTCCGGTTCGGCCAGATTTTCGTGAAGGATATGTTTTTCTTTTGCGGATTCTCTTCTTTTCTCCTGAATGATCTTTTCCTTGAATTTTTTTACCTGTTTGTCAAGCTTGTCTATCAAAAGATCTATTGCAGCATACATGTCGGAGCTGGCTTCACTTGCATGTACCGCCTTGCCGGACATCCAAACGGTGGCTTTGGCGACCTGGCTTTCGACTTGTTCCCTTATCTTGTCCACTTCAAGCTCTATGTCTATTTGTTGTATGTTATGGAAAAAATGTTCGACTTTGTGTATCTTTTTCTGCGCATAGTCCTTCAATGCCTCGGTTAGCTCGATGCCTTTTCCTCTTATATTTATTTCCACTATTATTCCTCCGTTTCAAAGAAATTATATCATAGAAGGCGTGCCCTTGAAAGAACCAGCACCTTTACGGATATGGCACCGGCCTCAAGCAAGGTTTTTCTGCAGGTTTCCGTGGTAACTCCCGTAGTATAAATATCATCTACTAAAATTAATGAGGCTCCCCTTATGACATGAGGACTGGCGACCTCAAAGGCACCTTCTATCGTTTTTTGCCGCTCAAGCTTCCCAAGTTCGAACAGGTGTTTTGTGTCCTTTTTTCTTACGAGGACATTTTCTAACACAGGCGCTTTGATCTTTTCGGCAAGAAGTGTCGATATGAGTGCCGATTGATTGAATCCCCTTTCTCTTAACCTGTTAGGATGAAGCGGTACCGGGATAATTGCATCCGCGGCAAGATAAGGGTTATGATTTGCGAAAAGCTGTCCCAATGGCTGCGCCAATCTCTTTTTTCCGTGAAATTTCAAAAGTTTTATCGCTCTTTCCAAAACCCCTTCGTAAGCTCCAACGCAAAAAACGTAACCCTCATGTTTCCTTATCATAACTATCTTTGATCCGCAGCTTTGGCACAGCACATCATCACCCGCTGTGCGGCATACGGCGCAACGGGGCGGAAAAAGCATGTCGAGAAGCAGCTTTATCATGAACTGTATTCCAGCAATTATCCCGCCAAACTCACCCCCAACCCCCTCTCTTGGTAAGAGAGGGGGCGATTTATTTTGATAGCATGCTTATCACCCCTCTCCCTTTGGGAGAGGGGTAAGGGGTGAGGGCGAAAAACCTTGAACTGGCGGGCATCATATGCTACTATCTATGGCATGACAAGCTGGGAAGAAATACTAGAGCTGCTCGAGCAGGGTGAAGGCCAATCCCTCGAATTTGAGAAGAATGTCCCCTCTCAGGACGATATAGCACGTGAATTGACGGCTTTTTCCAATTCAGACGGCGGCAGGCTCATACTCGGGATCGATGATAAGAACAAGCATTTTATCGGGATAGACGTTAATGACGATTTTAGCAACTGGCTTTTCAATATAGGGCAAACGCGTTGCGTCCCCCATATTAAGCCTGCAAATGTGGAGATATTTTCGAGGGGTCCCCAGAAGATCGCGATAATAAACATAAACGAGGGTGACGAAAAACCCTACAAGACGGATGATATCTGCTACATAAGGGACAGCACGGTTTCAAGGCCGGCAAAAGAGAACGAAGAGCAGGAAATTACCAGCCCCTGGGCGGGGCACGGACTTAACAAAAGGCAGAAAAGGATCCTTGACTATGTGAGGGAACACAACAGCGTTTCCAACAAGGAATACAGAGAGATGTTCAGCATATCGCACAAAACAGCGCATCTGGAACTGACCATGCTTTGCGAAAAAAAGATCCTTGTCTGCCGCGGCGCCGGAAGGTCTACAAAATACATTTTACCTGCCAATGCCTAGTCGCCATCCGCAATTTCAGCCAGAATTACCCTGTCATAATCTTCGAATTTTTCTTCGGATACTGAAAAAGTCGTATTAAGATTGCTGAAGGCGGGATCTTGTGACATGTTTCTGAAAAAGAATTCCAGCCACGATGGTTCACCCTGTTTCAGCCCTCGTTTTGAAAGGAGCTTCAAGCTCACTGTGTCGACCCGCCCGACTTCAGCCTTAAGGGCAATCAAACATTTGCTAACCGATTCTTCCATTACACTCAGCCCCGTTACCATGAACAACTCGGTAGATTGACTAAGATCGGGAAATTGATAGGGAGGATAAATCCTCGATGTCATTCCCAAGACGCCAAAACCCAATGCCATCGGAAGCACACAAGCACCTGCAATCGCCGACAGATGTGAAACGCGCCTAAAACCGCGCAAAGATGAAGAGTCCCTTTCACCGGCCGTTATTATCAGATCGTAGAATTCATCTCCCAGCCCGATCTTTATTCCATAGCACTCCGGCCTGGTGATCATTAATTGGAGCCCAGGATAGAGGATATTGTTATATCTGATTTGAGGCAGTTCTTGCTTTGCATACCAATCTTCGATCGTTCTATCAAATATCGCATTGCCTACGGTTTCCGGAGGGATGACAGATAACGGATTGTATTGATCGATGGTTCTGCCGTCAAGGGCAATGACAGGAGCCATTTCTAGCCCCACCGCGGAATTTCCGTTACTATCATCCTGATAAAAATCAGTTCCTGTCACTATCATACAGGCCGATGAGACCGCGGGATAAACTGTTCTGTCCAAAGTACGATCGAGATCATGGACTGGCCGGAAAAATCCTGTCGGCCCCTTTTTGCAAAATGCGCTTGCCGAACGTAAAACGGGCATATGTATTTGTCTGAGTGTCATACGCCTGATCTTCTTCTGAGTTCTTCCGCGGCAGCTTCTTTTACTTCCTTTCTGGCGGCTTTTTCCACGAACAAACTCAATGATCCGTCATCAAGATCCGGCCAAAAAGCCAATATCCTTTGAAAAGCAACTTTTGCATACGGATTATTGCTCATCCCGATTATGGCAAAAGCGGATAATCCGCCAAGATCTTCCGGTATTCTTGCAAGTGCGATCATCCCCATCAAGTGAACGTCCTCCGCTCTTGCAGCCATAAGCTTCAGAGAATCAGAACTGCAATTATTTATAAAACCTACAACTCCTGAATACGACCTGTCCGCTCGTCTATTATGTGGCATCTTATCCAGGTGAGAATATGAAATTGCCCTGGCGGCAACCCTTTCGTTGAAAAGCTGCAAAGAAAACGGTCTTATCGTTGCTCTTTCGAGCCTGTCCCGCAGGTTTTCCACACAGATCTTTCTTACATCTTTGTCCCTGCTGAAGGAGAGCCTTGCGAGTGTAAATGTATTGATCAGCGGATCACCGGCTTTTGAACGCTGCGGTGCGAAAGGATTGTGGAAAGATATGCGACCTATATTTATTCTTTGTAATGCGTTCATGGTAATTTTCTATTTTCAGTCGGATCTTTTTCCCGTCCCTTGATCCTAATAACTTCCCGCTCCAGAGCTTCACGAGATATAGCTGTGTCTGCTGCTAAATCTTTTATTATCGGTTGCAGTGAAATCTTGACAACAGCGGAATGAGTAGTGTCATTTTGCATGATGCTCAGGTCATCAAGAGTGACACGGCGTCTGGGTTTGCCATCTGCTCTTCCGAGCTCAAGCTTAATGTCTCCTGATCTAAGATTGGCCGATATTGCAGAAAGGATTATAGCCGGCATGCCTATTCTTCTTATTTGCATTACTATTTTATTTCCTGTTTATTTATCGTAATTTTTATGGCGAGATTTCAATCGGCAGAAGGAAAATGCCGGCTATTGGATATCAGGTCCGGAAGCTTCCATTGATCCTTCGATAACCCAATCATAATTGATGTCCGAGATCGAATGCATATCTGTCAGTTTGAGAGAAACATTATTAAATACAAGAGAATCCAAGCTGGAGAGCATGGTACAAAGATCATGCACCCTATCCGCATCCTCAGGCCCAAAAGCGGATCTGGCAGAAATCCGCGGATTTTTGGGACTACAAAGAACTGAATCGAGGTTCAACCCAAATAGGCACCTTTTGTCAGGCAGTTCAAAAATGCCAAGACGGGTTATCTGAAATAATGTCCTTAGTGTCGAGCCGTCCGGATAATCATAAAGAGATAAAGGATCGCAAACAAGAGGCAATAAATGTATTCCTACAACGATCGGGATCGCGCTTACCTTTTTTGGTGATCCCGCTTTTTTAGAGGTCGGGTCGCTGACCAAGATAAGCTGGTCAAAAGACTCGCTATCTGTAGGATTGACGAACACAGTTCTGAGCTCATTAAAAGTTGTGCCGTACGATTCAACTCTCGGGAATTTCATTAAAGCATGGATCTTCATATTCATTTCAAAGAACATGCTGCCAACCAATTTCCGGGACGAAAGCGTGCCGAGCGTGACTGGGATGTAAGGCCTATTTGGTGATGCGGCCGCAGTCTTGAAATTAACGCCCAAAACCGCATTTCGGGAAATATCATCCTGAAAGCAGGTAAATTGTGCATTCATAACTGCATTTGCACCCGACGGAAGATCTCTTTTCAAGAAAGAACATGCCGACAGGGCTCTTGCCGCGCGCAAAACGGGAATATGTATTTGTCTTAGATTAAGTTCCAAAAGTTAGCTCTCTTCTAGTCGAATTGTTGATCCCTCTCGCGTCTGCACGTCCCATCCCGGCGCATCTTAAGTTGGCATCCGTAAAATCGCAATGCCTTATATCGGATTTCCAAAAACGGGCATATCTCAGATCCGATCTGCTGAAATTCGTTCCCGTCAAGTTTGCCTCCACAAACCATTGTTCACGAAAAAGCACATATCCCGACAGGTCTAAACCGCTTAGATCAAGCTGGTAATGCCTTAGGATATTTGCGGTTATACGTTTAATTTTTGCAGCAGCCCCGCTGGAGACTCCATATCTCAATGATATCGATTTAATGACTGAATTGTGCCCTGTTCCATATATTGATCCGAGGAGTTTTCCGCCCGTCAATCTGCCATGCAGCGCTTGTCTTACGGTCGTTGCAGAGTCATCTTCATATCGTCTTAACCGGAAACCGTTCTTGTCTGTTCTTTGATCGAGAATGAACTGCACATCTTCAGCGCTCAGACATAAGACAACGGAACCATCTTTATTTGGGGCCAAATCCCTTATGTGCAGCTGTTTGTAAACTTTGGGGCCCAGAAATTCACGCACATCGATCCCGGGCCTGATAGAAATACCCGCGGTGGTCCTTGCAATATTACTTTTGAGCTCCAAAGCTCTTACAGTTCTGCCTCTTATTTCGACTTTTGCAAGTTTCATGAATAAATGTTTCATCTTTGGGAAGAAATCCCTCGCCTTTAGGCGATCCCTTTAGGATGACGGACAGATGATAAAATGGGGGAATGCAGCTATATAGACATGGATCACACACGGTATACGATCTAA
>JBAZKW010000009.1:0-77489 GCA_041650595.1 Candidatus Margulisiibacteriota bacterium
AGGACCTTCCGATTGCAGTTATATCGCAGAAGCTTAATCAGAAAAGAGTTTCAGGGCAGTTGAAGATAGTGTTGAGCAGGATGATGAAAAATTCTCTTATTGAATACACTATTCCGAAAAAACCAAAAAGCCGCTTACAGAAATACCGTTTGACCAGGAAAGGATTAAAACTTCTAAAAAATTGAGTGTTCGGTCTTTTTAATCATGAAAACGCGCCGCAGGCGTCTCTACATTAATTGATATTTACCACTTCCTCGTTGTGCTAATTGCACCCTTTGGGAGAAGCAGATAGCAGACAGTCGACTGTAGACAGACGACTGACGACTATTCAAGCCGCTTGATAAATAGGTGATATAATAAGCTTGTGTTTCAGGGTCCGGAGGACTTCTCCGGAGGAAGCAGGATGGTCGGGCCGCCGTCTGATGGTGTCAGTTGGCGGTCTTTTTGTTAAAAGGAAAAGTAAAAATGAAAAAAATATTGTTCTTCTCTTTGCCTCTCTTGATAATAGTCTCGGTCGTGATATTGTTATTCGGCGTGATACAGGTGCGTTCTCAGGAAGACAGGATGATGGACGACCTGCAGAGAAAAGCCGAGACAGTGACGGAAAGCGTTGAGCTGTCGGCAAGATACGTCCTTTCCGGAAAAGACTATGAGGGCGCTAACCGTCTGGTTAAAAAATTCCAAAACAAAAAAATGATACAAGGCTGCGCGCTTTATGACAAGGAAGGCAGACTTATCGCTATCACCGAAAGATTTAAGGACTGGAAGGACGAGGATACTCAGTATTACAGGGATGTCTTAAAGAACAAAGAAGCCAAGAGCAAACTCTCTAAATTCAAAAAGATATACGTCTACAGCCGCATAGTGCCGGTAATAGATGATGAAGGGGCTACCCTCGGCATGGTCGAGATGATATACGATACGTCCTATGTTTTTGCAAGATCAATGGATACATGGAAAAGCATTGTTGCGACACTGGTCGTCCTGGTGGTCTCTCTTTTGTTGATCGCTATATTGTTCCTGCGTCAGATGTTCATGGTGCCGATGGAAAAACTTACCACATGGTTCAAACACTTCCAAAAGGGCGAGACGAACAATATGCACGGGATAAGCAGAAAAGATGATATGGGAGGGCTTGCGAGCGAGGTGGAACAGGTCGCGTTGAGCCTGAAAGTCGCGAGGAAGACCATGTCCGACGCTGCGTCGGCAAGGATAGACAAAGAGGAGATATGGACAGAGTCAAAACTAAAAGACCTGGTCCATGCAAAGCTCGGGGATAGTTCCCTGGTGGTCCTTTCCAATCGCGAGCCTTTTATGCATGTCATTGATGAGAAAACTGGAAAGGCAAAATGCGTCAGGCCTGCCAGCGGCGTAGTCACGGCTATCGATCCTATCATGAGGGCCTGCGGCGGGACATGGGTAGCTCAAGCCAGCGGTAACGCCGACAGGCAGTTCGTGAATTCCAAGGATAAGCTCGGGGTCCCGCCGGAAGATATCCGCTACATCTTAAAGAGAGTATGGCTTACGCCCGAAGAAGAAGAAGGCTTCTATTACGGTTTTTCGAACGAAGGGCTCTGGCCGCTCTGTCATATAACACATACACGTCCGATCTTCCGCGAGACCGACTGGCAGATGTATAAAGAAGTGAACCGAAAATTTGCCGAAAGCGTTATAGAGGAGTTGCCGATGAAGAACGCTTTTGTGTTCATTCAGGATTATCATTTTACACTGGCCGGCAAGATGATAAAAGAGAAAAGACCGGACGCTAAGATAGCTCTTTTCTGGCATATCCCATGGCCTAACCCTGAGGTCTTCTCAATATGCCCTTATCAGCAGGAGATACTGGACGGCATGCTGGGATGCGACCTGATAGGCTTTCACGTACAATATCATTGCAATAATTTCCTTGATACTTCAAACCGTCTTCTGGAGTGCAGAGTGGACAATGAGAAGAACAGTATCATAAGAGCCGGCAGGGAAACGCTTGTCAGACCTTTCCCTATAAGCATAGACAGCCAGTTTGATTCGGCAGTTTCCGCCGGAGAAGCAGGGGAGATCGAAAAGATCAAGGACGAGCTCAACCTGAGAGATAAGATCGTGGCGGTCGGAGTAGACCGTATAGATTACACAAAAGGCATCGTCGAGAGGATTCTTGCGGTGGACAGGTTCCTTGAAAAATATCCGGAGTATAAAGGCAGGTTCGTTTTTGTGCAACTGTCAGCACCCAGCAGAACGAAGATCAAGCGTTATCATGACCTGTCCGATGAGATAGATCAATTGGTCGAGAAAAAGAACGACAAATATTCTGACGGCTCGTGGAAACCGATAATATATCTGAAAAAGTATTTTACGCCGGAAGAGATAAAGCCTTATTACAGGATCGGCGATATATGCATAGTGAGCTCCCTCCATGATGGCATGAACCTGGTGGCAAAAGAATATATCGCGGCAAAGGGCGACCTTTCCGGGGCATTGATACTCAGCAAATTCACGGGCGCTTCCAGAGAGCTTACCGACGCGATAGCGATAAATCCTTATTCGATCGAGGAATTCGCCGACAGCATAAAAACGGCATGTGAAATGCCTCAAGAAGAGAAAAGACAGCGTATGGAGAATATGCGCAAGAACATACAGGAGCATAATGTATACCGCTGGGCTGCAAGCATCATATCGGAACTGTCCGCATTGAAGAAAGACCAAGACAAAGCATAAAATCTTATAGGGAAGGGGGTCCTCTATGGACCATATCATTCTGCGGTCGGATCTCCTCGTGAAAATAGCGGTCCCGTCAATAATATTTGCGGTCTCTTTAGCGGTCCTGCTTTTGTTCAAGACATTCGCGTTCATCCGTCTCTCGGGATGGGCAAAGACGACTGATAATCGCATCGATGATGTGCTTATCGGTTCCGCATCCCGGCCTTTTACATTATTGTGTGTTATCTGTTCGCTGTATCTTTCCTTGTCCTTTTCGGATATGCCTGCCTGGCTGCTTTCAATAGGGGGGAAGTCCTTCTTTGTGCTTTCTGTGGCAACTGTCGTTTTGTGGCTTTCAAGATTGTCCGCTGACCTGATCGGACTCTATTCTGAAAAAGGCGGTTCGCGTTTGCCGATGACAAGCCTGACTAGGAATGTTTCAAGCTCCATTGTTTACGGGGTCGGCATATTGGTCATTCTTAACAGCTTGGGAGTGTCTATCACCCCGATACTTACAACTCTCGGGGTCGGGGGGATCGCAGTCGCGTTAGCTCTTCAGGACACGCTTTCAAACTTCTTTTCCGGATTCTATATAATGATGTCCCGCCAGATAAAGGTCGGGGATTATATAAGGTTAGGAGCAGGTGAGGAAGGTTATGTGGAGGATATCAACTGGCGGGTCACCAAGATCCGCATGCTGCAGAACAATGTAGTGATCGTGCCAAATTCCAGGCTTACGCAGGCGATCGCAACGAACTTCAATCTGCCGGAAAAAGAAATGGCGGTATTGCTGGATATCGGGGTGCACTACGATAGCGATCTTGAAAAGGTCGAAAAGATAACGATCGAAGTGGCAAGGGACGTGATGAAAAACACTCCTGGAGGAGTCCCGGATTTTGAACCGTTCATACGCTATCACACGTTTGCGGATTTCAGCATCAATTTTTCCGTGATACTCAGGGCAAAAGAATTCGTCGATCAGTATCTCATAAAGCATGAATTTATAAAAAAACTGCATGAAAGATACGGCAGGGAAGGGATAGTCATTCCTTATCCTATAAGGGCGATAAATAATGTTCAGGAGGCGATCGCAAGATAATTATGAGGAAGTATACGGCATCAGAGGATATGTTCAGGGCTGTGTCCATAATCCTTTTCCTGGATTATGACGGGACGCTGGTCCCGATCGCGCAGACGCCACAAAAAGCGGTGCTCCCGATGGCCGTAAAACGCACATTGGCCGGGCTTTCAAGGCTCAAAGATGTCAAGGTCGTTGTGATAAGCGGCAGGTCCCTGAAAGACGTAAGAAGAATGGTCGGACTGAACAATATCATCTACGCAGGCAACCACGGGCTTGAGATGCGCGGAGCGGGCGTGGTCTTTGAGCATCCGACATCATCGGCGTCGCGAAAGGCTATAGACACGATATGTTCTTCTTTGAGATCGGAACTTTCAGCGCTGAAAGGCGTTTTGATCGAGGATAAAGGCAAGACCTTAAGCGTCCATTATCGTCTTGCGGGGAAGAAGGATGCGAATAAGATCAGGGAGATGATTGAAAAGGCCGTATCTCCGTTCGTCAAAAGAGCGCTGATAAAGGTCACCGAAGGTAAAAAAGTGGTCGAGATAAGGCCTCCCGTATATTGGGACAAAGGCAAGGCTGTAACATGGCTGTTAAAAAAACTGAAAAAGGACGCGGGGAGGCCTATACTGCCGATATATATCGGCGATGACAAGACCGATGAGGATGCTTTTGGTGTCCTTAGGAACAGAGGCCTTACTTTTTATGTGGGGAGTAAAGGTGTTTCGAACGCGCAGTACAGAATAAAGGACACAAAAGAAGTCCATGGGTTCTTAAAAGCCCTTTTTAATATAAAGAAGGAAAAACAATGGGAGAAGTGACAGCAAAAGAAGCCCTGCCTTTCAGGTTCTTCACAAGGCTTCATTTGTCGGAGCTTACCGGCTTAAAAGCGAGCGACCTTGAGGAACTGGCTGTCCTTGTCAAGACGGTGCCCGGAGCTTGCATATATTACCACACGCACAGGTTCCTGCAGCAGCACCAGTATTTGTCTCCGGAGCCGCCCAATGATTTTGCCCATTGGGTATCGGAAATGCTCGGAGAGAGGCAGTTGGGCGAGAAGCTCGCCAGTATCGATACGGTCCAGTACACGACAATCCGAAGCCTCAGGGACAAAATATCGGAAATGATCGACCGGTATATAAGCGCGAACCAGAAAAGCAAAAGAAGGTCCGTTCACGAAGGCGACGAGTTCCATTTCATCAAGGCGGTAAGCTTTGTCCTGCCTACCAGCTACGTCGCGCATGATCTGGAGGAATTTGTTTCCGTTCTGGAAAAAATAACAATAGACTCAATATATTTTCATATATTCGAGTCCAGGCTGAGGCTGGAAAAAGGAAATAATGATTTTTCCCAGTGGATAGATGCTTCTTTCGGCGATAAAGAGACAGCCAGGAGTATTTCAAAGCTGGACCCGTACACATATACTATGGAAAACTTAAGAAAAAAAATGATAGCGATAATAAAAAGAAAGACCAAGTGATCTGATGGCTGAACTAAACGATTATGTGGCAATTGTGGGGCAATCGGTCCTCGATGACCTGAGACTGCTTTCGCAGACGTTGAAAGGCAAGGTCATACAAAATATCAATTCAACGCCTGTCGGCGGAGGCGTCGCTGAGATACTCAGCAGGATAGTCCCTCTGCTGCGCGAGCTGGGAGTGGACGCCAGATGGGACGTTATTAAAGGCGGCGAGCAGTTCTTTGAAGTAACAAAAAAGTTCCATAACGCTTTGCACGGGAAGGACGAAGAGATCACTAAAAATGATTATGACGTGTTCATGGAGACGAGCGAAAAGAATATCCGCGATGTAGACACTCACGGGGATATTGTCTTTGTGCACGATCCGCAGCCGATAGCGCTGATAAAAAAGAAGAAGGAAAACAAATGGATCTGGAGATGCCATATAGACATCTCGAAACCGGACCGCAGCGTATGGAAATTCCTGAGAAGGTTTGTTGTCTGTTACGATTCCGCGGTATTCTCCTCTCCCAATTTCTCTCAAAAGCTTCCGATAAGGCAGTTCCTTATATCTCCTTCGATCGATCCATTGAGCGACAAGAACAAAGAGCTCCCGCAGGAAACGATTGACGGTGTCTTGCTGAAATACGGGATCACGAACGACAAGCCGATGATACTCCAGGTGTCAAGGTTCGACAGGTTGAAGGACCCGCTCGGAGTGATCGAAGCCTATCTTCAGGTAAAAAGATATATTGATTGTCAGCTGGTCCTTGCCGGCGGATCGGCAGATGACGACCCCGAAGGCTTTAAGGTCCTTGAAGAAGTAAAGGAAAAAGCGCAAACGGACCCTGACATCCACGTCCTGCTCCTGCCCCAGAATGACATAGAAGTGAACGCTCTGCAGAGGGCAGCGACGGTCGTGATACAAAAGTCCTTAAAAGAAGGCTTTGGCCTGACGGTATCGGAAGCCCTTTGGAAATCAAAGCCCGTTGTCGCTTCAAATGTCGGCGGCATACCGCTCCAGATAAAGAATAAATATTCGGGACTGTTGTGCAATTCCATAGAAGGAGCGGCCTTTGCCCTGAAACAGATATTGAACAGCCCCGATTATGCGGAGCAGTTGGGGCAGAATGGAAAAGAGCACGTAAAGAATAATTTTCTGATAACCAGGCATATCAAAGAATACATGCTGCTGTTCCTTTCGTTGTATCATAGTGAGGACATTGTCTATTTATAGCGATTAAGGGGGATATAGGCCCCGGGGTGTGGGGGTATTCAGTTAATCATTCCAAAAAGAGCAACAAGAACATTATAGATATTCCTAAAAGGATAAATACAAGCTGGAGCCACGCTTTTGGAAACTCCTTTTGATCATGCAGGGAAGGGATAAGGTCCGACCCCGCCATATAAATAAACCCTCCGGCTGTTATAGGAAGCAGAGCAGTTAACGCTGTTTTCACGTACGGACCAACGGAGAGCGCGATAACGGCTCCTACTACGGCAGTCAAGGCGGAAAGCAGATTAAAGAAAAGCGCTCTCCATGGAGATAATCCTCCATGCACCAAAATGCCAAAGTCACCTATTTCCTGTGGTATCTCATGCAGTATGACCGCAAGCGTGGTAGCGATGCCGACAGGGATACTTATTATATAACTTGCCCCGATAGCCAGACCATCGAACATATTGTGAACTCCATCGCCGATAATGTTCATAAAAACTATCGGATGCGGATGCTCCTGCGAAGTAGGGATATGACAATGCCGCCATAATATGAACTTTTCCAATATGAAGAAAAGAATGATTCCCACAAGCACAAAGAAGCAAGCGGAGGCAGGGCTTTCGAGCTGTTCGATGCTTTCAGGTATCAGATGGATAAAAGCGTCACCCAAAAGTCCGCCAACGGCAAAGCTCACCATGGTAAAAAGAAGTCTTTTTAATATCTCCGGCTTCAAAGCCAGAGTAAAAACCCCGACAAGAGATATAAGACTGATCAAGACCACCGAGGTCAGCGCATAGATCCACACGTTCAGCATTTTAAAACTCCGCCGTCAAACCGGCTGTTACCACATTGTTCGAGTTGTCGTTCATTGCAATTGAATATCCCGCATCAAACCTGACCGCCTCAAACGCCTGCCACCCGCCTCCTATCTGCAGATTTCCCGTGTTCCTCAACTGGCAGGAGATACACGTATATTCAACAGCGATTTCCGTTACGCCGGTCAAGGATCTTTTGAAAGCCGCTCCATAGACCAGAGTGTCGTCACAGCTGCTGTTCGCCGGGTCGCCGACAACCACATAACCCGTGTTGAAATGGGTGTTCATGCCCGCGAGCTTTTTTGACAGTATCATCATAAACCCGTAATCAAGGAATCCGGAACCGAGGCCTCGAACGGCATCACCGTTCGAAAGTTTTATGTCGACTCTCGCTGTTATCCCTTCATCCTCACCGAATTCCTTCAATTTTAATTTTGCGTGAAGCACCGCGTCGCCCAGACCTGAAGATGTCGTCATGCTATAAGGCAGTTCCAGACCGAGATCAAAACTCTGTGTAAATCCTCTTTTTAATTGCGCGACAAGACCTGAAGTGGTCCCGCTGCCTGTTTTTGGAGTTATCGAGTTATAACCGAATTCAAATTCATATTTTCCCGCATCCAACGTGCCAAAATCATCAGTCACAAGAGGCCTGGCCGCGAATGCCGGGATCGATAGAAAAATTATCAATAGGATGGGATAAAAATATGTTTTCATGTCGTTCATCTCTTCTTTTTTCTGCAATCAGAACACAACCCGTCCACCTGAAAAATATGTGATTTAACAATTCCTCCGAACCGCTTTTTTGCCTCCCTTACTATCTTTTTTGCAATGCAGATATCCAGGTCTTCAACCTTTCGGCAGGAATCGCAGACAAAATGATGATGGTGCTTTTTGTTCATGCATAGGTAATAATAAAGCCGCCTGTCCGGACGGATAATGCATGATACTATTTCCCCGTTTGCCAGCTCATCCAGAATCCTGTAAACAGTGGGAAGTCCGAGGCGTTTAAAGCGTTTGTTTAAGATCTTCCATATTTCCTCAGGGCACAAATAACGCCGATGACCGGCCATTGCCTGAAGTATCGCAAGCCTTTTCGGCGTTGCTTTAAGCTGAAGCTCTTTTAAAGCGGCTTTTTCTTTGTTAAGGTCGAATTTCATATGCAGATGAAAACCATTTCTATTTATAATAGTACCGTTTTTAGGTGTTTTTATCAAGAGGGGAAACACACTCATCTTATTTGACAGGTAGATTATCATGGGCATATACTCTATTTAGCAGGGAACAAGCTTTATATGACTACCCATAACCACAAGACGCTGGCCGCTCTGGCGTCCGGCAAAGAAGGCAAAGTTGTTGCTTTTGAGTGCGGCCAGGGTATGTCCTGCCGCCTGGAATCCATGGGGATCAGGATCGGCTCCGTGATCAAAAAGATGAGCGCCCAGTCCATGCGCGGTCCGGTGACGGTAAAGATCGGCAACACTTCTCTGGCTCTGGGCCATGGCATAGCAAGTAAAATAACGGTAGAGCCGCTGCAATGAGAAAGCTTCTTCTTATAGGAAATCCCAATGTAGGGAAAAGCGTCTTTTTTTCACGCCTGACGGGAACGCAGGTTATAACCTCCAACTATCCCGGCACCACGGTTGAATTCACAAAGGGGTTTGCCGTGTTCGGCAAAGAGGAATTCGAGGTCATAGATGTTCCCGGCACATATACTCTTGCTCCCACCTGCAAGGCCGAAGAAGTGGCCTGCGAGATCCTTAAGAAAACCGTAAATGAAGGCGATGTGATCATAAATGTCGTTGACTCCACGAACCTTGAAAGAAATCTGACCCTGACACTTGAACTTATGGAGCAGTCCGTCCCTGTGATCGTCGCTCTCAATATGTGGGATGATACCAAACATAAGGGTATCAAAATAGATGTAGAAAAGCTTGAAGAGTGGCTCGGCGTGCCGGTAGTCACTACAGCGGCGGTGACAGGCGAGGGATTCGCGCATCTGGCTTCAAGAATTAATGAAGCAAAAGCCCCAAAGGTAAGGCCTCACACTCCGCAAGACAGATGGAAAGATATCGGCAGTATTATCGGAAAGATCCAGCAGCTGGAACACCGTCATCACACCTTTTTTGAATTCATCCAGGACCTCACAATCAATCCTGTCGGCGGGATAGTATTTGCTGGCATGGTGGCTTATGCGGCTTTTTCCGTGATCCGGTTTATCGGAGAAGGTTTGATAACCTATATTGCCGGTCCGGTCTTTGACAAGCTCTGGCTTCCTGTCCTGATGAAGTTGAGCGCGCTCATGGGGTCAGGAGGAATCGTCCATGACATTCTTATAGGAAAACTTTTTAACGGGCAGATAGACTATGTCCAGTCTTTCGGAGTTTTAAGCACCGCTTTGTATGTGGAGTTCGCTATGGTCCTGCCGTATATCATTGCTTTTTATTTTGTATTAGGGATACTCGAAGACTCGGGGTATTTGCCGAGACTGGCGATCCTAATGGATAATCTTATGCACCGTATCGGATTGCACGGGTTCGCTATAATCCCCACACTTCTTGCTTTCGGTTGCAATGTGCCGGGCATTCTTGCGACGCGCGTGCTCGAAAGCAAAAGAGAGCGGTTCATCGCGTCCACGCTGATCTCTATAGGAATTCCGTGCGCGGCCCTGCAGGCTATGATAATCGGCGTACTTGGAAAGCACGGGATAGGCCCGATGTTGACTGTATACTGCGTTCTTGCTTTTTCCTGGCTTATACTTGGTTTTATCCTCAACCGTCTGACACCGGGATTCTCTCCGGAGCTGTTGATCGAGATCCCTCCTTACCGCCTGCCGCAGGCGATAGTCCTGTTCAAAAAGACCTGGTGGAGGATCAGACAGTTCATCGTTGAAGCTCTTCCTGTAGTTATGGGCGGCGTACTCGTCGTGAATATCCTTTATATACTGGGCGTCTTTAATACGATCGCCGGACTGACCGCTCCTGTGATAACCGGACTTCTCGGGCTTCCCAAAGAAGCAATAACACCTATCGTCATCGGTTTCTTAAGAAAAGATATCGCAGTCGGAATGCTGGTCCCGCTTTCTCTCAGCATCAAACAACTGATCATTTCCTGCGTCGTGCTTTCCATGTTCTTTCCTTGTGTCGCGACGTTTACGATCATGTGGAAAGAACTTGGCTGGAAGGATATGGCAAAAGCGACGGGGATAATGATCGTGTCCTCAATCATTGCCGGCGGGATATTGAATCTAATATTGTAATATCCTGTTCGTCTAAATAATCTTTTTCATTTTCTAATATCAACCACAGCCTGTCTATATTGACTTCAGTTTGCTTGTTTGTCATAATGAGCATATGCTCATTTGATAAAAGGAGGTGAGTGCTATGCCGGGAGGAGACAGGACGGGTCCATGGGGACAAGGTGCGGGAACAGGCGGCGGACGTGGAGGCTGCATGCCTGCAGGACAAGGAAGGAGATTTTTTGGACGCAGTGGCGGCGGTTTCGGTTTTGGAAGAGGATTAGGCAGAGGGTTTGGACTTGCTAGAGGTTTTTTCGGATCATACAGCTCTTCACAGGAGCTGGAAGACCTAAAAGCTGAAGTGTCCATGCTTGATGAAGAAAAGAGCGCCTTATCGGAGCGGATAGCGGAACTTGAGAAGTCGGCAAAGAAGAGTCCATAACAATGATAGAAGCCCAAAAAAGATTCAAATATATTTACGGCCCGGTACCCTCATGGAGACTGGGCCGTTCCCTGGGCGTTGACCTTGTTTCGGGAGAAAAAGCCTGTCCTTTTGAATGTATTTACTGTCAGTTGGGCAAAACGATAAACCACTCGAAAGAACGCAGGATCTTTAACCCCATGGAAGAAATAATCAAAGAGCTGGAAAGCCTTCCTGTTCTTGAGATCGACTATATCACCCTGTCGGGAACAGGAGAGCCGACGCTCGCGCTTAATCTTGGAGAAGTTATCCTCGAAATAAAAAAGAGGTTCAAGTCCCCGTTAGCGGTACTCACTAATTCCGTTTTTCTTTCTGACGCCGCGGTAAGAAAAGAACTGTCCCCCGCGGACCTTATTGTGGCAAAATTGGATGCCGTAAACGATGAAACGCTGGCCATGATAAACCGGCCCGCGGAAAGGACGCTCTTTGACGACATCTTAAAAGGTATAAAAGCTTTTAACTCGGAATATCCGAATAAGCTGGCTTTGCAAATTATGTTCATGCCGCAGAATAAAAGGTACGCGCCCCTGCTTGGTTCTTTGGCGAAGCAGATAAACCCCGTCGAGGTGCAGGTTAACACGCCTCTCCGGCCTTGTCCCGTAAAGCCGCTTTCGCCGGAAGAATTGAAGAAGATCAAAGAGTTTTTTGACCCCTTGAAGTCTTATTCGGTTTATGACATGCCAAGGCCAGGGGCTGAGCCCATGGATATAGAACAGACCAAAAAAAGGAGGCCGGTTATATGAAGGATTTTAAATATATCAACAAAGAGGCAATAGCTCTCAGCGATAACGAAATAGCCGAGAACAGAAAGCGTCTTGAGGAACGGGACAGCCTTCATCGGGAATACGGCTTGGAACGGCTTGCGGCCTATTGGTCGATCATTGACCGTCTTGGCCCGGCGGAAGGAAGCGTCCTTGAAATAGGCACAGGAAGAGGAGTAACGGCGTCGCTTCTGGCAAAAAAATACAAAGCTGTTACAACAGTCGATATATCTGACAGTGACATAAAAACGTCCTTCTTGAACGCCTCTTATGAAAAAGTTCTCGACAGAATCTCTTATTGCATTTGCGACGCCGCTGATCTGCCTTTCAAGGATGGGCAATTCGAATGTTCCGTATCAATAAACGGGTTCCATCATTTCAAGGACCCGTCGGCTGTGATCGGAGAAATGATCAGGGTGACCAACGGGACCGTAGTTCTGGCTGATTTTTCCGAGAGCGGATTTGAGATCGTGAGAAAAATACACAAGCTCGACGGAGAAGAACATGAGGAACATGAAAGCAATGTCGGATTAATAAGCGAGATATTTGACCGGTTCGGCTACAAAGCGAAAAAATTCGAAAGTTTCCATCATAAAGTATTTGTCGTAAATAAAAAAGCACTTCGACAAAGCTCAGTGCAAGGAGGTGAAAACAAATGAGGATAGGAGTGACTTTGGGGGATGCTTCGGGGCTTGAAGGGGATGTATGCGCGCATTTCGGGCAATGCAGCCATTTTCTTATCGCTGATGTGAAGGATGGTAAGCTCGCGGATACAAAAGTCGTCGCCAACGAAGCCGTTCACGGAGGTGGAGGCTGCCTGGCTGTGGATGAAATATTAAAGTTTGGCGTGACGCACGTCATATCAGGAGGCATGGGGATAGGTGCGCAGCAAAAATTCGCGCAAGGGGGGATCCCGACCTTCGGATATTCCGGAAAGGTCAAGGATGCAATTAAAGACCTTCTGAACAAAGGGCTTGGCGGCATTGATGCCTGCGCGGGGCATGACCACGCTTAACAAGGAGAAAAATATGTTGATATGTATCACTTCCCAGGGAGAAACAAAGGAGTCGCAGGTCGATCCGAGGTTCGGCAGATGCGCTTACTTTGTATTTTTTGACACGAAGAACGGCAGCTTTGAAGCCGTCAAAAACCCGAACATTGAAGCGACCGGGGGAGCAGGACCACAATCTGCTCAATTGATCGCCTCAAAAGGCGCGAAAAAAGTTTTGACCGGCAATGTCGGTCAGAACGCGATGAGCGCTCTGACAGCGGCGGGCATCGAAATAGTTACAGGTGTTGCCGGCACTGTGAAAGAAGCGATAGACAAGAACAAATGATAATATCGGTTGCAAGCGGAAAAGGCGGGACGGGAAAGACCACTATCGCCGTCAATCTGGCGCTTTCACTGAAAAATGTCCAGTTCCTGGACTGCGATGTGGAAGAACCGAACGTGCATATCTTTTTAAAGCCGCGCATTGAAGAAAAGTCAAAAGCTTTTATTCCGGTGCCTCATGTCGATAAAAATAAATGCACATTTTGCGGCAAGTGCAGGCAGGTATGCGAATATAACGCGATCGCCGTACTTCCCAAAAGCTCAACTAACACGGGAAATGTCCTGATATTTCCGGAACTTTGTCATGGGTGCGGGGCTTGCTCCATTCTTTGCCCGCAGCAGGCGATATCAGAAGTAAATAGAGAGATCGGCATGATCGAGACAGGTGAAAAAGACGGGATAGGCTTTACGCATGGCCGCCTTAACATTGGAGAGGCAATGTCGCCTCCGCTCATACGGCAGGTTAAAAAATATATTGATCCGTCAAAAACGGTCATTATCGATGCTCCTCCTGGGACTTCCTGTCCGGTGATCACCGCGGTAAAAGGGAGCGATTTCTGCGTATTAGTCACAGAACCTACTCCTTTCGGGTTAAATGACCTGGTCCTGACGGTTGAGGTCCTGCGCAAACTAAATATCCCGTTCGGAGTGGTCATCAACCGCTGCGATCTTGGAAATAACAAAATGGAAGAATACTGCGTTTCCGAGAACATAAATATACTTATGCGATTGCCGTTTAAAAAAGAGATAGCTATGGCATATTCAAACGGTTGTCCTATTGTCGAGATATTTCCGCAGTACAAGGAAACATTCATGGAAGTATTTAATAAAATAAATCACATGGTTGCGGGGATACAGGAAAAACAATGAAGCAAATAGTCGTTATCAGCGGAAAAGGCGGGACCGGCAAGACAATTGTAACAGGCTCTCTGGCAGTTTTGGCCAAGAACAAAGTAATGGTCGACTGCGACGTGGATGCCGCGGACCTGCATTTGCTGCTTCATCCATCGGTAAAAGAACGCCATGAATTCAGGAGCGGCAAGACCGCAGTTGTCGATGATAAGCTTTGTCGCCGGTGCGGCGACTGCGTGCGCGCTTGCAGATTTGAGGCTATAAAACAGGATTGTACGATCGAGCCTTTTTCCTGCGAGGGCTGCGCGCTGTGCAGCAGGATATGTCCTTATGGCGCGATAAACATGCAGGAAAATATCGCGGGAGAGTGGTTTGTCTCCGATACGCAATACGGACCTTTTGTCCATGCCAAACTGGGGATCGCGGAAGAAAATTCAGGCAAGCTTGTTTCAAAAATAAGACAGGTTGCCGCGGACATAGCACACACAGATAAATCGCAGTATGTGATCATCGACGGGCCTCCGGGAATAGGATGCCCTGTAATAGCTTCTTTGTCGGGTGTAAACTGCGCGCTGATAGTTACCGAGCCGACGCTTTCCGGCCTTCATGACGCCCAAAGGGTAATAGAAGCAGCGGAGCATTTTAATGTTCAGTCAAAGATGGTGATAAATAAATACGACCTTAACGCCGATATGACAAAACGAATTGAAGAATTTTGCAGGGGAAAATGGATCCCCGTTATAGGAAAGATCCCCTTTGACAAGGCAGTCGTAGAGGCGATGGTCGAAGGCAAAACTGTTGTCGAATATGCGGACGGGCCTGTAAAAGAAGAACTCATAAAGATATGGGAAGAGCTAAAATAATGGAACAATTTAAGAATAATAAAGAAACCGATTATCCGCAAGAGATCATTGAATTACTGAACGACGAAAAACTATACGGAAGGATGAACGGTCCTACAAGCTCATCTTATCTTAAAGGGCCTTGCGGGGATTCCATGGAGTTTTATTTGGTAATAGAAGGAGGAGTTGTCAACGACATCAAATATTACACGGAGGGCTGTCAGGCTACCAGGGCCTGCGCGGCAATGACGGCAAAGCTTGCTCTCGGCAAGACTATAACGGAAGCTCTGGGTATCTCCGCGGGAGAGATCATTAAAAGCCTTAAAGGATTGCCGCAGGACCATCTGCACTGTTCGATCCTTGCCGTCAGTACTTTGTACCGGGCGATCGCGGATTATCTATTACAACCATAAAGGAGAATGAATCATGCAACAGGCCACTACAGATAAAATAGACGAGCAGAACAAGAGAATCAAAGAAAAGATGATGAGGGTCAAACACAGCCTTATCGTTATGAGCGGAAAAGGCGGGGTCGGAAAAACTTCCGTCGCGGTCAATCTGGCCTATGCCCTGTCCCTTAGCGGGAAAAAGGTCGGGATACTGGATATCGATATTCATGGGCCGAACATCGCGAAAATGCTCGGAATTGAAAAGCAATCTATATATAACCTTGACTTTGGGATCGAGCCCGTCGAAGTATCGCAAAATCTAAAAGCGGTGAGCATGGCGCTTACGGGTTATGATGCGGACCAGCCGATGATCTGGCGAGGACCTATGAAGGCGGGGCTTATAAGACAGTTTTTAGCCGATGTTAACTGGGGAGATCTGGACTACCTTATAATAGACTCTCCTCCCGGGACGGGGGACGAACCGCTAAGCGCCTGCCAGCTGATACCGAATGTTTCCGAAGCTATCATCGTTACCACTCCACAGGATGTGGCGATACTTGACGCACGCAAAAGCGTTCTGTTCGCGAAGCAGATAAATATCCCGGTCGCGGGGATAATCGAGAACATGAGCGGGTTTATCTGTCCCCATTGCAATACAGAGTTGAATATTTTTAAAAAAGGAGGCGGAGAAAAGGCGGCGGCGGAGCTTGGAGTCCCTTTCCTGGGCAGGGTCCCTTTTGAGATGGAGCTTGTCGAGCTGGCTGATAAAGGCACGCCTTTTGTCTCGTTCGCCGAAAAGTCAAGGTCAGCGGAAGCGTTCATGAAGATCGTGGATAACGTAAAAATATTTGTCGGAGATAAAAAATAAACTGAAGAAGGGAGAACAAAAATGGCGTTCGGACCGCATCTGACGGTTGACGGAGAAGGATGTTCCTCAAAAGACATCTCGAACATGAGCTTTTTGTACAAGTTCCTCGATGAATGTCCGCAAAAGATCCACATGACCAAAATAACCGAACCGTATATTGTCAGGATACCGAGAGGGCTCGCTGGAATGGTGCTCATCGCGGAAAGCCATATTTCGGTACACACATATCCAGGACTTAAGCGTATATATGTCGATATTTTTTCATGCAAACACTTTGACAGGGACAAAGCCCTCAAATATATCGTAAAATACTTTAACCCTAAACAATATCAAAGCGACTGCGTAAAAAGAGGCAAGAAATTCCCGAGATGGAGGAAAAAATGAAAATCGGAGTGATTATTTCCGTGAACAATGCCGAGACCTGCTGGAACGCTCTTAGATACGCTAATTATTGCTTGGCGCAAAAGGATGAAGTGAAGGTCTTTTTTATGGGCGAAGGCGTTGAATACCAAAATATAAGCACTGACAAATTTGATGCTGTGAAACAGGCGGAGGAATTCATGGGTAGCGGCGGGAAAATATTTGCCTGTGGCAGCTGCATCAAATCGAGGGGACGGGAAGGCGGAGAAATGTGCCCGATTTCCACAATGAAAGATATGTACGATATCATCAAAGAAAGCGATAAATTCGTAACATTCTAAGGGGGAGTGTTATAGAATAAATGAAGACAATCAGGGCGGTAATAGGCCTGCTGTTGACAGTCCAATTGGCGGGCGCGGCCGCCGGCAAGGAGGTAATTGAAATGGGGGCAGTAAAAGACGGAGTCAAGATCACGGTAGTTTTTGACAACAAAACCGTTAGTAAAGACTATGAGGCGGGCTACGGTTTTGCCTGTGTGGTAGAAAAAAACGGAAAGAAAATACTTTTTGACACCGGTTGCTGCGGTAAGACATTGTTATCCAACATGAAAAAAGCAGGCATTAAACCTAAAGAGATTAATATTATTGTTTTATCACATTCGCACTGGGACCACACGGGAGGGCTGTTCGATTTTCTCAAGGAAAATAGCAACGTGACAGTTTATGTCCTTCCGTCTTTTTCTAAAAAGTTCAAGCAGGAGATAAAGAACAGCGGAGCGAAATTTAAAGAGAGTGCCGGATACACGGAAATAATTAAGGGGGTGTTCACCACCGGAGAGCTTGGCAGCAAGATCAAGGAGCAATCGCTGATCATCGACTCTTCCGAAGGGCCGGTGCTCATTACCGGCTGCGCGCATCCCGGGATCGTAAGCATCGTGAAAAGCGCCGAAGCTTCACATAAACAAAGCATTTCGGTCATTTTAGGCGGGCTTCATTTGATGGAGAAGTCGTCCGCACAGACGGACAGGATAATAACATCACTTAAAAAACTGGGGATAAAAAAGGTCGTCCCTCTGCATTGCACCGGGGACAGGCAGTCGAGGATGATAATTAAAGAGTTCGGTGCCGGAGATAAAAAGACAGGAGCGGGATCAAAGATAAAAATATGAAAAAAACACTTGCTATATTTTTTGCGGTAATCTCTCTTTGTTTCGTATTACGGGCCGACGCGGCGGTAAAATATGAGACGTCCAAATTCTCGTACGAGAAAGGCCGCATAATAAGCGCCGTGTACGCCGATGACAACCTTTATACCCAAAGGGTCAGTATAAAGGTCCTGTCAGGAAAGTTTAAAGGGAGAACAGTCAGCGTTAACCATATGACTTCAAGTATGGCCGGAGGGTCGATGGTCCTTAAAGAAGGCGATAACATTATTGTATACGCGGAAGAAAATCCCACTAAGGCGGAAAGCCCGGACGGAAGCCCGATCATCCAGGTTGACGGGTTTCAGAGGGATACGCCTTTGATTTGGCTTGCAATTCTATTCGCTTCCGTGCTGGTCTTGACCGGCGGACTTAAAGGGCTGAAATCGCTCATAAGCCTTATATTGACGATCGCTCTTATCTTTTTTGTGCTGATCCCTTTGACGTTAAGAGGGATAAACCCCATTCTTGTCACTTGTTTTATTTCTGCCGTGATCGCTGCCGTTGTGTTCCGGATAGTGGGCGGAAATAATCTGAAATCTCTAAGCGGTGCGATAGGAACGGTGCTCGGAGTAACGGCCGCCGGATTGATAGCCGTTTACGCGGGAAGCTTTATGAATTTGACCGGGCTAAGTTCCGAGGAATCCCTGATGCTGATGTATTCATTAAAACTAAAAATAGACTTTGTAGGCTTGCTTTTCAGCGGAGTGATCATCGGAGCCCTGGGGGCAGTCATGGACGTCGGGATGTCGATAGCTTCCGCCATTGAGGAAGTCCGGAGGGTCCGTCCGGGATCATCGTTCCTGCAATTATTTAATTCGGGAATGAACGTAGGAAAAGATGTAATGGGCACTATGAGCAATACTTTGATACTTGCTTATGTCGGCGCGTCACTGCCGCTTATAATCCTTTTTATTTCGTCGGAAATGTCCTTTGTGAAGATCGCGAACATGGAGCTTATCGCGGAAGAAGTATTGCGGGCGCTTTCGGGCAGCATCGGGCTGATACTTTGCATACCGATAACCGCTTTTATTTCGGCCCTGCTGTTCTTCTTAAGTAAAAAGAAAGGAGTCCCATCTTATGAGCCCCAGACCAAGAAAGTTTAGATTCTGCCGGCAATTCAACGGCGCTGATTTTTATAAGCCCAGAGGGATACCTCTCTCAATGCTTGAACTGGTGGATCTCAGCGTTGAAGAGCTGGAAGCGCTACGTCTGTGCGACTTTGAAGAGCTTGAGCAGGAGGAAGCCGCTAAAAAAATGGACATTTCCAGAGCTACTTTCCAGCGGGACCTCTACTCCGCCAGAAAGAAGGTAGCGGACGCGCTGCTCCATTCAAAGGCGATCAAGATCAACAAGACTGATGCGGGTCGTGCTGGTCGGAGGGATCGCGAATCATCTGCGCGGACGGAATCTTCTCATCAAGAGTGAGTTTGACACTACCGAGACGGAACTAAACGCCATTGCGGCGCCCGCTATGACCGGGTTCAAAAGAAAGCCCGTAACAGGATAAAGGATCCCGGCGGCAATTGGTATTCCGAGGGTATTATAGACAAAAGCCCAGAACAGATTTTGCCTGATCTTTTTCATTGTAAAACTGCTGAGGTCTATCGCGGTTATCACGTCGCGCAGATCTTCCTTTACAAGTATTATTTCCCCGGTCTCGATCGCAACGTCGGTACCCCCGCCGATCGCGATACCGATATCCGCCTGGGCAAGGGCCGGTGCGTCGTTTATACCGTCGCCGACCATTGCGACCTTTTTGCCTTCGCCCTGCAGGCGCTTGATGTTCTCGGCCTTTTCCTGAGGAAGCACCTCGGCAAGTACCCGTTCGATCCCGGCCTGAAGCGCTATGGCCTCTGCTGTTCTTGCGTTGTCGCCGGTGATCATAACAACTTCTTTGCCCATGAGACGGAGCGTCTTTACGGCTTCTGATGAGAACTCTTTTAACGTATCAGCCGCGGCTATCAGCCCGTCCGCTTGCGAGTTTTTTGCGACGATCATAACGGTCTTGCCCTGCGCTTCGAGTTCACTGATCCTTTGTTCAAGGCCTGTTATACCGATGTTCCTGTCCTGCATGAGCTTTCTGTTGCCGAAAAGCACGGTATCTATTCCAAGCTTTATTTCAACGCCTTTTCCCGGAACGGAATCAAAGCTGTCCGGATCTTTAGCCTCTATTTTTTCAAGTGCGGCTTTTTTGAGGACCGCTTCGGCCAAAGGATGCTCGGACTTTTTTTCGGCCGCAGCCGCAAGGAACAAGATGTCGTTCACATTGCCCGTGTAATTTCCAATTACGACAATATCCGTTACCTCCGGCTTTCCCTTTGTAAGAGTCCCTGTTTTATCGAAAACGACCGTGTCAAGCGAGCTGGCTTTCTGCAGCGCTTCCGCGCTCTTGATCAGGATCCCGTGTTCCGCACCGAGCCCTGTCCCGATCATCACGGCGGTAGGAGTCGCCAGACCGATGGCGCAGGGGCAGGCGATGATGAGCACGGTGATAAAAACGGTCAGAGAAAATATGAAGGTTTGGCCGGCGAGCAGCCAGATGACGAAAGACAAGATCCCGATGAGCAGTACCGTGGGTACAAAATACGCGGCGACGATGTCCGCCAGCTTCTGTATCGGCGCTTTACTTCCCTGGGCTTCCTCGACCAGACGGACCATCTGCGACAGGAAACTGTCTTTTCCTATCTTTTCAGCCCTAAACCTGAACGAGCCGGTTTTGTTTATCGTTGCGCCGATCACTTTGTCTTCGGGACGCTTTTCAACGGGGATGCTCTCGCCCGTCATCATGGATTCATCTACGGATGAGGAGCCGCTGACGACCGTGCCGTCGACGGGCACTTTGCCGCCCGGCTTGACCACGACAATATCCCCGATCTCCATCTCTTCGATCCTGATCTCGATCTCTTTGCCGTCCCGCTCGACTGTCGCGGTCTTTGCCTGAAGGCTGATCAGCTTTTTTATCGCCTCGGAAGTTCGTCCTTTGGCGGCAGCCTCGAGATATTTGCCGAGCAGGATAAAGGTGATCAACAGTCCCGCGGCCTCATAATAAAGGTTGTGCATGCTGTAGGCACCGCTTCCCGTCCATATCGCGACGGTTACAAAGAGACTGTAAAGAAAAGCGGACCCGACCCCCATCGCGACAAGTGTGTCCATGTTCGCGGTCCTGGTCCTAAAAAGTGAAAATATTCCTCTGGTAAAAAATATCCAGCCAAACATCATTATAGGAATAGTGATAAGAAGCTGTATCAAAGGCGCGTTTTGCATAACAGGGCCCGGCATAGGCAGACGCAAAAGGTCCGCGAGCATGAAATACATAAGAGGGATGCTCAATATGAGCGAACCGGCGAACCTTATCTTCAAATTGTGCATCTCTTTTTTTTCGGCTGATTTTCCTCCGGACTTGATCACGTGATAGCCGGTCGCGTTGATGATCTTTTCTATTCTGTCGGCATTTGTCTTTCCGGGATCGTATTCTACGGTCGCTTTTTCCGATGCAAAATTGATGCTGGCATCGATTATGCCCAGGTGTTTTTTTAGGGCGTTTTCAATGGCCAGAACGCATGATGCGCACGACATGCCGGAAATATTGAGTATGATCTTTTCGCTTTTGCCTTTGCCGATAACTTCCACGTGCTTGTGCTCTCCGGCGTTGCCGAGGAACGTTTCAAGACAGTGCTTGCTGCAGAAATAATAAGTCTTTCCGTCCTTTTCAGCCTTGAACTTTGATTTTTCGGTGTCAACTTCCATGCCGCAAACCGGATCGATAGCTTTCATGATAAGTCCTCCTATATCTGATTTGGGCCGCTTTAGCGGAACAGCATATAAGCCGCGAACAATAGCGCCGCGATCATCCTGTACACACCAAAAGGTACAAAACTGTGCTTTTTGACAAACCCGAGCAGGAACTTAATGCTTAACATCGCCACGATGAACGAAACAACAAATCCGACGGCCAGGATCCCAAACTGATCAGAAGTTATAGTGCTTCCGCTTTTTGCCAGGTCCAATACAGATGCCGCAAGCATCGTCGGGACTGCCAAAAGGAACGAGAACTCTACAATAGTTGTCCTTTTTAAACCCAGGGTAAGGCCTCCGATGATGGTTGCCGCCGAGCGCGATATACCGGGCACCACCGCGAGCGACTGAAAAAGCCCGATACCGACGCATTTTGAATAGGGGATAGTCGAGATATCCTCGTGCGCGGAAGCTTTTTCTTTGTGGATCAGCTCAAACAGTATGATAAGCGCGCCGCCGATGAAAAGCGCCCACACAATGACGGAAGTACTGCCCAGAAGGACGGTTTTTATGATCTTGTAAAGGACAAATCCTACAATTGCCGTCGGTATGAATGCCGCCAGAACTCTTTTCAGGCTTTCAAAGTCCAAAAGGAACCTTTTCCAGTAGAGCGCGGCCACCGAAAGTATCGCGCCAAACTGGATGACTATTTCAAAACTTTTTACGAAATCAGTTTGAGCGATGTTCATGACCTTTGCGGCAAGCACCATGTGGGCGGTGGATGATATCGGAAGGAACTCAGTTATGCCTTCGATGACCCCGATAATTATGCTTTGAAAAATGTCCATTTTTACTTACTTTCCTATAAGAAGCAACAGGAACATTACCGCAATACCAAGCAATATGAACACAAGCTGCAGCCAAGCTTTGGGAAAGTCCATTTGGTCGTGGAGAGAGGGGATAAGGTCGCTTCCCGCCATATAAATAAACCCGCCGGCAGTTATAGGAAGCAGAGCGGTCAAAGCTGTTTTTAAATGAAGTCCAAAGGATAGAGCGACAAAAGCTCCGACCACTGCGAATAATGCGGAAACCAGATTGAAAAACAGGGCCCTCCATGGAGACAGTCCCCCATGCACCAAAATACCAAAATCTCCAATTTCCTGCGGTATCTCATGCAGTATGATGGCGATCGTAGTTGCGATGCCGACAGGCACACTTATTATGTAGCTTGCCCCGATCGCAAGGCCGTCGAACATATTATGCACACCATCACCGATGATGTTCATAAATACTACCGGGTGCGGATGCTCCTGCGACGTAGGGATATGGCAATGCCGCCATAATATGAACTTTTCCAATATAAAAAAAAGGATGATCCCGACAAGCACAAAAAAACAGGCGTAAGCGGAGCTCCCCAGCTGTTCTATGCTTTCCGGTATCAGATGGATAAAGGCATCTCCCAATAACCCGCCCACGGCAAAGCTTACCATAAGAAAGATGAGTTTTTGCAGTATTTTTGGCTTCAAAGCCAGGGTAAAGACCCCGATAAGAGAAATAAGGCTGATCATAACTACCGAGGCCATCGAATATATCCACGCGTGCAACATTATCAGATTATAACACGGAGAAAATTTGTAATATCACCCGACAAAGATATCTTCTTGCGGGAACCCCAAAAATTCACGGTGCGGCTTGGCGAAAAAACCCATTGCGATAGTTATGGGGCCGACCCTGCCGATGAACATGGTTATGATCAAGACGACCTTGCCGATACCGGTCAAAGAAGCTGTTATTCCTGTTGATAATCCCGTATTGCCGAGAGCCGAAATTATTTCAAAAAATACCCTGATATATGATGCGTTTTCGGTATTTGCCAATATTATCAGATCTATTGTCGCGATCATTGCGAATAAGCTGAAGACAGAGAATGCCCTTAAGATCGTCATTATAGGGATCTTTCTTTCCAGGACTACGACATTTTTTTTGCCCCTTAGATAAGCCAGCATCGAAATGACCATTATTCCCAGCGTTGTGGTTTTCATCCCTCCTCCGGTACTTCCGGGTGAGGCTCCTATGAACATCAATGCCATTAATACTGTCAATCCGGAAGCTGACATCGTACCGATGTCGATCGAATTGAATCCGTCGGTAGTCGAAGCGGAAATGGCCTGGAATGATGCGGCCAAAGTTTTGTCATAAGTGCTGAAACCCGCGGGCCAGTGTTCGGTCATTAATAGCGCCGCTGTCCCTATGACCGCGACAATAAGCGTCACGATCAACGCGATCTTGCTGTGCGAGGATAATCTCGGGCGGCCTCTTCCGGCTTTTATACGGAAATATTCATGTAAGTCCATAAGAACAAAAAACCCTATGCCTCCGATCAGGGAAAGAATGTTTACTGTCAAGTTCATCGTCATGCTGCTTTTATAGTTCATAAAACTTGTGGAAAATGTTGAGAACCCGGCCGTGCAAAAGGTTGATATAGAGTGAAATATCCCGAGATAGACAGCGTGCGGGACCGTGAACTCTTTTGCCCAGTATGCGGACAATATCACTGCTCCTACGGATTCAAATACGAGAGTATAAATAAGTACGTTCTTGAAAAATTTGCCTAGCATATCGTACCCGTGGCTTTTTGTCGCCAGGGATTCTTTGGCTATGATTCCGGTCATCAGGGATATCTTTTCTCCAAAAAGATATGCTACGAATATTATGAATGTCATATATCCTATGCCGCCGATCTGGAAAATGCACATCAGTACTGTCTGGCCGAAGATCGTATAATAAGTCCCGATGTCAACCACGGTCAATCCCGAAGTGCTTATTCCCGATGTGGCCAGGAACAATGAATCGATAAAGGGCTGGAATATCCCATTGGCGTTTGATATTGGCAGGGACAAAAGAAAAGCGCCTGCCAATGTAACCAGCAGATACCCGCAGGCCAATAGTTGGAGCGGGGTCACCTTTATCTTGTATACGTTCATATCAAAGGAATCGTATCAAAATGGGTGTTAAGTCTTCATAAAGAGCGGCATATCAGGTGTAAATCTTTTGTAAAGATTTTGTCGTCTTTAGACCGCATTGAACCTGAAGCCGACGCCCGGCTCGGTTATTATATAACGCGGGACGTTAGGATTCGGTTCTATCTTGCGTCTCAGATTGCTTACATGGACCCGTAGGGTCCTTGTGTCTTCTATATAGTCAGGCCCCCATACTTTTTCCATTATCATTTTATATGTCAGGACCAGGTCAGGGTTCTGTGACAGGAAAGCCAGTATGTCAAATTCGGTCCGGGTGAGAGAGATCTCTTTACCGTCGCGTGATACTGTCCGGCGTCCTATGTCTATTTCCATGTCCTTGAGCGATATTGTTGCTGCCGGCAGGATGTTTTTCGATGTCCGTCTCAATAATGCGCGTATGCGGGCCAGTATCTCGGCTGCGGAAAAAGGTTTTGTCAGGTAGTCGTCGGCCCCGCTGTCCAGAGCCATGACCTTGTCATTTTCCGAGCCAAGTACGCTTAGCACGAGGATCGGTCCCGTATACCAGTTGCGCAGCTCTTTGCATACCTCGATCCCGCTCAACCCGGGAAGGGAAAGATCGAGGATGATCAGGTCCGGCGTGTGATCTATGGCAGCATCTATCGCTTTTTCGCCGTCCTCGGCTATTGCAACGTCGTATTTCCGGGAAGAGAGTATGGATCTGAGTGCCCGTCTGATCTTTTCATCATCATCCACCACCAGTATCCTAGGGGATCTTTCCGGTACGCTCATTTCTATTTCTCCGTTTTCGGGATGGATATGACCATTCTGGTCCCGTGCGGCAGGATAGCCTCTATCCAAATTTTGCCGCCGTGGTACTTGACTATCTCTGCTGCTATCGCCAGCCCAAGACCCGTTCCAACGGAGCCTTTGACCGAGGATCTTCCGCGATAGAACTTGCCGAATACTTTTTTCTTTTCTTCTTCCGGTATTCCCGGTCCCCGGTCTTCGACGGTCAGCAGTAATTCATTCTTCCGTTCAATGGCTTTTACCGTTACTTTTTCGGTTATTTCGCTATAGCGCAGGCCGTTCTCTACCAGGTTTTGAAGAAGTCTTAAGAACTGATCGAAGTCGACCAGAAGAGATGGGAATTCCTCAGGTATACGGACATCGAGCCTTTCCCGATCTTTTTGAGGCAGATTAGCCGACAGAGAACCTATGATCTCATTCAGTTCGTATGCCTGTTTTTGCGGCCGCCAGCTCTCTGTCTCTAACCGTGAAAAGTCCAAAAGTGAATTTATGCTTGACCCGAGGCGTTTGATGTCATCGGTCACGGTCTCAAGTTCCGACCGGACGTATTCCTTGTCCCATTCTATCTCTTCGCTCAAGATGTTCGTGATGGTCGCGTTTATGGCTGCCAGCGGTGTTTTGAGCTCGTGCGAGACTGATGATATCAGTGTTGATTTCAATTTATCGGCTTCGTGAAGTGCTTTTGCCTGGGCTAGTTTTCTGAGCTTGGCGGTCTGGAACCCGACAATGATCCCGACAAAGAGGAATACGAACAGGAATATTATGTTTTTCGGTTCATTTACGAAAAAGGTGTGATAGGGCGGGATCAGGAAATAGTTCCACGATAAAAATGCCAGTACCGATGCGAGCAGTGCCGTGCCAAACCCGCTGACGCTGCCTACGATGACAACTATCATCAGATAGATCAAAGCCCATTGCCCTTCGGCAAAGTGTGATCTGAGGGGAATAAATATCCCTGTTGCTGCTCCTATGGCAAGGATCACTAAAAGGTATTCAAAAAATGATCCCTTGGTATTTTTCATGCTTTTCATATTATAATATACCTCATGAGAGATTGTATCGTGTCCAGGAACAAAGAGGCAGTTCTGAGACAAAAGATGCTGAGCCTAAAAGTGAAAGAATCTGACATCATTGAAGAATTTATTCGTTCAAGTGGTCCGGGCGGGCAAAATGTGAACAAGACCTCAACCTGCGTTTACTTAAAACACATTCCGACAGGTATTGAAGTGAAATGCCAGAAATCACGTTCGCAATCCCTTAATCGTTTTCTTGGCAGGCAGATCCTTGTTAATAAAATAGAAAACATGATGCTTGGCCGTGAATCGGAAGAGCAAAAAAGAATAGAAAAGATCCGCAGGCAAAAACGCAAACGGTCAAAAAGGTCCAAAGAAAAAATGCTGCGCGCCAAAAAGATGACAGGGGAGAAGAAGAGGCTGAGGAAAACGCCGTATCACGAATTATAGGATCAGTCCGTGAGCCGCCTATTTTATTACGGCTTTTTTTATTCCCGCAAAAAGCCAGCTGTCCGGAATAAATCTTCTGATAAAAAGAAGAAATCTTCCGTCCTCACCGGACGGATAACGGAATTTGTTGCTGCCGTCGGTTGCCGCGCGGTAGATCGTTCCGGCGACTTTTTCCGGAGAATGTCCCAATTTTATCTTGCCGTTCGTCCATGGCGCTACGCTCCGTACGAAATCCTCATATTCTTTTATCCCGCCGGCCGATATTACATCGGCTGAAGATCCTCCGAACTCGGTCTTTATCAAGGCAGGTTCTATGATCTTGATCTTTATGTTAAAAGGTTCAAGCTCAAAACGCAGAGCTTCGGAAAACCCTTCGACAGCCCATTTTGTGGAGTTATAAAGGCTGTACAGGGGAAATGACATCCTGCCCGCGACCGAGGTGACGTTTATTATCATTCCGTCTCTTTTGTCCCTGAAATGGGGAAGGACGTTCTTTGTTACTTCCATAAGGCCGAAAAGATTTGTCTCGAACTGCCTCATTATCTGCTCACGGGAAGATGTCTCGAAAGGTCCGACCGCTCCGTATCCGGCGTTATTTACCGCAACATCGATACTTCCGAATCTTTCCAGGGTCTCTTTTAACGCCTTTTTGATCGTATCAGGCTTTGTTACATCAAGTTCAAGGCACAGGCATCCGGGAACAGCATATTTTCCGGGGTCTCTCATTGTTGCCGCGACATTCCAGCCTTTCTTTGAGAATAACTCTGCAGTAGCTTTTCCTATTCCTTTTGACGATCCTGTTATCAGTACGGTTTTTTTAGGCATGTTTAAACACCTTATATATTATACAGTTTCCCGCGCAAAATAAAAATTTTTCAAGTTTGCCGATTGTTTTTGATCGCGGCACAGACTATAATTAAAACTGTTTGAAGTAATAAGCCGCCGCTAATTTTCGCAAGCGATGGTGAAAATCAAGGAGGAAAAGTAGAGATGGGTTATGTCAGCTGGATCCTTTTGGCCGGATTAGTCGGTATCTTGTTCGCGGGGTTCCTTTATTTGAGGGTCATCAGACAAAACGCGGGCAACGAAAAGATGAAAGAGATCGCCGGTTTGATAAGTGAAGGGGCTATGGCGTATCTCAGCCGCCAATACAAAGTGCTGCTGATATTCCTTTTTGTTGTTTTTTGCATACTCGCATATCTTATTAACATATATGTGGCGGGGGCATATATTTTTGGCGGATTGTGCTCTATGATCGCCGGACTTATCGGAATGAGGGCCGCAACTCAAGCTAATGTGAGAACAACCAGTGCTGCTTCGGAAAATAATCAGTCAAAAGCTTTGGGCATTTCTTTTTCGGGCGGGGCGGTCATGGGAATGGCGTTGGCCTCCATCGGGGTCCTCGGATTAGGTGTGCTTTTCTTTTTCGTTCACGGTATCGCTCTCAAAGCGGCTATGATCAGCGGTTTTTCCATGGGCGCTTCTTCAATAGCTCTTTTTGCCAGGGTCGGCGGCGGTATCTATACCAAATCAGCTGATGTCGGCGCCGATCTGGTAGGAAAGATCGAAGCCGGTATTCCCGAAGATGATCCGAGAAATCCAGCGGTCATCGCCGATAACGTAGGAGATAACGTAGGTGACGTTGCCGGTATGGGCGCCGATATTTTTGAATCATATATAGGTTCCGTTGTTGCGACGGTTGCGATCGGTGCTTTGATGGCGGTAAATCCATTTTCCTGGATGATCCTTCCGCTGCTTTTGATAGCTGCAGGGACTATCTCTTCTATTGTCGGCGTTCTTTTTCTGCAGCTGATACAGGATAGAAACCCGCAGTTGGCGCTCAGGTATTCAACCTATGTTGCTCAGGCACTATATATAGTTGCCGCTTTCTTTTTGACCAGGCTGGTTGTCGGCAATATAGGAATATTTTGGGCGATACTTTCCGGTATATTGGCGGGGATTTCCATCGGGTTTATTTCGGAGATATTCACTTCCGGTAAGATATTGAACCAGATAGTAGAATCCTGCAAGACAGGTCCGGCGACGAACATAATTACCGGACTGGCCATCGGAATGAAGAGCACCATCTGGCCGATACTTTCGATCTGTGCCGCGATCTTTGTTTCTTATTATTTTGGCGGGCTTTATGGGATAGCGATATCCGCTGTAGGTATGCTTGGAACGACCGGTATCATAATGTCTGTCGATGCATATGGCCCGATCGCGGACAATGCAGGCGGTATTGCTACAATGTCCGGCCTTCCTGCTGAAGTAAGAAAGATCACCGATACACTTGATTCTTTGGGCAACACTACAGCTGCGATCGGCAAAGGTTTTGCGATCGGTTCCGCTGCTTTGACCGCACTGGCTCTTTTTGTAGCTTATACGCAGGTAGTCGGCATAAAGACGATCGACGTATTAAATCCAAATGTCGTCATAGGGCTGTTCCTCGGCGGATTGGTCCCGTTCGCTTTTGTTTCTATGACGCTTCAGGCAGTAGGCCGTGCCGCGTTTAAAATGGTCGAAGAAGTAAGGCGCCAGTTCCGCGAGATCAAAGGCCTGCTCGAAGGCAAGGCTAAACCGGACATCAAAAAGTGTGTTGATATCAGCACTTCAGCTGCATTACACGAAATGGTGCTTCCCGGTATCTCGGCTATCCTGATACCTTGTGCTGTGGGTATAGTGCTTGGCGGAGAAGCTTTGGGCGGATTCCTGGCCGGCTCTCTGGTCGTTGGCGTGCCTATGGCGATCATGCTTGCCAATTCCGGCGCGGTCTGGGACAACGGCAAAAAAGCGATCGAAGAAGGCGCGGGCGGCGGCAAAGGGACTGCGGTCCACGCGGCAGCTGTCGTTGGAGATACCGTCGGAGATCCTTTCAAAGATACGAGCGGCCCGGCCATGAACATATTGGTGAAATTGATGTCTATCGTCTCGCTCGTTCTCGGTCCTGTGCTGATACATCTTCATCATATATTGTTCGCTATAAAGTAATACAGCGAAGTTCAAAAAATAGAGAGTCCTCCGATATCGGAGGACTCTTTTTTCGCGGTCTTCTTTTAAAGCGCTCTTTAAAAAATATGCTCTGCAAGTATTTTAAAGCCTATAAGTATAAGAATGATACCGGCGGCTTTTTCCATGTTATTCTCAAAAAGACTTCCGACTCTTTTTCCGGTCACAAAACCTGCAAGCGACATGGCAAATGTGATTGCGCCAATTATAAGTACCGGGGTGATGATATTTACGTTTAACAGCGCAAAGCTGAGTCCCACAGCCAGAGCGTCTATGCTTGTCGCGACAGAAAGCATCAAAAGTGTATTAAGAGGTACCGCGGAAGACCTTTCACCGGTCTCTATCACCGACGCTCCATAAATCATCTTGCAGCCGATAAAAAATAAGAGCCCGAACGCGACCCAGTGGTCAAATCCTGATATGAACCCGACAAGCCCCGAGCCTGCAAGCCAGCCTATGCACGGCATTATCACCTGAAAGATGCCAAAGCTTAGGGCAAACCTGAGCGCATGATAAGACCGGTCCTTTTTGATTATCGCGCCGTATGCCATTGATACGGCTGTCGCGTCCATTGCAAGCCCTACAGAAATAAGAACTAATGTTAATATATCCATGAAGATATATTAACATGCAATTCCCATCGGAGTGATATAATAATTTACGTCTAAAGGAGGAAGAATGTTATCTGTATCAATACTTCTCGGATCGATAGCTCTTTTTATATTGTCTTACTTCACTTATGCCTCGTGGATAGGGAAAAAATTCGATATCGACGACGGAAAACACACTCCTGCCAAGACCAAATATGACGGGGTGGATTTTGTCCCTACGCACAAATTCGTTCTGCTGGGGCATCATTTTGCGTCAATAGCCGGGGTAGGGCCTATTATAGGCCCGATACTTGGGGCGCAGTTCGGATATCTGCCCGTACTGTTATGGATCGTGGTCGGAAGTATATTCTTCGGCGCTGTGCAGGATTTTACTTCTCTGATATTATCCGTCAGGCATCACGGCAGGACGATAGGCGGAATACTGGAGTCCCTTATAGGGCGGACAGGCAAAAGGGTTTTTCTGGTCTTTACGTGGTTCACATTGATCCTGGTCATAGGGGTTTTTTCCATAGTGATCGCCAATACTTTCATGTCCACTCCGCAGGCCGGGACATCTTCCGTCATGTTCATATTCCTGGCGGTCGCGTTCGGATATCTGCTGTACGTCAGGAAGCTTCCCATAATTCCGGTCACATTGCTGTTCGTAGTGTTGTTATTCCTTTCGATCTGGATAGGGATGCTTTTTCCCGTAGCTCTTTCTTACCGCGTGTGGATGGTGCTCCTTCTGGTTTATGTCGCTGTCGCGTCCGTGACACCTATATGGATCCTGCTCCAGCCAAGAGATTATCTTAACTCTTTTCTTTTGTACGCGCTTTTGGGGATAGGGGTCTTTGGCATATTGTTTTACCGTCCGGGCGTGCACCTTGATGCGTTCACCGGCATATACGCGCCAAACCTGGGATATATTTTCCCCATATTGTTCGTTACGGTCGCATGCGGGGCCATAAGCGGTTTCCATTCAATAGTTGCATCAGGATCTTCATCGAAACAGATAGAGAAAGAATCCGATGCGCAGTTCGTGGGATATGGAGGAATGCTTATCGAGGCCGTCCTTGCTATAGTGGCGCTGACTACGGCTTTTATGATGATGAAAGGCGAGTATATGGCACTTGTAAAGAATCCTGCTGAAATATTCTCTATCGGGTTCGCCGGCTTTTTCGTGGCTATGGGGTTTTCCGCAGAAGCGGGAAAGACCTTCGCTTCCCTGGCGATCGCTTCGTTCGCCCTGACGACCCTGGACACGGCGACAAGGCTGGGCAGGTATACGATGCAGGAATTCTTTGAAGGAAGTTCCAAGCCGGCTGCTAAATTCCTTATGAACAGGTATGCGGCTACGGTGATCACCGTGTTTGGTGCCTGTCTTTTCGTGTTCAACAGGCATGGGACGATGTCCATCTGGCCCATGTTCGGCTCGGCTAACCAGATGCTGGCGGCGCTTGCTCTGATCGCCGTTACTATTTACCTTGCAAAACGCTCGATAGGTAACCTTTTCGTTAAGATCCCGGCAGTCTTCATGTTCTTTGTTACGGCCACTGCTATAACGCTTCAAATGATAGACAGTTTCAGGAAAGGGAATATCATCCTTTCGGTCATTGCGCTGGTGTTGTTGTTGACATCGCTGTACATACCTTTCCTCTATGTCGCGGGACACAAGGATGCCGGCAGTTGATTTTGCATAGCATTTCGTATTAAGATTCGTATGTAAATGTCAAAAAAACGATCTTGGCTTTTCAGTCTCTTTGTTATATTCATCTGTGCTTTTTCTCTCATAAATACCGGCTGCGGCAATTTGTTCCGTTCGCAGGCGACAAAACCGTTCTTTACCGATCCTCTGGTAAAGATCTCTCAGACGGAATCTGCGGATTTCATGGACCGTTTGGCATACGAAGCGAGCCTGCTTGAACCAGCAGTGCTTTGTCCCGGAACGCAAGTCTATATGGGATACTGGTCGTATTATCCCAACAGGGCAAGCCTCATCAGGGTCCTTGACTCGATAAACACCGCATCAGCTGCCGACAGAGCTATATGGGATGAAGGGGTCACAACTTCTGCTTCAAAGCAATATCCCTCTTACATACAAATGAACGATGAATTCTGGTATGAGAGAGGAAATGCCGTGGCCGGTATAGTGACGCTTACTATAGAAGGGGTAACTTACACATATACGGATCCCTATCCCACGACATTCCAGCAGGCCGACACAATATGGGGTCAGTATTCGCAAAGATACGCGGAAATGGCCGCTTTGATACGCAGGCAGACAGGGATCACTCCTGAAGCCTTGTGTTTTGTTCAGAATGCCAGATCGAACCGCATCTTTTATTCTTTTGAACTGCCAAAACTGGTTTCGCTTGAAGCGACGGGTGATGTCAGGGTATTCTTTGCGGTTACTTCAGAAGCCGACTGGAACAATCCGTCGGATTGGGTGGAGGGAACAAAAAATGCGCCGGTCCCTGTTGCGCCGTAGGTAATATGATTAAGCCGGATATGAAGAATATATCAAAGATCCTGTTTTTATCACTTGCTACCGCCATTGTACTGGCAGTATCCGCATATTTTGCAGCGGCCAATTACTTCATCCCTTCCGTGATGGCCCCGTGGATCGTGGGCTCGATCAACGACTCTTTTAAAGGTGCAGCTGTCCTAAAGATCGGCAGCGTCACTTTTAACATCTCAAAAGGCATTTATTTAAAGGATGTCGACCTTTCGACAAAGACCGGCAGGATATTCATCGCCAGGGATGTTGATATCGACCTTGACCTGGCCGCGCTCATAAAAAAAGAGCTGAAGATAAAAGAGCTCAGGGTGGCCGGGACGGAGCTGAACATCTCAAGGGACAGGAAAGGACGATGGAACTTTTCGCCTCTGGTCCAAACCTCCGAAGCAGGCGGCGGTGAGCAGCGGCAGAGAATGGTCTTTAGGACGGTCGTATTTTCTGATTCGGTCATCCGGTTCTCGGACCGTATGCAAAAGCGCAATTCTATCGAGCGCAGGTTCGTCAACGGAAAGGTCAGGATCGAGAACGTGGACGACAATATATTCCTCGCGAGGATATCGACAAGTGATCCTGAAGTGTCTAATGAATCGATTTCTGCCGATCTTAGATACGATGCGGCAAAAGGTTCCTACTCTGGCAGGGTCAAAGCCAACACAAGATATCTTGACAGATATTGGACGTACTATCTCGATGATATGTTCTTCCCCTGGCACTTTAAAGCGAAAGATCTCGGCGTTGAAGGGACTTTTTCGGTGATAAAGGACTCCGTAGACATCGATGCCGGATATACGGTAAAGAAGGGCGTTTTGCGCTACGGCACGATAGAAGCGCGCGCCGACGCGGTGATCGAACAAAAACTCGAGATCGTGGAAGGCGATATTTCAAAAGACAAAAGCACCCTGAAGGCCGAGTTCAGGGACGTTTCTATCCCGGTATCGGGAGATGTCCTCAAGTTCAAAGGGTTGACTTGCGTTGCGTCCGTAACGGACAAGGAAATAGTATTTAAGAAGATACACGGCACCATAGGCGGCAAGGGTTTTGGCCTTTCGGGAAGATATACTTTCAATTACCCTAGGAACATCTATCTCCAGGGCAAATACGGCGATGCTTACGGCATACTGGGCGTGCGGCTTTTGTCGGAGAATACCGCCGAGGCCGAGCTGAAAGGCAAGACCAAAGGCGCGGCGTTCGAGATCCATGCGAGCGTTCCGGACATAAAAAAACTACTGGCCGAGATCAGGATGAAAGCGGTGATCTCCCTGCCGGCGTCGGGAGAGACCATTCAGGCAAGCCTGCAGATAGGCGAGTACGATGTTAAGGTGCGGGTTGATTTTTCATGCGGTTTCAGGGGATATCTAAAAGATGTTTCCACGTTGAACGGGGATGCCGATGTGAATGTGGCTTACCTGTCGGGACTGAGCCCGGATGTCGGGCGCGTTAACTTCAAAATGAAAGTGGTGGACGGGATCTTCGAAGGCTCTTTTCCCAGGACGCCTTTTTACGGAGGCGCGATATACGGGCAGGCCAGGACGGACATCAAGAAATGGGGGGTCGAGATCCATGTCGATGATTTTGATCTCTCGGATTTTTCGAGGATATCCCCGAAATATAAGAACCTGAAAGGGAACTTTGACGGCAGCCTTGTCTGCGTCGCGGACTGGGACGATTTTGCAACCGCAAGAGGAGGCGGGTATGTGGACCTGGAAAAAGCCAATCTCCGCAATGTTCCCATCTTTTCCAATACGGAAGCCGGTATCGCAAGCCTTGAGGCCGGTTTTGAGATGCCGGAGATAGAGAGCATCAACGGCAATTTTGAGATCAGCGACGAAAAAATAACTCTTCAGAACATGCTATGCAAAGCATACAGGTTGAACCTTTATCTTGCCGGATATATAGATTTTGGCGGGAACACTTTTGTCACCGCGGGCATAAGGTTCATCGCGGGGTTCTGGAAGACCGTGAGGCAGGTCCTTCTGCCTTTCACGATACCTTTTGATATCGCGGCAAGCTCCGTCAAGATAAGTATCACCGGAAAATGGCCTGCCCTGAACCAGTCGACATCCATCAAGGACCTGCAGTGGCTAAATGAGTTCTTCGATGAAGATGTAAAGCCCGATCCTCAAAAATACAAGCTGGAAGATTTTTGGGGGAATTGATTGACATGACAAGGATGTCCTCGATTATCTTTTGAGCTCCCGCGCATATTTAAGATCTATTTTTTCTGAGCTATAAAGCCTTCGTAATCAGCGGTCACTTCCGCTAATAGCGATTTGAAAGCCCTGCCGTAATCTACATAAGAATCATATGCAGCCTTTTCGGTTTTTGCTACTATTCCCAAATGTATTTTATCCGCTACATGAGGTTCCATTGATAAACCGCCGTTGTACCCGCGGAGCATCAGTTGAAACAATATTTCCCTGATCTTGGCGCTGCCTTGGCCCGCAAGCGTATAGATTTCCGTATCCGGTTGATAGACCGTGGCATAGCAGTCTTTTATATGGACGAACCGCGTATACATCATCGTCTCCAACAAAAATTGGACGGGGTCCTGTAGGTGAGGGATACAATTCCCGGAATCGAAAATGAGACCGAAATTAGGCGAATCCATTTGTTCAACGAGCCTTAACGCGTTCTCGGCCGATCTTCCTCCGAACCCGGTGCAGTTTTCCTGAAGCAACACGACCCCGCCTTTTTCCGCGATATCGACCAGGTTGCGCATGCGGCTAAATACAAGAGGAGCGGCTTCATTTTGCTGCATGTCGGCCGGTGTTTTCCATGACATGACCCTTATCCATTCAGTCCCGAGTGCTTTCATTCTTGGTATTGCTCTTTGTAACTCGTCGATATCAACTCCTAACGGATCGGTCAAGTTCCTTGTCCAATTTGCAATTGAAGATTCAAAACAGCTGACAACAAGGTCGGCTTCATTGACAGCCCGCTCCACTTTTCCAAATGCCGCATCATCTATTGCGACAACATTTTTAGGTTTACCGTCTGAGTCTACTGCCATTCGAAGATCCATATGTCGAAGGCCCAACACTTGGTGAGCTTCGATCTGTCCATGTATGTCTTTGCCCTTTGTCGCTTCATCCGGCATACCCGTAAGGCACATCCCTGTTCCCTGCGAACCACGCAGCTGCACCAGTTTCCTTATGAACTGTCCCGTCTTTGGTCCTGATTCATGAATCGTCATTAGTGCGCGCATTTTTTTCTGTCTCCTTTTAATAAATTTCGCTCAAACCTATATCGACCGCCTTTTTTAAAAATTTCACATAAAATTGTAGACAAACAACTGCCATAACAGGCCAAAAAAAATGGGTCACGAAACAATCTGTTATAATTCAATTATGAAAAAAAGTTATATTGTCTGCGGGATCATCGCTTCGCTCGCTTTTGCTTATCTTAATCTGGGATGCTCAGGGTCTAACAAGGCCGACCTGAGCGATCAGAAGCTTAATGATATGGTAAAAGCAAGATGGTCTTCTTACATCACAGCCCATCCGAGCTGGGAAGGCGAAGTGTACATATATATAATGACGCCCAAAGGCAATTACTTCTCTTCCAGCGATCCGGGCAACGGCAACAAAAGCAATGTGCATTTCCGCGGAGCAAGCTGTACGAAGATGTTCACCGCCGCGGGTATCATGCTGCTCCACCAGCAGGGCAAGCTCAACATCAACGACAAGATAACCGCGCTGATACCGGGTTCCACTGAACCGTATGTGCCAAATACCGCGGATTACAACATCCCGAACAAAGGCGATATCACGATCAAGATGGTGCTCAGCCACAGGGCGGGTATATGGGACGTGTCCAATTCCGCGATCCCCGCTACCGCGGAAGCGCCGTATAAAGGCCAGAGTTATATAAGCTATGTAGAGGACACCGACCCGACGCATACGTTCACGTTCGACGAACTGGTAGGGGTCGTGGCATCCAATCACCTGAGCTATTTTAAGCCTGACACGTCCTACCACTACAGCGATACGGGCTATTCGCTGCTCGGCAAGATCATCGAAAGGGTGTCCGGTAAAAGATACGACCAGTTCATCACGGAGAACCTGACGCTCCCGAACGGTATTGCGCAGACATCGTTCCCGTATCTTGGCAACGACAACGCCATCCCTTCTCCTTCGGTTGAAGGCTATTCATATTTTAAAGGCAAAGCCTACGACTCTACGCAGGATAATATGACCCCACATATAGCCGAGGGGAATGTCATTACGACACTTTCAGATCTCGGTAACTGGACAAGGAAATTGTTCAGGGGTGAAGCCGGACCAAACGCCGCGACAGTCACGATGATGAAAGAGGGGACAGATAAAGGCGCTTACGGGCTTGGGCTGTCTTATGTAAAAGGCCTGGGATTTGGCCACGACGGCGGCCATGCCGGTTATGCAACAGTCGCCAAATACGATCCCACTCAGGACGTGACCGTCATCATCTCCGCCGGCGCGATCAGTTTTGATGATATTTATAATTACTACGAGTATTTACACAACATTGGACGCGAAGCTAAGAATATATTGGGGTATGGGATGGGGGAGTAGGAAGATAATATTGCCCTTGTTATTCGATAATTGCATCTCTGTTTTTAATAATTTCGTCCTCTATGCTTTTTGGAAGAAATGCAACCTTATGGAAAAAATAGCTATAGATAAATAAGCACAATATAACAACAAAGGCATACATAATTAAACAACATAATTTGCCAGAAATGTTAAGAATGTTTAGCCTCCATAAAAACATGCCTGAAATAGACAAAAGAACGATATTAATTGAGACGAAAATAAGCATTAAGACCCATTTATTCAATCCCTTCCAGTGTTGATATTGTATTCCATCGTATTCCGTCAATTGAGTTCTCATATAAATATTTTTCTCGATAAAATGATGGATTTGCTCAACAGCATTTAACTTCGCGATATATATTCCAATTGAGCTGATAACTATGCATAAGCAAAACGACCCCAAAAATCGAAATAAATCACTTTTTATTTGATAGAGAAACCAAATAGATGTTCCAAAGATAGCAATTGTAAAGTTAAGCATTGAGAATTCTCTTGATCGGCAATTCTCTGTTACTTTAATTGTTGTTTTGTATCTCTCAAGCCAAAAATCATTTCTATCTATCATCGCAACCTCCAGTTGTTAGTATAAGGTTTGTACATGCCTTCTCTGTGGATAACAAACAGAATATTTATTATTAGTCCTTCCTTTGACCAATTGTTGTTATTATTTCTTGTACAGGACCGATTTCTCTAAATTTATCAATATAACCAATTGGTAGGTGTTTAAACATGGCTTCTGTTCCTTGTTTTATGATTTGCGTCTTTACTTCAGGATCAATATCTTTTGATAAAAAGTTTTCTAAGGTCTCGCTAACATTCTTTCTGTGCTTGTTGATAACGGAAAGGTTTGAATTTATTACAAAATTTCTTGTGGAGAAGGCGAGTCCATAAGAAAGAATGGTTAGGAGTGCGCCCCAAATGAAAGCGTACTCAATATTAAATATCTCTCGTGGCGACAAGTGAGGCCACTGATTCACCTTATTTGTAATAAATAAGACAATGTACATTGTCAGATTTGCAAGTATTAAACCTAATAATACCCAGAATGCTATTGTTCTGCCTTTTAGCCATTTTTTTGATTCACTATCGTTTTCTTTGTATTGGCTTTCAAAATGCTTGCCAAAGGTGATTGCCGCGACTTCTCCTTTTGTAGACTCAATTTTTGATTTTTGAGTTTGCAATGCTTTGAGTTCTTCCCTCATTTTTGATGACAAATCTTTGTATTCCTTTTCTGCTTGAATTGCTGCCTTTTGTTGTTTCTCAAGTTCTTGTAAATCGGCGCTTTTTCGAGCTGCTTGTTGTCGCAAATATACAAGATTGATTTTAGTGTCTTGCATGGCAACTTCATAAAGGCGTTGTATCTCATTCTCTATTTGATCATGTTCAGGCCCAGAATTAGATTGTCTAAGATCAAAGGAGTTCACTCTATTTAGGTAGGTAACAAATTTATGGCGTAAGTTGTTAATTATTGTGATTTCTGGTCCGGAAAGGTTCTCTTTGTATTGCAAATCATCAAACTCAACAAAAAGACTTTGAAGCATCTCAAGATAGTTAAGGCTTTTTGTAAATTTTAATGCCCCATAATCATCTTTTAGTGCTACGGTTTTAATATCTAATGTTCTTATTTCCTCTGGATTGATTTGTCCCGCCATCTTTATGCCCCCTTAATATCCCTTGTATCTGCTTTTATGGAATAGGTCCAGTATCATGTTAGACATTATACACCTAAATATATTTCCCCTCCTTGCGCGCATCTGTTTGACGAGCAGGCGCCGAGCGTAGCGAAGGCGAATTGCGAGGAGTTATGCGCGCTGGGATCGTTAAGGGCAAAGCCCTTAACTGCCCTTTCTTTTCTCTCCACTTTTCTTTGGGCACGCAAAGAAAAGTGGAGTTCGAGCTGCCGGGCAGCCGGCAAGAGAATAAAGGGCCGCCAGGCCCTTTATATGGCGTAATAATTGCTATAAGCATATAAAACGATCCAAGGAGATATCGTTATATGGTTAAAAGTGCCGAAAAAAGCAACAGTCAGGATATCCTCTCCGTTGAGAGACTGATATATGTAATAAGAGGGCAAAAGGTGATAATAGATAAAGATCTGGCAATCCTATATGGGGTATCCACCGGGCGGTTGAACGAACAGGTTAAAAGGAACATAAAGAGGTTCCCTGATGATTTTATGTTCCGGCTTACAAGGGAAGAATATAATGTTCTGCGGACTTCCATGCCAAACTTGATATCGCAAAATGCGATGTCAAGTTATGGGGGCAGGCGACATATTCCGCTGGTGTTCACGGAACAAGGTATTGCAATGCTTTCCGGGATATTGAACAGTGACCGCGCGATCCTGGTCAATATCGCTATAATGCGAGCGTTCGTAAAGATCAGGCAGATGATCGCTTTCAATAAAGACCTGGCTCAAAAGTTGTCAGAGATCGAGCATAAGTTGGGCCAACACGATCAGGACATCATCAGTCTCTTTGGCGCGATAACCAAGATAATGAGGGACGAAAGCAAGCCAAAGAACAAATTTGGGTTTGTGTAAATGAAGGGCCCGCCAAGCCCTTGTAAACAGGTGGTCGCAAAATGCGACCACCTCGCAATGACGGTTTTATTAATTAACGAACAACGGCTTTAGATCTATCTCCGTCCACCCTTGCAGGTCCCTCACATTGAGCCAGAGCTTTAGCTCGGAAGGAACGGCGACGATACTATAATATGTCTTTAAGCCGCTTGCTTTGTCAAAACTTGGGCCGCCTTCAGGGATGGTCTTGTCGAATATCTCCATCATCTTGTTGGCGTCCATGCGGCCTTTGTTCTTCTTTGCCATCGCGGCAAGGTTGATGCGTCTTTCCTTGGTAAAACCGGAAGCCGCGCCGCTTGGAAGCTCTCTTTCAACCTGCCAGGTCGGATCGGTGTAGTCGTTTGAATCGGCGAGGAAACCGTTCTCATCGTCCACGCGCCGCCTGTAATCGGAAGTTCCCCATTCATACGCGTAAGCTTTGTTGGCATCGGCTACGTTGATGATAAGCCCGCCTTCGGCGCGCACCGCGCTGAAGAACGCGTCGGCCTGTTCGATCGTTCCCGAATCAAGCATCATTGACATAAGAGAGGAATTTGCATTGAGGCGGTTCTTTGCGGCGTATGGATCGGACATACTGCCGTTCTGCAGGTCGTAAAAAAGTCCTGCGCTGTTCATCGCCGATTGCCACATTATCGAGCCGATATAGTTGATATCGGCAACGCCATGGCCGTAACCCGTGGGATTGAACACGTTCACTGTCAGGAATTTCTGGTAGGGCTCGAGCGCTAAAGTCCCGAGGTCCCAGTTCCGGCCTGCAACGGTCTTCCCGCCGGAAGAATAGTCTTTCCATGTGATGAGGCCTGAACAGGCGTTCTTGTCGGGGGTCATTATGACCGCTCCGAGCAGTTCGCTCATGATTATCTGCTTTTCAAGTCCGAGCCCCGAAGTCTCGCTCATGCCGCGGACCCATTCCTTTACGTACATCGGATTCCTGTTGTAGCCGGCTTTGCACTCGTCGAGCAGCTCTTTGTATGTGACCTTTTTGTCTCCCATGAGAGTTTTTACCGCCGCCATGTCGTAGAACTCGCTCATCTCATCTTTTAACAGTGCTCCGTATTGCCTTCCCATCGCGTGGAAATCGCCCTTCATCACGACAACGTTGAGCACGCCTGCTTTGTAGAGCTTGCCGCCCTCGAACTCGGATCTTAGCGTCAGATCATTCGCGGCGAACGAACTGATAGGGGATAACACCGCGAAACAGAATAATACGGCAAGACAATACAGCTTTTTCATCAAGAGTCTCCTTTATTTATTTTTTAACCGTCCTATTTTTTGATGCTCTGTCTTTTTTTGTCGGCCATATCCTTGGCGTGGCCTTCGAGGCCTATCCTGCGGATCTGGTCGATGCATGCTTTCCTGTTCGACCTGAAAAGAAAAGCGAATATTTTGGAGACGATATTGTTGAACTTCTTGCAGTCGTTTATGTTCGTGAACCTCTGGCAGTCAGCGCATGATAAGTAGCTGTTCTCTGTACAGCAAGCCCTTATCTGGCACCAGGTCGCTTTGATATTATCGTGGCAGCCTTTGCATCTGTTCCTGAGGAACGCGCCGCAGGCCCCGCAATAAAGTCCGCAGTACGCTACCAGGCTTTTATCGGCTTTGATCTCTTTTTTCATCGGCCCTTCCTCCTAATTATGGTTTATGTATATTGTTCCTTGTTTGGCGTTGCCCGTGTTAAGCACGCTGATATCCGTCACCATGTCGGATGCCGAGAATGCTTCGGTGCTTACGACCCAGTCCTTATATGCGGATACCGTTGCCGGAAGTTCCGCCTCGTTGGTAAAGATCGCTGTCGGGGTGCTGTTCTGGGCTATAAAGAAGCTTTCATCGGCGGTGCCTTCTACAACGATATATCTCTGGTCTACACCAGGACCTTCATATTTAAAAAGCATGTAATTTCCGGCTCCCTTTGATATGCCTTTTGCCACTACCGTATTGTTGCCGACTATGTACTTGAATTGGAACGAATTTGCGGCTGAATTCCCCGTGACATAACACCTTAGATTGTAATCGCAAGCCGTGCTGCCGCTGACGTCATAGTCGACGCTAAAAGTCATATCAACGGTGATATCACTGGTATCTTTGTTGTAATTTATCGTGGCTATCCCGTATTCCTCCTTGTTCGATACATCGCTCCATATCCAGGTGATTATCGCGTTGACCTCGCTCGCAGTTTCTTTCATCGCTATGGACCTTTTTCCGCCGGTATCGTTGTACGCCTTATCGCAGACGATTTTCTGCAGCTTATCGAACGGAGGGGTCACTTCCTGCGAGGTTATGCTTGAAGCGGTCGACGACAAACCCGAAAAAACGCTGTCAACATCTATCAGAAGCTTGTAGAGATTGGACCTGTCAACCACGCCTTCATCCCTGGAGCTTATGAATTCGCGTAGCGAATAGTATACGCAGTAGAGCGGGTTCCCCGAACCCCATTCTTCGGTCGATAGGGAAGTGACCGCCGAAGGCCTGATTGACGATGTTGATGCGGAAGAAGGTTGGAATACAGGTGTCGTGTTGGATGTTTCCGTGTAAAAAGTGGTCGTGACCGAACTTCCTCCCGAATTTGTGACGCCGCATCCGTTGGAAATGAATACCATGGCTATGCCAAGAGCACAAACCAGACCTGCTATCCTGTTTCCCATGTAATTCTCCTTTTTTATGAATTGTGCAAATATTACAGTAATAATCGCAGAAAATCAAGTATTTTTGCCGAGGCAGAAAACTGAAAACATACCTGACTAAAACGAATACCTCAAATTAAGCGTTAGTATTTCCGGATATGACAGTTCTGCGTTTCCCACAAGCCGGTCGTTAAACAATTTGGATATATCTCTGCCTATCCCGATCGTAGGCAAGGTTTTTGTAATGGAAGTATTGCCTGCATTTGCCGTAATAAAAAAGGCGCCCAACCTGATGTAATCCCTTACATTAACGTTCCTGTTTATATCCTTTGTGAACGACAGAGTGGCGAAAGAGAATTTTGGATCCGTGAGTCCGAATGTCGCCACCTTTCCTATGATGCTTGTCAGGCCGGAAATGAACGAAGTGCCGAAATCCGCGGATGCTTTGAGTCCCCAGCCGCTTTCGGGATCGTTGAGGTAAAGCACCAGTGCGTTGGGCAGTATTGTCAGAGTTTCATAGCCGATCGAGATATCGGCGCAGGCCGCCTGATATCCGCCCGCCAGGATAAAGCACAAAAGACCTACAATGACTGCCTTTTTCATGGAAATGGTATCCTCCCTTATTTTGGCTATCTGGTTTTATTATAGTAGACACGCCGGCAATGTCAACGCGCGCGCGGAATTTTATATGCCGCTGCGATCAGACTTTCTTGATCTCCACATAGATTACTTTGAGAATCGCGATTATCGGAGCGGCAAAGAAAACCCCCCAGACGCCGATAATATTTCCAAGGATCAATACTCCGAGGATGACCGTCAACGGATGGATCTCCAACTTATCGCCCATGATCTTCGGCGCAATGATATAGCCGGCGATGAACTGCAGTGTTCCGTATAATATGATTACATATAAGGCGGTCACCGGAGAAACAGTCGCCGCGATCACTACGGCGGGTATTCCGCCGATCAGCGGCCCGATCACAGGGATCAATTGAGTTATAGCGACTATTATGCCCAGGATCAGAGAAAGCGGCACGCCGAGAAAGTATAAGATCGCCCATGTCAAAAGGCCTGCCAGCGAACATATGATGAACTGGCTTTCAACATAGTGTTTGAGAATAACATCCGTCTTTTCAAAGATATTCCTGACCGGCCCTTTTAATGTCTGCGGAAGCAGCCTGTCTGCGCCCTCGAACAGGCTGTTCTGTTCCCTGAGCATAAAATATGACACGACAGGTATTGCCACAAGACCGATGAACTGGCCCAGCATCCCGATAAGGTTTGCAATCATGTTTTGTGAAAAGGCGACGATCAATCCCAACGCTTGTTTTAACGCGTCCAGCACCGCAGTGTCCACTTGCTGGGGAAGATTTGCGCCGAGATACCATTTCCGGCTTGAAGAGATCGATTCCGTAACATATGTAAAATAGCCCGGAAAGTTTGATACAAGGCTCGTGAACTGGCTGATTATCTGGGGAACGATATGCTCATATGCAAGAATGACGACAACTATGAAGATTGCGAACGCTCCGCATATGGCGATGTCGCGTCTGGCGGGCATTCTTTTCGGGATGATCCCTGCGAAAAGATTTGCCAGAGGATTGAGTATGTAGAAAAGCGCGATAGAGAGCACTATAGGAAGAAGCGCGCCCCGAACAAGATAGATCGCGATGACGAAAAGAATGAATGATCCTAATTTTATTGCTTGTTTCCGGCTCATTTTGTTAAGAATGATTATACAACAATCCGTTTTCTAAAGCAAAAGCCAAACAAGGCGCAAGGTTATTCAATAGTGAATATCTTGTATCCGGTAGTTTTTTGCGAGAGGTTCCCGTTTTCATTCCACAGCATTCCTGAATAAACAACGAGAGCTTTTTTGTTATTTAGTATTGTATAGGCAACCTTGTCGCTGCCCACTTTAAATTCGTCTCCGATGCTTTTGACTTCTTTTATACGGTTGCCGTTTTCATCCAGGAGAGTAATGTAGGAGGATCGCTGTTTGAACCCGCCGGTAGAAGTATATTCAACAAAGATATGCCCAGAATTAAGTTTTACGGCTGATATCTCGAATAGATCATCGGTGAGGAATTGGGTAGGACCGCTGAGCCGGACGCCCTGGGGGTCAAGAAGATAGCTCACGGGCTTATAGTTATCATCGATGCAAAGCACCAGCGAATTGCCGTTTTCGAGCAGGATCGGCTGATAAGCCCTATTTGCCTTGTGCCAGAAAGTGACGTCATCGCGTATTACATTGCCGAACAGATCGATAGTTTTGCTTCTGGAAAAACCGCAGCCGAAATAATAGTCCAATAGTCCGTTGTTGACCACAGGTACCATGCCGGTTCCCATGCCTTTGGAATTGAAAGTTATCGGTCCCGATATTTTATTCCCGGTAAGACCAAGGACCTGATATTCTCCTTTGGCGGAAATATCGGAATATTTCTGATAACTCAGCAGTATTGTCTCATTACCCGGCAGGAGGGTGAGCGTAACTGAATCGACTACGGAGTCACTGAATGTAACAGGCTCAAATAGGGGAGTTCCATTATCTTTTAAAATTATGTATTTGCCGTTATGAGTATTTATGTCGGAATAGGCGATTAGAAAACTATTGTTCTCCAGGCCAAGCACAACAATCTTTCCGATTTGATAAGAGTCTGACGGAAAAGTGAAATATACCGATTTCATAAATTCCATATTTTCAGTAAAGAACATAGCTTCTCCGACGTGTTTATTTTCCGGAGTCTTTTTGGCCCAGGCAACCAATATCGTTCCGTTCGGGATCTGGCCGCAAGCGATATTAGTTTGGGCTTCATCGGGAAGAATGGTCCCCGCCTTTGATGTGGAGAACAATGTTGAATCCAGAGGTTGTGCGGCAGTTTGAGTGAGGTTTGATTTCTGAACGGGAACAGTTCTTAATGTGTTGGCCTTTATCGGTGTATTTAGAATGATTTTAGGTGTAGGAATAGATGCTACGGCAGAAAGTTTGAGCAACAACAAGACGATCAGCGAAACAATAAACAAGTTTATGCTTTTCATACACACTATTGTAACATAAGGCTGCAACCAGACGCCTTGAAGTAAATCCTATTATGCAGGATAATATTTTGGTATAATTTTAAGGACAATGGAACAAAAAAAGACCGAAATAATAACGGCCAGAGTAGTGGCGCAATACCGCGGGAAATACCGTGTGGCGGCGAAAGATAAAGAATACTGGGCCGAAGTCACAGGCAAGACCATATATATGGCCGATTCATCCGCCGACTTTCCCGTTGTGGGAGATATTGTTGAGATCATCGAGCTTGATCGCGACAACGCCGTAATTCGGTACACCAAACCCAGAAAAAATTTTCTCAAAAGAAAAGCAGCCGGAACTCACGGTACACAGCCTATTGCCTCCAATGTGGACACCGCTTTTGTCGTGCAGGCGGTTGACCGTGATTTTAATCTCAACCGTTTCGAGCGATACCTTGCACTCATCAAGTCATGCGGTATAAAATCTGTGTTCATATTGAACAAGACAGACCTTATATCAAAAGATGAATTGGATGAGAAGATCTCGCTGATCAACGGCAGGTTCGAAAATATCCCGCTCATATGTACGAGTATTTCCGACAAAGACAGTCTTGACCGACTGACAAACTCTATAGCAAGCGGGCAGGTACACTGTTTCCTCGGATCTTCAGGGGTGGGGAAGTCGTCCCTGATAAACGCTCTGCTTGGCAGTGAATTGATGGCCACAAAAGAAATAAGCATCCATACGAAAAAGGGCCGGCACGCTACCACCCACAGGGAATTGTTCGTCCTAAAGAACGGCGGCATGATGATCGATAATCCCGGCATGAGGGAGATAGGCCTGGCCGATGCCGATAGCGGACTTCATGACGTTTTTTCTGACATCGAAAAGCTGAGCAGCGGTTGCAGGTTCATGGACTGCACACATGAACATGAACCGGGCTGCGCCGTGCTCGCGGCGGTAGAGTCCGGTGAATTATCACGCGAAAAATACGACAGCTACCTCAAGCTGAAAAAAGAAACCGCTTTCTTCGCTATGACGGAAATTGAGAAACGGCAAAAGGATAAAGGTTTTGGCAAAATGGTGAACAGCGTGATGAAATTGAAAAAGAGGTTGAAATAGGGGGTGTCCTATCGGCTGCAACTTTCACGTCGCTTTTCTTCTATGTCCTTTGATTAAAGCCAGTTTCTTTGTTCGTGTCCAACCTTTGATCTGTGCTTCGCGTTTTGTTGCCTGGCTTCGGGTATCATATTCTTCTGCGTAACGCAGTTTTTGGGCTTTAAACGAAGATGTGTATTTACAGCCTTTCCCTGAAAAATGCTCTTTCATTCTTCTGTCAAGGTCCGAGGTAATTCCGGTGTAGAGGGAATTATTTCCGCATTCGAGGATATAGACAAAATATGGCATAAAATTGGCTTCGACTCGTCCCTCATTTCATTTCGGGCCTCGCTCAGCCTGCTTCATTCCATGCACTAAAGATATCTCTCTTTATAAAGAGAACTTGTGCTGAGCGAGGTCGCATAAGCGACCGAGTCGAAGCACTCCCCCGGCTGGACTCGAACCAGCAACAACCTGATTAACAGTCAGGTGCTCTACCATTGAGCTACAGGGGAACGTTTTATACTCCCTACGTACCTTCTATCTTTCATTGTTCATTGAGCCCTGCCTGCCGGCAGGCAGGCCTGCCTGCCGAAGCCTTGGCGAAGGCAGGTACAGGGGAATACAAAAATAATTATAACATAAGTGGGATATATCTAAATCCGGACTATTTTGGGGATACAGCTTCCAGAAATATCTTTTTATCACTTTCACTGAAGAAAACAAAAATTACCTTGTCAAATGTCTCCGGATGAGTATTAAGTGTGTCCGATACTGTTTTGCATGCTATGTGTGCGGCCTGGTCTTTTGGAAACCTATAGACTCCGGTTGATATGGCTGGAAAGGCGATTGTTCTGATCCCGTTTTTTATGGCAAGCATAAGAGAATTTTTATAGCAACTCTCAAGGATGTTTTTTTCATTAGAATTGCCGCCGGAATATACTGGGCCGACAGTATGAATGACATATTTTGCAGGCAGATCGTATCCTTTGGTGATCTTTGCTTCGCCTGATCGTGCACCGCCCAATGTGCGGCATTCTTCAAGTAACTTTGGCCCTGCTGCTCTGTGTATTGCACCATCCACACCGCCTCCGCCAAGCAGAGAAGTGTTGGCAGCGTTCACGATAGCATCAACTTTTAATTTTGTAATATCCCCAACAATGATTTCGATATTTTCAAATATGCTTTGCATAAGCCCTCTTGTTCATTACATTATATTCTATATCGGTTTGGCCCGATGTTGTATAATTAACGTGGCACAAAAAAACAAAAGGAGACATCAATGAGCTTTGTACAGACATCACTTTACTATATTCCTACATATGTAATAGGAATTCTTATGGTCCTTATATCAATCGGGTTTTCTGTGATCGGGCTTATTTTAGTCAGGATGATAATGCCCGTGCACAAGACAAAGCTTCACAACGATATTGCAGGCCCGATATTTGCGACGATAGGGGTCATCTATGCTGTATTGGTCGCTTTTATGGTGGTGATATCATGGCAAAACTTTGATGGGACGATGACCAGGCTCGAAACAGAAGCAAATATTTACGCGGACCTTTACAGGGATTCTACCGGCATATCAAAAGAGTTTCATGCGCAAGTCGGAAAAACCCTTGGCGAGTATGTAAAGTCGGTAGTAAGAGATGAATGGCCGCTCATGGCAAAAGGCATGGAGTCTAAAAAGTCTCACGATCTTATACACAACGTTTGGGAGGTCTACATAAACTTTGAACCTAAAGGCGAAAGAGAGAAGATATTCTTTGCAGAATCGGTAAGTAAGCTTAACGAAGCAAACGAGTTGCGAAGGCGCAGGATCGTTGATTCGCGGACCGGAATACATCCCGTACTGTGGTTTGTCCTTATAGCTTGCGGGATAATAACCATATCATTCACGTTCTTTTTTGGGACGGAAAATTTTACAGCGCAGCTGATAATGACCGGTCTTTTGGCTTCATTGATAGCTCTGGTGCTGTTCACTATTATGGTCTTTGACTATCCTTTTACGGGGGATATCAGCGTGTCTTCAGACGTTTTCAAGCTGATCCTTAGTAGTTTAAAAGTGTTTTAGTCGGTCTGGTAATCGTTTAGCCAGCCTGTTCCAGAGAAAATCCTAGAGATAAAGAATGGTTTTTCCTTAGTTGGTAAGCGGTCCCGTTGTTAATGCTGTTCCTTTCACAAAGTTCAGGCTCCATACATGCAAAATCCCCTTCATTAGGGTCGGCCCAGAGTATCATTTGATTAGGATGAACAGGCTCGCCAAATACGCTATATCTCATTCTTATATCTGCTGACGGATATCCCAGATCAAATACTTTCCGTCCATTTAGAATGCAATGTTTTTCGAGTGCCGTAAGCGTATCAAAAACGGTCTCGCTGGACCGAAGTGGATTTGAGGCTGATCTTGCCCAGTCGCTGCCTTCAAAATACTCAACACCTTTAAGCCCCCTTACTTTCATGCCTTTTAACCATGTCAAGTATGTGTGGATCGCAAGGTCCGTGATCATCGGTCCTGTGGTTGTAACATCATAAGAGAAAGAGCCGCTATCCGTTAGCAATGCTTGAACGGTAAGTTTGGCCTCGAAAGGAAAGTGTTTATCAGGTTGATGATGATAGGTCATTATGGCAAAATTCTCTGCAGGTTGTATCACTTCCCAATCTTCGGTCCTTGAAGGTCCGTGCATCTGAAGCGTTCTTATCGTGTCTCCAAGCCTATATTTTTCCAGTGAATATTGTCCATATGTTCCTCCGATGGTCGGGATACCGTTTTCGTCAAGTTTAATATCACTTCCGTCACCTATTAAACTTAGTCTGCCAAAGTTGGGCCAGCATATATGAGTGGATCTGGCCGGCTTTGCCGGATTTGTATACAGGGCGCTGAACCCGCTTGCTTCTCCTTTTGGCCAATATGCGAGAGGCCTTGCGCCTTGTCTGGCTATCATTGCCTGTGCCGGACAATGCCTGTTCGTCAGCATCACAGCGTCGAATCCGTATCTTGATACCAGTTGTACTGCCATGTTTTATATTTCCTTTTTGTCGGTGTTTCATTCTTTTATCGATGGTTTTGGCGGAGAATTTCACTTTTTGATAAAACTCTTGCAAAATGCAAGTTTTCGGCGTATCATTCCGAATAAGAAATACAGCGGTGATTTATAGGTGAATTGCTCCGCTTAATAAATGTGCTAAAGAGCCGAGACAGGCAAGCCCTGTGTCAAGCCAAGCTTAAAGCTTGGCTTATCTTTTTAGATGCCGATATCCTCGTTCCAAAGCTTTGGTTTTGAGCGGATAAAATCAGTCATGAGATCTTTGCATTCTTTCATGTAGAGGTTTATTATCTTTACCCCTCTTTTTTTTGAATAGGCTTCAGGACCTTTGAATGTCTTATTCTCGCCGATGACCACGATCGGTATTTTATAAAGTAATATGGCTCCGGTACACATATCACAAGGCGATAGGGTAGAGTAGAGGATGCATTCCTTGTAATATTTTGCTTTAAGCCTGCCTGCATTTTTCAGGCAATCCATTTCAGCATGAAGTATTGCCGAACCTTTTTGGGTCCTTCTGTTATGTCCTCTACCGATTACTTTGCCGCTTTTTACAAGTACTGATCCTATCGGGATCCCGCCCTCGCGCAATCCCTTTTTTGCCTCTTTCAAAGCTTCTTTCATGAATTTGATATGATGCTTTATGGTAGCCATATTAGAATTTATGTTATCATATTAAAACTGAAAACTGGAGGAAAGATAAGAATGATAAAAGACGTTGTCGGGATCTCTGTAGCCGCTTTAATATGCCTTCTTGCCGGGGTCATAGGTTCCGTTTTTACTTATCCGGCGATACCGGTATGGTATGCTGCTTTGAACAAGCCTTTTTTTAATCCTCCGAACTGGATCTTTGGGCCTGTTTGGACGGCCCTGTACATAATGATGGGGGCTTCGGTATATCTGATATGGAATAAGCGCAAAGAAGGCATTGAGGCGACCAAAGGTCTTGTAGTATTTGCAGGACAACTTTTCTTAAATATAATATGGTCAGTGGTCTTTTTCGGATACAAAGATCTTTTCTTCGGTTTGTTGATCATTATTTTTCTGTGGGCGTTGATCTTGATCTGTATGGTACAGTTTGGCAAGCTGTCAAGGAATGCAATGCTTTTACTTGTGCCATATATCGTTTGGGTAAGCTTTGCGGCGATTCTCAATGCGGCCTTTTGGCTGATGAATTAAGTTGTGCTATCTTAATTTTGCGCTGTATCCGCAATCCGGCAGGAATACAGGCTCTTTAAAGTAGCTTATAAGAGGATAGTTTCTGCACACATTTGGCCGCCAGGAGTAGTTGCCGCAGGTACCGTCACTTTTTAGATGTTTACACTCAAATACAAAATAATTGTCCTCAAAGTCCACCCATTTTAATTTGAAATCGAACAGCCATTCTATCCATTTTACGGATATTTTGGCAAAAAGCGGACTTGTGACCTGAGAACGGGTCGCTTTAAGGTATATTTGCCGGCAGCATTGCCCGCATTTGAGGCAATGTCCTTTTAACCCGTATCTGGTCTTAAATATATAATTTTTTGCGAAGTTGGTAAGTATATTATCAGCAAGCACTGCCGTCATGAGGAGTCTCTTAATGACTTTTGCCATATTTAAATTATACACGGCAGACTGCATCTTGACATCACTTGGTAAATGTTATAATCTCGCATAATAGGAACGGAATAATGCTTTTTAGAACAACTCTATATACTTTTTGCTTATTTTTTATGTTCGTATCCGTGTCTTTCGGATACAATGTAAAAACTTATTATCCGGACGGTGCCATTAAGTCAGCCACTGATTATCAGGACGGTATAAAATACGGGACCGAAGAAGAATACTATCCGGGCGGCCAGCTTCAATCTTCAACACATTTCCGTGCGGGTTCCAGGCACGGGGTAAGAAAGACGTATTATAGTGACGGGACTCCCATGTCAGAAACCTATTATTCTTTTAATGCGCAGGATGGCCCCGCCAAGCAGTACTACGAGAACGGCAAGTTGAGATCAGAAGTGAATTATAAGGTGGACATAAAAAACGGGCCGGCTACGGCATATTATGAGAGTGGCAATAAATGGTCCGAGTTCTATTACGAGAATGATGTCAAGAACGGTTTGTGCAAGACCTATTACGAGAACGGGAATATACAGTCGGAGACGCCTTATATAAATGATCTCCGTGAAGGGCTTGCCAGAGAATATTATCAGAACGGAAATATCATGTCGGAGGCAAATTATGTCGGTGATCTCAAGGACGGCTCTGCCAAAGAGTATTATGAAAACGGCAACATTATGAACGAATATACTTATGACAGAGGCATACCGGTCGGGGTTATCAAGAGGTACAATAAAAGTGGCTGGTTAATGTTCACGGAAAAAGCGGAGCCGTAGACGTTATCTTCTTTTTTCCATAGGGACGTATTTTTTCAGCGGAGAGACATTTTTGTAGGCAGGCCTTATTATCCTCTTTGAGATCATCAGCTCTTCTATCCTGTGTGCCATCCATCCTGATATCCTGGCCATGGCGAACAGCGGTGTGTAAAGGTCCTCGCTTATTCCGAGGCAGTCATAAACGAACCCGGAGAAAAAGTCGACATTGGGAGCTATGATTTTGCCGGTGCCTTTTAGGTCGTAAAAGGCCTGCGGCACAATCTCTTCCAAGTTCAAATATAAGGCCAGCTCGTTCTCTTTTGTTTTTTCCTTTGCCAGCTTTATTGCGAATTCTCTAAGGATCACAGCCCTCGGGTCGGATCTTGTGTATACGGCATGTCCGAAACCGTATATTTTTCCGCTTTTATCGCCGGCCTCCTGATTGAGCAGCTTGTTCACGTAAGAGCGTATCTCATCTTTATTGTTCCAGTTTTTTACGTTTTTCTTTATATCGGCCATCATGTCCATTACGCTTTTGTTGGCGCCGCCGTGAAGAGGTCCTTTGAGAGATGCGACCCCGGCAGCTATTGCCGAATAGGAATCAGTCCCGCTGGAAGAAGTGACCCTTGTCGCGAATGTTGAGTTATTTCCTCCGCCGTGGTCCGCATGCAGTATCAGAAGGACATCAAGCACCTGGGCCTCGGTTTTGGTATATGAATGGTCTTTTCTAAGCATGTAAAAGAAGTTTTCCGCCGTGGTCAAGGCATCGTTGGGCGGCTGAATGAACAGCGGCTCGCCGTGAAATTTGTACATGATCGCGTGATAGGCATGAACTATTATCACAGGGAACTTTGCAACTAGAGAAATAGCCTGTTGGATCTGATTGTCGATCGCAAGATCATCGGCTTTCGGGTCCGTACTATAAAGCGCCAGTACGGCGCGGGCCAGGCTGTTCATTATATTCCTTGACCTGAAGTTAAGGATTATGTCTCTGGTAAAGTTTTCTGGGAGATGCCTTTCAGCTGAAAATATATCCAAAAAATCCTTGAATTCCCTCTTTTTTGGAAGCTCTCCAAACAGCAGAAGGTAGGCCACTTCTTCAAAACCGAACCGGTCCTCTTGCTGGATGCCTTCAACAATATCCCTGACATTTCTGCCTCTATATTCAAGCCGTCCCTCTACAGGCACAAGATCCTCATCAACTTTTTCATATCCGATGACGGACGATACTCTGGTAAGTCCGACAAGAACGCCGCTTCCGTCCTCATTGCGAAGCCCGCGTTTTACATTGTATTTTTTGAAAAGGTCCGGACTGATAAAATTATTTGCCGCACATTTTTCGTGCAGCTTTAATATCAAATCGTCTTTTTTTGTCGTTTCCATAACAGTTAAATTTATCATAGCATAAATCGAAATCAGAGGAAAGTAGAATGATCTGGCGGTATGTAAATTATCGATCGGGGAGGCTATTTCCAGTCCGGCGGATCATTTCCCAGATCGGGTGGTTTAAATTGGTCCAGTTTAAATATTCTCATGGCCATCCGCCATAATATATCTGTTACGGATTGTTCATTATCTGCTTCTGTCTGTTGCGCTTCTTCCGGGGATATTTTGCCGTCCCCGTTCTCGTCATATGTGTCGAATGCCGTGTAATTGCCTTCTGGAAAGGCGGTATTATATTCTTCTAATGAAATATAGCCGTCAGCATTACCATCTATATCATCAAATTGCTGTTCTTGATCAGTTGTGTAAGTTGTGGTACCTGTAGTACCTGTGGTAGCTGTAGTCTCTGCCATAAATGTCCTCCGATATTAATCCGCTCTATATACTAGTCGTAGTGCAGGCTCAAAAACTTGCATGATTTTGCCAAAAAAACCCCGCACTTTCTTTGAGATAGAAAGTGCGGGGCTAATAATTACCGGGAAATTGAAGAGACTAACCTTCTCCCAGTCTGCTCATCCAGCTGGCTCCAATCGCCATCGTGCCGACCACGGCGTTGACAAGACATCCGATAACGGGTACGAGTCCTATCAATGTGAGAAGGATAATGCCCCAGATTATCTCAGTGACCATAGGTTGGTTATATCTCCTCAGGCTGGCAAGCAGTTTTTTGCCCAAAACCTGGCTTGCGGCTATATAGCCCAGAGCGAGAGCTATGCCGTAAACAACAAATTGAAGTATTACAAGGGGGATCCCGATGATACTTACCACTAATAGAAGCGTTATGGGGAGAATAAGCACTACCCATAAAAGCCCCCACAGGAAGGCTTTTAACGGCGCCTTTTCTATAGATACGGCTATCCATCCGACCCTTTTAGGGAATAAAAAGCCGGCGGCCATACCTATGGCGAGTATTCCCAAAAATGTAAGCAGGCTTGCGAATAATTGAGCCAGTATCAAAGCGGAAGGGGCAACTTTTGAACTTAAATCGGTCGCTGAAGACAGTATTTGCGGCATAAGGACCTCCTTCATCTGCCCGGTGACTTTTGCCTCCGGGGCTTTTTTTATTTTTCCGCCTATTGAAACTACATTGCCGTGTACCCTGGCGGTTGGGCCCAGAACCACGGAGCCGCCTATAGCCACGGCATCTTCGGCAATTTCGCCCGCCACTCCTACTGAACCGCCTATAGACACGGCGGATTTTACCAGGGTGTTTTCGGGCACCATAACATTTTCCCCGATCTTTACAACTTCAGACAGGCAGATGTTGTAATTGCCGGGAAGTGCCGGTGCTGCAAAAGACTGGACAGCTAAAAGTGCGGACAGTACCAGCGCAGACATAAAAAGTTTTTTGAGATTCATCCGATCCTCCTTTCCTTCTTATTTGCTCCTCGCGTGTATATTTGGCGGGAGATCGACCGGAAAATATTTTACAACAGGCGCCCGTAATTTGCAAGGATATTTTTTGTATGTTAAAATCTTTGCAGCCAAAATGTTTCAAGGAGAAACCTTATGAAACAATATCCGACCGGCAGAATAAAGAACGTTGCGTTGATAGGCCACTCCGGTTCCGGCAAAACCTCGCTTTCAGAAACCATGCTTTTTAACTCCAAGGTGATAAACCGCATCGGTTCGGTTAATGAAGGCAACACTGTTTCCGACTTTGACCCTGAAGAGATAAAGAGAAAGACGAGCGTAAGGACATCCGTCATGACCTTTGAATACAAGGAATATAAGATAAATCTTGTCGATACTCCGGGATTCGCGGACTTTGCGGGCGAGGCGGTTTCGGGATTGTATGCGGCAGATTGCGCGATATTTACGGCCTGTGCGGTTTCAGGCCTGGGCGTGGGAGCGCAGGATATGTGGCGCCTGGCGGACGAAGATAATCTGCCGCGCATAATTTTTATCAACAGGATGGACAAGGAAAGAGCGGATTTTTATGCGGTTTTTAACCTTCTTCGGGAAACTTTCGGCAAGGATGTGATCCCCGTACATATACCTATAGGCAAAGAAGCCGGATTTTCCGGGGTAGTGGATGTGTTGACCAAAAAAGCCTATAGATTTGATAACGGAGAAGCCGTTGAGATCCCTGTTCCCGACGACTTGAAAGATACGATGGACAAATATAGGGATATGCTTATCGAAGAAGTGGTCGAGATAGACGAAAAACTGCTCGAAAAATACATGGGCGACCAGGAAATCTCCGATGCCGAAGTGGCGGAAGCATTCCAAAAATCCGTAGACCACAAGCAGATATTTCCGGTGCTATGCGGTAGTGCCGTAAAAAATATAGGAGTAAGCCTGCTTGAAGAAGCGATGGAACACTGGCTGCCGGGAGCGGACGAGCGTGTTTTGAAAGGCCTTGACGGGACGGAAAGGCTGCCTGCCGCATCGGACCCCTTTTCAGGATATGTTTTTATGACTGCCGTAGAGCCGCATGTCGGGGAGCTTTCTTATGTGCGGATATTTTCGGGGACGCTCAATCATTCCAGCTCGGTGCTCAACTCATCCAAAAATGCGCAAGAAAGGGTGGGGCAGATATTCTTTATGAGGGGCAAGAACAGGGAAGAGACAAGCTTAGGGATAGCGGGCGACATTGTCGCATTGCCCAAGCTCAGGAACACCGGAACAGGGGATACTCTCTGCGATGCGGGCAAATCCATAGTATATGAAAAAGCTAAATATCCAGAACCCATGCTTTCGATATCGGTAAAGCCGAAATCGAAGGCTGATCAGGAAAAAATGGGTACGGCCCTCAATGCTTTGATGCACGAAGATCCGACATTTTTTGTAAGCCATAATACCGAGACAAAAGAGACCATTATCTCCGGGCTGGGAGATGTCCATCTGGATGTTATGCTGGAGCGGCAGAAAAGGCGGTTTGGTGTCGAAATAGAAGCCGGCGCGCCCAGGATCGCGTATAGAGAGGCAATAAAAGGCAGGACAAAAGCCCAGGGGAAATACAAGAAACAATCCGGCGGACGGGGACAGTACGGTGACTGCTGGCTTGATATAGAGCCTTTGCCTCGGGGGAAAGGTTTTCAATTTACGGATAAGATCGTCGGGGGGGTGATCCCGAAAAATTACATACCCGCCGTTGAAAAGGGAGTCCGCGAGGCGATGGCGGGCGGAGTGATCGCAGGCTATCCTGTGATGGACGTAAAAGTTACTCTTGTAGACGGTTCTTATCATGAGGTTGATTCTTCCGATCTTGCTTTTAAGATCGCCGGTTCGATGGGATTTAAGAAAGCGTTTGCCGAGGCAAAACCCGTGATACTTGAACCTATAATGACGATGGAAATAAACGTGCCGGATGACTGCGTAGGGGACATCGTGTCCGATCTTAACAAAAAAAGAGGCAAGATACTCGGTATGGAGCAGAACGTGGCCAAGACACAAATTGTTAAAACGCTGGTTCCAAGCTCAGAAACGGCAAAGTACGCGTCCGATCTGCGTTCCATAAGCCGCGGAAGAGGGCATTTTACCGCGAAGTTTTCACATTATGAAGAAGCCCCTGCCAAGACGCAGACAGAACTCGTTAACCGCTATGAGCAGCTCAAAGCTGCCGGGCAGCTTCAAGAAAGAACATAAAGAAGTAAAAAGTGAAGAGAATCAAAAGATACATTGCCTTTTTCTTGCTGTTGGTTGTGTCAGTTGGAGCAATAGGTTGCGGCGGAGAAGATGGCCCCTCACAAACAGCCACGGTGACGGGTACTGTCGCTGATACCGCGTTGAATCCTATATCCGGAGCTTCTGTTGTAGTAGGGTCTGTTTCTTCTTCTACCGGTTCAGACGGCACTTATATTCTGGAAAGGGTCACCAGCGGCCTGCAGAACTTTTCCGTTTCCGCACCGGGATATTTGTCCGTATCCAAAACAATAGATGTAACTCCTATGGCCACAACTTATGTTCCAAAAACTATCCTGGAACAAAAGGACAGCAAATCTACCGATATCGGGTCCGGCGGCGGTGAAGTGGCCAATTCTGACGGATCCGTCAAATTAAGCATACCGGCAGAAGCTCTGTCTTCAGATCTTTCTATTGTCATCACCAACTGCAGTCTACTGTCTGCGCCTTTGCCTGTACCTGACGGGTATAAGCTGGTTTCTCTTGTGTACATAAGCCCGACTGGGACTGTCTTGGCAAAACCTGCGACATTGACTATATCTGCTCCGTCGGAAACTCCCGTATCTTTTTACTGGTTTGACTCTTCCGCTTCGGCTTGGCAGTCCCTAGGGGAAGGTACAGTATCTACCGATACCGTATCTGTTTCTATAAGCAATTTCGGATGGATAGCCGCGGTCGTCCCGGTATCGGTAGGAAATATTTCGGGCAGAGTAATTACTTCAGGAGGTGCGGGAATAGCCGGTGCTGATGTCCGCACCCCGTCAAGTCTTGCAGTGACGGATTCATCAGGAAATTATACTTTATCAAATCTTCCTGTGGGTACTGTGTCGGTGACTGCTTCCAAGATCGGTTATATCGACAACTCTGTCAGTGTTGTAGTTCAGGCAGGCGAAACGGAAACTGCCGACAACATCACTCTTTCGCCTGTTTCTTCGAACGGTTCGGTGGCAGGAAAAATAATGCCGGCTTCGGGTTCCGGGGTCATTGCCGGCGCCAGGGTGGTGGCTCAGGGTAAAACCTCATATAGCGATTCAAACGGTGACTATGTTATTTCAGAACTTTCTGCGGGAACGGTGACCGTCAGCGTTTATGCTTACGGTTATGTCAACCAGGATGCAAGCGTTACAATAACGACCGGACATGCTACTTCTCAGAATTTTAGTTTATCTGCGGTGTCAGTTGCGGATTTCAGCGATGGTTTCGAATCGGAAAGCGGATGGAGCGCCGCCGGTCTTTGGAACAGGATACAGAACATAACTCTATCAAACAATACTCTTGCTCCCTACTATGTCACTTTCTCATCAGGCGATGACGGGTCATTGCCTGCGGCTCATGGAGGAAGTTATTCATATTGGTTCGGCGATTCTGCAACGGGAAGCTTTATCGGTGAGCAGCGATCTATCCCCCCCGACACAGAATTGTCAGGAGGGACATCCGCATTTCTTGCCACCACAAAAGGAGACCTGATCTCTCCGAGCATAAACCTTGTGGGTTATTCGACCGTAACACTCACTTTTTGGACCTGGTGGGAAGTAGAAGCAAGAGACCCTTCCACTTTTGATCAGATGAAAGTCAATCTTTCAGATGACGACGGGACCAACTGGACAATGCTTCTTAAGATAAATCCGGAATTCACCAATCCTGAAGATGTCTCAAAACCGTATTCCTCCGGCGGATTTTTTACTCCTGGAGTATGGGTCAAACATCAATATGATCTAACCTCTTATGCCGGAAAAACGATCAAACTTGCTTTCAGCTTTGATGCGATGGACCTTCAATCTAACGGTTTCCGAGGATGGTTCATAGACGATGTTTCCATATCAAAGGATGCGATATCGGCATCATCAAGCAGAAAACTTTTTTAACAGGCGTGATATAATTTTTTTGGAGGGTTACATATGCACCCTGGTATGGACGAAGTAAGGCTTACCGACCCGGAGATCGCTTGCGCTATAGACATGGAGCTGGATAGACAACGTAAAAAGATCGAGTTGATCGCTTCGGAAAACTTTACGAGCAGGGCTGTCATGGAAGCAATGGGTTCCTGCCTTACCAATAAGTACGCCGAAGGTTATCCCGGCAAAAGATACTATGGCGGCTGTGAATGCGTGGATACTGCCGAAAACCTTGCTATAGACCGGGCCAAAAAACTTTTTAACTGCGGCCATGCGAATGTTCAGCCTCACTCAGGGTCCCAGGCCAATATTGCCGCGTATCTTGCTTTTATCAAACCGGGCGACACGGTTCTCGGACTCAACCTTTCGCACGGCGGCCATCTTACGCACGGAAGTCCCGTGAATATTTCGGGGATGTATTTCAACTTTGTGGCTTACGGCGTGAAAAAAGATGACGAGCGGATAGATTATGAGCAGATGGCGCAGCTTTGCAATATCCACAAGCCGAAAATGATCGTGACAGGGGCTACCGCATATCCGAGAGAAATAGATTTTAAACGGATACGAAAGATCGCGGATGAGGTTGGAGCTTTTTTGATGGTGGATATAGCGCATATTGCGGGTTTGGTAGTGGCGGGCCTGCACCAGTCTCCGATACCTTATGCTCATGTGACGACTTCCACCACCCACAAAACACTCCGCGGACCTAGAGGCGGGCTTATACTTACTTCTGCGGAATATGCAAAGCAGGTGGATAAAGCAGTGTTCCCCGGGACGCAGGGCGGCCCTCTGATGCATGTGATAGCCGCCAAAGCTGTGGCTTTTAAAGAAGCGGCGGAGCCCGGTTTCAAAAAATACCAGGAACAGATCTTGAAAAACTCAAAAGCGCTAGCATCTGCCATGATCAAAAAAGATTTCAGGCTCGTATCCGGCGGTACCGATACTCACTTGATACTTGTCGACCTCTCGCCAAAGGGCCTTACCGGAAAAGCAGCGGAAAAATATTTGGACGAGATCGGAATAACGGTGAACAAAAATACTGTTCCTTTCGATGCCCAATCGCCTTTTGTGACCTCCGGTATCAGGATAGGCACGCCTGCCGTCACGACGAGAGGCTTCAAAGAACCGCAGATGGAAGAGATCGCCGATATCATTTTAAGGGTTTTGTCCGATCCGGAAAACGAAACTGTAAAAAAGGAATCCTCCGACCGCGTACTCCGCCTTACGGACGGGTTCCCCTTATACGAACAGGGGACTATCGAAGCGTGATCGTTCTAAGAAATGTTTCAAAAATTTATCCCAAGGGCGTAGAAGCTCTGAGCAATGTTGACCTTTGTATCGGCAAGGAAGAGTTCGTTTTTATAGTGGGACCTACCGGTTCGGGAAAATCAACGCTTCTTAAACTGCTCTACAGGGAGGAATTTGCCACAAACGGACAAGTGCTTCTTGACAGGGTGAACCTTTCCGAGATGAAGGATTCCCAGATACCTTTTTTGCGCAGGAATATCGGTGTGGTTTTTCAGGATTACAAGCTTTTGCCCAACAGGACCATTTACGAAAATGTTGCCTTTGCGCTGCAGGTCATGGGCGCTTCCAGAAGCTTTATCAGGAGGCACGCGGGGCAGGCGCTGGAACTGGTCGGGCTTTTTAAAAAAGCAAACTGTTTTCCGGGAGAGCTTTCCGGAGGGGAACAGCAGAGAGCCTGCATTGCGCGCGCGATCGTAAACAATCCTCCTTTGGTGCTTGCGGACGAGCCTACCGGAAATCTGGACCCGTCGACCTCCTGGGAAATAATTCACCTGCTGGATAAGATCAACAAGCGCAACACTACCGTCATAGTCACGACCCATAACAAGTCGATAGTTGACGGCATGCGAAAAAGGGTCATCGCTCTCGAAGCGGGCAGGATAATAAGAGATCAGCAATTGGGGGTTTACAGCAATGTCCTTTGAGTTCTTTTTGAGAGAGTCATGGACCGGCTTCAGGCGCAGCGGCATAATGAGCGTTGTCTCGCTGGTTACGATCACTGTATCGCTTGTGGTGTTCGGAGCTTTCCTTCTTGCCGTGGCAAATCTTGGAAATATTGCTTCGATCATAGGCTCTAAGATGGAGATAGCCGCCTATGTGGATAAAAATATTGACGACAGCTCTGCTGCGGCGATCTCTTTGCAGATCTCGGCGATAGAGGGTGTTGAAAGCGTAAAGTTCGTTTCAAAAGAGGAAGCCTGGAAAAATTTCAGGTCGGATTATGAGGGCCGGCTTGCTCTCGGAGAGATAATAAGCGAGAACCCTCTCCCGAATACTTTTTTGATCAAGGTAAAATCGCCGCAGGCAACCTCTGCGGCCGCAAAAAAGATCTCCAATATGGCCGTAATAAACGAGGTCAGATACAGCGGCAACCTCGCGGACAGGTTTCAGTCTGTGCTGGATCTTATCAGGGTCAGCGGGTTTATCCTTGTGGCCCTTCTTATCATTGCCACACTTTTGATCGTCGTAAACACCATCAAACTTACTGTGATAGCCAGGCAGACCGATATCTATATAATGAGGCTGGTCGGAGCAACAAATTCTTTCATCAAGTGGCCTTTTATTATGGAAGGGGTGCTTATAGGGCTGATAGGAGCTGCCTTGTCCTTCATAATCCTTAAATTCTCGTATGATCTTGCTGTGCACGAGTTGCAGGATTTTATGCCTTTTATTCCGCTTATTACTTCCGGTTACAGGCTCTTCTGGATCTATATTTCCGTAAGCGCTATCGGCGTTGTGCTGGGCATGCTCGGTGCTTATATCTCGGTAAATTCTTTGCTAAAAGGAGACTGATCAAATGCTCAAATTTTTACGCGATAAGATGAAGATAGTTCTGATAATGGTATCGGTAGTATTTATACTAACAATGTTCTACGGTCTGGGGCAGCTGGGCATGCAAGGTGGTTTTTCTATGCCAGGCAAGGGAGAAGGGCTGGCCAGGGTCAACGGCAAAGATGTGGATGTCTTCAGATTTAATCAGATAATGGGCCGCCTCGCTGCTGAGCAAAAAGGGGCATTGGACCCGATGAGCCTCTTGTACATGCAGAGCATGGCGCTTTCTCAGCTCATAGATTTTACCATAATAGCCCAGGAGGGCGGGAAAAAATTCGGCGCCAACGCGCCGGAAGTGGACCGCGCCGTAGAAGATATAATGAAAGCTAACAATGTGCCCGACCGCAGAACTTTTGAACAACTGCTTAAGAAACAGGGTTTTTCGCTTGAAAATCTTAAAAGGATGATACGGGAAGAGATAGTAGTGCAAAAAACGACCCAAAACATTAATTCCGGGGTTGTCCTGACGCCGGACGATATGAGAGAGATACGTGTTCAGCATATACTTATTAAAACAGCGGGCGAGCCTGCGCAAAAAGTTCTTGAAGAAGCAAAAAAAGGCGCGGATTTTTCCGGGCTGGCAGAAAAGTATTCGCAGGATCCCGGCAGCGCCTCAAAAGGCGGGGACCTGGGCTTTTTTGGCAAAGGTGCTATGGTAAAAGAGTTTGAAGATACCGCATATGCCCTTAAGCCCGGCGAAATATCGGGGCTGGTCAAGACGGATTTCGGCTATCACATAATAAAGATGAACGAATCCCGCTTGAAAGAGAATGCGGACAAGGACAAGCTCCTGGAAGAAAAGAAGAAGAATGTTTTTGAGAGATGGTTCTCGCAGGTAAGGGCAAAATCCAAAGTGGAGATAAAAAACCCGATGCTGTCCGCTTTTGACCTGATGCTCAAAGGCGACTTGCAAGGAGCTGCGGAAGGATATAAAAAGGCCATAAAGGTTCAGCCCGAAAGCCCTTATCCTCATTTGTTCTACGGACAATTGCTGGCCCGAAAAGGAGATCTGCCGCTGGCCTCACAGGAATATGCCAAAGCTTCTTCCCTTGCTTCTGCAGACCCGTACCTTAGGCTTTATATCGGTCAGGCCTATATAAGCGCGTCTGCCGCCGTGTCCGGTGAGGCAGCACAGGCCTACAAAAGTTCGGCTCAGAGCGAATTCGAAAGGGCATCTGCTCTTGCAGGTGACAGCCTTGAGATGAGGCAGAGTTTGGCGGAGTTTTTTAAGAGTAACAAGCTTTCATCTCTGTTATCAGAAGAGAACGATAAGATCAAAGTTCTTAAACAAAGAAAGAAACTGGAAGAAGAACTTAAGACAGAATAACCGAAATCCGAAAGTCCAAAATCCTAACGTCTGAAAGATCTCTATTAAGTTTTTTCTTCGGACGTTCGGATTTCTGACATTATGACATTATGACATTCGGACATTGCTTTTAGCTTTGTATCCAGTTCTTTCCTTCACTCAGTAATAACGCGACTTTTTCCTGCGAATCGGCTTCGCAGTAGATCCTCAGCAGCGGTTCGGTTCCTGAGAGCCTAAAAAGTATCCAGCTGCCGTCACTTAGCATGAACTTATATCCGTCCAGGGCTTTTACTTCATCTATATGCATATCGGCGAAGTTTTTGGGCTGTTCGTTCGCAAGGCGTTTTTTTATCCGGTCTTTGTCCATATAATCGATCTTCAGGTCTATCCTGTCATAATAGAACCTGGCAAATTCTCCGGAAATATCCTGTAAAACCGCTCCGATGGATTTTTTCTCGCAGGCCACAAGCTCAATCAGCAAAAGCCCGGCCAGTAGGCTGTCTCTTTCGGGGATATGGTTTTTTATTCCCATTCCACCGCTTTCTTCCCCGCCCATAAGGATATCTTTTTCCCGCATGAGATTGCAGATATATTTGAAACCTATGGGGGTCTCGAACAGTTTAAGACCGTATCTTTCCGACATCATGTCGATGAGGCGGCTCATATTAAAAGTCTTGACCACTGCTCCGGTCCACTTTTTGTTTTTCACGAGGTGATAAAGCAGGAGCGCAAATATCTGATGTGTATTTATGTAGATCCCGTCGGTACCTACTGCGCCTATTCGGTCTGCATCGCCGTCAAGCACTATGCCAAAAGCCTTTTCCTTTGCGCATGCTGACATAAAGGCTTTGAGATTGACGGGTATGGGTTCGGGGTTTACTCCGCCGAAATACGGGTCGCGGAAGGCGTTGACTTCGTTAATATTTGGCATTCCTTGCAGCGCTTTAGAAAAATATCCGATCCCGCTGCCGAACATCGGGTTTATCAGTACCTTTTCTCTAAAAGAGACAAGTTTTTTGATGTCTATCAACTTCGTGACAGCTGATATGTATGTTTCTTTAGGGTCAAAAACGATCATTTTTCGCTGAGGGGCATTTTCTTTAACAACGGTTTTTCCTATCAGTTTTTCTATGTTTTTTGTGATCGTCTCATCGGCTGATCCCCCGTACGGTCCCTTTACCTTAAAACCGTTCCATACCGCAGGATTGTGACTTGCGGTTATCATTATCCCGGCACAGGCTTTTTTATCTTTTCCTTGGAAAGAGACCGCAGGGGTCGGACACGAGGTCCGGCAAATATATGCCGTAAACCCGTTGGCCGCCACTACATTAGCTGCTGCAAACGCAAAATCTTCGGACCTGAACCTGTTGTCATAACCGATAACCACAGGCCCGTCGGACCCTGAGAAGTGATCCGAAAATGCCTGTGCAACTCTTTTCACGTTTTCAAAAGTAAAATCTCCCGCAATTTCCGCTCTCCAGCCGTCAGTCCCGAATTTTATCATTAGAACACCTCTTTTTTGAATACTTCCGGGGATCCGTTTTCTGTTCCTCCTTCGGGAATACTATCTCTTTCTTCAATGTCTTCAGACGGGACTTCTTTAGGCCCATGCACATTGCATTCTCTTTTTGGGGCTTTGCCGGGCCAGAACGTTCCCCATTTAATTTTGTTTGCCGGGCAGTAGCGATTTTTCAAAAGCCCGGAAGCAACGCAAATTTGTACTGATGCAGCGTTCTCCGGACCTGGAAATTCCTGTGCGGGAATATCTTTCAGTGTTTTTTGCATAAAATATTTCCAGATCCTGGGGCAGACTCCGACTTCGGCCACGCCTTTCATGGGCGCGTTATTGTCATTTCCCACCCAGACGCCGGCAACCAGCTGGGGCACAAAACCTATGAACCAAGCGTCTTTAAAATTGTCGGAAGTACCGGTCTTTGCAGCAGCGCTGCGGCCGATATTTGCTCTTACGCCTGTTCCGGAGGCAATAACGCCTTTCATCATCAAAACCATCATCGCGGCCGTGTCTTGGTCGATTACTCTGGTCGTAGAAGGCTTGTCCTCCTCAAGAATTTTACCGTTTTTGTCTGTCACTTTGAGTATCGAAAGTGTTTCGGATTTTTCTCCGCCGGTTGCCAGCACTCCGAAGGCGGAAACCATCTCGAGCAAAGAAACATCCGAAGTCCCGAGCGCCAGAGAAAGCGTCTGGCTCAGGTCCGAAGTTATCCCCATGCGCCTGGCCATGTTTACGGCATTGTCTATTCCGACTTTTTGCAAAAGCTTTATTGCGGGAATGTTCAGGGAATTTTCCAGGGCATATTGCAGGGTAACATTTCCGCGGAATTTTCTGTCAAAGTTCTTAGGTCTCCATTTTCCGTCGGGATGGTCCTGCGTGGGAAACACATCAAAAGTGATAGGAGCGTCCGAAAGTATATCACCGGGGGACATCCTTTTTTCCATAGCGGCTGTGTATATAAAAGGCTTGAAAGAAGAGCCCGGAGAACGTTTTGACTGCGCCGCACGGTTGAACTCGCTCTTGTCAAAATCGGCACCTCCGACCATCGCAAGGATATGACCGTTGTTAGGGGAGACCGCAAGCAAAGCGGTTTGCGAGAAATTATATTTTTTGCCTTCTTCCGATATGAATTTATTGACGGACTCCTCGGCATTTTTTTGTACAGGCATTAGCAGGGTTGTATATACTCTTAATCCGCCCTTGTAAACGATATTTGTGCCGTACTTTTGTACTAACTGGTTCACTACGAAGTTCGTAAAATATGGGGCATTGAACTTATATTTATTGATTTTTCCCATTGAGATGGAGATCTTTTCGGCTTTTGCCGTGCGGGATTCCCTTTCGTTTATCATTCCCAGACGAAGCATCTTATCAATGACCAAGTCCCTGCGCGAGGCCGCGAGCGCAAAATTCTTATAAGGAGAATATATTTCCGGAGCTCCTAAAAGTCCCGCCATCATCGCGGCTTCCGAAAGTGTAAGGCCCTGCGCGTGTTTGCCGAAATACATCTGCGCAGCGGCATCGGCACCATAGGTGTTGTGTCCCCAGTAGACCTGGTTTAGATACATTTCAAGGATCTCTTCTTTTGTATAGCGCCGCTCGAGCTCAAGAGCATAGTACATTTCGTTGAGCTTGCGCTTAAAGGTCCTTTCCGTGGAAAGGAAAAGCGTTCTGGCCAGCTGCTGGGTTATTGTGCTGCCGCCCTGTACGACCTTTCCGCTGGTCAGGTTGGCAAATGCTGCTCTTGCCATTGATTTCAGGGATATTCCCTTATGGCTGAAAAAATCATTGTCTTCCGAGGCGATGACGGCTTTTATAAGATATGGCGATATTTGTGATGTCGGAACAGACATCCTTTTTTCACCGGCATGTATCGTTCCAAGTACTGTGCCGTCGGCCGAATAGATTATTGTGGATTCCGAAAGAGGGGATGATGCCCGCTCGATCATGTCGGAACCATCAAGCATCTGTGCCAAAAGACCGGCGGCAGAAAACAGGCACACAAGGATGAATGCGATCAAAAGTATAAGCCAGCTTGGGCCCCATCCTTGGTTTTTATCTTTTTCCTTTGCCATTGATTAATAATTATAACATCAAAACTGTGCTACAATTTTCCTAAGTAATGGGGGAGGTCAATATGAAGAAAATCCTTGTGATCCACGGTCCTAATCTGAACCTATTGGGAGACAGAGAGAACAGCATATACGGCGATACCACCCTTGAAGACATAAATAAAGAGATCCAAGTGCTTGCAAAAGAACTTGGTTTAGAGATCGGCTTTTTTCAAAGCAATGTGGAAGGCGAGATAGTAAATGCGGTCCAAAAGGCCAAAGGGGTTTACGGCGTTCTGATAATAAATCCGGGCGGATATACCCATTACAGTGTCGCTATAAGAGACGCAATAAGCGCTGTTCAAATACCTGCTATCGAGGTGCATCTTTCCAATATTCACTCAAGAGAAGAGTTTAGACAAAAGTCGGTGATCGCGCCGGTAGCCAAAGGACAGATAATGGGGTTCGGGAAAGAAAGCTACTTTTTGGCCGTGCGCGCGGCTGCCTCTCTTTGCTAAAGCAAATGAATTCCAAAAAAATTTCAAGGATCCGTTCTGCTGCGAAAATAGCGTCCTCTTTGATCGAAGATGTCCGCCTTTTTATCAGGCCTGGCCTGCGCGAATGTGATATTTCGTCGTTCATCAGAAAAAGGATAAAGTTTTACGGTGCGGACGGTGAATCGTTCAAGACCATTGTGGCCGCCGGAAAAAGGTCCGCTATGCCCCACGGGTATGCTACTAAAAACAGGATACGAAAGAATGATGTTGTTATGGTGGATTGCGGGGTTAAATACAAAGGCGTTTGTTCGGATATTACAAGAATGATATTTATTGGTGATGGAGGGGCGGGTTTCAAAACAAAGAATGCCAATATCTCCAAGATATACAATATAGTCAAATCCGCCCAAACAAAAGCTATTCGTCTTGTCCGTTCGGGGGTCTCTGTTAGGAAAATAGACCTGGCCGTAAGAAAAGAATTCAAAAAATACGGGTTGGAAAAATATTTTCCGCACTCCACAGGCCACGGTATATGCGAGTTCGTCCACGAAGAACCAAAAATCTACCATAAAAAGAGTGATATATTAGAGGCGGGAACGGTGATAACAATAGAGCCGGGACTTTACTTTCCGAATTTGAAAAAACCGTTCGGTATGCGTGTAGAGGATATGGTCCTCGTAAAAAAGAACGGTTGCGAAATATTGACGACTGCGGGAAAATAAGAACGATGTAGTGGGCGGCCTGCCTGCCGGCGAGGCAGGGTTTTAAACCCGCCCGTACGCGGAGAATATCAATGAAAATATCAGTAGTTATAGCAGGCGGCGGTAGCGGCAAGAGGATGCAGTCGCACGAAAATAAATTATTTATTGAAATAGGCGGCACTGCAATACTTGCGATGACGACTGCTGTTTTTGAGTCTACAGAGATAGTAGACGAAATAATAATCACGGTGCCCGCGGATGAGATCGAACGGACAAAAGCCCTGATGAGGCAGCATTCATTCAAAAAAGTTGCTCATGTTGTTGCCGGCGGACATACAAGGCAGGCTTCGGTCTTTAACGGACTTCAAAAAATATCGACGGACACAAATATCGTTGTCATACATGACGGGGCGCGGCCTTTTGTCACAAAGGAGATCATAATAACGGCAGTAAACGAAATAAAGATCTGTAAAGCTGTTGTTGTTGGAATGCCTGTTAAAGACACAATAAAGGCCGTAAACGAAGGCGGCTTTGTCACGAATACTCTGGACAGAAATTTATTGTGGCAGGCGCAAACACCTCAGGTGTTTGACGCGGCACTAATAAAAAAAGCCCACAGTCGCGCTCAAAAGATCGGATTGACGGCTACTGACGACTCTCATCTGGTTGAACGGCTGGGAGAAAGCGTAAAAATGATACAAGGCTCCTACAAGAACATAAAGATAACAACTCCTGATGATATAAAAACTGCGGAGGCGATATTGCTATCAAAGAAACATTAATTGGTCTTGTAGCGGGATTTGTAAGCGGCCTGGTCGGTCTGGGCGGAGGTATTGTACTTGTTCCCGCTCTGGTATATTTGCTGGGAATGAGCCAGCACAAAGCGCAGGGGACTTCTCTTGCAGTTATAATTCCGACAGCGCTTGCCGGGACTTTTTACTACGGTTTTAGCGGACATATAGATCCGAACGTAGCAGTCTGGGTAGCTTTGGGCGGAACAGCCGGAGCTTATATGGGGAGCTTTGCCGCGGGAAGAATTTCCGAGAAAAACCTCAAAACCATATATGCTGTTTTTCTTTTGCTGGTCGGCATCAAAATGTTCTTTTAATAAAAAGGAGATCAAATGCCTGCGCAACTTTTGGGAGCGATAATTTTGACCGGGTTCGGTGCCGGATTGCTGAGCGGACTTATGGGGGTGGGCGGCGGAACCATAACCATACCCGCTCTGGTATTCCTGCTCGGAATATCACAGCATTCCGCGCAGGGGATTTCCTTAGCGATAATAATCCCCACCGCAATAATGGGGGCATATGGATACTTTATGAAGGGGTATGTGGATGTTAACAGAGTTGTTTTCATTTCGTGCGGAGCTGTTGCCGGCGCGCTTCTTGGTTCCTTTTCCGCTTGCAGGATATCTTCTTGTAATTTGAAGCAGATCTTCGGCGTTTTTGTTATAATTATCGCAATAAAGGTGATCGCGGATGTATTTTCCCGAAAAAAGTGAGTTCGTAAAACTTTCAAAGCAGGGCAGTCTGATCCCTGTTTACAGGGAGATCATTGCCGATACCGAAACCCCCGTGTCCGCTTTTTCAAAGATACGCGGCCGTTATTCGTTCCTTCTTGAGAGCGTCGAAGGCGGCGAAAACCTTGCGAGATATTCTTTTTTGGGATGCGATCCGTATGTCGTCTTCTCAAGTAAGGGCGATAATATTTCCGTTTCAAAAGTATCAAACGGGAAGATATCAAAGACCGAAAAGTCAAAAGGAAATCCTTTTGACCGTCTTGAAAAGCTTTTGTCGCAGTACAAATCCGTGAAGGTCGAAAATCTTCCAAGATTCCACGGCGGTGCGGTCGGATATGCGGGTTATGATATGGTGAGGTTTATTGAGAATATTCCCGATAAAAATCCTGATGACCTGAAACTTCCGGACTGCCAGTTCCTGCTGACCGACACGCTGCTGGTGTTCGACCACGTAAAACATAAGATATTGGTCGTTTCAAACGCGCGGATCGAGGGTGATGCGGGAGCGGCATATGAAGAAGCCGTAAAAAAAATAGACAAACTGGTGCGCAAGCTTCGCAAGAGATCAAATTTAAAAGCGATCGAGCCGGATATGTCCTTGAAAGCAAAATCGGCCAAAATAACTTCTAATATGTCCAAGAAAGAATTCGAAGATGCCGTGATCAAAGCGAAAGAATATATCAGGAACGGAGACATCATTCAGGTCGTTCCGTCCCAGAGGTTCAAAACCAGGCTCAATGTTTCGGATTTTGATGTCTATAGGGCTCTGCGCACGATCAATCCTTCCCCTTATATGTATTATTTCTGTCTCGACGACCTCAGGATCGTCGGGACCTCTCCCGAGATAATGGTGCGGCTGGAAGATTCTGTTGCTTCGATCCGTCCCATTGCCGGTACAAGGCCGAGGGGAAGCAGCGCAAAAGAAGACGGCCTGCTTGAAAAAGAGCTGCTTGTCGATGAAAAAGAGAAAGCGGAGCATATCATGCTCGTCGATCTTGCGAGGAACGATCTCGGCCGAGTTTGCAAAAATGGCACGGTCAAGGTCGATAATCTCATGTCCGTAGAAAAATATTCCCACGTAATGCACATCGTCTCAAATGTAACTGGCCTTCTTGATAAAGAAAAGAACGCTTTCGATCTTTTTAAGGCATGCTTTCCCGCGGGGACCGTATCAGGAGCTCCGAAAATAAGGGCGATGGAGATCATAGATGAGCTTGAAAAGGTGAAACGGGGGCCTTATGCCGGGGCAGTCGGGTATTTTGATTTTGCGGGAAATCTTGACACCTGCATAACGATCAGGACGATCGTTGTCAAAGGTAAAACCGCCTACATACAGGCGGGCGGCGGAGTTGTGGCGGATTCAATCCCGGAAAATGAATATTTTGAAAGCTGCAACAAGGCCAAAGCGATGCTTAAAGCCATAGAAATGGTCAGTAAATGATAAATTTCCGGCTTTTAAAGAATTCGGACATGGCTCTGTGGATTTGCGCGGGGCTGCTTATACTCATAGGTTTTTTATCGATCTATTCTTCCACTTTTGCGATGCTGTCGAGAAAAGCCGCTTTGGCGGCGGGTGCGGGAATAGATCCGCTTTTGTTCGTAAAAAGGCATTTTGTTTCTTTTCTTATGGGCGCTGCGGGGCTGTGCTTTTTCTGTTATATGGATTACAATAATCTGAAAAAAGCTGCTTGGCCGCTATATGGTCTTATGCTTTTTCTTTTGCTGATAGTTCTTGCCGCGGGCTTTGAGTCTTATGGCGCGCAAAGATGGCTGGGTATAGGCCCTTTTTCTTTTCAGCCATCAGAGATCTCAAAACTTATTCTTATCATCGCGCTCGCAAAATATTTTGAGGATAAAAAAGGGATAAGGCATATTACTGAGCTTGTCCCCGCAGTGCTTATAATGGGACTTCCTTTTTTGCTGATCTTTAAACAGCCCGATCTGGGAACAGCACTTGTTTTTATAGCGATCACAGTTGGGATGATCATTTGGGTCCAGGATAATCCGATGATCCTTTTGCTGATGGCGACCCCGATCATGAGTGCGCTCCTAAGCTTTCATTTAAGTATTTGGGCCATCTTTTTTATCATTACGGCCGGTTTGCTCTTATTCGGTAAGGCGAGGATCCAGGAATGGATCGCGATCTTGGGCGCAAATGTTTTAACAGTCCTCGCTGTTCCTTTTATTTGGGGGATGCTCAGAGATTACCAAAAACAGCGGCTGGTTACTTTTTTGGATCCGTCCGCTGATCCGTTCGGGGCGGGCTACCACACGATCCAGTCGCTTATCGCAATAGGTTCGGGAGGCCTTTTCGGCCGCGGCTTTCTTATGGGAACGCAGACACAGCTGCAGTTCATTCCTCAGCAGTGGACCGATTTTATCTTTTCGGTGATAGGAGAAGAATTCGGCTTTGTCGGAGCGATGGTCGTGATCATTCTGTTCGGGGTAATGATATGGAGGGCGATGCATATAGCTATGAATGCCGGAGATTTTTACGGAAGCATTTTAGCGGTTGGTATAGCTTTTATGATGCTTTTTCATTTTGGGATCAACATTGCCATGACTCTGGGGATCGCTCCGGTGGTCGGGATCCCTTTGCCTTTCATAAGTTTTGGAGGCACATCGCTTATCATAAACATGTGTGCGATCGGCATTTTACAGAGCATCGCGATGAGAAGGGAGAAGTTGTTCTTTTGAAAAAAACACATCAGGGCGTCATTGACCGCTTCGAAGGCGAATATGCCGTAGTCCTTGTCGGGCCGGAGCAGGATGAAAAGATCGATATTCCCCGGTCGCTTTTACCGGAAGAAGCGGAAGAAGGGTCTCTTGTTTCGTTGTCAATAAGCGTAAAAAAGAATAAAACCGCACAAGCCAAAAAAGAAGTCGCGGATATGATAGCGAAACTATCCTCGACGGACCGATCATGGAAAAAATAAAATACGCAGTTATTGGAGCTGGTGTTGTCGGACTTGCAGTTGCCTTTGAGCTTTCGGGCAATTCTGACGGGGATGTTGTTGTCTTTGAAAAAAACGAAAAATTCGGTCAGGAAACCTCAAGCCGTAACAGCGAGGTCATTCACGCAGGCATTTATTACATAAGGGATTCCCTCAAAAGCAGGCTGTGCCTGAACGGTAACAGGATGCTTTATGATTTTTGTAAAAAATACGGAGTGAACCACAAAAAATGCGGTAAATTGATCGTAGCAACGGACAAAGATGAGGAAATAAAGATCAAGAAAATATATGAAAAGGCTATTTCACTTGGTGTCCCAGGGTTAAAGTTGATCGGGCCAAACGAGATAAATAATCTTGAGCCGGAAGTAGCCGCTTTGAACGCAATATTTTCTGAAACCACGGGAATAATCGACAGTCATGGTCTTATGCAAAAGCTTTTTGACCTGGGCGAAGAAAGCGGGGTCGTGTATTCTTTCGATAATGAGGTTAAAAGCATTAAAATAGAAAAAGATGGCTATGTATTGGTGACTTCACAGGGAGATGAGATACTTGCCGAAAAAGTGATAAATTGCGCCGGTCTCTGCAGCGACAAGATCGCACAGATGGCCGGTTTTGATATTGATAGTCTTGGTTACCGGCTTTATTTTTGCAAAGGCGACTATTTTTCGATTGCCGGCGCAAACGGCAGGCTGACACAACTTGTCTATCCTCCTCCCCATGACAGGGGGTATGGACTTGGGGTCCACGCTACCATAGACCTTGCCGGCCGGATACGATTGGGGCCCGATACCACTTATGTAGACAAGCTCGGATATGATGTTGACCCTAAGAAAAGCGGAGAATTTTACCATGCGGCAAAAAAGTTTCTGCCATGGCTGAAAGAAGATTATGTGGTTCCTGATACCTCAGGGATGCGCCCAAAACTTCAGGGCCCCAATGACGGGATAAGGGACTTTGTAATAAAGGAAGAATCCAGAAATGGTTTTCCTGGATTTGTGAACCTTATAGGTATTGAATCTCCTGGGTTGACGAGTTGTCTGGCGATCGCGAACCTTGTCAAACAGCTTTTGTGAGCTGATATAGAGCCATTTTTCCTGCCCCCCGCAAAGTCCGTCCAAGTGAAACAAAACCGTGTTTCTTCAAAACAATGAAATTGTTATCTTTCAAAACTTTTATGGCCTCATTCACAAGGAGCTTGCTGCCATAAGGGGCTTCCTTTTTTGTGGAAGGTATCTTAAGACGTATCGATTTGCCAAGGATCTCGCTGCTGTGGCCGTGAAATATCGCATTGATGTCTTTTCTCTTCCGATATATAGCATAGTGGAGAAGACTTTCCGAAGAAGGAGGTCTCGTTCCGCACGAAAATACTTTCATATTCTTTTGGTCGACCTTCTCAACAAGTACGAACTCGTTTTCCTTTAGAGCTTGTTTTAATCCCAAACCCGATGCCGTGATAATAAATTTATTGCTGCCTCGTTTAACACGGAAGCTTAAATTTCCAAGAGAAGATGTGCCCGCAAATGGTGCAAGCCCGGTTTTATGGAATATTGAACACCAATACTTTAAGCTTTTTATTCTTTTGCTATTGGGAGGCTTGCTTTTTGTAAATATGGTTTTAAATTTCGGTTGAACTTTAGCTTCTTTGTTTATTGTCATTTTTTCTTAAATAGCTTTGCGATCTCTTTTTTGTCAGGTCTGATAATACCTTTTTCTGTGATTATTCCCGTGATATATTTTGCAGGAGTCACATCGAATGCCGGATTTTGGGCAGTCGAGCCGGGATTGCAGACCAGTATCTCACGCATTTGTCCGGAGAAGTCCGGTCCCCGTTGATATAAGACTTCTCTTTGGTCTCTTTCCTCTATGGGGATAGCATTTCCGGACGCGCACTTCATATCAAAAGTTGATGTCGGTGCCGCTACATAAAAAGGGATCCCAAATTCCTTTGCACATATTGCTTTTTCCAGAGTACCTATCTTATTTGCCGTATCTCCGTTGGCTGCTATCCTGTCTGCTCCCACGATCATTATGTCGATCTTCTTATTGGACATGAGGTGTGCGCCCGCATTGTCGGGAATAATTTTATGGGGAATGCCTTCATTTTGCAGTTCCCAGGCCGAAAGCCTGGCTCCCTGTCCGCGAGGCCTAGTCTCGTCAGCATAGACAAGGACTTTTATTCCGTTCATGGCGGCGGCATAAACAGGGGATAAGGCAGAACCCCAGTCAACAAAAGCCAACCAGCCGGCATTACAGTGAGTCTCGATCACCATACCGTCCTTGATCAGTTGTTTTCCGTGTTCACCGATAATCCTGCAGTTTTCCGCATCTTCGTCAGCAATGGCTTGTGCTTCTTCTAAAGCAGCACTTTTAGGTTCTCTTGCATGGATCGCTTTGTCATAAACTCTTTTTACAGCATAAAATAGATTTTGTGCCGTGGGTCGTGTAGATTCGATGATAGATCGGCTGCTGGGCGTTCCTTCTAAAAATGCCTGAGCCATAGCAAATCCGGCAGCAGCTCCTATTGCGCCGGCGCCCCTGACTTTCATATTCTTTATTGCCTGGCAGGTGTCTTTAAGTGTCTTTGCTTCAAAGACCCTGAATTCAAAAGGAAGGAGATTCTGCTCTATCATAAAAACCGAGGAACCGTCCATCCACACGGTTCTGTAGTGGGTGCCGTTAACTTTCATTTGAATATCCTATTATTAAAACAAATTTCCAATGTCCAATGACCAATTTCCAATGCTGAATGAAAGCATAAATAGCTTCTCATTGATTTTTTGTTGCTCTGTTAATAATGCTGCTTAGAATCTTGGAGATTTCATCGCTTTCTTTGTGTAGCTTATCAAGTTCTAAGACGTTGTCGTGATTCTTGATAAGATCAGCCTTTTTCAATAAATCCAACCAGTATCTGGTTTCCTGGGCTTCTTTTCTTGAAATGCCCATTTTATTAATAAAATCCTTTTTTGTCGTTGCGCCATCCGCCTCATGCAAATTTGCTCCGATGGAACTTGCAGATCTGATCATTTGTTTTGCTATAATTCTGCCCGAAAAGAGTTTTGATATTTTGTCTGAATACTTAATAACACTGACGACAAAATCGGTTACTCTGTCATAGATATCATGTTTTTGCATTATAATATTGTCGCCGCGGGCGACTCCTTAATTGGACATTAGACATTGGAAATTGGACATTTGTCTTTATTCGCCTTCAAATTCCGTCTGTGCGTAGACTGAGTAACCGGCCCCCTCAAGTTTTTTTCTTCCGCCAAGGTCCGGAAGATCAACTATAAAAGCGAGCTCGACAATATCGCCCCCAAGCTTTTTTGCCAATTTTGTGGCTGCGGTTGCCGTGCCTCCGGTGGCAAGCAGATCATCAACAATAAGCACCTTCATCCCTTTTGATATGGCATCTTTATGTATCTCGATGCTATCGGTGCCGTATTCAAGGCTGTATTCTTCTCTTTCGGTCTCGGCCGGCAATTTCCCTTTTTTTCTGATGGGAACAAAACCTTTGCCCAGGACAAAGGCGAGAGCTCCTCCAATAATAAATCCCCTTGAATCTATACCGGCCACAATGTCTATATCCCTATCCTTATATCTGTTGACAAAATCGTCTATGCAAAGCTTAAGTCCTACGGGATCTTTCAGCAAGGTTGTAATGTCTCGGAACAAGATCCCTTGTTTTGGCCAATGAGGTACCGTCCTTATTCTTGATTTGATAGGCATACTTATATCCTCCCCACAACTTTGATAAGCAATGTTTTTACTTTTTCAGTGTTTTCTTTCATTCTCTGTAGTATCATTTCGTAGGTAACAGGGGCTTCATCGTCTTTCCAGCAGTCATAATCTGTTGACATGGCTATTGTCTGGTAGGGGATCCCAAGCTCATTTGCCAATATTACTTCGGGACATGTCGACATGTTGATGATATCAGCCCCCCAGGCTCTAAACATATGGCTTTCGGCTTTTGTTGAAAATCTCGGGCCTTCTATCGTTATTACGGTAACACCTTTATTGTACTCAAATTTCAATTCGTCACAGGTCTTTACCAGGACATCTGTAAGATGTTTGTTATAGGGCTCGCTCATGGCCGTGTGGATCACTTTTTCCGTGAAAAAGGTCAGGTTCCTGTGTCTGGTAAAATCTATGAACTGGTCAGGGAATACAAGATTCCCCGGTTTGATCTCTTTTCGAAGAGATCCGACTGCTGTCACGGCAAGAATATGGGTGCAGCCTTCGTCCTTTAATGCCTCAATATTGGCCAAGAAGTTGACTTTTGTCGGGATTATTCCATGGTCTTTCCCGTGTCGCGCCAATATTACAACGTCAATTCCGTCGATCTTGCCGCAGGTGAGTTCCGAAGAAGGTTGTCCAAACTTGTTATTGGCTTCCTTTTCGATCGGGTTTTTCAGTATGTTCGGATTATCCAGGCCCGAGCCGCCGATTATTGCGATTTTCTTGACCATTATGATATGAATGATATATCGCAGGTACCAAACGTGTCAACACATACCGTGGAATCGGTTGACACGCGCATAATATTGCGATAGAATGTTCAATGATTGAACGTGGGTAGGGTTTTATGAATAAAGCCGTATTTTTGGACCGTGACGGTACGCTTATTGAAGATGTAGGGTATCTGTCGGATGAAAAAGATATCAGGCTTCTTATTGGGGCTGCCGAGGCCGTGAGCAGTCTGGGCAAGGCAGGGTTCAAAACAGTGATGATCACGAATCAGGCGGCAATTGCCAGAGGCATAATTTCCGAAAGCAGGTTCGGGGAGATCAATGCAAAGGTTCTGTCTCAGTTCTTGTCTCATGGCGCCGGATTTGACGGGGTGTATTACTGTCCGCATCATCCTACGGAGGGCAAAGGCAAATATCTGGCCAAGTGTTCCTGCAGGAAACCTTTTCCGGGCATGATATTGAAAGCGGCAAAAGAGCTCGGGCTGGATCTTTCCAGGTCGTTTATGATAGGCGACAGGTACAAGGATATAGAGGCGGGCATAAATGCGGGTTGTAAAACCGTTTTAGTGCCGACAGCCGGCGTAAAAAATGCCGAGGAAAAAAGTTCGGCGCGTCCGGATCATCTCGCGAAAAACATCCTGGAGGCAGCCGAATGGGTGATCGCAGAT
>JBAZKW010000010.1:0-76169 GCA_041650595.1 Candidatus Margulisiibacteriota bacterium
TACTTTAGATCGTATACCGTGTGTGATCCATGTCTATATAGCTGCATTCCCCCATTTTATCATCTGTCCGTCATCCTAAAGGGATCGCCTAAAGGCGAGGGATTTCTTCCCAAAGATGAAACATTAACAACTGCTCCCGGATTTTTTATTTTTATGACACAGATATTATTACCCTCTATCGCATAGCTACCCATTGCGACGCATGTTTGTGTGGGATCTAGAAACGCATTGATTTGCTGCGAAATAATTTCTTCTGTGTTCTTCGCCCATGAAGCATTATGGCCTACCAGCTTCCCATCATCATCGACACCAATGATCATCCATGATTGCTTAAGATCTTTTTTATTTCCTAATGCAGATATCTTCGACCCGTAATCTTTCTGCCAACTACTTTTTATTTCTATATTTTCATGTCTACATTCGATAAGCGTTCCGTCTTTGATGCTTTGTAATAATTCTTCAATAGTATTTATCATGATATTCCCAGATTCCTTGTATTCCTTAAGTTAGCAATCAGAAACTACAATGTTTTGGTGAATACTTCCATAGATTATAGCATGAGCTTGGAGTCAGACAAACACATGAACTTGGCCAAATAATTAGTGCCTTCCATCCTTATCCGGACATCTTGTTAGACGAGCAGACGTCAAGCGCAGTTGCGGGAAAATTGCTGTAGGAAACAAGTAGATATAAAAAGGAGGCCTTGATCAATGAAGAGCGCTCGCACTGAGCACCGAGCGGTAGCGAGGTGTCGAAGTGCCGAAAAATCCGACAATATCAGCGTTATCTCCGCTGAAGGGATTGAAACTCTGATCTTACTCATAAGAGGTCAAAAAGTTATTCTGGATGTTGATCTGGCAGAATTGTACGGAGTTACGACAAAAAGGCTCAATGAACAGGTCAAAAGGAATATTAAAAGGTTCCCCAAAGATTTTATGTTTTCCCTCACTTATGAGGAAAAATCAGAGGTGGTCGCAAATTGCGACCACCTTGCAAGTATCAGGTTTTCACATCAAAACCCTCATGCTTTTACAGAACAAGGCATCGCCATGCTGTCTTCCGTACTTAATAGTGACCGCGCTATTTTGGTGAACATTGCAATAATGAGAGCTTTCGTCAGGATACGGCAATTAATAACATTCAACAAAGAAATTATCCAAAAACTGTCCAAGATCGAACAGAAAGTCGGTCAACACGATCAGGATATTATCGACCTTTTCAACGCTATCAATAAGATCCTGAGATACGAAGAACAACCTAAGAAAAAATTCGGATTTGTGTAGGAACAGAAAACTTTATAAACGCCAGCACCGCAGAAACGGAATGCGAGGTCTTTGAGAAAAGCGACAAGTAGCCAGGAAAAAGTGAAGCGAAATGTTGAGCGCTTTCCTGAGGATTTCATGTTTCGTCTGACACAGGAAGAAGCCAACAATTCAAGGTCACAGATTGTGACCTTGAAAAGACAAGGCAACAGTATCACACAGGCAAGAAGAAATAAGCCTTCTCCCGTATTTCATATAGCTCCTTATGCGCGCGTCTTGTTCGAGGAGCAGACGCCGGAACGAAGTGAAGGCGGATTGCGACGAGTTACGCGCGCAGGGGGAGCTGGGGGCGAGAGCCCCCGCGAGCTTTCTTTTGCGCCGCTTTTCTTTACGAATAAAGAAAAGCGGCCATAGCGGGTAAAAGGGCCGCAGGCCCTTAAGGCAACAAAAAAAGGACGCCTTTCAGCGTCCATTTCATTTCTTCTTGAAAATAAACAGTACTTAAGCGCTTCAGCTCTTCAGAGCTTCAGCGCTTACCTTCAAAGCTAAACAGGATGAGACGCCCCGACAAGTCGGGACGGGCTTTCGATCCGCTTTTTCAACGAATCAAAATATAAAGTGATGTAGAAACGACCTAGGACATCGCAACCCAAGCACTTTCTGACTATTAACATCTACATTGTAATGAGCAAATCCTAGAATTAACATCATACAAAATAGGACTGATTAATAGAAAGTGCTGGGCGAGAATCTCCTTAGAAAGGAGGTGATCCAGCCACACCTTCCGGTACGGCTACCTTGTTACGACTTCACCCCAATCATCAGCACCACCTTAGACATCTACCTCCCGAAGGTTGGATCGACGGCTTTGGGTGTTTCTGACTCTCATGGTGTGACGGGCGGTGTGTACAAGGCCCGAGAACGTATTCACCGCAGCGTACCTCATCTGCGGTTACTAGCGATTCCAGCTTCATGCAGTCGAGTTGCAGACTGCAATCCGAATTGAGGCACCTTTTTTGGGATTTGCTTGACCTTGCGGTTTTGCTTCCCTTTGTGGATGCCATTGTAGCACGTGTGTAGCCCTGGACATAAGGGCCATGCTGACTTGACCTCATCCCCACCTTCCTCCTGTTTATCACAGGCAGTCTCGCTAGAGTTCCCATTTTATAGGGCAACTAGCAATAGGGGTTGCGCTCGTTGCGGGACTTAACCCAACATCTCACGACACGAGCTGACGACAGCCATGCAGCACCTGTTTTACCAACCGGTTCAACGGTCATCCCATGTTTCCACGGGAATACGGGTAAATTTTCAAGCCCAGGTAAGGTTCTTCGCGTAGCATCGAATTAAACCACATGCTCCACCGCTTGTGCGGGCCCCCGTCAATTCTTTTGAGTTTTAGCCTTGCGGCCGTACTCCCCAGGCGGGTCACTTAACGCGTTAGCTACGGCACAGAAGGGGTCGATACCTCCTACACCTAGTGACCATCGTTTACAGCCAGGACTACCGGGGTATCTAATCCCGTTTGCTCCCCTGGCTCTCGCGTCTCAGCGTCAGAAAATGTCCAGAAAGCCGCCTTCGCCACTGGTGTTCCTACCGATATCTACGCATTTCACCGCTACACCGGTAGTTCCGCTTCCCTCTACATCTCTCTAGTCTCACAGTATCAAATGCGAACCCGGGTTGAGCCCGGGGATTTAACATTTGACTTACAAAACCGCCTACACGCGCTTTACGCCCAATAATTCCGGACAACGTTCGCCCCCTACGTATTACCGCGGCTGCTGGCACGTAGTTAGCCGGGGCTTCCTCTGCGAGTACCGTCAATATCTTCCTCGCTGACAGGGCTTTAAGACCCGAAAGCCTTCATCACCCACACGGCGTCGCTCCGTCAGGCTTTCGCCCATTGCGGAAAATTCCTCACTGCTGCCTCCCGTAGGAGTCTGGACCGTATCTCAGTTCCAGTGTGGCTGATCGTCCTCTAAGACCAGCTACCCGTCATAGCCTTGGTGGGCCGTTACCCCGCCAACAAGCTGATAGGCCGCGGGTTCATCTATCAGCGAAAAAACTTTCTTTAAAGCTTCATGCGAAGCCCCAAAAGTATCCGGTATTAGCTCACCTTTCGGCAGGTTATCCCGGTCTGATAGGTAGATTGCCCACGTGTTACTCACCCGTCCGCCGCTTTCATGCAACTGTATTGCTACAGCTGCAATCACGCTCGACTTGCATGTGTTAGGCGCGCCGCCAACGTTCGTCCTGAGCCAAGATCAAACTCTCAGTAAAAAATTGCTTTTAAACTAAGTTTGAAAAGCTCTTTGTTAAATAAATAAAAATTGAAAAAGAGTCCACATCACGCCAAAGTACTTTTAAAAAGACACAAGTGTCCTTCAAAAGACTTCTCTATCCTGTTTAGTTTTCAAGGAACTGTTTCGTAAAGAAAAAATACGTGGAAGGATCACAGTGGAGAGAATAAACTCTGCTTCGTGCCTCCTTTCCTCACACGTAATAGTAATTTTACACGCCGGGATGCCGCGTGTCAAGGGCCCCGCAGCCGGACTAATCATACAAGTTTTGGGCTGTTTTTTACGAATAATATCTAGGAACTTCAAAGATATTGAGAAGAAAGGAAAGTAAAGCATGGCAAGCATAGCTTACGAATTAAGTCAACACATAGATGAAATACAAGTAGCACAAGATGCAGAACATATTGGTTCGGATCAGTGGTTTGAGTATTTTGATGCCGATGACAACGGTGAGCTTTCCGAATCCGAAATACAGGCAGCCGTAGACACCTCAGATGCTTCCCCGTATCACCCTGATGGGGCAGAGTGGGCATTACAACAAATGACAGGACCCACCAACCCTCTCACATACGAAGAGTATTGTGATAATTTTTCGGGAGATCACAATCTAACTGATGAGGATTTTACGGGAACAGCATCCGACACGGAAAATAAGTCCGGCAAAGGTGATGATTCCAGCACAGGAACCGTTGTAGGAATAATTGGAGGAGTAGTGGGATTGATTGGCGTGGCAGTTGCGGCTATTTTCGCGTTTGGAAGTGACTCTACCAGTTCAGACACAACCCAGTCCACAACCGCAGAATCTGATACGGAAGATAATTCCGCTACGGTCACAGACCCGGAAGAAGATGAAGAGTCGACACTAGCTTAAGCCTCGCGCCCTGATAAAGATTGCCTAGCTAATCCTTCCCTTTGGGCTCTTCCATGACAGCTGAACGGATCTTTTTCTCGGTTTTTGGATGGATATCCGATAGAGAAAATAGTATTTGTCTTTGCACTGCAGAATCTTGTCTTAAGCGGATCCAGCCGATGACCCGTTCTATGTCATCGTGGCGTTTTCTTGCGACCGCCTGCTTCTCTTTCTTAGAGGCTTTCTTTTTCGTCATTGCCGACCATTCCGCGGCTTTGATCCTACAGTATCCTGATATCGCGTTGCCGATGGCTTTTGGGCCGGAACCTGTATTGCAGATTACTTTTTCCAAAACAGCCAGATTTGCGCTGTTTGATAAAGCCAGCAAAGTATTCCGGTCAAGTCGTCCGAGCGTTCCCAAATGATCAAATGCGGAGACAGCGGCGCTGTCGCCAAGCAGTGCGAGATGTTCAACCGCGACGACAGGAGTCCTCTCATTATACAAAATGTCTTCAAGGTATCTGACATCGCGTTCGTCGTTATACATAGTCAGCGCGGCAAATATTTCCGGATCAAGAAGACATGCTTCTTGTATTTTTATTAAAGCCGATTTTGCAAGATACTCCGATGTCAAAACCATTCTTGTCAATTTATCAACATCATTCCCGAGCAGTATTTCAACATCATTTTTGAGTTGCGGATCACTTAAGACTTCAACTATTTGCCTTTGTACAACATGGTCGCCAGCTGACCGGATCCAACCAAGGACCCGTTCAACTCCGACACCCTTCATGCGGGAATTAACATCCTTTGCCCTTTTGGCTATGGCTTTTGATCTTTCGACATCCTTCGCCTCGGCACCGGCTTCTGCCAGGTCACCCCTGTACTTTGCGCCAATTTCACTGGACCAGATCTGATAGCTTCTCGATATCGCCGCCGCAACCGTACCAGGATCCGAGTTTTTATTTGAGATTATGAATAATAGAACACACTTATTTTTACTCTGTGTTAAAGCCGATAGCGTCTTTTGGTCAACACCTCCACATGTTGCGATCAAATACGCCGATTCTGCTATATCTCCCTCCAGCAGAGCGAGAGCCTCAAAAACAGCAAGCGGAGTATGCCCGTTCCTTAACAACTCTTCAAGTATTTTCGTAAGACTATTTGCCCTGGGGTCCGGTTCACCCTTATTTGGAGCATAGTACGGTTCATTGAGTGCCGTGTTGTAGCGCTCAAGTATTTCTTGGATCTCCGGTTCAAGAAGTCGCGCTTCTCGCAGTTTTATAAGGGCACATTTAGCCATAGGATCCTGGCTCAGGGCTAAAGCTACCAGTCTTCTAACGTCTTTTCCAAGCAAGGTATTTACCGTACTTTGGACAAAGGGATTCGGGCTTGTTTCAAGGCGCGCCACCTGGTCGAAGGATAAAGAGAGTCCATCTCTGCTGAACAAATTTTCCATCGCAGCCGCAACTGCTTTTGTAGGATGCGGGGTGTCGCCCCTAAACCCTGCAATAATATCGATCAGGGTATCAATAGTTGTCTCGCAACGTTCGGCAACAGCTTTAAGAACATCAGAATTCGCGCTTTTTGAAAGCTCGGACAATCTTTCCGGGCTTAACAAATGGATCTCTTCCATTTTCCTAAAAGCCGCGATGGCCGGCTCATTCAATCCCATCGCTATTTTTGTCAGTACCGGACGAAATGCTATGCCATGCGAAGCTATTACAACCTGAGAAAGCAGCCAATTACTATTTGAATCCGTAAGCATTCCCATCTGAAAAGGGGTAAGCGTCTCCAAAAACTTTGCAATTGCATATTCAAACTGTACATTGAACCTCTGATATCTGCCTGGCTTTTGAGGCTTTGCCAAGTCAACGGTATAGCTTCTGGCACAAGTCGGAATGAATGAGTTAAACCCATTTGCCTCCGAGAGCGCACCGATCAAAACAGCTTTGTCAAAAAGAGGAATGCATTTGGCAGGCATTTTGTGTTCCAGCCTTCTGGCGACGGCATTTGCAATAGTAGTTCGCTGCGAATGATCTGTATCCGGGCGATTTGAAAGCCAGGCAAGCACCCGCGGTCTGGTCAGCACCCTTTCGGCTACAACACTTTTTATCGACATATTAGTATTCCTCCTTAAAATCGTTACAACTTTATATCGAACAATTACCTGGCAAATTTCACGGTTTATGACATTTGCCATGTTATAATTTTCCCAATGAAAAAGCTTTTAATTGCTTTCGTTATGAATATCGCATTTTTCATGTCAACATCATATGCCCAGATAAATATAACGTTTGATCCGGCAACAGCATATCAGGGCAAGACTTTTGTGGCCGATATAAATGATACCGGCACCTACAAAGAGATCAGCGCAACATTTCTCGGGACTGTTGTCCCTCTTTATAAAAAGGACGACCATTTCAGAGGGATCTTCGGGGTAAAGCCTGCCGCTCCTGTCGGACCTCAAAAGATCGAAATAACAGCAACAAAAGATTCCGGAGAGATCGATCATCTTACAGCAGATGTTTTGGTCAAACCGACAAAATTTAAGGCAGAGAAGCTTTTCTTCCCGCCGGGAAAACAGGACAAACTTGTGGCGCAAAAAATATCCGATGACCAGGAAAAAGTCGCCAGTGTCATGGAAAGAGCTTCGGATGAGCAACTTTGGTCAGGTAAATTTTTAGTGCCGATCAAAGGCAGGATTACTTCTCCATACGGCGCATACCGCTTGTACAACGGAAAACGCATTGCGGACCATAGAGGTACAGACATCGGAGGAAATCCGACCGGCACCCCGATACATGCCGCAAATTCCGGAGTCGTTGCGTTCGCGCAGCTGCTTCCGACGATCGGCTCAACACTGATAATAGATCACGGCCAGGGAATCTTTTCTATTTATATGCACATGAGTAAAACTTTGGTCGCCGTCGGCGAAAGGATCGAAAAAGGACAAATAGTCGGAAGGGTCGGCTCAACGGGACTTTCTACGGGACCTCACCTTCACTGGGGACTCAGCGTACACAACGTAAGAGTAAATGCATTTGAGTGGGCAAACAGGCTAGTCGCGGAATAAAATATCCAAAATGAGGTCATAAAGAGAAAGATCGTACGGGTTGATGACAGATGCCTGTCTAAATAAACTAAGCGATCCCCAAACGTCACCTTCCTGCAGTTTCCGTTGCGCGGCTTCTATTAGAGGTGCGGACAAGAATCTTCTGACTATTTCAAAAGTTGAATAAGGAGCGGCCGGCAGGCCGTCTTTTTGTCTACCGAGTATATGTTCCCTCCTGTTATGAAAATCGGAACCTCCGTCTTCAATAAGACCGAATCTGGCAGCGAGTTCCGAATAATATCTTTGCGAATCAGTATCGCAATATTTGTCGCAGATCTCAATGCCGCACAGCAATTTTTTTTGACATAGATCTGTGATCGACTCGGATATTAATTGCCTCTTCATTCCCCTATGTTCACTACCAGTGGGATGTGCAAGAACGCTCCAGCAGCCAAGCCGCATAAATTTGTCTAGAGTTTCCGGAATATCAAAATCCGCTCCGGTTTTACAGTCTCTATTTAATACCATATTTATTTCATCCAGGAAATCAGTATCGAACGGATTAAAGTATAATTTAAAATGAAGATTTGTTCTTTTCCTAAAAAGCGAGAGCTCTATTCCGCCAAAGGTACAATCAACTCCATATCCTGCGGCCAGAATAATATCCCCAAGCAGATCCCGGGATGCACGATGGTCTGTCAAAACCACGGTGCCGACACCGGAACGCTGCGCCAGTTTAAAGATCTTTCTTGCGGAAAGCCTGCCATCCGAATATCTGGTATGCACATGGGCATCGCAAAGAAGCTCTCTCTGACGGCCCTCTCGGACAGGCACGGCATTTCTAAGGTTGTCCATGTCTCTAAGCAAAGGTTCTCTTTGTCTTTCGGGCAATCGTCTTTGAGAAATACACTTACCCAGCCCGACAAGCTGGATTATGTTGACCGGTCTGGCACTTGTAAATCTAAACATTAGATCACACCTTGCTCCTTCTCAGATATACGATCGCATTGCCGTTCTCGAAATACTCCCCTATCTTTTGAAAAGCTTCCTGGACCCGCCACATCGCTTCGACCGCTTTTGCCTCAGCTCTTATTTTTGTTTCGGACCCTCCAAATGTTTTTATAAATCTCACAATAAACTCGTTAAAATCACCGCATTTTAAATGGATCTCTTTCATAAGTTCTTCGGCACTCTCGCACCCCATTTCCGCAGCAATATCTTCATCTTTGGTCGGACTATTGATTTGACCGGCCACAAAAATAACGTTATCAAGTTTCCAGAATAATTCCGCGCATGAACAGATACTGTTATATTCACCTTCGCTGACAAATCCTCTTTGTCTCATTTCCGATAGAAGCTTTGGCAGTTCTATCTCCTGTAAATCATATACTGTCTTCGCAAATTGAATAAAAAGCTTGAATGCTTTGATGGCTTGAGCGCTCAGACCCTTGATATCCTGTATGCAATCTGGTTTTATTATCGCTTTGGATCGTTCCCTCAATTTATTCCAGAACCAGGCTCTTTCAAGAAAACCGTTCCCTGCTTTATTAAAAAGCTTTGAACTGGTAAATTCATTAAAAAGAACTGTAGAGCCGATCCCTTCAACGGCTCTTAGGAAAGGACGGCTTTTTGTCAGGATCCCCATTCCTCTAAAATCTATCCTCCCTCTGCGAAGATCGGTCAACGAAATAGAATCAACTCCTGTGGCGCCGACGCTGACAAGATTGTGGGACTCAATTCCGAGGTCAAGCAGAGTGTGTTTTATTTCGTCGCAGAATCTCGAAAAGAACGCATTATCTCCGTCGTGAACAACAAGGAAGTCTATGTCGGAGCGAAGTCTTGGCCCATAGCTTAAACTGCCGCCAGTAACAAGAGAAAATCCGATGTCAGACCCTTTACTTTGAGACTCAAGAGCTTTTTGTGACAGCAAACAGGCTCTTTTCAAAGTTTCAATCTTAAGTCTTGATATCATACCAGCGAGTGTAGTATCGTCCCCTATGACTGACGGACATGATGTCACCATTGACGCAATTGATCTCACTTCACTTGAATGCCAGCTGTTCAATGATGCGATATCTTCTGCTGTTGGCAGAGAAAAGGACGGCTCTATGAATATTCCGCTTTGGGTTCTACAAACGCGTACGCCATCTATAAGGAGTTGTTGACTTTTATTAAGTCCGTCATCAGGGATAAGGCGGAGAATTTTTGTCAAAGCATCTTGAGGAATCCTGTATAACATTTCTCCGGTCAGAACAACTTTTGATCCGGCATCCAGCTGCCTGGGGAAAAAAGAATAACCGCCGAAGGATATTTCAAACCTGTTAAAATCATGACCTTGTTCAAGATCCCTTTTCAGCTGTCTGGCATATTCTCGCGTTGAACCCCTGCAGCCGGTATATCGGTCAAACCCTCTTATTGTCAATACTAAAGCACGGAAGATCCCTGCTCTTCCTCTTTGGGAGCTTATTATCTTGCCAGATTGCATCCCGCATTGCATATCGATTTCATTGGCCGAGACTTTTAAACATGTCCGCTATGAATTTAGCATCAATGGCCCGAACTATCAAAGGCGCTCTGTCCCCGGGTATTAAGTTGAATATTTTCCCTGCCATCTGTGCGCCGATCTCTGTCAACATCGCAGCCACTTCTTGCACGGTCATAATCCCGATAAGTAAGGCCGTTTGTTCAAGCAAATCTTTTTTTAGTGATGCTGGGTCCGCAGCCTTGAGCGAAGCAAGTATCCCCGCTCTTCTAGGTTCAAGACAACCTGCTCTCAGGATCCCTGCGAGCTCAGTATCGATTCCACCCACTATAGAGGCGATTTCTGTAAATGTCTTCTTTGACAGGGCTTCCGTTGCCTGTTTCAGATCAGCAGGCTCGAATTCATCATGCGATTCTTCCGTTTGATCAACGACCCAGTCATAGTTATAACTGTCACCTTCATTATGTCCCTGCTCTTCTTGGTCAATCACATGAAGGGTTTTACGCATTGTTTTGAGCATCGCAGTTATTGTGTCCGCTGACACATTCGAATGTTTTGCAATTGCCCATCTTATATCTTGAAATTTGACCTGAGGCAGCAATATCCTCAACTTGGCAGTATCTAAAGAGGGGGATATCCTCGCAAACATCGCAGCACGGACGTTTGCATCCTGGTCATTGAGTAGCGCCAAGCTTCTTGTCGATTGATCGAGGGGCATGGCTTGGACAACCTTGATCCTGACGGACGGCCATTTGCTTTTCTCTCCGGCAACTAGGGAAGGCTCATCAACCCCCTGAACGAATAGTCTTACTGCCGCTGCGTCGGCTATCGGCTGATGCGCATCTGCCAGCGAACTTATTAAGACTTCCTTTCCCGTGCTTGGATGCGAGATTACGACAGCCCTGACAGACGGATGTTTGCTTTTGGCTGCATTTGCCAAAATGGCAGCCTCTGTTTCAGGTATAATAACTGCTGCAGCAATTTTTCCCATAAATACATCTATCGAAGATTGACCTTGTCCGCGTCGAGAGGAACCGGCATAGTATCTCATTAACCCTTCTATCACACTTTCATCTCCTCCACACTTTCTATATATGTGTGCCGCGATATCAAGTTGTGGTTTCTCATCCATGGAACAGAATGCTTCAGAAAGTCTTGCGGGGATTTCCTTTTTTTCGCTGGCTTCCCTTACACGAAGGATCATATCAGCGGTGTCTTGAGGGAACGGAGCCAAAAGTTTTGCAAGATTTGCAGGAGTTTCTGATTCAAGCACTTGAGCTGTCACCAATTTTAAAAACGCCTGTCTGTTCTCCCCACTCATCGACAAAAGGGCCTCAAGGTACACATTACGTATAGCAGAGAGAGCTTTGCTTTGGGCATCTGATTGGGCTAATCTTTGCAGAGCCGCATCCTTATCTCTGTTCGCTCTCTGGATCTCGGATCCTAAAGACATATTTTTGTCCGCAAGATGAACCGCGAACCCGCCCGCAACGATCGTACCAATACATCCCAGAACACCGACGGCACCTCCAAAAACAATCCAATTCGGATGGGCCTCCGCAAACTCACCGACTGCCGACGCAGAAGCATTAGCGGATACTGCGAGCGCAGCAACAGTTGCGGCAAGCCTGGGACTTGCCAGGAACGACCCGCTAGCTTTGTCAATTGCACTTCTAAAAACAGATGAAGCTGAAATAGCGGGCATATATAATGTTGCGGCACGGACTCCGACGCTTACCCTTTGCGGAAGGGTTAAAGTTGAGGATGTTAAATCTCTGAAAGGCAAACCAAGTTTTCTGCAGATTGCTCCACTTGCAGCCATTTGTCTTGCTGTCGAATAATTTGATCCCACGGCACGTATTGATGTATTCATAAAAAAGTCCTCCTTAGTATTTTGAGTCAAATGGGTATCGAACGATTTTTTGGAGAATTTCAGTCTTTTTTGGTTTGAAGGATATTTGTCATGGCGGCGAACATTCTAAGAAGGATGTCGTTTAGCTGCCTTTTTGTCACACATAACGGAAGATACAGATATATCACATCCCCTATCGGCCTTAGGATAAGATTCCTTTTTAGCCCTTCTTTATATATCTTGTACCCTACCCGCTCATCGAATTTGAAGGGTTCTTTTGTTTTTTTATCCTTTACAAGCTCTATCGCGCCGACCATTCCAAGACATCGTACATCTCCGACATAGGCAAGTTTTTTAAGCCGCTCAAGGCCTTTCTTTAACAAAGACGAGATATTAACGGCGTTCTTAAGCGATCTTTCTTTCTCAAATATTTTGAGGCTGGCAAGCGCCACGGAACATGCGATCGGGTTCGCGGTAAAAGTATGCCCGTGATAAAAAGTCTTTCTGTCCTTGTACTCGCCGTAGAAAGCGCGGTATACCTTTTCGGTTGTAAGCGTCGCGGCAAAAGCCATTGTGCCGTTGGTCAGCCCTTTTGAAAGGCACATAAAGTCAGGAGATATTTTTGCATGCTCACAGGCAAACATCTTCCCCGTTCTTCCAAATCCCGTAGCTACTTCGTCAATTATCAAATGGACATTATATTTTTTTGCCAAAACAGCCGCTTTTTTTAGATATTCTTTCGGATAGATGATCATGCCCGCTGCCCCCAGCAGCAACGGCTCAAGTACCAGAGCACATATTTCTCTTGATTTTTCCTTCAAAAGTTTTTCAAGAAGTTTGACACAATCTATGGAACAGGATTTTCTGTCTTTGCCCAAGGGACAGCGGTAGCAATACGGCGTCGGTACTTTGAACGCTTTAAAGAAAAGCGGAGCAAATACTTTGTTGAACAGGTCCACTCCGCCAAGGCTCATAGTGCCAGAAGTGTCCCCGTGATAGCCCATATCCAAAGACACAAATTTGTTTTTATTTTTAAACCCTTTGTTTGCCCAATATTGGACGGACATCTTCATTGCCGTCTCAACTGCAGTAGACCCGTTGTCAGAATAAAACACTCTGGAAAGCCCTTTGGGAGCAATTGAAATAAGCTTTTCAGAGAGGTTTATTGCAGGCTCATGAGTGAACCCTGCAAACATAACATGATCAATCTTTTTCAGTTGCTCTTTTATAGCCTTGGCGATATCCGGATGCCCATGCCCGTGGATATTGCACCACCAGCTTGAGATAGTGTCATAATACCAATTTCCCTTATCATCAAAGAGTTTGATCCCTTTTGCCTTCCTGATAAATATCGGCGGCAATTTTTCATGGTCCTTCATCTGGGTATAAGGGTGCCAGTTGTATTTCAGGTCTCTTTGAACAAGATCGCTCATAACAAAAGAATTTTAACATATGATAATGAATGAAATTTCTGTATTTGTTGAACGATAAACATATGCAGGAAGATGAGGACCTAAAAATATAATATGAGTACAACATATATTCAGAAAATGGCCCCTGTTAGAGTAGGTTCCCTGTCCCTTGTGAACGCCATATTCAGAGGAATATCCGCACCGAAAGCGTCCAGAGTGGCAGAATTAATTGATAGTGCGGCAAAAATCACTATCGACGGTGCTTCGTATTATAGCCCAGTTCTTATATCCGGCATGTCACGTATCCCGCAGGAACAGATCATAGAAAATCTGGAAACAGCGAATGTACATCTCACAGAAATAGACCTTTTGAAGAATTCGGATTATGGCACATCAAAAACGAGTACAAAGATTGCGGGAATGGAGCAAGCCCTGAGAAATGCGGGAGTTAAAGACATACAATGGACCTTAGGTAAAGATGGCGTCGCTGATGCTGCACAATGCGATTCTGACAGCAGCCTGACGGATGTATCCGTTGACTTCAATCCCCACACTGTCCTGGCGGGCGGTTTTACGTATGAAGATCTTGCGGCCCATGAATACGGACATATGCTTGCAAGCAGGCTGGGATATGAGTTTGTTGTAAAAGGGAATCCACAATTTACAATTGCTGTCAGCAGGGTTATATCAATATTGTCACATCCTGCAGTCTATCGCCTGACGGACGAATACGGATATCAGGGTTCTGCAAAAAGGATGTTCGATAAGTTGTTTGCGTTCAAGCAAAGAGAATATGACAACGGATTGAATCTTACGCAATTATTTAATGACTCTATGGATAATTCCGATACATTACTGACCGTGATCTCTCCTGCAATAGTAAGCTTTGCGGAGTTCCTGTCCTGGCTTCGTGCAGAATACAGGCCAAGCATCAAAACTTATTGCGGGGAACAAGTCTTTGAATTAGTCTGCGTACATCGGGCCATAATAGATCTTGCCAGAAAAGATGTTTTAACTGATGATATGTCAAAAAGAATGCCGCGCAAAAACCATTTGTCTTTAGCAAGAACGATGTTTCGAGAAATGGGACTTCAGGTGAGCGTTGAACCCAAAGGATAATTAGTGTTTATTTGCTGATCATCTATCCCCTTTCCCTTGGCGGGTACTTGATCCTTACCGGTTCGGGTATTTCAACCCGCTTTGCAAATACGTTCATAAATGTTTTTGTTCCCAAACCGCTGCCAGGTTGTCCAACATCATCTAATCCAATATCCCTAATCAGTTCAAATCCGCCACACTCAAGGAATTCTTTCAAATACTGAGAAGTTACTTCAAACACATATCTTATTTTATCGTTGTCTGCATTAAGGGTTCTTAGCAAGTTACTGCCCATCGCCCACCTTAAATATAGTACTCCGCCCGGGAGCAGGGCTTTATGCATCTTTATCATCACCCCAGCCTGGGTTGCCGGATCAAAATAGGAGAATAAATTGCTGGCAAAAATGCCGTGGTAATGGGCTTCCGGCAGGATATAGCCTTTGATATCGCCGACATCAAGAGGATTATTCACTCCCATACCCCCTTTTGCCAGGCCCACACATGTAGGACAAACATCAAGCCCGCTTGCATCCACCAATGAGGTTTCATTCATCGCTAATAAATTCATGCCAATACCGCATCCGATCTCCATGACCTTTGGTAATACAACAGGTTCTTTTGGAGGCCTTTTCAAGGGCACAGTATGCGCAGTTGCCACAAGATGTGAGAATTCCCGCGCATAAGACGGGACTGAAGGGTCATCTTTATGCTGCATTTCAAATCTAAGGCCATATTTCTCCCAGAAATGATCATTTCTCCTTAGCATCATGGAGGCGTCCGGCATTTCTCCTCTAAAAGAAACTACCCCATTAATAAAAGTTTCGTTGTGTGCAAACCGCCTATATCGCACCTCTTCAGTCCCAGTCCTCATGATATATGATATTGCCTCAACTCTAGCTCTGCCAGTCATATTATCTCTCCCTAACATTTGTATCGTACTTATTAATCAAGAATTTCACATCTTCCTGAAATTCATGCCCATTTTTACCGATAATTTATTGTGACCCCATAATGTCCAGGAGGTATCATTTTTGAATGCCGTAGTACCAATAAAATTCGGCCCCGTAAAGCCCGCCATTGAGATGGCTAAAAGGACAGATCATTTTAGATCGTCACGCATTGCCGCAATGAGTTTCGGATACGATACAAAAACGAATTTATTTGATTTCCGCCATAAACTCGCTAACGCTCAGGAAACGATCAGACAATTAAGGGCAGCGGCAAAGCGGGATGATATTCATTGGCCCACGGCACTGATAGCTGACGTCTCTAAAACTCACGAAGAATTACTAAGGAGATCTGACGGATTGCATGAGGATCACATTGCCGGGCGCCCGGTCAAGTGGCCGGGACTATTGCCTTCCATGATGCGCAAAATGGGAGCTAAGCTGGAAAATATACATGCATTTTTTACACCTGAAGCGACTTTTCATCTGGCGCTAAATTCTGTTGATCCCGATCAAAAGCCGGAATTTATTGACGCATTCATCTCGGTACGTAAAAATATCGCCTTTATGAGAAATTTTTGTTACGACCGTGAAGCTCTTGCCGAGCAGAGAAACATTCCCCTGTCGAGAGGATCTCTGACAGACCCTGAAGTACTTGAAAAACTTCAAGCAATGCACCCGACTCTGCGTATTCAAGCTGAGGAGACCAGGAGAAAATTTATCCTTGGAATGTCAAACGTCCGTCTTTTCACTCTTCTCAACAATCTTATCTATAACTCATATTCAAAAAGAGATGACAGGAAAAATCTCTTTATCCAAAGGACTAGAGATACCGCTGAGATTAAAGATCCCAACCTTGAAGGTGTCTTAATGGTCCTTCGAAACGAGAGATCGGACATCAGCGACAAATTATTTGAGCCTGTCCAAGATGGCCTGATCAAGCTGGTAGATATGCCCATGGATGAAACACATATACGAAGATTGCGTTTTTGCGAAGTCTGGGACATAATAGCAATTCAAAAAGGGCTCTTCAGTGTAACCAGCCAACCCGGAGAGTTCTCTGAATTTGGGATATGGCTTCCTACCATCGAACGGCACGAAGTCCGCAGATAAAATGTTTACATCGGCCTGCCGCACCTATATAATATAAACATGCCGCAAGATAATAAGACCGGGAAGAAAATGAGCATGATCCGTTTTTTTAAACAGGGATTTGCCGGCACGAACAAAAATCTGGGGTTTGTCGGCGTTTTGTTCCTAATAGATGTATTTTTGATCATTCTTTCCGGGATACTATCGCTTGAATGGATATCGGATCAGGCAAGCGCGCGTGTCATTGTCCTGCATTACGATATCTTTAAAATAGTCAGGGCAGCTCCGGAATTTATCAAGCTGGCTGTCGAAATATTTGTGGTTTCGGGATCAATAGCCGCGGCAGGACAGTTTATAACATCGGGACACATAAAAATAGATGCTTTTTTTAGAAGCGGCATAAAGAGCTATCTCCGGTTATGTCTTCTCACACTGATATGGTTCCTGACCGCGGTTCTACCTACTTTTGCGGTCGCTCTGCCATACATTTACTTTTTCGACGGCGCGGTCAATCTCGCCACCGGAATATTGATCGCGGCAATAGCAATATTCATGCTCACAATGACGGTATTTTTCTTCTTTGCTCCTTTTATTCTGGTCCTTGACGGTACAAGAACTATTGAATCGATTAGAAAAAGTTTTGGCGCCGCAAAAAAGAATTTTGGCGCCATACTGTCCTTCATCGGCATATATTTTGCGATAATGCTTGCCCTGTATTTTTTGGGCACAGTGGCCGTGTCCGCATATCTGGGAACGGTTGAACTTTTGACCCAGTCCTCCAGGATCGGCCAGTTCGCAAGATTTTCCATTGAAGCCATTTTCAGTTTTGCCGCCAGATATATCTACATCGCAGGGGTAATTGCTACTGCGCTTTTTTACAACAAAATAAAGAACAGCAATGAAAAAGAACTTTGATATCGCAGTAATTGGCTCGGGCCCGGGCGGAAACACCGCTGCGCTAAAAGCCGCTTCTTTGGGCAAAAAAGTAGTTGTAATAGAAAGAGACGAAATTGGCGGGGTCTGCCTTAACACAGGATGTATCCCGACCAAAACCATTCTCGCAAGCATATCTTTATACTCAAAAATGATGAGAGCCGACAGATTTGGCATTGAGGCGGGAACCCCTCAGATAAATTGGCACAAAGTCCTTGAGAGAAAAAAACAAGTAGTCGTCAAACTGCGCAAAGGCATTGAATCCCTTTTTAAAAAGGCAGGCATAGAACATATAAAGGGCATTGGAGCCATAAAAGGCACAGGACAGGTAAGTGTAGGTTCATCCGAAGGCCCCATAGAGATAGAATGCGAGAACATCATAATAGCTACGGGATCTGAGAAACAGGTGCTTCCCGGATTTGAAAAAGCCATCTCCAGCAGTGAAGCCCTTGAGCTTGTAAGCGTCCCGGAATCGATGGCTATTATCGGAGCGGGAGCCGTCGGAATAGAATTTTCCAGGATTTTTTCAATTCTGGGAACAAAAATATCGCTCTACGAAATGATGCCAAATATATTGCCGGGAACTGACAAGGATTTGTCGGATATTGTTTTTCAGTCTCTAAGAAAAAATAACGTCAATATTGTAACGGGAAAAGCAGTAAAACCTTCTGACATCACCGAACATCTTGTGCTTGTGACCGGCAGAAAATTTGATAAAATACAGGTTAATTCGAAAATGGAGACTTCCGACAAAAATATATACGCCGTCGGCGACGTAACCGGTATCGCAAACTACGCGCATGTCGCCTCTATGCAGGGCATTGTTGCAGCCGAGAATGCATGCGGCATCTTTAGCGAAATGGATTACAGTGCTGTGCCGTCCTGTATATTTTCGGACCCGGAACTTGCAAGCGTAGGGGTCACGGAAGAAAAAGCAAAGGGCTCGGGAATACCTCATAAAATAACAAAATTCGCGTTCGCGGGATTAGGAAAGTCTTCCTGCGAAGGAGAACCCAACGGTTTTGTAAAGCTTATAGTCCACAACGATACTGATGAGGTGATCGGCTGTCATATCATCGGCGCTCATGCCAGCGATCTGATCGGGGAAGCGGCTCTTGCGGTAAAAACAAAGATCAAAGCAAAAGACATCGCAAAAACGATACACTCGCACCCTACTCTTCCCGAAGCTTTGTGGGAAGCCGCAATGTTATCAGGAGGATATTAAATGTTCGGCAAGAAAAGACTGAATGTGGCCTTTGTGGGAAATCACCTGCCCAGGATCTGCGGGATCGCCACTTTTACTACGGACATCTGCGAATCTGTCACCAAAAACCTTTCGCACAGCTCTAATGTGTTTGTAATCGCGGTAAACGACAACAACAAGACTTATGATTACCCGAAAGAAGTCATCGGCACCATCGATCAGGAAACGCAAAAAGATTATATAAACGCCGCCAATATAATAAACACCAGTAACGCCGAGGTCGTCTGTCTGCAGCACGAATACGGCATATACGGCGGTTGGGACGGCGCATATATAATGTCGCTTCTTTCGAGGCTCAATATCCCCGTAGTGACCACTTTGCACACGGTGCTCATGTCCCCTTCCCCGAACCAGAAAAAAATAATGACGGAGATAGTCTCAAGGTCCGAAAAAGTGGTGGTGATGAGCAAAAAAGCCATAGAATTTTTGACGGACATTTATGGGGTCAACAAAGACAAGATAGAGCTGATACTGCACGGGACCCCTGATTTTCCTTCGATCGATTCTTCCCATTTCAAAAAAAGGTTCAAGCTCGAAGGCAGGAAGATGCTCTTTACTTTCGGACTTTTGTCCCCCAACAAAGGGATCGAGACAGTGCTTAATGCGCTTCCGGAAGTAGTAGAACAGTTCCCCGATATAACCTATGTAGTCCTCGGAAAGACCCATCCCCATATCCTGAAAGAACAGGGCGAAAAATACAGGATGCAGCTCATGAAGCTCACGGAAAAACTGGGCCTCAAATCAAACGTCATATTTGACAACAGGTTCGTGACGATCGAAGAATTAAAAGCCTGGCTTTCGGCTTCCGACATCTACATAACGCCATATATGAACAAAGCGCAAATTGTCAGCGGCACGCTTTCATACGCGATAAGTTCCGGGAATGCGACGATCTCGACGCCTTATTGGCATGCGAAAGAAATATTGAGTGACGGCACAGGAGTACTGTTTGACTTTAACGATCACAAATCCCTGGCAAAAATATTAAAAGAACTGCTGTCGGACGAAAAGAAGCTGAAAGAGATGCAGAAAAAAGCTTTCAACTTTGGCAAGCAAACAACGTGGAAAAAGATCTCTCATAAATACATAGATGTTCTTTCTTCTTCCGCCCAGAAAAAGCCCAAAGAACAGCTGGCATACGCAAAATCTTCCGCCGTAATGAGACTGCCGGAGTTCGATCTGACACACATAAAACGGCTGACGGATGATACCGGAATAATACAACACGCAAAATACATAGTCCCGGACCGCAGCACCGGTTATTGCATAGACGACAATTCAAGAGCCCTTATGATGGTGGTCTGGGCATGGGCTCTCCTAAAAAACGAGGTCGCTCAAAAAATGCTCTCAGTATACTGCAGTTTTATGAATTTTATGCAAAAAGAAGACGGCAAGTTCAAAAACTTCTTAGATTACAACCGGACTTTTATGGACATCGAAGGGTCAGACGATTCCAACGGAAGGACCATCTGGGCCTGCGGATATATCATCTGGAAATCTCCGAATGAGTCGTATAGGTCTATGGCCAGCGAGTGTTTCAGAAAGACCTTTGGCAATATCCCAAAACTCAACCTGCGGGGCAAAGCATTTGCGATACTCGGCCTTTGTTCGTACCTTAGAGCTTACCAGAACGACGAAAAGGCCTTTGTACTGCTCAAAGAATGTACCAGACATCTGCTCGAAGCTTATGGCCGAAAAAGAGACGGGACGTGGCATTGGTTTGAGGATATCCTCTGCTACGACAATGCGATAATGCCCATGGCGCTTTTCAACGCTTACCAGCACCTAAAAGAAGAAGCTGTCTTGAAAACGGCGGTGGAATCCCTCGCTTTTCTAGAAAATCTTACCTTTAAGAACGGAAAGATGTCCGTGATCGGCAATAACGGATGGTATAGTAAAGGACAAACCAGAGCCCAATTTGACCAGCAGCCAATTGACGCGGCAGCCATGGTAATGGCATTACAATCAGCATACAGAGCAACGCACAACAAAGAATATCTGACAAGAATGAAAGAGGCTTTTGACTGGTTTATGGGAGAGAACGACTTAGGGATGTCGCTTTACGACATAGAGACAAAAGGCTGCGCAGACGGACTGCACAAGGACGGCGTCAGCATGAACCAGGGCGCGGAAAGCACGATATCGTTCATGTTGGCGCTCCTGGCCATGATAGAGGAATACGAAATAGAAAGCCTGGCTTAGATCAGGTAGCCAACTTACCCAGAAGTTCTTTGACGGATATTATCGCTATATGGGATATCGAGTCCGAGGTCGCGTACGGGATGATAATATCCTCGTTCAAGATCATCGCTCCGCAGGTATAAACTACATTGGGAACATAGCCTTCCCTCTCTTCTTCGGCAGGAACAATAAGAGGTTCTTTAAGATGCCCGATAACTTTTGAAGGGTCATTAAGGTCCAGTAAAACTGCTCCAATGCAGTATTTTCTCATAGGGCCTACGCCGTGGGTCAGCATTATCCATCCCTTTTCTGTCTCGATTGGACTTCCGCAATTGCCGATCTGAACTATCTCCCAGGGAAACTCCGGAGATATTATCCTTACTCCCTCGTACCAGAAATCAATATTATCGGAATACATAAGATAAAGGCTCTCCCCGTCGCTTCTGCCGACCATCGCAAAGCGCCCGTTTATCTTGCGGGGAAAAAGCGCCATTCCTTTATTTTTGGCCATAGAACCGTTCAACGTCTTCATCTTGAAGTGATGAAAGTCGTTTGTCTCTATAAGCTGCGGCATTATATCCAAACCGTTGTAAGCGGTATAGGTGGCAAAATATTTCACGCTTTTGTCATCGTCAACAAAACGGACAAACCTGGCGTCTTCCACTCCGTTGCTCTCTGTCGGCGAAACCGGAAAAATGACCCTCTCGCTTATCAGGTGCAGCGGAGAAAAAAGTATCTCATAATTTGACTTAAGAAGCCATAATATTCTGTCCCCGGACTTTTTTATGTCCTCTTTTTGAAAAACTTCCTTTGTCTCTTCATTTTTTATCGCCGCCTCCATTTCTTCCACACAAAAAGTATCGCCAACTGCGTCAAGGATAGCCTTCATAACATCATCCAGATAATGAAGATCCTCGAGCTTCATAACGACAAGCTTTTTATCGTAGCGGCTATTCAAGATTATTTCCGGGGTCCCCACATAGCGGCTTATCGGCTCGACAAAAATATCGTTCAGGCGGTCGATCACCGCGCTCCTGAACACTATTGAAGAAATATGCCCCTCTCCGGTAGCCCTAAAGCTGAGCAGCACCCTGGTCTGTCCGGGCTTTAGATCATTTTGCTTAGGGTATATCACAATAGAAGGATTAAACAGAGCCGCAGATTCTATCGCGTACTCCATCGTAAAATACGCGCCGATAAGAAGCTTTCTTTCATCGGAAAGCCCGGCTCTCTCCGGCAAAAAAGGCATGACTTCCATGAAATTCCTGCGAAAGACATCTTCGATCCTTCTGTGCCTTTTTGAAAAATTAAAATAAACGCCGCGCAATGTTCTAACAACCTCATCTTCACTTAGGGACAGTATCCTTGAAATGATATTTTGCAATTTTTCTTTGGAGGAAGGCATGGAAAACTTTGTAATAACCCGGCTCTTGTCCGGGCTGAACATATCTATTTTTTTATTGGAGAACCTTTTGAACCTGCGGCCGATCTCACGCATGGTTTTGGGCTTTGAAGCGTCAAGACGCCTGTTTTTGACTATAGTGAGACTATCGGAAAGATAATCTCCGTTGTTTTTCTTGGAATTGTTAAAGAACATACCTGGGACTTATTATACATCAGGCGAAGGCAGTTTGAAAGAAAACAGCTTAGTTCTTTGTATAGAATCTCAATACCGGGTTCCTCTCACTTACAGCGGGCGGGCTGCTATATCCCAGCGGCCTGTAGAGCATAGCCCAAAAGGCGTTGGCAACGGCCCTTTCAAAATCATTTTCAACGGTTTTCCTGCTGCCGAATAATCTTTGTGCTTTTGCCGGATTGGCAACCAGTTTGTCGGCATCCCCGGGCCTTCTATCTCCTATTTGTACGGGGATAATTCTCTCACCGCTATTAAGGTCTTCCAATACTTTTTTGGACATAATCGGGATACCAAGTTCTTTTCTAATGACATTTTCCACGGTATTTATTATCTCAAGCACTGATCTGCCGGTCTTTGTGCCAAGATTGCATCTCAGATAATCCGACCTGCTTGAACAATCGAACAATCTGTTTAATGCCGCCATATGATAATAGAGCATCGTATCCATGTCTATATAATCCCTGATACATGTTCCGTCAGGCGTTGCGTAATCCTTCCCAAGAACGGTTAGATGTCTTCTGTTGCCCTCAAGATAGCTTTGTGCAATGCTCTCCGCATCGTAACCGGAAAGTTTGAGCCCCATTCTTGAAATAAGATTATATATTGCAACCTGTATCGCGATCGGTATCAGATGGCTTTCGCTGCCTATCCCGTGGTCCTCTCTTAAACACCTTTCGTCGGTTGATCCAAAAACATTAAAATAATTGAGAGATGTTGCCCTGATCCCGTATTCTACTGACTCAAGTACATGATTGAGAAACGCTTTTGTCAGGGCATATATGTTTTTTGGCTCGATCAACGCTCTCTCTCCAAGAGGCTTTGTGGATGTCCGATAGATGGCAGCTGTATTTGAGAAAAGCAGTCTTAAACATCCCACCTCACTCATTGCGTCTAAAAGGTGAAGTCCGCCACCGATGTTGTTTACGGCATAGCGTAATTTTTCTCTTTCTGATTGCCCAACTTCGATGAGCGAGGCGGCGTGAACAACCGCTGCTTTTGGCTTATGTCTAGGCGATTTAGGATAAAATTCGGTCATGGCACCAAGTACATCACAATATTCTCGAAGATCAACCGGAAAGAACTTCACCCCGGTAATATCACAGATCTCGATATGCCCGTTCACAAGGCTGTCTAGTATCGAAGGGTTAAATCCTTTTCTCATTGCCTCAATTACAATATTGCTTCCCACATTACCGGCACCGCCTGTAATCAATACAGATGGGGCTTCCGGTTCGATCCTTTTTCGCAGCCCCGCCATCTCCCGTCTGAGAGCTACTTCATGTCTCCCGATCGTGTTTAAAGTAGACCTGACCAGATTATTGTTGACTCGCACAGGCATTATTATTCCCTTCAAAAGATTCCAAATAGTTATCGCAATAAAAATGGGGAAATTTCAGACAATCTGCTTTTCGTCGGTCCCGATCCCCCAGCTCTGCCGCCGTGAGGACAGAAGCATTTTTTGTTCTATGCACTCTTTTGTTCGGAAAATATATATCCGTATTCATAACCGCTCCCAGTCGAATATCTTATCTTTGCGTATTGTTTGCCGTCAATTGTTATTTGCGGCTCTAACAGTTGTTTGAGCCTATCCCCTTTTCCCAGAAACTTACCTGATGGATATCCTGACGCATCGAAGACCTCGACCCTCGCGGAGTCATTAGATATTGCTATCTCCTGATAATCCAGGGCAATGCAAAGATATTCAAACGCCGTAAGATCTCCCTTCTTATCTGCCAAAAGACTTCTCACATCATCCGTAAAGGCTTTCACGCCTTGTGCATACGGCACCGAAGCATATTTGCCGTCAATATTCTTTAACAATACCGAAAAAACGCTTTGAAAATCTTTGAGATCTGCACCGACTTCCGTCATAGACAACAGATTAATCATCCTGCCGATATTTGACAAGATCATCTCCTTCGGATGAAACGCTTCGACAAAATCCTTTATTCCCGGATCCTTTAACCTTAAAAACACTGCATCTATTTCTTTGGACAATTTATCCTGATCTATATCCTGCAATATCAATCCGGATATTATCGGATTGAAGACATCATAAGAATTATTAGCCTGCACATAAAGCTTGTTTATTTCATCGGTCCTTTCAGGCAATAAATGAACAAGCTCAGCTATATCTGCTTTATCCATCATACCGTTAAACCCGAAACTGTTATCATCGATAAATCCGCAAAAAGACGAATGCTTTTTGATATAATCCTGCAACACGGCTTTCTCAGTCTCATTTATCGTCATATATGCCGTTGAAAATTGCGCAGATAATATTTTCGCAACAAAATAAGGCGTCATAGTAGGATAAGTGTCCATATCCGTATTAAGGACATCCTTTCCGGGATTTTTAAAATCCAGGGTTCCAACCGTATTCGCCACAGAAAGCGCATTCATATTTTGCAACCCATCAATCCCGATCATTTTGTCAAACAGATCGCCGGCCAGATATGTACTCCCTTCATTCAAAAGCGTTTCTTTCTTTACATTTACGGGGATAGATGGATCTCTCTCCCAACGAGCATGGACTGCTTCGTGGAACAATGTTGATGCCAACGACTCAGCGGAATCATTTCTGCTCAAGACGACAATTCCGTTGCCTATATACAATCCTCCGTCATTAAATTCTTTTGTGCCAACGAACAGCCCTGTCAGCTCTTTGCTCGGCATATCATCGGTTATGATTATCCTTCGGACAGCCGCATTGACATAGTCCATGGCAGTCACGCTTTTGTCATCAGTCAATGAAACCGAATCAAGGATTCTTTTTACTTCATCAGGTAACTGGCCCGGAGTATAAATAAACACCCTATTTTTTCTTTCCGGAGAATCGTTGCGGATCGTTTTTTCTCTGATAAAATTTTCAACAATATCCAATTGGGCAGGATCTCCGCCCATTACTGCAAAATCCTGACGGCACTCGGATAATATATCGCTGATATCGCATATTTTTTGAACATCAGGATCGTCGGCCTCCAGCAAGGCAAAAAGACCTTCCAATCCGGACTTGTAAGTGCCCGCAATGCCGAACAGAGAATACAGGTCATCATATTTTTCCGGAGTCAATTGTGCATATTGGCTGTGATACTTCGCATTGTCTATTGCCCTCTTGCCATCAAATTCATCCTTCAGGAATATATTCGCGGCCAACAATATCTCCTCGTTCGAAAAGCCGTAACTATGGGCCATGTTTTGCAGGGCATTGGACTTAAAAAGATGCGCCTTTCTGGCAGCGCTCCCCCACACTGAACCGCAAGCACGTCTTTCATGTTGGGATATTTTGTCAAGAACGGCTTTTTTATTCTCTTCGGATGGCTTACTTGCGTATTTCTCCAAAAGCCCGACATCTTCGGGATCGGCAAAGGAGTCTTGAGTATGTCTTGAAATATCAATATATTCCGCATCGCTGAACACTCCCAGTGATTCTGCTGCAAATTCTAAAGCGGAAAGGTTCCGTGTCGCCCATGCCAACTTTTCTCTTCCAGTATATCTATCAAAAAACTCTTTGTTGCGGTCAAACATTCTTTGCGTAATTAAGTCTTTCGCGGCCGTAGTGTCCTTGCCTTCTCCCTTAAGCCGTCTGTATTCAGATAAGAGTGCATTATCTTCCTCGAGCAGGTCGGGATATTGCTCATTCTGGGCTCAACAACCGCTTTTTCCTTGACATAGGTAACCGCTTTTCCGGCAACTTCTCCAAGAAACGATAATACTGTTTTATACGAAGGGCGCAATGACTGGTCCGGCAAAGACGGAGTCTTGCGATCTATCAATGACGGGACGGGAACCGAAGATGAGGCAGGAGAAGCACTTTGAGGACCAGTAATATTTTCACTTGCACCCATTTGAGATCCCTCCGATTTCTATAATGTTGGCTAAATCAATCCTATTATTATAGTCGTTCCGGCAACGATAAAACTTGTATAGAATCTAGATGTTTGCGAAACGCGGCAGATCAATCAAGAAGGCTGTGTTTATGAATTGCGAAACTATCTTAATATTATCTTTCTGTATGGAAGATATTGCTCCCTTACGCGCCCTATTGAACACTATCCCCGCGATCTTAAGCCCTCTCTTTTTTATCGCCTCCGCAGTGAGTAGCGTATGATTTATCGCACCAAGCTTGTTGCCGACCACCAAAAGCACGGGGATCTTCAATTCTTTGACCAGATCAAGAAGCAGCGTCTTTTCGTTTAAAGGGACCAGTGCTCCCCCCACCCCTTCGATTATCACAAAGTCAAACATCCCGCACAACTTTTTGTAGGCGTTTTTTAACTTTTTTACATCTACCTTCTTACCCTCTAATTTTGCTGCCAGATGAGGAGAAGATGCAAAGGCAAACCTATAAGGACAAACAAGATCAATAATATCTTTAACATCGCGGCGTTTCTTACCCATCAGCGTGAGATGTGCGGCGATATCCTTGGGGAATCCCTTTGAACCCGTCTGCACCCACTTTTGGGTGATAACGCTGTAACCTTTACTAAGAAGCGTTTTTGCCAAAAGTCCCGTTACAATGGTCTTTCCCACTCCAGTATCGGTTCCGCAGACAAAGAGGGATTTCATTTTGAAGCCGAGCAGAAAAACAGCTGGTGAGTGGCTTCAAGGTTTTTGTATTTTGACTTGTACAGCTGCTCCGCTTTTTTGAGAGCCTCTTTTCCGAACAGTCCGCTGCCCGACATGGAGGTGCCCTGCGTACCGGAATATTTTATTTTTGAAAGGAGCCCTTTGAGAGACTTATTGTTCTCTTTTACCAGTTCTTCTTTTATTTCGCACTTGCTGAAATGTTTCTTGAGCAAGCCCTCCAGCTCGGCCTTGCCAAGGAATTTTTTTGAATTTATGACCATTTTTTTATTCGTAACGTCTTCCATAACCCAGGAAAGTTCGTGATATGTAAGCGGACCGAAGATCGTGAACGCTATCGTGCCGTCCTTTTTGAGCATTTTTTTGTACTTAGCCAAAGTCCTGTCCAGGTTTGAGAACCATTGCATCGTAGCATTGGAAGCGATCAGATCGTACTGTTGTTCGCTTTCGATCTCTTCGGCGTCGGCCACTACAAAGTCCACATTGTCTTTCAGCTTGTTTTTTGCCACCTCTATCATCTGCGGAGAAATATCAACCGCCGTAATATGCGAGCTCTTGTATTTGTCCCTCAAAAGCTTTGTAAAAGTTCCCGTACCGCAGCCCACGTCCAATATCTCCAGCGCCTGCCGCTCCGGCATAAGTCCCGCAAGCTTTTGGGCCAGTTTCTTTTGTATGGCCGCGTACTTATCGTAAGTCTTTGCGTATTTGGAGAATTTTTTCCTGATGAGCTCTTTTGTCTTTGACCACTTTAACATGACGATAGTACATTATCTCAGAACAAATAGATTTTAGTCAATAGCACCCGCGTCAACTTGTGTTTTGTTTTATGAAATTTTCAAACGATCTCGTCGATAAGGATTCAGCGGCCCAATATTGAAACACAGAATTTAATAGGAACAAGTAATGCAAACAGTAAGAACATTAAAAGTCGCCCCGGAATTAGCCAGCATAAGGAATATCTACTCTGCTGCGAGAGTTTTGTCACGCCTAGCTGTAAACCGGGGGGTCCAGCTTACAGCTTTTGGCTCTATTATCAAACCCGGCGATGGAATATTGCGGAAGGAACATATCACCCGCTGCCTTACCGACGATCAAATAATCACAGATCCGGGCATCGGATCTGCCATCGGCCTTTTGGCAAGGACTGAAGAATTAACCCGTGGCATCGAATGGCTTGATAGTTTATCTGCCGAAGCCGAAGTGCTTGACGTTCCGCAAATTATCTGGAAAATAGAAAATGAATTTCCCGAATCCAAAACGCCGTGGCCAAGCAGCAAGTTTTTTGCTTTTATGATGCAATCCAACATATATAACTCTACGCTACGAATCGGCTGGGCTTTAAGAGATAGAGCTCTTGGGATTTTGCCGTCTGATTATTCAAAAATAGGATTAGGAAGAGTTGAAATGACACCAGAGATTGCCGCGAAAAACAAGATATTCTTTGATCCTGTGACACGGATTACCGCATTAACGCTCACAAGCTGGTGGCTGACAAGCTCCAGTATCAGGATCAGCGCATTTGGAATATTTCACGGGGAACGAGTTCTTCCCTGGGGCGAGGCTAAACACGCCACCATCCAAGGAATTTGCTTTGAGCCCATCGAAAAGAACTTTCAAATGACAGTCCAGATAGCAAGAGAGACGACTCCTCGCACAATATGTTTCGCACCCGAAAATGTAAAAACTATTCAACTTACTCAAGCCGCGGATCCGGAAATCAAAGCTTTTGAAAGGACCGCCGAAGTTTAGAACGCAAGATGCCCTTTGTTTTCTTTAAAAATAAATTCCGCTGACGGCATTTTCTTTTTGAGCGACATGACTTCCGCAGCGGGCACGATTTTATCCGCGGCACCGTAAACAAATTTGACTTTCATTTTTGACAAAGCCTCAAGGTCGAGCGGCGTCGCCAAAAGATAGTCAAGCCATTTCAAAAGCTTTTCATTTTCGAACAAGTCCAGATAATCCGCCATCAGTTTTTCCTTGAACCATGACAAAGTTTCTTTGTCTTTTAAGGAAAAACAATCACGGTAAAATTTATAAAGGTAGGCTTTTTTATTCTCCAGTAGCAGCTCCTTGACCTTTTCGACACCATCGCGCTGATATTTTTCCTTGACCCCGACCAGAATGAGCTCATCGATAAGATAAGGATTTTTTACCGCAAAGTCCGCCGCCGCAAACCCTCCCATGGACCAGCCGAACAGGGATATTTTTTTAAAACAGTTATTTTGCAAAAAGCCTATCAGCGGGTCAGAAAAAGAAAAAGGATCAAAATCCGCCGGGACTATATAGTTATATTCTATGTCCAGCTTGTCAAATATCCTGTGGTCCGTCGCCCATCCCGGCAAAAGGACGATGTCTTTTTTATGATGGCGGTTTATGTATTTGAATTTGTTCATTAATCACTTTTATAGGCACCGTTCGCGACCGACACCCGTCGTTCATTCGTCCTTAATCATAACAAATTTTGGGTGAAATTTCCGGAAATAATGATCGATAAATAAATGCTGAAATAATACGAAATGGGAGAATATTTATGAAAGTTGCATGGAGTCCGGAAACAAAAGCGATGACATCGTTGCAGATGAGATCACAGTTGGGCAAGCAATATGCAGTTAGATTTCCGCAGTTCGCGGGACCTGATTTAAAAGCCCGCGACCATATCAGGATCGCGGACGCGATCCTTAGATCCAGAGCAACATTTAGTCCTCTTGTTGAAGTCAATCTTGGTCTGGGAACAATGGCATTAAAGGCTCCCCTCCCAACTGAAATTGGACACTTATTCGAAAAGAACGCTGATACTAGAGAAATCCAAAGGAAACACTTGGCATCATTGGGCGGCGTTTATAGAAAGCTTTTGGCAGCAGGGCTTTATTCCCGTATTGTCGGCATCGATTTGAGTAGTGATGGATGGATGACCAGGATATGGAATTCCTATACACGTGGTGAAGAATACGCGGCTTTTAGTGAAGTATTAGAGCAATATCATGTCCCGGAATCTTCAATGCCTAGTATATTTGTACACCCTTATAAACCAACTGATGTGGAGAATTTAATAGCAACATGGTGCCAAGCGTTCTTAGATCCAATATTTTATAGCCCGGAGTTCGAATTCCTTCGGTCACATCACGGACTTGGTCCCGTGCTTAAGACGGCTCTTGTAGCGTACGATTTCTTTGAACAAATAGCTAGCTTCCTAAATAAAGACAAAAGTGATAAGGACCCGACAAAATACGCTAATCTGCTTCCATTGAATTTAGCCGTAGCGGAAGAATTAACGAAGTTGGGTATTGAAACGGTTTAAGATTTTAGTCGGTTAGTCATTGCGAGGAGGTCGCTCCAGCGACTGACGAAGCAATCTACATGGTTTCGTTTGCAGACTTTATAGATTGCTTCGCTTCGCTCGCAATGACGTCAATTACTTTGTCCAACATCTGTTCCATATGCCCCCAGTTCACCGAAAACCTAACCCTCGCCTGTCCTTTGGGAACTGTCGGATATCTTATTGGCAACGCCCAAATCCCGCTTGCCTTTAATCTTTCTGATAGAGATATCGCCCTAGAATTTTCACCCATTATTAGTGGAATTATTTGTGTGTAGCGGCGGGTTTTAAACCCGCCGCAACCTGGCGTTACAAAACCCTTTTCCGCTAAAATCCCTCCAAAATATTCCGCATTCTCTAGAAGTTTTTTCCGCCTCTGCGGCTCTTTTTTTACAAGTTCCATGCTCCTTAAGTTGCACGCAACGACAGCCGGAGGAAGCGCGGTAGAATAAATAAAGCTCCTGCATGAGTTGATCAAATACTGCCTTATTTTTTTTGAACAGGCAATATACGCGCCACAGCTTCCCAGCGCTTTGCTAAAAGTCCCCATAATCAATTCGACCTCATCACTAAGTCCTAGTTCTTCAACGATCCCAGATCCATTCTTCCCAAATATTCCTGTCGCGTGTGCTTCGTCCACCATTAAGGACGCACCGTATTTATTTTTAACTTTCACCAACTCTTTCAACGGCGCAATATCTCCATCCATACTAAAAACAGATTCCGTTATTATTAAGGGTTTTTTGGTATTTTCTTTTTTGAGCAGTTCTTCCAGCTGCCGCGTATCATTATGTTTAAACCTGTGGAATCTTGCTCCCGACATCATAATCCCGTCTACGATACTCGCGTGGCACAGCCTGTCAAAGAAAACCGTATCTTCTTTTGACAACAGGGAGCTTATTATCCCGATATTAGCCTGATAACCGCTGTTAAACACGAGTGAAACTTCTTTTCCTTTGAATTTTGCGGTAGAATCCTCAAGCTCATGAAAAAGCTCGCTGTCCCCGCTTAAAAGCCTGGAACCGCCGGACCCTGTTCCGTACTTTTCCGCAGCTTGTGTTGCAGCTTGTATCATTTCGGGATGACGGGAAAGTCCGAGATAATCGTTGGAAGAAAAATCAATGTATTCTTTGCCCGCGATACGGATGGAGACGCTATTTTTTGAGGCTATCGGTTTTAAAATGCGCAAAGCACCGTCTTTTGTTCTCTCAAAAATGAATTTGTCATAATCCATAAAGTAAAATCCATATCATCTATGTTCTCCGAATCGCTCGTCATTCTTCATGCGTCATCCTTCATTCTTCTTTCCCCCACATCTCTTCCATCTCCTCCACCAATGCCCTGTCTTCTTCGACAGGTCTCCCCTTTGTGGTCAAATAGCCGCCGATCAGCATTCCGTTTGCTCCCGCGCGAAAAATATCCTGCTGATGGCCTTTGAATTTTGTTTCCCTGCCCGCCGCGACTTTTATGACCTTGCCGGGAAGTATTATCCTGAAAATCGCGATCGTCTTCATTGCATCTTCTACGCTGATATTGTCCGCACCTTGAAGAGGGGTCCCTTTTATCGGGTTCAGAATATTTATTGGAATAGAATCCACGTCAAGCTCTTTGAGCAAAAGAGCCATGTCGATCCTGTCTTTCCATGATTCTCCAAGGCCTATTATTCCTCCGCTGCAGACCTCAAGTCCCGCCTTTTTTGCCGATTTAATAGTATTTACTCTTTGGTCAAAGCTATGTGTCGAGACTATTTTAGGATAAAAATCCCTTGAAGTTTCTATATTATGATGATATCTTGTCAAACCTGCCAGCTTCAATAACAAAAGATCATCTAAGGATAACGCCCCCAAAGAAGCGTCCATAATCATCCCTACATCTGAAATGATCTTTGTGACCGTTCCTGAAATAAGCGCCAGTTCCTCAGGGGAAAGAGAATTGCCGCTCGTCACTATGCAAAACCTGTGGGCTCCGTATCCTTTGGCAGTTCTTGCCTCTTCGACCATAGTCTTCATGGACTTGAGAGGATATGAAGCGATATCCGTAGAATAATGAGATGATTGCGCGCAAAACCTGCAGTCTTCGGAGCATGCGCCGCTTTTGGCATTGGTGATGGTGCAAAGGTCTATATTTGAGCCTGATTTTTCGGCTCTTATAGTATCTGCCAACCGCATAAGCTCGGAAAGAGACCTGTCCTGCAGTTTATAAAGCTCGGCATCGTACACTTTAAGCCGGCTGTTCGTTCTCGGCTATGAATTTTTTTACTTCTTCTATGTTTTCAACCACAAGCCTTGCCTTGGACAGCCCGAACATAAAAGGATATCTGTCTGTCTCGTTCCTTTTAAGCACGATCATCGGCTTGCCCTGATATTCGGATCTCTCTACTACCATTGGTATTCACGCTCCTTCCTGTTAATTGATGTGTATTATATTACCAAAGTAAACAAATATAATCAAATGTATACATTGCAACGGTTGAATAAAGTAATCTTTTGTGTTATGATTTTGTTTAGTAACACGAAGGGAGAAAGAATTGAAGTTTAACGGGAAAATACTGGTCATAGGATGCGGTTTTGTCTCAAGGTGTACGGTCCCCCTGATACTAAAACATGTGGAGATGGACCCTAAAAAAATAACGGTAATCGACTTTGCGGATAACAGCGATTATATAAGTGACGCGATAAACGAAGGTGTAAGGTTTAAAGTTGACAAAATAACAAGGTCGAACATTGCGGCAAAGCTCGCAAGTTATGTAGGCAAAGGTGATATGATCATCGATCTCGCATGGAACATAGAATGCACCGAAATACTTACGTGGTGCCACGACCATAATGTGATGTATATAAACACTTCCGTTGAACTATGGGATCCTTACGAAGGCGCCAAAGATAAAATGCCCGCTGAGCGCACACTATATGTAAGGCACATGGCTATCAGAAAGATGATAGAGGGATGGAAAAACAAAAAAAGCCTGCCTGCCGGCAGGCAGGGCTCGACTGCCGTTATAGAACACGGAGCCAATCCGGGTCTTGTGTCTCATTTTACAAAGACAGGCCTTGTCGACATCGCAAAAAAACTTATCAAGTCCAAACCGAAAGACAAAAGGATCCCGCAGATAAAGAAAGCATTGAGCACAAAAGACTTTGCAAAACTTTCTATGCTGCTCGGAGTAAAAGTCATCCATATAAGCGAGCGGGACACGCAGATATCCGATAAGCCCAAAGAAGTTAATGAGTTTGTAAATACATGGAGCGTGGAAGGCTTCCGGGAAGAAGGTATCGCCCCTGCCGAAATGGGATGGGGAACTCACGAAAAAAGAGTGCCCGACGGAGCCCACTTTCATCAGGGAGGTCCGGGAAACCAGATATGCCTTCCGCAAATGGGCATAAAGACATGGGTCAGGTCTTGGGTCCCCTGCGGTGAGATAACCGGTATGATCGTCCGGCACGGCGAGGCTTTTACTATATCGGACCATCTAACCGTCCGGGAAAACGGAAAGCCTGTTTACAGGCCTACGGTGCATTACGCCTACTGCCCTGCCGATGCGGCTATCAATTCGCTCCACGAACTTGAAATGAGACAGTTAGACCTCCAGAGCAATCAAAGGGTCATGACGGATGAGATCATAGAAGGAAGAGACGAGCTCGGCGTCCTGATAATGGGGCATGATTTTAAATCCTGGTGGGTCGGCTCTTTGCTTGACATACATGAATCAAGGGAGCTTGCCCCACACCAAAACGCCACGACACTTCAGGTTGCCTGTTCCGTGATAGCCGCGGTGCTGTGGATGATGAAAAATCCAAAAAAAGGTGTGTGTGTACCGGATAATCTGCCTCATGAAGAGATCCTTAGCGTGGCAAAAGAGTATCTGGGACCTTTCGTTTCGGCACCTGTCGACTGGACTCCGTTAAAAACGAGAGTAGACCTGTACCAAGACTATAACAAAGTAAAATTCGATCGCAAAGACCCGTGGCAGTTCCACAATTTCTTGGTACAATAGAAAGAGTCATTGCGAACCCCGACTTGTCGGGGTGAAGCAATCCCATAATACCTTGGGATTGCTTCGTCGCATAAGCTCCTCGCAATGACAGATAAAATGCAAAAAACGAAAGACCTTATAAAGACCATACGCCGGGAAACAAAGAAACACGGCACCCCGCTGATGATCATCAGCAAAGCCGCGTTAAAAGCCCAGTTCAATCTTTTCAAAAAATACCTGCCTGATGTCGAGCCGTATTACGCGATAAAGGCAAATCCCGCCCCCGGGATCATAAAGTTCTTCGCGGACCTGGGAGCCGGTTTTGATGTGGCATCGGCAAACGAAATGAAAACGGTGCTTTCTTTGGGGGTCAAGCCGGAAAAGATAATATTTGCCAACACTATCAAATCCGAAAAGGATATGATCTTTTCAAAAAAGAACGGCGTCAAACTGATGACTTTCGACAACGAGCCGGAACTTTATAAGATCGCAAAGAACTGTCCCGGCGCAAAAGTGCTAGCAAGAATAAAAGTAGCCAATGTCGGCAGCATAGTAGAACTTTCTCTCAAATTCGGCGCCGACCCGGAACAGGCCGTCCCGTTCCTCATAAAAGCAAAAAAACTCGGACTAAAACCTTCTGGAGTGGCTTTTCACGTCGGATCACAATGCCTGGACGCAAGCAATTATATTCAGGCTCTGGAAATAAGCTCGGCCATATTCTATGAGGCAAAACAAAATGGAATAAAGTTGAACATACTGGATATAGGCGGAGGATTCCCTATAAAACATTTTGACAGAGATGATCATATTGATTTTCAAACTCTGGCCTCAAAAATAAGAAAAGAACTAAAAAGGCTTTTTGACAAAGAGACAAAGTTCATCGCCGAGCCCGGAAGGTATTTTGCGGGCCCTGCAGGACTGTTGATAACGCGGGTTGTGGGCAGAACTTTCAGGAACAACAAGAATTACTATTATCTGGATGACGGCATTTATCAGGATTTTTCGGGGATCGTATTCGATCACTGCAAATACCAGTTCAACGCGATTAAGCGCGGACACAAGTTCTTGAGCACGCTGGCAGGACCTACCTGCGATTCTTTCGACACTATATCCCAAAGCGAAGAACTTCCGGAACTTGAGGTCGGGGATATAGTATATGTAAAGAACATCGGCGCGTACTCATGCGCTTCAGCGGTGCCTGGATTCAACGGGTTTATGCCGGCAAAGATAGTATTGATATAAAGTTAAAAGTAAAAAGTTAGAAGTTTAAAGTAAGGGATTCTTTGCTGCACAAAGAATAAAATTTTCAAAATGTGCGGAGCACACATCACTTATGACTTTTAGCTTTTTACTTTTTACTTCGCTTGTAATTATTTATCCCAGATCAAGTCTCTGTACTCGCTAACCATCCTCTGAGTGGAAAAATACGCAGATTCGACAATGCAATTTACCATCATGTCTATCCATTTTGAAGACCCGATATCCTCTATGCCGGAAACCGTATCGTAATATGAGGTCATAAGCCCGGACAATGCTCCGTAAAGCGCCGATGAATCCTGGTCCATCTTAAGGTCCGCCTCCGAGCCAAGCTCTCCCTCTCGGGGCACATAACCGAATGTCTCCCCTATCCCCTTGTCCGCTGCTTCTACGATCCATCCGTCAACAGTGCTCAGCTGGACCACCCCGTTGGCAATCGCTTTCATGCCGGAGGTTCCGGAAGCTTCAAAAGGCGGCAGAGGATTGTTGAGCCATACATCGACCGAAGAAGTGAGCAGTTTGGCAAAATAAGTGTCATAATTTTCCAGGAACAGGATCCTCAGTGTCTTTCTCTGCCCGCCGAGGTGGTTTATCTTTTCCATTATTTCGTCCATATAATGCGCGGCTGACACATCTGCCGGATGGGCCTTGCCTGCTATTATTATTTGAAGCTCGCCGATATTCTTTGAAAACTCGACAAGCTTGTTCACGTCCTGAAAGAGCATGGTCGGCCTTTTGTAAGTGGCAAACCTTCTGGCCCATGACAGCGTAAAAGCATCTGGACTAAAGAACCATTGCTTGAACATCCCGGCAATTTGTTTTTTGTTCTCGATATGCGCCTCCCAAAGGTCTTTTCTAAAATTTAGATCACCCTTTAATTTTGCGGCATTTGCCAGAAGCGTCGGATCGGACTCAAAACTGCCTATAACATTTTTGTGCTTGAGCAGCGCTTTTTTTATCGGGTCTGACATCCATGTAAACGTGTGGATCCCGTTGGTTATGCTCTTTATCTTGTCCCTGTGGGCGGGAAATTGTATCCTGGTCACTTCTCCGTGCTTTTTGGAAACGGCATTCACCGCATCACAGGCGTTCATGCACAGCTGCGTGAGATTTGCAACGTTGTGGTTATGCGGATCGGTCCCGAACCTTCTGACGATCTCCGTCCGATCCTGTCCTGCAGCCCCTTCGATCTCCATAAAATCGAACCTGTCATGTCCGGCTTCGACGGGTGTGTGGCAGGTATAGGAAAAGATCTTTTTTAGGGAGTCGACATCCTGGCTGGTGCGCACCTTTTCGACAAAAGCAAAAGCCGCGTGCCCTTCGTTCAGGTGATATTTGCCGACATTATAACCGAGCGCCTCGAGCGCCTTTATCCCTCCGACACCCAGTATCATCCTTTGCGAAAGTTTTATCCAGGCATTGGTGCTGCGATAGAGTTGATCGGTAAGTTCGTGCAGATATTCCGGATTATCCTCGTGTACCGCATCCAAAAGCACCAGAGGAACAACGCTTTTGAGATCGTAAGAGTAAACATAGTATTTCCACAGGCGCAGCTTCAGTTTGTGGCCGCTCAGATCTATTTCTACCGTCTTGTCCATCGGGATAAGCCCGGGATATGAATCCGGGTCCCAAGAAAGCGCTTCCGGGAACTGTCCTCCTCCGCGGAACCAGAACTTTTGCTGAAAATATCCTTTGTGCCAAAGTATCCCTATCGCGACCAAAGATACCTTTAAGTCCGCAGCGGATTTTAGCGTGTCCCCGGCCAAAACCCCGAGACCCCCGCTGTATATAGGAAGGTCCAGGAGTTTTTCTATCGAGATCTGGTGAAAATAGTCCATCTGCTTAAGATTGGAAAACACCTCGTGGTTGCGGGAAACATTGGATTCGTCTATTTCATTCTCAGTTTCATATGTATGGTAAATGCTCGGCCCAAGACCGTATTCCATTGAAAAATAAGCAACGGATGAAATTTCCTTTGCCCTTAAAGCCTCTTCCGCTTTGATAATAGGTTTTATAGGGAACCCTAAAAATTTGGAGTCGGAAATATCCTTGAGATATTCCGTTTTTGAAGTATCGATACCGATCAAATCGAGGATGTTCTTATCCATTCACTCACTATTCTATAATAAATAAATCATTATTAAAAGCATTTGCCTTTTGTTTTTTTCAAACAGACCTTCCTGCCGCATTTGTAACAGATCTCGTTGGGCAGATCCCCCTTGAAAAAGAAGAATTTTACATTTTCAAGCGTGGTCGATGCTATATTTGACAGAGCTTCTTTCGTAAAAAACCCCTGATGGGACGTTATAAGCACATTGCCGAACGTAAGAAGCCTTGCCAGAGTATCGTCATCTACAAAGCTGGCTGAATAATCCTTAAAAAAGTATTCGCTCTCTTCCTCGTACACATCAAGCCCCGCGGAACCGATCCTTTTTCCCTTCAAGGCCTCTATCAAGGCTTTTGTATCTATAAGCTTGCCCCTGCCGGTATTTATTATCATCACGGAGCTTTTCATCCTGCTTATGCTCTTTTTGTCTATCATGTGATATGTATTTGAAGTCAAAGGACAGTTAAGAGAGATCACATCGCTTTTTTTGTATATTTCATCCAGACTGCAGTAGCTCATCCCTGTATCCGCAGCGAACTGTTCATCAGGATCAGGATCATATGCAATGACTTTCATGCCAAAGCCTGCCAGTATCCTTACCAGGGCTTTGCCGATCTTGCCTGTACCAATGATCCCGGCAGTCTTTCCTTCCATATCAAACCCTATAAGCCCAAGGATGCTGAAATTGTTTTCTCTTGTCCTCAAATAGGCCTTGTGAGTTTTCCTGTTGAGAGCGAGCATAAGAGCCACCGCATGTTCCGCGACCGCGGCCGGAGAATATGCCGGGACCCTGACCACGTGAAGTCTGCCGTGAGCTGCTTTGAGATCTACATTGTTATACCCCGCACTTCTTAGTGCGATCAGCTTTACTCCGTCTTTTTTGAGCAATTTAATTACTTTTGTGTCTATCTTGTCATTGACGAAACAGCATACAGCATCAAATCCACGAGCGATCAAAACATTATCGCAGGTAAGTATATCGGCAAAATATTTTATACTGAAACCGTATTTTCTGTTCGCTTCGTTGAAAAAATCTATATCGTATGGCTTTGCGTCAAACAAAGCTATTTTTATCTTTTTCATTTCGGAATAATTGTAACATATATTTGATTTTTCTCTTATCTCCCTATAGAATATGGTAGGAGGAATATTAAATGAAAAGAAATCTTTTGGTACCCGCCTTTGCGATATCGATGATAGCTCTTGCAACTTCCTGTGTAGCTGCAGCACTCAAGACCCTGCCCATAGAACTCGGCAAAGCAAAGATCGTGGCCTATGACAAATCCACAGGCAATGCACGCTGGCAAAGCAATCTTTCGACAATAAAGACAAGTTTTAGCGGAAAACCGTATTATTACACCGAAGAGAACGGAAAAGGCAATTTCGGCAGCAACAATGCGTATAAAACATGGAAGACAATGGGTTACTACCAGATCATAGCCGGCGAAACTGTCCCTTACGAAGTAAAGCAGACCATGAAAGATGTCTCAGGCAATACAGTGACGACCCTTGACAAATCTTACAATTTGAAAGAAGGTAAGATCATCTGCAGTATTAACAATTCCACAAAAATGTTCGATTTCAATAAAAATACTATCGACAAAGACCTAATCGGAAAAGTCCTGGCCAACTTCCCGTTTGAAGCAGGGACTGACGTGAATTTTTATTTGTTGACCCACGAGCCATCGCTTTACAACATAACGATGAAAAGCAGAGGGCAAGAAACCATCACGATCAATGGAAAATCCGTTGATTGCTACAAAATAGAAATGATACCTGATCTCGGAGCGCTTAGCCTGCTCGGAGCATTTGTCCCAAAAACATATTTTTGGTATACGGTCTCCGCGCCGCATAAATTCAGGAGATACGAAGGGCTCGAAAGCGGACTTGGAACGCCTGTAATAGTGATGGAATCAGCGGATTAAAGTCTGCGCAGTCCCAGACCCTGCTATCGGGATATCTACAAAACTTGGCACTGATAGTGCGCTCACCTGATGTACAGGAGCAGTTTCGGACCATTTTTCTTTTAATGCATAGAAGACTTTCCTAGGCCTGACTTTGTTGGGCTGGCTCGGATCATTCCAATTAACATCCATCGCGCCGTAATGCTCCTCATTTGAATAACGATCGGGAAGATTGAGGTTTTCATACCCGCCGTTATCGTGGGTCCACTGATCCCCTGCTGCCTTCCACCACTCGTCGCTGTATTCGAACTTGCAGCCGCCGGAACATATATCTTTATTCGCCACTATTTCATCCCACATGTTAGCATCATATTCGGCCTGCAGAGGAGCAAAAGGAGGGCTTTGCTCATATTCCTGAGGAGGAACAAAATCATTGTTCACAGAATCAAGCCCGAATTCTGTCAGGATCATCGGTTTTGCGCTGGCAGATCTGTACTGATCGAAAAAATCCCCAAAAGATCTTCCTCTATATACGTTTATTCCCCACACATCCAAATTCGGCACAGCGTTGTTATAATAAATTGCGTCATATACTTCTCCGTTTGCCGTTGTAACAGGATGTGCCGGATCGATATCGTGTGCTGCCTGGCAAGCTTCATTTAGGAGCGAATACCACTGATCATTTTGTCCGGTATAGTTCACTTCATTACCGAAACTCCACATGAGTATCGCAGGATGCTCCTTATGCCTTGTCACCATAGTCTTAAATTGGTCCAGATAATATTGTCTTACCGCAGGGTCAGAAACATTTCCACCTACCCAGAGGCCGGCAATAACATAGATAGGTTTTTCTCCGACGTTGTAGCACTTGTCAAGAAATGCCTCATGGTCCGCGTTGGGATCCCATGAGTAGAGCCTTATTGTATTGCAGTTCATATCTCTAAGCTGGAACTGGTCCCTGTCCTGCAAAGCTGAATAATTTGGAGTGAAATAGTCGCCTAACGGGGGTTGATCGCCGCTGTCTCCGAGGGGCGTCGGGGCATAACAAACGCTTTTTACAGTAAAAGGTTTTCCGTCGACATATATCTGCCTGCCGGCTATTGTCACGCTTGACGGTACGTTTTTGATGGCCGGCCTTTGGCTCTTTGCAGGAACCGCAGGGATATTTGCTCTTATCGCATCTGCAATAGCGTTTACCTGCTTGCCGCGATCCTCGATCTGTTGGATTTCCATAAATACCTCTCTGTTTATTTATCGGTGATTATCCCAAACAATTTCACTTAAAAGGAATAATGAAAATTCGCTGAAATTATTGGATTTTTCGTTCGATATGTATTTGATACAAAAATACAAGACAGGAGAAATACATGTTAACAGTTCATCTTAATCTCGAACACAGGGTTGTTACGGCCAGAGGACTAGCCAGAAATTATTGCTCGCGTCTAAACACTCAGGATTTTTCTAATGGTGTGAGTATAATCGCCTATAGCGGAAGAAACAAGGATTTGACACTGGTGCCAGGCAAAGAAGGTCTAAGATGCAAGGAAATGAACATGACCATGCCCTGGATGGGTAAAGTAGCGCGTCAGCTAAGCGCATGTGGCGTTACCCAACTTACACTTCATAAGCCAGAGTCCATAACTGAAACTGCAGAAAAACTTATTCAAACAGTATTTAGGACCTTGACAACCAGGACGATCCCTTCCGCAGTAGAAACGCTATCCCTCTTTCCCGTTAATTTTGAGGTAGAAGGAATTAGTACGGATTTTACTTTGCAGGATCTGTTTGAAGCAAGCACGGCAGGAAGGACCATGCGTTGGGCACATACGCTTAGTCAGCCAAGAGCAATTACAGAATATTTGGCCTTGAGGCCTTTTATGAAACCAGCCTTGATCGCAAAAACGATCCTTGATAAATTCCCTGTTAGGCATATCGTCCTTTTCGGAGAAGCACTAGCAGGGATCAGAGCATCTGACGGACAAATAGAGGTATCTGAAATCGCTTCAAATGATATCAACCGGTTAAGCCACATATTGCGACCGTTCACTGGTGATGTTCAGCACGCAATATTGGATGAAATGGCAGGTATCGATCCGTCTACTGGAGGCGTGATCAGCCGTATATTAACTCATCAACATCCCTGATCAGCTGGCCCCAATATTTTTTTGTGCCCCATTCGGGAAAATGGATCTCAAATCCGGGGTCGTCTTTTTGGACCGCGCACCAGGATGCAAAATGGATCATGCGCATAGCGCGCAGATAAGGGATGAACTCAAGCGACGACCTGTCAAATGTTGAAAAGGTCTCATATCCGCTTATGAACCATTCTATTTCGTTAACGCAGTTCTCTATTTTATCGGGAAGCAGCATCCACATATCCTGCACGGGCGGCCCGACACACATATCATCAAAGTCAACGACATAAGTGCCTTCTCCCGGCCTGTGGATAAAATTCCCTCTGTGGATATCCCCGTGAAGTCTTATTTTGGAATGAGCGGCAAAATTGTCGGATGCTACTTTGATCAGATTTGCAACTGTATTTTTGAAAGGGCCGACAAAATCCTCGGGCATAGCCTTTAATTTGATAATAGTCTTAGCGTGGGCCGCGGTCGCAGTATCCGGCGCCCAGATCACCCGTTTTGACGATTTAGGCTCGGCACCGACAAGGTGCATCTTGCCAATGAGCTGTCCGATATTAATCCAGCCCTCTTTGTCGAACTCATCCAGTGCGCGTCCGCCTTTTTTTGGAAATAACGCAAAACATATTCCGTCATGCTCAAAAAGCGTTTTGCCGTCAAATTCAAGCGGAGGAATAACGTGATTATCAAGTTCAAACAGTTCTTTTATAAAAAAATGCTCTTCGAGTATCATTTCCTGCGTCCAGCGATCCGGCCGGTAGAACTTTACTATCAATCTGTTTTTTGATGCTTTCTCTTCAAGCTCAAAGACCCTGTTGATATAGCTGTTGCGTTTGATGACCAGTCCGCTCAAAGGGATATCCGTTACGTTCGACACAGCATCAATAACAAAGTCCTGCGTCAATTGTTCCCAAACATTATCCATATGACAATGTTAGCATTTTTAGTGAAATTTTTGATCCAAATGTACGAAATATTATTTGAGAGGTAATAATAATGGATCCTGTAAGTTCTTCAACGGCCATTGACGGAGTTATCAAATACTTTGAAAACCCTTCAAATCATTTGGACGATGATAAGCGCCATGTATCAAAAAAAGAACTGCTAAGCGCCAGGGAAAAAGTATCGGCAGAGGCTGTTTCTTCTATCGAGGCAATGTCAACGGATTTTGATCCGATCTATTTACAAATTTCTCGACTTCAAAAAGAAGGCGCTAAGAATGACAAAGAGATATCCATGAGGGATCTCTATGCTCTGCGCAGGGGCACCGGATATCACAAAGAAGACATCTTGGCCCAAACTTCTTTGATAACAAGCGAGATCGATGCAATATCCAATTCATTAGCTATAGCTATAAAAGGACTAGCCGACTTAGCTGCACACTTCTCTGCCAAGGAAAACCACACCTGCAAAGACCCCAAATATGTGACGATCAAAGAACTGGAACAGGTATACGGCAAGATCAGCCGGGAAGCTGATGTGGTAATAGACACGATCTCTTCGCTGCCAAAAACTTGGCCTATAAGGATGCTGGACAACGAATGGTTTGGGGGTGACGCCCAGATCTCGGTCAAAGACCTTTCGGCTGCCGGGGCAGCTTTAAAAACTGATATAAAACCAGGAAAGGATATAATGAATTTCCGTAAAGTTTTTTTGCCTCAGCTGGCCATAATTTCGTCTTGCTATGGGACAACAGCAGCAATACTTAATAATGCCGGTTCTATCCAAAAGGAGACGCAATACATTGTCAATTTAAAGAGGAAAAGGCATGACGATCCTGCTGATGGACTTGTGGAATATTTAGTTAATGCTGTGGTGAATAAAGCTACCGCAGACGATACAGAAATAATGGTCGACAAAAAGACATTCGACCAGTGCAAAGAAGGACAGGTGCTTTCGAGAAAAAGCAGTCTGTGGGATATTTTGGACGGTGTTGAATACACTGTCACGATATCAAGTAAAAGAGAAGCCGCAGAATACTCCTGGACAGCCAAAGACGGCTCCGTGCATGCGATCAGCGCCGATGATTACAAGATCTTTATGAACAGGCTAAAGTTTGCGGATGCGAGTTCTTTCACAGTACCGTTTAACAACGTAGAGACGACCTATCTCAACATGGGCAATATTGAGGACCTGGGAATAACAGACATCAAGCCGCTTAAGAGATGCTTTGTTGAAATTAAATTAGAGAACAAGTCGACTCTTACAATAGAAGTTCCGCAAAGAGCCTATGACAATGCCGGAGAACTCTGGTCACCGGAAAATGAGAAATCAGGGATCATTGCAAAAGGCAAACTGTCCAAGGTATCCGGAAAGATCGTCAAAAAATGGACTGAACCGGACGACAAATTTGTCGCTGGGATCATGCCTGATGGAACAGAGATAATACTGCCGGTTGAAGTCGCTTCAAAGATATATTCGCCCCAACTGGAAAAATGACCTTGCATTTTTCATAGAATTGATCTTCATTTTAATCCTGTTATAAACCTCGCCTTTATCATGCATTCGTCCCATTCGCCATTCGGCGTAGAGTCCCAGACAATACCGCCGCCGACCCCCATTTCGCCGGTGTTGCCGCGGAATAATAAGGTGCGTATAGGCACATTGAACATAAGGTCTTTATTCGGAGTGATATAGCCGATGGCGCCGGTATAGATACGCCTGTCTTCCCGCTCAAGTCCCCTGATTATTTCCATGGCATGTATCTTGGGAGCCCCGGTAACGGATCCTGAAGGATGAAGTGCTTTGAACAGGTCATACAAACGCATATTTCTGTCGACCGAGGCCGTAACAGTGGATGTCATCTGGAACAGCGTCCTGTATCCGGCAACCTCAAAAAGCCGGGGAGCCCGGACATCATGCCCGATCCTGCCCAGGTCATTTCTCAAAAGGTCCGCTATCATGACGTTCTCGGCCCGGTTCTTTGGATCGTGTTCCAGGAAATATCCGCCGAAAATATTGTTCATCATCCCTTCCCTGAACCACGTGCCTTTCATCGGCTTGGTGACGATATGGTTGCCGCTCTTTTTCATAAAGAGTTCCGGCGACAATGACAGTATCGAAAAATCATCTGCCTCGATGTAAGCCGGGTACGGTACCGGCTGGACATCGAACAAGCCCCTGTACAGCGCATATTTATCGGCACCATGCTCCAAAAGGAACTTCATGCAATATGTTATCTGATACACGTCCCCGCGCTCTATAAATGACCTGATCGCATCGATATCTTTGAAGTAGTCTGAACGGCTTATATTAGTGGTGATGATTTTAAGCGGGACTTTCCCGTCAACATGGTTTTGCGGCCGGCTGCGAGTGCGTCTGACAGGCCTGTCATAAATCCCCATATACACCAAAGGGAAATCATAACCCTTATCAGTCGCCAGCTTGTCCTCAAAAGCGTACCCAGCTTCGTACGAAAGTAATCCCGCAAGATGATAACCTTTTGCCAGAGCCACCTCCATTTCATCAAAACAATCGGACACTTTTTCGTGCGTATAGCATGAGATAATCCTTATGGGATCTTTGAACAATAAAGGTTCTTTTTCAAATTCTATAAGAACTTGCATTTGTTTAAGTGAGGTCTGGATGCCTGCGGGGAGGCTATTGCATAACCCTGAAAAAATTATAGCACGCCATCAGTCGTTAAGAACGCTTGACAACTAAAATGCCTTGTATCATAATTATGCTTGTCCAAAACAAGATCATGACAGAAATATGTACGAATTTTCCGAGTGTATCTAACACCTTATTTTTCTCATCAGGCTTTTTTTCAAAGAAAAACCACCCGCTATTTTGTCGGCTCAAATTCTATTAAGAAAGGAGGTGAAATTATAATGAAGAAAATAGTATTGCTCCTTGCAGCGGTCATAATGATCAGTGCATCAGGAACGTTATTTGCCGTTGTTACTCCACTTTGTCACCCTGACGTTCCAACTGGTCCGTGTGTACAGCCAACGGATACACAGCTGATCAACATATGCATACCGTACATCTTGAGGCTTACTGTTGATCCCGACTCCGTTAATCTGGCGATCGATTGTCACGATCTGGGACCGGACGGTTACGGCTCGGCTACGGCTACCGGAACATATCATGTGGCAACCAACATGAGCAACCAGAAGATAACCGGTAAGATCAACACGGCTATGCCTGCTGGCACGGTTTTGAAGACAACCCTGAGCGCCGTCCCCGGCTCCACGTCTCTAGGTCAGAAAGTCTTAACAACTGTTCCGGTAAATCTGGTACAGGGTATTACGAAGGTAAATGGAACCGGTTCCATAAACTATTTGTTGGAAGCTACTTATGTGGCTGACCCGACAACTACGAGCAGGATCGCGACTTATACGATCACATCGATGTAAAAGGTATTGTTTTGGACATGACATTTAAATATAAATATTTAAATCGTTCTGGATCAGCTCCGGTGGCCTGGTTGTTCATCGGGTTGTCTGTTTTTTTGTCTTTGCATGCCGGCTCTTTCGCATACTCGATAAGGGTCGACAACAAGCATTTAAATCTGACAAACCGGTCAGCCCAGGCCGCCGGGACCGGTTTTGACTGCGTATCGGCATACGAATCTGCAGAAAATGATTCAAAATTGACCGTTTCAGGATTTTTGGATGATGAAAAGTGGGAGGTGTCGGCCAGAGCAAGTGCCCCCGCTTTAAGACGAGGAGATGTTGTGTTGTACCTCAGAAGGACATCCGGCGGTAGCGGATCAGGAAATGTTACCGGCGGGACCGGATGGACAAGGATCGAAAGTTCCAACACAAGATTTTTCTCCGGTTCGGGCAATCTAAAGGATATCTCCGTGCAGATGAGGGCGGAAGGAAACGAAACAAATCTGACGCCGGGAGTTCTCAATATCACGGTAGACTACTTGCTATCTGTTTCGGGAGGCGGTGCGCGATGAATATAAAAATAAATACCTTATTAACGGCGGTGATCTTGGCTTTGCTATCGACAGGAACAGCAAGTTTTGCCGATCTAAATATCATTGGCGCCTTTCACGATGACAGAACGGTAATGCCGGGCAATAGATATGAAGGAATAATATTGCTTAGAAATACAGATGATGCTCCGCAAAGCGTAGATATAAAGCAGACAGACTACAGTTTTACGGCAAATGGCGTGAATGACTTTGGTATCCCGGGATCCAACAAGAGGTCCAATGCGCGCTGGATATCCATCCCCGTGAACAAAGTAATAATACCCCCAAAATCGGATATATCTTATCAGTACTCGGTGCAAGTGCCTGCCGATAATACATTAAAAGGAACTTACTGGAGCACAATAATGCTCATCCCAGAGGTGACGGCACCAGAAAAAAAGCTGGACGCTTCTTCAATGGGCATTACAACTGTTTTTCAGTATTGTTACCAGGTAACATCGCAGATAAGCGACTCGGGCATGATCTCGGCAAAATTCCTGAACAAGGAGATCGTCAGCTCCGAAGGAAAAACGCTTTTGAAAATAGGTCTTGAAAATAACGGAACAAGGCTTATTACTCCGACTGTATGGGCCGAGATATTTGACAGCACGGGCAATAATCTGGGCAAATTCGAATCACAAAAGCAAAGATTATTCCCTGACTGTTCCATCAGCTCGAACATCGATATCAGCAAAGTCCCCGACGGTACATACAAGGCGCTGGTCATAGTGGACACGCAACTTACCGATCCTGTTGGTGCCCAGTATGACCTGGTAATTACAAGATGAAAAGAGTCACTGGTTTTTTAACATCGGCATCCATAGTCATTCTGTTGGCTTCGCCCGCAGCTGCTGTTACCGCGCGCAGTTCTTCGACAAAGCTGCTGCAGGCGATCCCGGGCAATATTATATCTACCGCCTTCAAGGTAACCAATCCGGACGCTCCGCAGGATTTTGTCGAAAATATTCAGATCCCCGACAACTGGAAGCTTATTATGCCCTCAGATGACTTGTTTACGGCGCAAACCAACGCGTCAATTTCCAGAATACTTGCAATACTTGTGCCAAGCTCCACAGCCGCGGGTACTTATACCGTCACATATGAAGTTTCAAGCCGGACCGTACCGTCGCTCAGGGATACAGACTACGTTAAAGTAGATGTCGCCGCGCTTTCCAAAGTCGAGATAATTACGGTGGGTCCTCCTAAAGAAGTAATAAACGGAAAAGAGTTCAATATTGACGTCAGAATAGTTAACAGGGGGAATGTGGCGGAAAAAGTTACCTTGCTGGCTGATTCCCCGTCTTTCTTCGAAACAGCAGTTACACCGAAAACATTGTCAATTGATCCCCTTTCATCCGCGTACGCGACGATTACCGTAAAAACCAACGGCATCGCAAAAGAATCTTTTGAACACAGGTTGAACATAAAGGCTGTTGATGCCGGCAAGCCCGAAGAGAACGTGTTTGACGAAAAAGAAGTTGACACATTGATAACCCAGAACAATTCGCAAACCTTTGACAGGTTCATAAGACTGCCTTTTTCGGCAAAGGTCGTTGAGACCGGCGATACCAGCCGCAGCGCCACCGCAATAGAGATGTCTGGAACCGGATATATAAATGAGGAAGGGACTCAAAAACTGGATGTCCTCTATAGGACACCGGATGTGTCCGGCTACAGTTCTTTCGGTACGCGGGACGAATATCACGTTAACTTTGACTCCCCTGCCCTAAAGCTCATGGCCGGTGACAACAGTTATGACCTTACGCACCTTACGGATATGTCATATTTCAGCCGCGGCGTATATGTCAAAGGAAGCACCGGAAATTTTGACGCGGCCGTGTTCACAGGACAGACAAGATTTGAGACCACACCAAAAACGCATGACGCGGTACAGTTCAACATAAGGCCGGCCGCGGGACTAAACCTGAGCCTGCAAGCGCTGCGCAAAAATGACACTTCATCCCGGGTGATAAGCCTTCTGGGGGGATATAAAAAAAATAATTCCGAGTATTGCAATGTCGAAGTCGGCGTATCGGATAATACCGTCACACCCTCCGAAAAGGACAACGCGTACAGAATAGAATTGCTCGGCCGCTATCCGGGCAGCGAAACAAGATATATGCTGGAGAGTGTGTATGCGGGACCTCAATACGCGGGATACTATTCGGACCAGTATTTTACGAATGCGACACTGCTTTTCCCTGTTGGCAGCACTGACTGGACGCTGTCCGCGAGAAAGAACAATACAAACCTGTCTCTCGTGCCGGAAAGAGGAGCGGCTTATGACGAATTGCTCCTGTCCGCGGCATGCCTATATCCTTTTATGCACGAAACCAGCCTCCTGCTGGCGGTCGAAGATTACAAGAACGCTGACAGAACGTCGGCCGCGTCTTTTGATGTGTCCCAAAAGACTTATAAGATCGGTATCGAAAAAAAGCATGGCAACTTCAATATCCAGGCAAATACGGGTTTAATCAATTTTAAGGACAACCTTTCAGGCACCACGTTGAACGACCGAATGCAGTACAGTGTTTACTCCGCGTATTCTCCGAACAGGAATCTGTCGCTGTCTTTGTTCGGCGTTTACAACAATGATATCGTTTCTACCACACAAGAAGGGTCGATCAGTCTGGGAGGAAATCTGTCATTCAAACGCGGAGGGTTCTTTGAACTCAATATCGGCTATTCATATACCAAGACTCCAAGCTATCCCGATTATCATTCCGCAACGCTGACTTCCAATTTTACTATGCCCAACTCAAATCTACTTTCACTGGGCGGAAGATGGCAAAGGTATTCATCCCCCTCACGGGATGAGTTGTCCTTTCTTGCAACATATTCAATGACCTTTGACATCCCTGTGGGGATCCGTAAGGACTTGGGGTCTCTCTCCGGCAGGCTGCTGGATGAAAGCGGAGATATCCCTGTTCCGGCTGCCGGAGTCAAAGTGTTTGCCGGAGGTTATAGTGCCGTCACGGACAAGGATGGCAACTACAGGTTCCCCTATCTCAAGGAAGGATTATATCCGATGTGGGTTGACAATAGCGGCATCGGGCAAGGTAAAGTAACCAGCAAAAAGCTGCCCGTGGTTTCTGTCGCCAAGAACGCTGAATCCAATGTGGACATTGCCCTGGTAAACAGTTGCTCTCTGGCGGGAACCTTTAACACAGGAACAGTCAATTTGCCTGAAAAAACCGATAGAAACGCTGTTTTTGTGAGCGGGGACAGATCAATCGGACTTGATGCTAAAGACCCGTCAAAATCCCTAGATTTGGCCAAACTCCCCGTAACATTGACCAACGGGGAAGAAACTTTATTAACTGTCACCGATGAGAATGGCAGGTTTGAAGTTAGCGGACTTAGACCCGGGTATTGGATAGCATCATATGACAAAGATGCCCTGCCTTCCAATTATAGGATCGAAGATGGTACAAACACGGCCGAACTTTCACAAAGCGGATCGGCTTTTTTAAATGTATCTCTTTTACCGGAGATGCGACTGGTGTGGATCATCGATTCCGGCGTCGTGGGATTGCCCACAGTTAAGTCGCAAACATGGGCTAAAGCAAGCCGCCCAACAACAAAGTATGAAATTGTAAAAACAGAGCCAGCAGCAACCTCAACGAAAAAATATGGCGTCGCAAAAATAGAATTAACAAGCTCGCCCAAACAATCAAAGATATTTATCAACACTCTTTTTGCCGCGATCAATGTTGTTAAGTATTTTGCACCAAACAAGACAGAGGCAGAGATAGAAAGCCCGCATATCGCAAAAGCGGTTAGGTCCCGTTCAAAAGAGGTTAGATATATCGCTCTCAATCCCACCTCAAAAAGAAAATCGGCAAAGACGGCACAAAAAGGAACATCTTTCTTTTCCAGTGTCCAGGAATCCATATTTAAATCCACGGACCTGCTGCGCAAATCTTTAAATAAGACCCCGATAAAGCTCGCATCCGACCACACAGCAAACCCGGAATAAAGTATTGCTTAAAAAGCTTCTTTTACACCGATATTAAAGGCTGCTACCCCTTCAGATATCTCAGCTGCGGACAAGAACTTAGCAGCCTGCTGCCTCATCAATGCCAAACAATCATTAAAGTTTTGCGGATTAAGCGGTTTGCCGTCTCTCCACAATCTTGTAACATCGATACAAACTGTTTCTCCCGATTTCCGGACCTTAAACGCACCGATACCCGGACCATGGATTATATAGTCAATCCTTTGTTGAGTATCCATTTTTTCCAGCTTAACCATCGGACAGTAATTATCGGTCCCTGATAATTTTTCACTGACATTGTTTATCAAGTCAGCAAAAGCTATAAGATGGGCATATTTCTTATATATTTGCGGCATATCAGCTTTGCTTAACCATAAATGACTACCTGAAGAATACCACGGGGATATCTGAGTTACCCCAAAAGATGCCAAGGCAGAAGCCGGGAGCCCTCTTGATAGAGTGTGTCTTTCAACCGTGGCAATAAGCGCTTTAAGCAATCCGGAAACCATAGGAGGAATACCAGACGTGACCGAAGAGCACGCTTCTCGAAGCATCATAGCGCCTACAATAGGGTGAAGCATGTTGCCCTCATTGTTTTCAGGATACATATCCTGAGTTGCCGCACTTCCTACCATCATACGGCCAATATCATGAACTCCTTCAAATAGTGAGAGCAACAGGTTCTCGCCTTCCATCCGGCTGAACTTGCCGCTGCCACTGGCATCGATAAGTCTTTGTGCCTGGACAAATCCAAACCTGTAATGTTGAAGCGAGTCCAGTACCTGATCTGATCTGACTCCGTGATGTTTGGCTATCTCCGGCATGGACCCGATGACCCAAAAGGTCAAGGGGCGCAGAACCGAAGAAACCATATTGCCGCTGGCTAATGCATTATGGAAACTTGATTTTACTCTCGGAGGAAGCATTGTCTGAGAACTTACTCTTGCATTTATCTCTGCTATTAACATTTATCTCATCCTTCTTTTGATTGATTTTCCTTCCAAAATCATATCGTCAATGCGGGTCTCTCGATTGGTAAAGATGCTATATCAACCTCTCCGCGAAGCACTTTTGCCAGATCCGGGGACGTCCGATCAACAGCCCTTATAATATTCTGCCTGACAACCGCATCAAAAGTTTCAACGATCGCTTTAGTTTTTGTATAATCCATAGGATGGACAAAAACCAAGTCTGTTCCGCTGCCGGAAGGACTTCGTCCGGAAAGTATTATTTCCATCGGCAATTTATCCAAAAGGATTTCCGCAATATAAGACGGCTTCATAAACGGCCTTAACGCCAGATATTCGGTAACGGCACTACTTTGCCAAAACCCCAGCGTCCTGCCAAGTGTCTGCGCCTCAAAAAGGTCCTGCCAGCTGAATCTCCGGTTTATCCCCTCAACTTTTATGTCCGTTCCGGATTTCCGCAGAAAATTTACCGAGCGTTTTACCGATGATGTCGTAAGCATGGAGAATATATCTATGATGCCGTTTCTATAATCCGGATCTTTTTCTCCTTCCGGCAGATCGATATACGCCACCCCTGCATCAAAAAGCCGCGTAGCGATCTTGGCGCTGTCAGGAATAGAAAACCCGTCCGCACCGTCTTCTGTTTGAACACATAATCCATCATAATAAGATTTAATTGTGGCGCCTTTTTGTGCAGATAAACTTGCCATTGAACCGACAACCATCCTATAGCTTCCAGGGTTCGTCAACATATTAAAACCCATCCATCCCCTATTCAACGATCGATGAGACGTATTAAACGTTATAGTAGTCTTGCCGATAGCATTCATATTATTACCTCCGAATATTGTTAATACTATCTCGACGGGTTTTTATAAAAATTTCACGGGATTTTATGATATATATTTTGCGTGAAATTTCTCCATAAAATTGAAGATATATTAATAGGAGGGTTTAATTATGTTTGAAATTTCCGCAGGTATTCGCCCGAACAGCCGGCTTCTGTTTGCCAGATATAATGCCAACCGTTGCCGCCCGATGCCCGATATAAGGGAGGCCTTGACGAAAAGCCTTCGCGACCTTGGGATGAGGGACTGTGAGGCAGGAATAGGTTTCAGGGCTCTCGGCCCCAAAGGTGCCATTCAAGTCGACATTTATCGCGATATTCCTAGCCCGCATATCGTTGATACCACAACTGCAAATGGGAATGCTCATAATGCAGCTATCTTAATAGGTGTTAACGATGCCGATATAGTAGCAAGCATTACCCTGTCAAGAAAATTTATTAGACCGATCGGTCCCGCGTTGCAGAACCGTTTTTTCATTTCTGGACCACGCTGGAAAGGAATTCAGTTTCCGAGAACTTTGCAAGTTACGGGATTTTATGACGAAATACCTCCGACTGTTTCGTTAATCATGATATTGCTGCACCCCAGACAGTCTTTGATCGCACGTGCTCTTGACAGATTGCATTACCGCGAGCTGCAAAGAATAATCCGGAATTAAAGAATCAGAATTATGATCTTGCCGCGAAGTTAAAAGCGGAAAAATAGTTCAGCCAATTTTTATCGGTGGACCCGTACTGGTTGTCATAATTTATAAAGTCCACGAATACTTCTCTTAAACGGGTCAGCTCCCTTAATCTATTTAAATTTTTTTTATCCGTAATAGTAAGGTCAAACAGCTCCAGCGCTCTTTCGAAAGCCGCGTTTTTATAAGCTTCATTATTCTTATTTTTCCACTTTGCGGCCCTTATCACCTCACTGCCAATATTGGCCATCTGTTCAATAAATGAAAAAGAAAACCATCTCCCAGACGCCAGCTCTTTGTGATGAGCGATCATCTTTTTATCACCTTATTCACGATCGCGGTTATTTTTTCTCTTAAAGCCGGATCACCAACGCTTCTGCTGCGATTTCCCTGCGCGGGCCTGATATTTATCATCGAATCGAACTCAATGAAATCATCGCCAACAAGTTCAGGATAAAGATTTATACCCCATAGATCGGCTTGTTTGGAGCCGTTTTGTATCAAAAAAGCTTCCTCATCCGCGTGTAGTTCGGCATCGACCGCGATTATTCCCTTTTCAACATCAACAACGGCTTTCACAAGATCTCCGAAGAGGTTTGCAGCCATTTCTTTAAGTTCATTCAGAGTGATGCTGCCGTTTATTATTTGCATAGGAGAATTATAACATCATTAAGTTATTCTTGATGCATAATAAAATGGCATTCAATAAAAATCGCAACAAAAAAGGACCTGTTAAGGTCCTAAATTGATTCTACCCTTCGACTCGCAGTTCGCTACGCTCACTGCTCGCTCAGGGTCGCTAAGGGCGAAAAAAAACCCGGCATCTTCCTACTCTCCCAAGACGTAAAGTCTAAGTACCATCGGCCTCGGAGGGCTTAACTGCTGTGTTCGGAATGGGAACAGGTGTTGCCCCTCCAGTAATAGACACCGGGATTTTTTTACCTAGAAACAAATGTTTCTAGAAATCCTTGTAGTGGTCGGTCACGACCGACCACCAACAATTATTCTTGCGAACTAAATAAGGTAATCACACGCTGTCATTGCGAGCGAAGCAATCCCATAGACAAAGGAGATTGCTTCGGGGCTAAAGCCCCTCGCAATGACTTGTGCCAAAAAGTGAAAGTGGACAAGACTCTCGGACAATTAGTACTGGTCAGCTGAATGCATTGCTGCACTTACACCTCCAGCCTATCAAACTTGTGTTCTACAAGTGTCCTTACAATCATAAAGATTGGGAAACCTTATCTTGTGGTGGGCTTGACACTTAGATGCCTTCAGCGTTTATCCCTTCCAGACATAGCTACCCAGCGTTTGCCGTTGGTACGACAACTGGTACACTAGAGGTCTGTCCGTTTCGGTCCTCTCGTACTAGAAACGGCTCCACTCAAGTTTCCTCCGCCTGCATCGGATATGGACCGACCTGTCTCACGACGGTCTGAACCCAGCTCACGTACCGCTTTAATGGGCGAACAGCCCAACCCTTGGGACCTTCTCCAGCCCCAGGATGCGACGAGCCGACATCGAGGTGCCAAACCTCCTCGTCGATGTGAACTCTTGGAGGAGATCAGCCTGTTATCCCCGGGGTAACTTTTATCCGTTGAGCGATGGCCCTTCCATCCAGAACCACCGGATCACTAAGTCCTACTTTCGTATCTGCTTGACATGTACGTCTCACAGTTAAGCTCCCTTATGCCTTTACACTCTTCGCTTGATAACAACCAAGCTGAGGGAACCTTTGAACGCCTCCGTTACTTTTTAGGAGGCGACCGCCCCAGTCAAACTGCCCCCCTAACTCTGTTTCTCGGATTACACATCCGAGGTTAGAACTCCAACACAACCAGAGTGGTATCTCACTTGTGACTCCACCGAACCTGACGGCCCGGTATCAAAGTCTCCCACTTATGCTGCACGGATCATATCGAAATTCAAAGTTAGGCTACAGTAAAGCTCCACGGGGTCTTTCTGTCCTGATGCAGGTAATCCGTGTCTTCACGGACATCCCAATTTCGCCGAGTCCCTCTCCGAGACAGCGCTCCTATCATTACACCTTTCGTGCGGGTCGGAACTTCATTTTTGTCAGCAAATTACTTTGCTGAATCAGACTATATCATCATCTTGTCAGCTGCTTTAGGAGGAATTCCTTGGTATACTTTCTTTTCCCGGACTCGTTCATCTGATACGCTTTTTCCAGAATCACGGGTAAAGTTTTCGGGGACAGATGATGGCTGCTGTGAACAAGCCTGCAGATATCTTTGAATATCAAAAAATCTTTATGCTTGCTCGTTTTTAAAGGGTATCTTTCAAAATGAGGAACGATCTTTTTTATCAAATCGTCTATAGACCTGACTTCATATTTGTAAGTCTGATCTTTGTTGTCAAACCTTACACCGCCGCATCCAAAATAATCGCTGATCTGTTTTATTAGATCAAGATTCCTTTTGTTTTGGCTGATTGAAAAGCTTGGCCTAACCTCAATTCCCGTGCTCAACCTGCTTCTCAGATTGAACGAAACGGAAAAGCACCCTTCTCCATCAACAAATCCCGTTAAGTACCAGGAAAACTCCATTGCAACCTTTCCTTGACAAGAGCCAGCGTATTATCCCGATCAGATCGGGATCTCACCTTTCGGTTCAGTCGTTACGGGGTTATTCTATCACATTGATCGGCGACAGAAAACTTCCCACGGTATTGTCCATTTATGGATTTTCACCGTTATTAGCTGGTTTACTGATTTCGGATCGCTCCGAAATTCGGGCAAGTTGTCCGACTTGTTTTACCCGACAAGGAATTTCGCTACCTTAGGACCGTTATAGTTACGGCCGCCGTTCACCGGGGCTTCGATTTGAACCTTGATATAATCTCAACTCTCCTCTTAACCTTCCGGCACCGGGCAGGTGTCAGCCCCTATACATCCCCTTACGGGTTTGCAGAGACCTGTGTTTTTGTTAAACAGTTGCAGGAGCCTGAAGTCTGCGACCACAATAAATTGTGGCGTCCCTTCTTCCGAAGTTACGAGACCATTTTGCCTAGTTCCTTAAAGAGGGTTATCTCGCGCGCCTTGGCTTATTAAGCCGACCCACCTGTGTCGGTTTGTAGTACGATCACCAGATACAAACAACAAATGGCTTTTCTTGTCAGGACGATTCAGACACTTCGTCTCTTATTGCTAAGAGAACCGTATTCACCCCGCACTTTCTATCAATTGCATAAACAATTATTAACTCGTGCAACAAAATTAACTTCTCAATTTTTGTCGCTCCAAGTAATAGAAAGTGCGGGGCTTAAACCGGAATCCAATAACCGGCTGCCCTATCCTCCCGCGTCCCCACTTGAGTTAACTGTACCTGGTGGTACAGGAATATTAACCTGTTTACCATCGCTTACCCCCGCCATACGGCGAGGCTGGGCTTAGAAATCGACTTACCCTGGGCGGACGAACCTTCCCCAGGAAACCGCAGGTTTTCGGCGGACAAGATTCTCACTTGTCTTTTCGCTACTTATGCCGACATTCTCACTTCTATTTCGTCCATACCGCTTTACAGCGATACTTCGACCTACAATAGAACGCTCCCCTACCAGTCTATTCCGATAAATCGGAATAAAATCCGTAGCTTCGGTGATATGCTTTAGCCCCGTTAATTTTCGGCGCGGGATCCCTCGACCAGTGAGCTGTTACGCACTCTTTAAAGGATGGCTGCTTCTAAGCCAACCTCCTGGCTGTTTTAGTGACCCCACTTCCTTATCCACTTAGCATATACTTAGGGACCTTAGCTGACGATCCGGGTTGTTTCCCTTTTGCCCACGAAGCTTATCCCTCGCAGACTCACTCCCGGGTAATTAACCTGCGGCATTCGGAGTTAGCCAGGATTTGGTAGGCCTTCCGGCCTCCTAGTCCAAACTGTACTCTACCTCCGCAGGTATAGACCCCGAGGCTGGCCCTAAAACCATTTCGGGGAGAACTAGCTATCTCTGGGCTCGTTTAGCTTTTCACTGCTATCCTCAGGTCATCACATGACTTTTCAACGTCAACGTGTTCGAGCCTCCCCCCGTCTTTCGACGGGGTTCACTCTGCCCAAGGATAGATCGCTCCAGTTTCGAGTCTATTACTAGCAACTTAGCGCCCAAACATTTAGGACTCGCTTTCGCTGCGGCTCGGCCGTGAATACGGCCTTAACCTTGCTGCTAACAATAAGTCGCCGGCTCATTCTTCAATAGGCACGCCATGACCCAGCACTTTCTAATCTTCTAGACTACCTTTAATTCTTTTTTTAAGGTGCCCTAAAGAGTTTCCATAATCTTTTAACATTTGTTCTCTATGTCTGGCATCTTTGTCAGAAGAATACGCTTCATAATAAACCACCTTATATCCAGGCTTATCAAGTTTATGTTCTTCCATTCTTCTATCCAGATCATTTGTATAGCCTATATATATGAAATCAGATCTCTCCTTCTTCATAAAATAAACATAGAACAAATGTGCTCACCTCTTTTCGAAAATCAGAAAGTGCTGGGCTCTGACTGCTTGTAGGCATACGGTTTCATGTACTATTTCACTCCCCGCCAGGGGTGCTTTTCACCTTTCCCTCACGGTACTAGTTCGCTATCGGTCTACTTACAGTATTTAGCCTTGGATGATGGTCCACCCGGATTCCCACAAAATTTCTCGTGTTCCGTGGTACTTGGGAACGTCTAAAAAAGTGCTTACCCTTTCGCTTACATGGCTATCACATTCTATGGCATTACTTTCCAGAAAACTTCAGCTAGAATAAGCATTTGTAACTTTTTCCGTGTTCTGTAAAACACGACTAAACGTCCCGCGACACCCCGTCAGAAACGCTTACAGGCTATAATCTGACAAGGTTTAGGCTATTTCCATTTCGCTCGCCACTACTTTGGAAATCTCTTTTGATTTCTGTTCCTCAGGTTACTAAGATGTTTCAGTTGGCCTGGTTGACTCTATTCGTATACAGACATTACTCTGTATGGGTTCTCCCATTCGGAAACCTCCGGATCACAGTTTGTTTGACAACTCCCCGGAGAGTATCGCCGCCACACGCGTCCTTCATCGCCTGAAGTAGCCTAGGTATCCTCCATATGCCCTTACTATCTTGCCCACAATCACTTTTTGACACAATGAAGCTCTAAAACAAAAAAAGCTGAAGCTTAACGCTTCATCCTTCATGTCTCATGCTTCCGCCTTATTTCTATTTTCAATTGCGCGGATTACCTTATTTAGTTATCAAGGAACTATGGAATTCCCTTCGACTCCCCCTCGACATGCTCGGGGTCGCTCAGGGTCCTGAAGACGAAAAAAAAGCGCACTTCAGCGCTTTAATTAAGGGACTGAAGTGTTTCCCTCGGGTCAGGTCTTATCTTTCGTCATACGTGTTAACTATACAATATATAAAATATCGTGTCAAGCGGACATTTCGGCTGCTCGCATATAAAAAGGTGAAATTTCCATAAATATCCGTCGAGAACAAAATAGACGCACTTTATAAGGAGATATTGATGAAAGTATATGGGGGCCGAGGTCCAGGAGGAAGAAGAGGCATGTTGCCTCGTCCGACCGGAGGAGGCAATGCAGCAGGTCGATTTTTCGTAGACCTTAGACCGGAAGCCTTAAAACAAGGTGCTCATGCCGCTATTTTGGACGGCACTATCTCGGTAAGAGATGCAGTCTTAAAGCTTAACCATATGGAACCTGCCGAGAGGATAGATCTGCTAACGAGTCCGAATATGCCAGTGGAGAGGGCTGTGTCATATGTCTTTGATGATTTAATGGCCTTCCGCGACAGGATAGCATTGTTCGTTGAAATGCCGTCTGATAATGCCGCTACACTGCTATGCAATTCTGCAGTATCGCATCAAGACAGAATGGATGTCCTGACGGCAAGCATGATGAGAGATGAAAAAGTGGCAGATATTGTCTCCAGCTCCATGATGCCGGATACAATAAAATTACAGATACTGGAAGACCGCTCATTGGGATTAAGCACACGCGCGGAAATACTTAACCGCGAAGCTGTTTCAATAGATGATGTCACCGTAAAAATGATCATGTCAAATTGCCTCGACTTTTATGAGAAAGGTGAGCTGATGGACAGGCTTGAACCCGAAAGGATTGTTGCAATATATTCGCACAAATTGTTCAATCCGGAACATATTGCTTTTTCTATATATATGTTGGCAATGCCTTCTTTCTCTGCACCTAAGATCGCTGCCGCTTTTGATCTCGATATTATTCCGGAAGACAGGATCCGCATGCTGCTGCAATATCTCGGTCGTAAAGGGCATGACTCTCAAAGAAAACAGGCCGCAATCCTTGCTGCTATGGAAGACCGCGAAAAAGCGCAACGATTGGGATAATCACTAGAAATAGAAAGATCAATGACCACAAACACCGTTGTTTTTAAAGTCGGCGGCATTGAAAGGTCCGCCCGCATGTACAGGGTCGACCTATCAGTTTTGCGGCTGGGCAAAATGGTCCCGCTCAGACCTTTGATCGATGAAAGCGTCATTGACAGGATATTATTCCCTTCTGCCGCAAAAATGTTCTTTGATAAAGGGATATTAATACGAGCACAAGATAATGCGCAAAAACTTGTTCTTAACACAAAAAATCTAAGGGATTTTATTACACAACAAAACGGAATCAAAGAAATGCGCGATAAAGGTTTTCGTTCAAGGTCAAGCGCGCATGCTTTAAGTGCAGTGACCGGCCGGCTCACCAATAATCTTTCCTCAATATATGGAGAGTTGCATAAAGAAGCCGCGGAAGCGCTTTGGTACTTATCAAAAAACGATTTAAAAAAATGGAACGAAATAAAGAGGACTATGATGGATCCGTTTTTCACAAGAATGAACCTCAGCGGACTATTGATAAGCCCTCCGATATTAACGCCGCCCCCCAGCGCGCTATGGCTTGCAGGGGGATTTGTTGCGGCGGAATTACTACCACATCTTTTAGGTTTTAAACACGACGCGGTGATAAGCGGTATTTTGATGTTATTGGTCGCCGGAGCATATTTTTACGCACCTTTGCATCAAAACAGATCGATCCGCAGAATGTGGAGTAGCCAATTAGTGCCCATTAATTTCAAAAATGTTATTGTCAGTAAAGACACCTTTCTTGTGATACGCGGATCAAGCGCACACCATCTATGTGAAGGCACTGATGCAAGCAAAATTGATGCCGCTATCGAACGCGGAAGAAGGCTGATGTATTACTCCGCTTTTTATCCGGACCTGGAAGAAGCAGAGATGTTCGAACCGTTCTTTTTCAAATAATCCAACAACATCTATTTTATGATGAAATTTCCGATAAAATCAATCGATATGAAAATGACCGGATTTTATACAAATATCGGGAGGCAATAATTAAATGGCTGTTCAAGCACCAGGACGGGTATTAAGGGCGGCATTGATCGGTTGCTCGGGAATAGGCGTAAAGCACGCAGAAGCTTACAGATTCTGTAAGAATATTCAGCTTGCAGCAGTTGTAGATCTGCAGAGGGAAAGTGCGGACAGGCTTGCAGGATTGCATAACGTTAAAGCGTATTACGATGTTGAAGATGTTCTTGGAAATCCGACTATTGATGTTATCGATATCGCGGCGCCTACCAAATTTCATATGCTTATCGCAACTGATGCCGCAAGAGCCGGCCAGCACTGTATCTGCGAAAAACCCATTGCAACAAATTACTTAGAATACCAAATGATGGCCGATGCTTTTAGACAGTCAGGAACTACTTTGGGAGGCATTTTTCAGCACCGTTTTTCTGACGAGGCAATGGAATTAGCAAGAAAGATAAAAGTATCAGAACTCGGCTATAACCTGAAAGCATCCAGCACTACAAAGTGGTTTAGAGACGACGCTTATTGGCTCGCTCCAGGCCGCGCAATGGCCGGCGGTGGAGTTTTGACGGTCCACGCGATCCACGCCATAGATCTGGTTATGAATCTGCTTGGTGAACCTGTCTCGGTCACCGCATCCGTTGACAATACCGGACAACCGGAAGGTGTTGAAGTGGAACATACAGGAACCGCAAAGATTATTTTCAAAAGCGGGGCTACTGCCGATGTTTACGCCACAACCCGTGCATGGAGCCCAAAATATCCTTCTCCCGGCCAGCCATTAAACTTCATGGATATAGATGAAAGGCATCAAATTGCTGTGACCGGAAGTAACAGCAATGTAATGTTTGAAACGCCTCCGCAGCCGCTGGTAGAGCTTTTCGCCAGAAATCTTGATAGCTTCGCAGGCTCTATCCTTGCAGAAGAGCCTCCTGCCGTTTCCCTCGATAGCGCCTGGCAGACTATTTGGCTGATCAAAAAGATGTACGAATCCGCAAAAAATGGCGGAGCATCAGTGGCGATTTAAACAGTGAAAGATTGAATAAGGAGCAAAGTGATGGCAAGAACAAGCGAGATCGGTTTTGGCAGATACGCAAGAATGTACAATGTAAGGCCGGTAATACAAGCTGAAAAACTCAGCTATCAAAGCCTTGAATCCGCGGAAAGAAGCGGCCGGCTTACTCCTGCAATACAAAGATCTTCGTTATACGGTGTGCTTGAGATGCAGGGTATTGTTGAAAAAACAAGTGCCGGCATAGATCATTTACATCTTGGGCCATTGCAGAAATTTATTGGAACAACAAGTCCATCTTGGCGGAAACAAATGGGATTAAAAACAAGGACAAGAGACGCATCGGACGCATATGATGCTATTGTCGGACGGCTAGATAGACACACCTTAAGGATGATTCTTGAATCTAAATATGGTGCACACCACGACTTAGCAGACAGAGCCCTTCAGTGCCTTGCGCATCATCTTTTGAATCCTTATAAAGACTATAAAACGCAGTTGGATGAGGCCGGAGTTGCACTGGACCTGAGCGGGATGATGTTTTCCCCTTCAGCATGGAAGGTCCCTGTCAGATTAAGATCACTGTCAATCCCCCTTGCACTCGAACTTGTGATGGGAGCATCATATTATTTACATGATTTTCATGATTATCAGACGGCATTTTTTATGTTTGGCATCGGAGGACTGGCAGGAGCAGTAGCTTCCTTGGTTGTATCCATGCCAAAAAGACCGTCCTTCGCTTTTGTCAACCTAAAGAATACGGATCTTACAAATGCATGTTTCGGGTACGCGGATTTTACCGGCGTCGGGCTCAAGGGTGCCATAACAAAGGAACTAAACACATCCGGAACAATAGGACTGGAAAAGAATCTTGCATCATGGACCGATGCTGAATTTAAGCAACATTTTGATAACGATGATCCCATGTGACACCAATACCGCGATAAAAATCCCTAAGGATAAAAAAATATCCGATGCATAAAACTTTGACTTTTGTTGATTCGGTCAATGGCCCCCGTCAGTTGAGAATGGCCCGTATCAATCCGGTGATTCTTCGGAATGATTGTGTGATAAGGATCCCCGTGCACGAAGACAATTCCGAAATAGGCCTTTCCGCAAAAACTTTTGGCCTGCTTGAAACAAGAGAGATCATCGCAAAAAAAGGTGCTGTTTATAGTCTTAACACAGAATACCTTTCGCGTTTTTTGAAAGAAGATGGCATTGACGCCAAGATGGATGAAAGCGGATTTGCAAGCCGCAAGAGGACTTTAGAAGACCGCATGGAAGCCTTCATCGGACGCATGACGAAAAACCTCACATCAGAATACGGAATGCTGTCAGAATCGAAATACGGAAATCAGCATGATAGCGTGATAGATGCGGTCATGTGCCTTATTAACAGAGATATTAAAGGTTGGAACGATATCAAGAATGGCATCCTGGACCCTCACGAAATATCGGTCGATTTGAGCGGCATGCATCTTTTTCGCGTGCTTTCAGTTCCGAGACCTCTTAGACGAACAGTATACGCAGCATGTATTTTTTTAACGGCCGCGGCTGCAATTTCTGAGCATAATTTACTTCCCATAATGATCCCAATTGACATTGTTATTGTTTTAACATTACTTCTTAACAAGCACAGGATTAACTTCCCCGTATTTAGTGTTAAAAACAATGCAAGCTTCTGGTGGCCTTTTATAGAAGTCAATTTCCAAAATATCATAGCAAACAAGACCACATTCTCACATATTAATTTTTACAATTGCGAATTTAACGGTGCACAGCTTAACAATGTCACTTTTCTCCGCTGCGGAATCAACCGATCTGATCTTGCTGCAGCAACGCTAATAAACACGACCTTTACAGACTGCAGAAAAATACCCACCTCTCACTGAGATTTACTGCATTTTCGGTCGATATCTATATGTAGGGGGGTGGCAACAATGGAAGATCTTAATTGCGAAGAGATGTCCGGCGTCCGCCTCGAAGGAAGGGCCGACCAGGCTCATCTGGAAACCGTAAATAACAGCGGCGAGATGTGTCCGTACTTCGAAAAGGTAAAATGCCATTTCCCGCGGCTGTCATACGGCTTTTGCAGCGGATGTCCCAGATTGATGCCGGAAAACCTTTTGACAAAGGCCGCGCCCTCTATCAATATAGTCGAATAAGTTCAGTGGATATATTTCTGGATGATGCTTAAAATGGAATCGTTTTTGAAAGGCTTCATCAGTACTTCGTCGCCGCCAACATCAAAACATTTATCTACCTGCCTGGGAACATTGAGCGCCGTGATAAAGATCACGGGCAGGTGCTTTGTCAAAGGATTCGCTTTTATTTTTCTGCATATCTCATAGCCGTCCACTTTTGGCAGCATGATATCAAGAAAGACCATCTTTGGCTTATCATTTTGCAAAACATACAGCGCCTCTTCCCCGCTGCGCACGCAATGGATATCCAGGTGGAGGGCTTTTAACCTTTCTATAAACAATTCCGTCTGATCTTCGTTGTCCTCAACCAGTAAAATATCCATAATTGTCCTCCCCTTTCCTTACGCGTCCGCTGAGCCGGATTTGCCCTCAGGTTTTCCGAAAAGATGGCCTTCAGCGACATTAAATACTTTTACGTCATCCCTGTCTATTATCGTAAGGTTCTTGTCCATCGAATTTGTCACGACCAGATCGCAAATCTTAAGTATCTCCCTGGGTATCCCGTGGCTCAGTTCAAATATTTTTTCTATCGCGGCCTGAGTGAACGGGAACGATCCTTGGCCGCCGGCATCAGCTATCCTTTTGCAGATAAGCTCTTTTGTCTCCTCCAGCGAAAGGGACCCCAGCCACACGGTCTCCACTATCCTGTCAAAAAGAGCCGGCATCTCTCTTTTGAATTTTTCCCTTGTTTGCGAGATCCCGGCCATTACCAGGTATACATTATAGTAGTCCCCTATCGACCGCAGGAACTGCTCAAAGTCCTGAGTGCACTCATGAGCTTCGTCAATCAAAAGGACCACGGTTTTATCGCATTTTTTACATACCCTCTGGAGGTCCAGCAGACTGTATTGATTGGTCCTTTGGGTCCTGCCAAGCAGCGTTGCCGCGACCATATTAATAACCTCACCCGCCTGCTCGGGCGGACGGATTATGTATATCGGATAAAACGGGTTCTTCAGGTTGTTTTCAAGCCACCTGAGCAAGGTGCTTTTGCCGGCACCTAGGCCTCCGATGATCAAAACATGCCCTGACCTTGCAGAAAGTTTTTGCATTATTATAGAGATATCCAATTTGTGCCCCGCGAACGTGTCGGGAATTATGCTCAGCGAAAACGGGTTCTTTTTCCAGTTCATCATTTCAAACCAGGAACTCTGCTTTTCCGTCAATTTAGAAATATTGAGCCTTGTACCGCAAAATAAACAGAACTCTGCATGAGAAGGATTAAGTTTGTTGCATTCGTAGCATTTTATCTTCTCTTTCCTGAATTTACTTATGATCCAGGACAAGTTAACGAGATGCCCAAAGTTAGAAAAAAGATAATATGTGACAAGCCCAAAGAGCGTTAATACCCCCCAGACAACCGCCAGATAAAAAATGAAACTCCAAAAACTCAGCTGCTCGACAAAAGAACGCTCTTCTGCCGAAACGTTGCGCGGCTCAACGATATCCCGATGCGGCGGCAATATTTGGCTGCGGCGGATGCTCTCTCTCTTAGGCGCAACCCTTCTTGTTGGCTCCGATTTTCTGACGGGTGGCGCGGCGATTATTTCTTTTGGCCTTTCAACACCTTTCCCTTCATTTACGATCTGATTAAGAAGCCCCACGGCTTTTGTGTTCCCGGGATCTATCCTTAGGATAGTCTTTAGGTCCAATACAGCGCCCGTATTGTCTCCGACAAAGTATTTATTCGAAGCGCTCTGGTACAGATCTTCCACGGTATCACCGAAAAAACAGGTCTGCGCCCCCAAACACGCAAAGACTGTAAGCACCGCCAACAAAGTACGCTTTTTAAGCATATAATCCTTCCTATTTCAGTTTTTCGATTATCGAGATCTTTCTTAAGAGATCCCGCGCTGTTGTGTTTGACGGGTCTTTGCCAAGGGCCTGCTGCAGCATATTCTTAGCCTCGCTGTATTGTCCCAAAGTGACCAGTTTGATGGCCTGAGCGGTGTCTTCCTTTGAATCAAGCTTTAGCTTGTTTGATATCCTCTCGGCCAGTCCCGCTCTTGCCTGGTCCGAAAGCCGGAGCGCTTCCATATTGCTCTGGTCGATCTTTAGCACTTCCGAAAATGCGATGAGCGCCTCGATATATTTGCCCAGCTTAAGCTGGTCTTTTCCGGCATTCATCAGCCGCCGGATCTCGTCTTTGCGCTCGGTCTTTCTTTCCTGGACGATCATGGTAAGAAAACTGTTTTCCATTTCTCTCTGTGACTTGTCAAACCCAAGCCTTGCTTCTTCGTTTAGCGGATCAAGATCGAGAGCTTTCTGGTACTTAAGGATCGCATCGGAATAATTTTCGCTCTTGTAATAAGCGTTGCCCAAAGCAATGTTCTCCATTATGGTCTTTTTTATCGGATCCTGCGACCCGAACTTTATCGACACGCTGACCTGATGTGTTGCGCCAAGATCGACATGGGGAGAATAGGCATAATCGATAGACAAAAAGTCCACGTTTATGCCGACACCGCCCCGCAGACTGTTTCCGTAAGAGCCTCCCCGAAGCACAAGGATATCATGGATAAAATATTCGGCTCCGATGCATATTTTGGTCCCGTCCGCATAATAGACAAGATCGGTCCCGATGTTCAGATATTTGTCAAAGAGTTTGGTCGCGTACGATGCACCGGCTCTTGCCGTAAGAGGCAGAGATGTTGTCTCGGAAATGAACCGAAGCCCGGGCCCTAAGTTGAGAACAGATGCTCCCACCGAGAGTTTCGGGTTAAGGATATATTTTATACCGCCGTCCACCGCATAGGTGGATGCGCTTACGTTTTCAAGCCGTTCATTGATGGATTTGACCGAAAGTCCCCAAAAAAAGTTTTCCCTGAACTTGTTCGCGATCCCGATATTTATACTGCTCGCGCTTGTCGAAAATACTGATGCCATAGTTCCTGAATTGTCATATCCCTGTATATCTCCCGAATCCAAAAGCGAGTACCCTATCGCAAGGACTCCGGCTTTGGTCGGCATTGCAAAAAGAGCGAGACGCTGATTGATACCGCCGAACCACTGGTTGTACATAGAAAGAAGCTGGGGCTGGTTGATCTGCGCGAGACCTGCCGGATTGATAAGCAGACTTGATACATCATCTCCCAGAGCGGTATATGCTTCTCCGAGTGCAAGCGGTCTTGCGCCGCCGTACATCTTTAGATAATCGGCACCGGTTGAAGAACCTATGCCGGCAAGAGAAATGCTCTGGCATAGAAATACGGATATTAATATCGCAAAAATGAATCTAAGCATCTTCATCGTATAATCACCAGCTTGCCTGACTTTTGGTCGCTATCAGTTTTCACCAGAAATACATACAGCCCCGAAACGACATTTTCGCCGGCTTCGTTTGCAACGTCCCACGTGGCCTGCGCGTCCCCGTTTGTTTCTTCGATCGTCTTGATCAGTTCTCCTTTGAGCGTGTAGATCTTTATCGTACACGTTGAAGGAAGATTTGAGAACGTTATGGTCGTGTGGCCCGCGGACGGCTTATACGGATTTGGGAAACAGTATATGTTCGCAAGGGTCGTCGCCGGCATTGCCATAAGACTAAAGGTCGACAGGTGGTTCACGTTGCACGTAACGTTCTTTAATGAAGTATTCACCGTCGATTCCGGATTTAGCACCCAGATATTGTTCACTTCATCAAGATGCGCTATCAACAGAGAATCCGCTCTCATCGCGGGGTTTGTATCATCTACTATGCCGTCGTTGTTGCTGTCACTATAAGGTATCGTAATGGCCGCTTCGGCGCTAAAACTTGAAATGATCCTGCTGCCTGCCCTGTCGTATATTTCAAATTCTCTCATAGAGGAATCAATAGGATATTTGAACGGGTCAGACTCAGCTTGCACTTTTATTCCCGCTATCTCTATCTTTGCCGGGTCCACGACAATGGGATCTGTTCTTGGATCAATGCTTATCTTTATGTAGTAATCCTGCGCCAGAGCACCGGCAGGCAAAGATATCTTTGTTTTTCCGTCGCTTCCAATGAAAACATTTGAGTTTGACCTGTTTGAAATGATGGAAAATTCCCCTGAAAACGGCTCCTCAAAAGATATCCCGGTCAAAGACTTTGCTTCTTTGGAAATTCCTACCTCATATGTATAATTATCTGCCATCTCTGAGTATGGTATAAGAACAACGTTGTTTTGCCCGGCCCAGGAAAAAGTGCCCAGCACATTCGTTTCAATGGTCGCACCCTCGTTATCTTTTATCGCTTTAAGGGTAAATGCGTTTTGTACGGAAGAAGGGTCCATAGGTTTTGAAAAAACAACCGATATATGCGCCTCTTTGCTGACTCCGGTCGCTTTATCCGCAGGGATCAGGCTTGTCACAACAGGAGCCGAAGTTTCTGCCGTCACGTTAAATGTGTTAGAAGCCGCGCTCAAAAGGGAAGCAGCTGATGCTCTGAGAAGACATCCCGAACTGATCCAATTAACGGACAGGTCCGAAAAGACAGCTTCCCCGGAACAAACGGTCTTAGACAATGTGCCTGACAGGGCCGCGGAAGCAGAACTTTCGAGCGAAACAACAACGATTGTGCTGTTGTCTTCCGTCACCGTATTGCCCAGGGCGTCCTTGACCCTCACCGCAGGATAAGGAAAAATGACAGTTGCCGTTTCGGTCGTAGAAGGCTGGGTAGAAAATGTCAGGCGCTCTGCGACAGCGGGAGAAATATCAAAAGAATCTGAAGTACATGTGGCCAGTGCTGAGGCGGATGCGATCAGGCTGTAAATGGCGCTTGATTTGTCCAGACTTATGTCCGAAAATATGGCTTCACCGGAAGAAACTGTTTTTGTGAGCGTTCCCGACATTGTGGCCCCGCCCGGGTTTGAATAAAGGGACAAAGTGATCTCTGCAACTTCATTTGAGACGACAGTATTGCCGTATGCATCTTTTACGGCTACTTTGATCGAGGGATCTATCGCAGAACCTGCGACAGCGCTTGTCGGCTGGACGCTAAAGCTAAGTGCCGAACCGGCAGAAGCGGTTATTGAAAAAGCTGATGAAGTTGCCTGTGTCAGACCGGTTGCTGAAGCAATCAGTGTGTAGCCTGACCCCGATTTGTCAAGGCTTATGCCGTCAAATGTCGCAATACCGGACGAAACAGTTTTGACCTTAGTTCCCGACAGAGTGCCTCCGGAAGGATTTGTTCCTATACCCAGAGTAACTACCGTAGTACTGTCCGTTGAATCTAAGTTGCCCAAATTATCGAGCACCTGGATCTCGACCGTGGGAGTAATCACAGCTCCCGCCTCTGTCGTGCAGGGTTGCGCAGCAAAGCCCAAGGCAGTCGATGTATTTTTCCATGCCGCATATCTGTAAGTCGTACCAAGCGCATTTACACCATTTGCACTGCCCACATGAAAATCGTCCGCGTTGAGCGAAGTGATCTCATTTGAAGCATTAGCTGTATTGGTAAAATACTGCGAATTATCTGCCCCGATATTGGAATTTCTCTGAACGGCTCCGTTTGACGCCTCCGGACGTTTTACCCACACCGCCGCCGGTCTAAACCCTATACCTGATATCGTGTTATCAGCCGTGCCGTCTCCTGTGTAAGAACCAACTTTAAACTGTCCCGCAGTGTTTTTGAAAGCGCAATAGTAATACAAAGTTGCAGCCGTATTAACTTCGGAAGAAGTACCCACCTGAAATCCGCCGGAGTCAAGCGATTTTATTCTGTTCGAAACGTCCGCGGCCGCGGAAAAGAAAGCGGTTGTATCCCCTGCCATCGAAGACGTTTTAAGCACGGCAGAAGTAGCGCCTGTGCCTTTGATCACTACCAGGTCCGGCTGAAAACCGAGAGCGCTGATCAAACGATTGTCCTGGCCGTTGCCTGTATAAGCTCCAATCGCAAAATTTTCCGACTGATCCGTCTGAAACGCGGTCCATCGGTAAGAAACGCCGTTTGTGTTTACCACCGCATTTGACCCTACTGAAAAACCGTTGTCATCTATAGACAATATCGCTCCGGCAAGATTTGCGGTTGCCGCTGCCATGTATGCTGTGCTGTTTGACGGCATGGCAGACGTACAAAAAACAGCATAATTTGCAGTATCAGCTTTGATAAGCACCATGGAAGGATTGAATGGAATCCCGGTTATTGATTTACTGGTGCCGTTCCCAAAATACGACCCGTTGGACATCATAAAGTTGCCGCTGAGAACAGGCGCTGTCGCGCCTGTGAAGGCGGCATAGTAGTATGTCTGAGAACTATCGTTGACCCTTGATTGGCTGCCGACAAAAAAACCGTCCGACTCCAGAGTTGAAATGGAATCAGTAACGTTGGCGGCGGCCGTAAAGAGCTGGGACTCGTCGCCGTAGCTCTTATCCGTACGCAAAACCGCGGGATTTGAAGAAGTAGTTTGTTTAAGAAAAATGAGATCCGGTTTAAAGCCTACACCGGTTATCGAATGGCCTATTCCCGTGCCGGAATAAGTCCCGACAGCCATGCTGCCCGCGGCAGACTTAAAAGCGACATAGAAATAATCGCTTCCGGACTGATTGACCTCAGCGGCGCTGCCCGCGATGAACCCCTGAGAAGTAAAACCCTTTATCCTCGATGCAACCTGGGCGGCTGTATAAAAATGCTGGCTTACGTCATAGGGCATTGCGGAAGATCTCCAAACAGCGCGCGCGGCAAAATCAGCTTTTACAAATACAAGGTCCGGCTGAAACCCAACATCAGTAACTTCCCTGCTTGTATTGCCGTCACCCGAATACGAGCCAACCTTGAAATCGGCTCCTCCGCTCCCGGAAAACGCGACCCATGTATAGCGTACATTCGCCGTGTTCACCAGAGAGTTTGTTCCTATCGAAAACCCGTCATTGTCCAGGGAAGATATGGCGCCCGAAAAATTCACGGCGGCATTTTCAAAATACGCGGTTGAATCTCCGGCCATTGCGGACGATTTCCAAACAGCACGGCCGGAAGACGCGTCCGACTTGATAATTACAAGGTCCGGCCTAAAACCCGCCCCAGTTATACTTTTTTCCTGTCCTGTTCCGACATAATATCCGGTTTGAAGCGAAAAAGCGTGGCAAAAAGACGTGAAGACAAACAGCGAAAACAGAAGGACAGAAAGGGCCCGTATGCTTCTCTTAATTTCTATTGCCAAGATATTATATATGATAAACGAGCATATATTCCAAGTCAAGCAGTCGGTCTTCCGGTATTATTCTGCGGCGGGAGCCATCGGTTTGGTTATCATATAAGGGTAATAACCTAAGCTTTCAAGGTTGTCCATCAGTTTTGCCGCGTTTTCCTTCTTGCCGAAAGCCCCGACCTGAAGAGAGTATCCCACTCCATCCCTGTGGTATAAGACCGGATCGAGCCCGATTAACCGCAGTTTTTGCTGCATCTTTTCAGCCGATAACCTGCCGCCGACATTTGATATCCTGACCACGTAATATAATTCCCCAGCCTCGCCTGAAGTAAATTTTTGACACGCAGCCTCTGCAGGGAATGCTTCAATGCTAAAGATAACAGGCGGCACGGTTTTTCGCTTGACTGACGGCATCTGCGAGACGCTCGTCTCGGTTGCCATATAAGAGTCGTAACCGTAGCTTCTGAGCTTATTTAGGAGCTTGGTCGCATTTACTTTGTTGCTGAACACGCCTACCTGCATAGAGTATCCTACTCCTTCCTCGTAATACAAGATCGGGCTAAGCCAGATCGCCTGCAGCTTTTGTTCGATCTTTCGTGCTTCAAACAAGTTTGCTATGTTCAATATCCGGACTTTGTATGCCGGATTGCCGGTGTCAACAACAGGAAGCGGGACGGCCTCAACAATTTTTTGTATCGCTTCAACACTATGGGGTTTTGGCAAGACAGCTTCTGCCGATACTATATTGGCCGTCTTTACCTCTTTTGACGTTATTTTAACGGGTTGTGCTTCCTCACTGAGTGTAACCTGGCTTGCCGGTTTCTTTGCCGCTTTTTCTTCCGATTGATAAGATATGGAAATGAAATGGGCGGGACTTTCGGGATTGTCGGTAAACGGATGATACGCGTAATCTATCTTGAACCCGCTCAAATTAAGGCCTATTCCGGCTGTAGGATTGTTCGAGAGCGTTGAAGCGGCGCTGATCATCTGGTCAAGTCCCGCGCGCAGGCGGACATATTTGTTCAAGCTCCATTCCGCGCCAATGTGTACGGGGCTTGGAAGATTTCTTCCTGGAGAAAAGTCCGCGTCCAGAGCGAGGATGATATTGCCTTTATAAACCTTTGCGGCAGTTCCTGCCTTTACGGTCATAGGAATATCATCCTGGGCGCCCGAAGACCACGATATTTTTGTCGGGAGAACGTTCTGCGCATTTAAGCCGAACGACAGGGAATCGCTTAACGTATATTTTAGACCAAAATCCATGTCAAATCCTGTCCCGCTGTTGACGGTAGACCCCAGGAATCCTTTGTTGAATATTTTGAAGTTGCTTCCGATAAATACTTTTTTTTCGTCAAAAAGCCTGCTTGCATCCATTGCGTAAGAAACAAAATACAGGTTATCGTAATAGTCAAAGTAGGATATCCCAGTTGCTGAAGGCGAAGGTATTTGTCCGCTGCCGGTAGAGATCACTCCAAAACCGAGATTGCCAGACTTGAAGGGGGTTGAACCGGAAAATAATATATACGGGAGCTCGTTGCCGAACAAAGAAGTATACATGCTTGTAGCCTGCCATCCCGGCAGTCCGGCAAGTCCCGCGGGATTCATAAATACGCTGTTTCCGTCGTCCGCTACCGCGACAAACGCCTTCCCCATGCCCATCGGACGAGATCCCGCTCCTATCTTCATGAGGTCTTCGGTAGCTGGCAATGCAAAAACCGCTGAAGATAAAAGAAAAATACTCAAGGATAGTATCGTTATCTTTTTCATCTCGAAATAGCGATCCTTCCTCTTGACAGAATTTTTCCGGAAGCCCTGTCAATGACCCTGCAGAAGTAGAGCCCGTTTGGCATTCTCTCGCCAAAAGTACTCATGCCGTTCCATGCAGCAGTGTTATCCCCTGCCCTGCCGCCGTTAGCTCCCGAAAGATAGTTTTCTCTAAATATCAGTTCGCCGGAAATATTGAATATCAGCAAAGAAGTATCGGCATTGGAAATAAGCGCATAGATAATAGTCGTTGGGCCGGTATCGGGATTGAACGGGTTTGGAGTATTATAAAGTGTACCAATCACCGCCAGTGTCTTTATCGTGAGCCCTTCGGCAAGAGAAGCCGTGGTCGCATCACTGTTGGTCACGACAACATTCCATTTGCCGGTAATTTTTCCGACAAGATCAAAATTACACAGGATCTCCGACGTGCTGATCACGATCACGCCGGTTGCGGGAAGATCGGTCTCTCCTGTTTTTGTGAGCGTGGCCGCAGCTCCGCTCAAGAACCCGGAACCGGATATCGCAACGCTCAAAGTACCGGTGTTATATCCCCAGTCAGGTGAGATAGAAGTTATCGAGACCGACTGCGCGGACACGCTTGTTGATAAAAAACCCTGCCATATATTATATGAAGACCCTAGAAATTCACCGAGATCATATGCCTGAACGAGTCCTGTCAGTTTGTAAGCTGAAGACACTCCCTCATCATTCATTGATGCAAAATTGTCGGAAGTGATTATATACGAATCGCTCTCTCTATACCCCAAAGTGCTCACGGCCGCAAAGCTTGCCTCGACAAAAACCACAAAAGACGCTATTAGCAATATAAGTGTAAAACATTTCTGCATTATACATAAACCTTTCGAAGACCTTTAGTCTTTCTGCAACTTCAGAAGAGACTTTATCTCTTCGATCTGCCTTTTCAGCTCTTCATTTTCCTGCTTTAGCTTTTTCATCTCCAGGAGCATTAGTACGGATATGCGGTCGTACTTTACGCTTTCAGGCTGATTGTCCCTATCAAGCACTACCAGCTGCGGAATTACTTTATTGACATCTTCGGCTATAAGCCCGAAATCCCGCGTTCCCTGCTTTTTCCAGGTAAACGAGACCGGTTTTAGATCGTATATTTTTGTTGAATCAACTTCGAGAGAAGATACGTCTTTTTTATACCGCAAGGAAGAAGTGTTCTTTATGAGATTTCCATCAACGTCTATACCAACAGCTGTCCCGCTTCCTTCGCTCATTGATGTAGCGTTAACGGTCCCAGAAAGATACAGGTTTGCCCATCTGATGTCACTTGCCCCGAGGCTGTATTCGCTGCCCGTCTCATCAGGGACAAGCGGCCAGTTGAACACAAATGCTCCGTTTGCCATATCTGCTACCAATGTCGCAGAATTCGAAAAATCTGTTTTTGCGAACATTATCTGAGGATTATCAGTCCCCGATTTATCAACTATCGCTAATTTATCATATATTCCAAGACCATAGGGAAAAGGCATTACCTCTGGCATGCTGCTATAACCAGTCCCATTTAGAACCGGAATCGAAACATTCAAACCGGGAACAAAAAACGAAAGGTCAACCGCCCATTCCTCTGTTCTTAAAGGAGTGGCGGTATTTGTCCTCAGTAAAGCTTCTTGGCTGACAATTAACGATGACGCGTTAATTGTTCCCGTAGTTGTAAGCCGGACAGATCCCAAATCAATATCTTTTGAAGCTCCTGTATAAGGAATATAGGTAGTTGAAGCGTGCGACGCTGTTTCAAATGTTGACAATACCGCATTCATAGCTGCTGTCGTCTCAAAGGTACTTAAAGCTGCATCATTAAATACACCCGTCAGATGAGAGCCGTCACCATAATGCGTTCCAGCTATCGATGCGGCGCTTATACTGCCGGTTGAAGTAATATCCTTAGCGGTAAAATCCCTATAGACCTCATCATCATCACTATACAAACTCAAATTTTGCGACATTTTAAGAGTAGTGCTTTCATAGTCATATTTGAGATCGACAGCTGACATGCTTTTCGCAGAACTGTCATAATGCCCTAATGTAACAGTCACCTGCTGTTCCGAATCTTGGTTGAACATTGCCAAAGAGCCTAAAACCATGCCAACTTTCCTACCGAAAATAGCATTTACGGAAGGGATCAATGCCGGAGCGGTTATATCCACATCTGGACCCATATTCACCGTAAAAGTTTCTGTCGTCAATATCCAATAATCGGTGACAGTCCCTGAAGTAAGTCCGGTATCGAATTTTGGACTACCGTTTGTGACAGTCTGCGGTGTTGTCTGATCAAGGGCTAAATAGTTGGCTTGTGAATGCACAGCTGTTTCAAACGTTCCGAGTGATGCATCTGTAGCATAATAAGATGCGCTCTGCCCGTTTAATTGATTTGCATTCCCTGCCGTCGTTGCATAACCCGCACTTCCAGCCGTTTCCGCTGTCGTCGCGCTTGTAGCAATGACCCCTGTTAGACTTGATCCGTCACCGTAATGTTTTCCCGCTATGGATATAGCGCTTATACTAGCCGTGCTTGTTATATCTCCGGTGACTGCCAATTTTTTGTCAAACGTGTATCCCAGTATATTGGCATCGCTCGCGGCAAAGTTATAATAGCCGGAAGCATCGAGTTGCTGTGTTACATAATTGGCCGAATCCAAGGTAGTGTTGAAACCATAAAATTTGAAAGAAGGATTTGTAGTTATATCGTTTTCGCCAATAGTGAAATTTGTTATTCTCGATGTGTCATCCGTATCGTATATTTGAAGACTTGAATCTATCCAAAGAGTGTCGGTCGAGGGAGTAAATTCAAGCGCACTTTGGAGCGCATCATCCGATATTCCAAGAACAAATATCGAAGATGTTCTGCCCGTAGGCGCAATTAACAGCAGACCGCCTGCATTTATAATCCCATAATTAGGAAGCACCGAACTCGTCGGCCTTAAGGTAGGAATATAGCCGATTCCTAATCCTGTTAAGTCGATTTCTCCGAATGTCCAGTAGGAATTGGACGTCCCGACCGTAGAATTTACCCCTGCCGACACGATACCTGTGGTGACCAAGTTATTGCTCCCCAGATTGAGAGCCGCCGATGCTCCCGTGTACGGAACATAGGTAGTTGAAGCGTGAGATGTTGTTTCAAACGTTGCCAGTGCACTCGTCGGCGCGTAATAAGATGCGCTCTGACCATTTAATTGAGTTGCGTTTCCCGCAGTCGTTGCATAACCTGCACTGCCCGCTGTCTCTGCAGTTGTCGCAGATGTCGCTGTAGTTGCAGAACCTGCCGTTGTTGCATAACCCGCACTGCCCGCAGTCTCCGCCGTTGTCGCGGATGTTGCCGTAGTTGCAGATCCTGCTGTCGTTGCATAGCCCGCACTACCGGCTGTTTCAGCCGTTGTAGCGGACGTTGCTGTAGTTGCTGAACCTGCAGTCGTTGCATACCCCGCACTGCCTGCTGTCTCTGCCGTTGTCGCGCTTGTTGCAATGACCCCTGTCAGGCTTGAGCCATCGCCATAATGCTTACCTGCAATAGACGTAGCGCTTATACTAGCCGTGCTTGTTATATCTCCGGTGACTGCCAATTTTTTGTCAAACGTGTATCCCAGTATATTGGCATCGCTCGCGGCAAAGTTATAATAGCC
>JBAZKW010000011.1:0-64463 GCA_041650595.1 Candidatus Margulisiibacteriota bacterium
AATGGAATAAGCACCTGGAATATAATTTAACCAGCAGCTGAGTCTTATATATTCCCGTTTTTTACTTTTGACTTTATACCTGCCTACCGGCAGGCAGGCTTTTTACTTCGGAAATATCCTGATCTTCCTGTTCGGCTCAGATCCGAAGGACTGCGCTTTTAGGCCGTAGCGCTCTATAAGCTGGTGCTGAAGCCTTCTTATATAAGAGTTTTGCGGAGCAAGATCGACAGGCTTTCCCGTAGATTTTACGGATACCGCGGCTTTTTCGACTTCTTCGGACGCGGAGTTTTCGAGTATATCGGTATCAAATATCCTGAAATACCCTTTTAAAAAACGGTTTATCTGCGGATGGGTCTTGTTCTTTATAACATGAACAGGAAGATTGTGTTCCCTGGCAATTTTTAGTATTTTTGATCCCTGCACCGCTTTGGACCTTATTGCCAAAACAACATTGGCTTCGTCCGGAGAATCCACCACTTCGGCATCCACACCCAATGCGCTTATGCATTTTTCAAGCGCGCTGTTATTTATGCCGAACGGGAAAATTTTTACCAGGTCATCCTGTTTTTGGACTATGGCCGCTTCTATGGCTTCGTTGGACATTTCAGGCATAGCCTCTTGTGTGGGTATCTGTTTTATCTCGATCTCTCCGTCAGGCTTCCTAATTCGCACTTCGGGAAGCGGGATCTTGCCCCTCAAAAGAAAATCGACAGCTGCCGCCGTATCATGGTAAACTGCCATTTCGTCCCTTTGGCGTATTTCGATTACGATATCAAAAGTTGGCGGAGCTTTTCTCTCCAGCACTGCTTTTTGGGTCTTGCGGCGCTTTGCCTCTTCATCCCCCAAAATGACGGTCTGAATTCCGCCGATCAGATCGCTAAGTGTGGGATTTGATATAAGATTGTCAAGCGTAATACCGTGAGCTGTGCCAATCAGCACTACTCCCCTTTCAGCTATCGTCCGTGCGGCTTCGGACTCGGCTTGCGTGCCGATCTCATCGATAATTATGACTTCCGGCATGTGATTTTCTACTGCTTCGATCATCACTGCGTGCTGTTTGTCGGGAGAAGGTACCTGCATCCTGCGCGCTTTGCCTATGCCCTCATGCGGAATGTCTCCATCCCCGGCTATTTCATTGCTTGTATCTACAACTATGACCCTTTTTCCCATCTCGCCGCTCAGCACCCTGGCGGATTCCCTGAGCTTTGTTGTCTTGCCTATACCCGGAGGCCCGAGGAACAAAATACTTTTGTTGGAGCGGATTATGTCCTTTATTATATCTATCGTTCCGTAGGCTGCTCTGCCTACCCTGCAGGTAAGGCCTATTATCTTGCCTGTCCGGTTGCGGATAGCTGAGATCCTGTGAAGCGTCCTTTCGATCCCGGCGCGGTTGTCGGCGGTGAATTTGCCCAGTTTGGAAGAGACATAATCTATGTCTTCCTGGGCTACGATCTCGTCTTCAAGATAGAATACTTTTTTTTCAAAACGGATCTCGGGGATCTTTCCAAGGTCCAGTATCACTTCTATCATGTCGGAAAAGTCCATTGAAGAATATATCTTGTCTTTTATGCGCGGGGGCAGGACTTCGAGCAGGCTTTTTAAGGCGTCTGATATCCTTATTTCTGCCACTTATTTACCTCTTATGGCTTTTTTTAGGTTAAAACCCGCAACAAAGACAGGGCATTTTGTTGCGCTGATCTCCATCTGCTGGCCGGTCCTCGGATTTCTTCCTATCCTTCCCTTGCGCGTCTTTACCGCAAAATTTCCGAAACCCACAAGCCGTACCTTTTCCCCTTTGGCAAGGGTTTCAGTGAGCATTTCTATGGCGGCATCCACTATGCGTTCCATCTGTGCCTTTTTGTCCCCGAATTTTGCCGCCAGTTTTTCCGCCAGTTCTTTTTGGTTCATATTTTATCGCCTCCTCCGAAACAATCACATTTTTTCTTCAAAAGTTCCCATTTTTTATCTATCTCGGCCTGAAGATCTTCCAGTAATTTTGCGTTCTCGGGCTTAAAGAGATGTCTGAACCTGTTCTGCGGCTTCAAAAATTCTATCAAAGGCTTCTTTTCTTTTGGAGTATATGTAATAGTATATTTCCCGTTCTCAACCTCATAAAGCGGCCAAAAACAGGTATCTACCGCTATTTTGCCAAGCTCTACGGTCTTGTCCATCGGATAACCCCATCCCAGCTGGCACGGTTGGAGCACGTTTATAAATTTAGGCCCTCTTATCGACATGGCTTTTTCGACTTTTTTAGTAAGATCTCTCCAGTCGCCGACAACACTTTGCGCGGCGTACGGAATATTGTGAGCTACCATACATTCGGTCAGATCTTTTCTGGTCATTACCTTTCCCTGTTTTACTTTGCCCGCCGGTTCAGTCGTAGTGTTGGCGCCTCTGGGAGTCGCTCCGGACCTTTGTACGGAAGTGTTCATGTAGGCCTGGTTATCGTAACAGACATACAGCATGTCGTGGCCTCTTTCCATCGCTCCCGAAAGAGACTGGAATCCTATGTCATATGTTCCGCCGTCACCGCCAAATGCTATAAATCTGATGGTATCGTTTATTTTTCCCTGTTTTTTAAGGGAATTATAGGCGGCTTCGACACCGGACATGGTAGCGGCGGCATTTTCAAAGGCGCTGTGAAGAAAAGGTGTTTTCCATGCACTAAAAGGGAATATTGTAGTAGAGACTTCGAGACATCCTGTAGCGGAAACTACTACTACCGGTTCTTTTACGGCCATAAGGACCTGTCTGACTATTATGGGAGCTCCGCAGCCGGGACACATGCGGTGTCCGCCGGTAAGGCGGTCTTCCCTTGCCGCTAGTTCTTTTATTGTCGCCATTTATCTGACTCCTTTATATTGTATTGGTTCTTTCATCTTTCCGCTTTCTGCAGTATTTTTGAGCTCATCAAAGATCTCCGTAATATGAGCATGAGTTACTTCTCTGCCCCCGAGACCGGTTATGTAATTTATGATCAGGGGTTTTTGTTTTTTGTCATAGAGGCAGCTTCTTATTTCATCGTACAGAGGTCCGCCTTTTGCCGAAAACCCGTCACATTTTTCGACGACCGCTACGGCTTTCATACGTTCAAGTTCCGCTGCTATTTCTTCGCCGGGGAAAGGCCTGTACACTCTTAGTTTCAAAAGTCCGATCTTTACCCCTTTGTCCCTAAATTCGTCAATAACCGATTTGGCCGAACCGGCTACCGAACCAAGGCATACTATAGCCATTTCAGCATCGTCCATTTTATATTTTTCGAAAAACCCGTATTCCCTGCCGAATTTCTTGCCATATTCCCTGCCTACTTCAAGTATTATCTCTTTGGCCGATTTCATGGCTTCGGCTACTTGCACTTTGTGCTCGAAATAATAATTTTGGAGATCAAGAGCTCCGATCGTCACGGGATTTTTCAGGTCAAGAAGGTTCGTATATGCAGGGAATTTACCAACGTACTCTTTTACCACATCATCGTCCAACATCTCGATCTTTTCAAGACAATGGCTTATTATAAACCCGTCAGTCGTGACCATTGTCGGAAGTTTTACTTTGGGATGTTCCGCTATCCTTACTGCCTGGAGCATATTGTCATAGGCTTCCTGGCTGTTCTCCGAAAATATCTGTATCCAGCCGAAATCCCTTGCCGCAAAAGTATCGCTGTGATCGTTGTGTATGTTTATGGGGCCGCTGAGCGCACGGTTAACCTCGGGCATCACTATCGGGAGCCTTAGTGCCGAAGCAATCGGAAGCATCTCGTACATAAGCGCCAGTCCCTGTGATGAAGTACCTGTCATAGCTCTAGCTCCTGCCGCGGAAGCCGCGATTGTCGCGCTCATCGCGCTGTGTTCGCTCTCCACAGGCACATATTCCGTATTTACCAGCCCATCGGCGACGAACTGCGAAAATATCATTACAATTTCAGTAGCCGGAGTTATGGGATATGCGGCCACAACATCCGGATTTATCTGGCGCATAGCCTCAGCCATAGCTTCGTTACCGGTTTTTGCGACAACCTGAACCATTTAATTTCTCCCTTCAATATTTGGAATTGATCTTTCAATTCATTTGTACGGGCGGGTTTAAAACCCGCCCTCTACAATCTATCTTTCGCTAACCATCTTTATCGCTTTGACGGGCTTTACAGGACAAACTGTCTCGCATATACCGCAGCCTTTGCAATAGTTAAAATCTATATCGGTCATTTTGCCGTCCTTTGCATGGATGGCGCTGTCAGGACAATAAATATAGCAGAAAAGGCAGTTTATACAGGTCTTTTCATCTTTTACCGGCCTTTTGGACCTCCAATCACCGGTATGGAACTGTGTTGCTGAGCCGGCCTTTAAAATGTCTCCTTCAGGAAGTTCCTTCCATCCAAGATCTTGTGCCATCTTATTCCCCTTTCACTTCGTCATAAGCTCTTTTTACCGCGTTCAGATTCCCCTCGATTACTTCGGGCTTTGACACAAATTTTTTAGCAAGTTTTTTCTTAAGGTCATCAATCATGTGGTTAAAATCAAGCAACCCTGTAGCTTTTATAAGAGCTCCGAGCATCGGCGTATTAGGGATGTCCTTGCCGATAGTCTCTTTTGATATTTTTGAAGCATCGACCGCAAAGACTTTTCCGCCTTTGAACTTGATCATTTCCCTTACTTCTTTTGCCGATGACGGCGTATTGACAATGATCACGCCTTCTGAAGGAAGCCCTTTGGTAACGTCTATTGTTCCTATTAGTGTCGGGTCAAGAACTAATACTATGTTCGGTTCGGTTATTCCGTAGTGGATGGTAATGGGGTCGGCGCTTATCCTGTTAAAAGAGGCGACAGGCGCGCCCATTCTTTCAGGGCCGTACTCCGGGAATGCCTGGATATATTTTCCAAGGCTCATAGCCGCGTCCCCCAGCAAAAGAGCGGCAGTTTTAGCCCCCTGCCCGCCTCTCCCGTGCCATCTTATCTCGGTTATTTGTTTCATCTACACAGTCCACCTTTCTATTATCGCTATTATTTTTGATCCTGCGGTCATTTGTAATAATAGCACCAAAAATACTGCTGTAAAAGAGGCCAAAAGCGCTTTTGATTTAGAAAGCCCGTAAATTTTTCTCATTGCTATGCTCCAAAGCCCCCACAGATAGAAGATCAGCACTACAAAGAGCAGGTTAAGCCCTACTTCCAGGTTTTGCTGCGAAAGGGCCTTGTATCTTGTTGCCATGGCAATGACAGGCACAAGAGAAAAAGGGATAAGCACGGCTCCGCTGTAAAAGGATGCTTTTATCATACTTTGGAGATCGCCTGTTTCGCCGAACTTACCTGCTGCATAATTTAGCAGCAAGGATATCAGGTAAAAAAATGAAAATACGAGGCCCATTATTACCGAGCCGGCGATCATATAGATCATAACGAAGAAAATAAAGCAGAAAAAAGAGAACAACGGAATGATTATTGCCAGTTTTGCTCCGCTTATGCCTACGATAAGAACCGATACCATGGGTAGGATCGTTGCCGTGAATACAAAGACCGACATAAGGAATGAAAATATACAGCAGGATATAAGAAGGAATGTGACAGGCTTATCCTTTAGGGGGCCTTGTTCCATACGGGTAAAGAAGAATATCGGCCTGAAAAGTATCTTAATCAGATCATCCTTATACCAGCCTAACAGTCCTTCCGTCATAAACAAGCCCTCCCTTCGAGCGATTTTAAAATAGTGGCCTCGTCCGCGAAATCCATGTCGCAGCCTATAGGCAGACCATAGGCTATGCGGGTCAGTTTTATGCCGAGAGGCTTGATCAGTTTTGTGAGATAAAAGACTGTTGCTTCGCTTTCCGTGGTCGGGTTGAGCGCCAGTATCACCTCTTCGGTCCCGTCTTTCAGCCTGCGGATAAGCTCTTTTATCCTGAGGTTGTCCGGCCCTACTCCGTCCAGCGGAGATAGAACCCCTCCTAATATATGGTAGACTCCCCTGTATTCGTTCGTCCTTTCGATAGCGATAAGGTCTTTTGGATCAGAGACCACGCACACTGTTTTTTTGTTCCTGTTATGGTCACTGCAGATCGGACATGGGTCGTTTACGGTAAGGTTAAAACACTGGGAACAGTATTTTATGCCCTTCTTTATTTTTTCGAGTGCCGACCGCAGAGATTCAACCTCATCTTCGGTTATGCCGAGGATATAGAATGCCAGGCGCTGGGCCGACTTTGGTCCGATCCCGGGCATTTTTTTAAATTCTTCTATAAGATCATTTACTGGCTGAGGGTAAAAAAGCATTTTTTATTAAGTTCTATAAACCGGGTATTTTTAAATTGTCGGTAATAGACTTCATCTTATTTTGGCTGACCACTTGTGTTTTTTCTATCGCCTCGGCGATCACGCTTTTGATCATTTCCGAAAGCTGTTTTACATCGTTCATGGGAGCAAGTGCCGGATCGATCTCCAGATTTAAAAGCTTGAATTGCCCGTTCATGGTTGCCTTTACCGCGCCGCGGCCTGCTCCTGTGGTAATGATCTCTTTTTCAAGGGCCTCCGCTGTTTGCTTAATATCTTTTTGCATTTTAAACAGCTTGCTCATCATCTCCGCTGCTATTTCGCCCATTGTTCTTCTCCTTTCAAAAGTTTATGAAACCACAGTCCCGTCGAACAGTTCTTCTATATCGGCGACCGAAACTGCCGCGGGGATTTCTGTTTTTTGAGACGGAGCTTTTACCTCACTCATTATACACGATACCGAAATGTTCCTGCCGGCCACTCCGCTTACGCACTCTTCCAAAAGGACCTTGTTCTTAGGATCTTCTATCCTGGATTTGTGGAAAGAATAACCTTTTTTAAAACTTATGATAAGCCTGCCATTTTTGTCCAGTTCGAGCGGTTCAGCCTCGTGAAGGGAGACATACCCGAACGGGCTTTTGCTTTTCATCTTTTCAAGTATCTCGCCCCATCCGGCTTTTATGGAAGAAATAAGCCCTCCTCCGGTTTCCTGAGCAACAGGTTTTTCCGCAGTCTTGTGCACGGAGACTTCAGGAACTGCCTCTGTGCCCGTGCAGAGTTCTATCAGCGTCATCTCAAGCAACATGCGCAGAGACCTGTGCCATTTCATCTCGGCATCAGCGGAAGAAAGTTTTTTTACAATCTCTTTAAGCCTTGAAAGCGGAACTTTTGCACTGTCTGCTTTTAATGCTTCTACCTGGTTCTTGGGTATTTCAAGTATTTCGGTGCTGCCTATTTTTGTCAAAAGAAGGTTCCTGAAATGCCACAGGAGATCTTTTGTCAGTTGAGGCACTGCTACTCCCTCTAGAATGGCTTTGTCCACAAGGCTGACAGCTTTTTTTTCAGAGCCCTCCAGGACCGCTTTGCCTAGATCGAACAAAAATTGAGGTTCAGAAGTACCCAACACCTCGGTTACGTTTTCAAGCTTAATGGTATCTCCGCAATAGGATGAGAGCTGGTCTATCAAAGAAAGCGCATCCCTCAGTGAGCCTTCGGAAGCCCTGGCAATACTATCGAGCGCTTCGTCTTCTATCTTTATCTTTTCGGCAGCCGATATCTCTTTCAGATGTTTTACTATGTTTTCAGCGGAGATCCTGCCGAAATCGAACCTTTGGCACCTTGAAGATATAGTGACAGGGACTTTTTGCGGTTCCGTGGTCGCAAGTATAAAAACAGTATCGGAGGGCGGCTCTTCAAGAGTCTTTAACAAAGCGTTAAAAGCTTCGGGGCTGAGCATGTGGACCTCGTCTATTATATAGATCTTGTAAATCCCTTCTACGGGTTTATACGCGATCTTGTCTCTCAGCTCCCTTATATCGTCTATTCCCCTGTTGGATGCTGCGTCAATTTCGAAGACATTGATGGCATTGCCTCTGGTTATTTTTATGCACTGGTCGCACTTGCCGCACGGGTTTGCCTTTTTCCTGTCAGAGCAGTTAAGTGCTTTGGCAAATATCCTTGCAGTGGACGTTTTGCCCGTGCCTCTGGGCCCGGTAAACAGATATGCGTGCGCGATCCTGCTGTTGTTTATCGCATTTTTGAGCGTTGAGACTATCGGGTCCTGGCCGATTATTTCGTCAAAATCCTGCGACCTATACTTTCTGTAGAGCGAAATATGGGACATGTTTAACTCCTGTAAATTCGCGGCACACGTTTGCCTATACCGCAGACGACCTCATAATTTATGGTCCCGTCAAGCCGGGCAATATCTCCGGCGGTTATTTCTTCACTCCCGTCCGTACCTATCAAGACAGCTTCGTCGCCAACTTCTATTTTATCAAAACCTGTCTCAACCATTGTCATGTCCATCGTTACATTTCCGGCGATATGATATTTTTTGCCTTTAATAAGAACGGAGCCTTTGTTCGACAATCCTCGCGATAGCCCGTCGGCATATCCTACCGGCAATGTTGCGATCCTTGTGTCAGAAGCGGTGTAATAAGAGGCTCCGTAGCTTACCGAGGTATTTTTCGGGACTTCTTTTATATATAGCACTTTTGTCTTAAAAGAAAGCACCGGTTCTATTTTGGGCCCGTTGCCGTTGTTCTCAAAAGGTTTTAGTCCGTAAATGCATATCCCTACCCTTACCATATCAAGCCTGGTCTGAGGAAAATTGATCATTGCGGCGCTGTTGGCGGCGTGAAGTATGGGGATCTTGATCCCCGCGGCTTTTACCGATGAAACGATCTTGTTGAATTTACTAAATTGTTCCATGGTAAATGTGCTTTCGGTGTCATCAGCTTTGGCAAAGTGAGTAAAAACACCTTCAAGCTCGATACCGGGAAGTGCTGCGATCTTTTCTATGAGCGCCTTTGCCTTATCCGGAAGAACGCCCACCCTTGACATTCCCGTATCTATTTTTACGTGTACCTTTGCTTTTGAGCGTCTTTGCAGGGCTATGTCCGATAAAAGTTGTGCCAGATCAAATGTATAGACAGTTTGGGTGATCCCGGCATCAAGGACCCTTTCCACATGGGCATGCGGAGTTTCGCTGAGTATAAGTATAGGGGCCTTTATCGATGAAGACCTAAGTTCGAGTGCTTCTCCCAAAGACGCTACTCCAAAATAGTCGGCGCCGGCGCTTTCGGCGGCTTTGGAGATCTCGACCGATCCGTGTCCGTAAGCGTTGGCTTTTACTATTGCCATCAGCCTGACGTTTGGAGAGATCTCCTTTTTTATCTCACGCACATTACTTTTTAATTGATTCAGGTCTATTTCGGCATATGTGGGCCTAAACGGTTCCATTATTTATCCTTTAGGCAGAGTAAAACTGAACTTGGATCCCTTTCCATGTCCTTCACTTTGTGCCGTGATGTGTCCTCCGTGTGCTTCTACTATTTCTTTTGCGATGCTGAGTCCCAGTCCGACCCCGGTCTGATATTTTGTCAGAGGATCATGCGCCTGATAGAATTTGTCAAAGATCTTTTCAATCTGAGATCCCTCTATGCCGATCCCGTTGTCTTCGACCGATATGCTTATTTCCGGTCCTTTGTCCGCAGCTGTAACAATTATCTCCCCCGCGGGTCCGCAGTATTTTATGGAATTTTCCACCAGATTGAGCAGTGCCCTGTAAAGCTTGTTGTAATCACCCCGGACGGTCACTTCCGACAGAGATCCCTGGATCAGCTTGTTCAAAGATATGCTCTTATCATCTGCCTGCGGCCTGATGTTGAAAAGGACTTCGTCTATAAGTTTGCCGGGATCTATAGGCGACAATTCCAGGTCCGGGGCTTTTTCCTGAGTGTTTACGGCATCGAAAAGTTCGGAAATAAGAAGTGCCAGCCTTTCGGAGTTGTTTTTTGCGATCGTGAGGAATTTTTCCTGGTTGGGGGTCACCTCGCCCACGATCCGCTTGAGGATTATTTTTATCGACTCTTTTATAGATGTGAGCGGGGTCTTGAGCTCGTGGGACATTTTGGAAAGAAAGTCGTTTTTTACCTCTTCCAGTTTTTTGAGCCGGATCGCGGTCTCTCTTTCTATTCCGTACATTCTTGCGTTATGCATGGCCGTGGCCGCCTGGTCCGCAAAAGTCGTGAGCAAGCGCCTGCTTTCTTCGTTTATTGGTTTTTTTGAAATAAGGTTGTCTACCGCGATCATGCCGATGATGGCACCTCTGGCTTTCATCGGAACAACCATGTTTTGCCCGACTCCCGGTACCATGTATTTTTTCTGACTGGGAGGAAGCGCACCGTCCGCATCTTCAGTAAAGAAATAATCAAGCTTGCCTTTGGCGATCCTGGCAAAATTGTTATCGTTTTCGTCCATGGAATATATCTGATTCTCTATGTTCTCCTGTTTTCCCCACTTGTCTATCCCGAGCCGTCCCTTTATTATGTTGTGCTGCTCATCTATTTCAAAGATCCCCACCCTGTCAAAACCCAATCCTTCCTGAACGCCTTTTATTATGTATGAGAGTATTTTTTCCAGCTCGATGTCGGAGGATATCAGTTTATGAGTATTATAGAGTATTTCCAGCTGGGCATATTTTCTTTTGAGCTCCGAAGATCCGTCGTTCATTTTGCTCTGAAGCTCCTCGTTAAGCCGGTTCACTCTCTCATAGAGAGAAGCGTTCTCCATGGCCGTTCTTTCGGTCATTTCACGCAGATCTCTTTCCAGGGAAGACAGAAAATTGACCGCAAAAGTTGCTGCTCCAAGCATGAATATTCTGCCTAAGAACGTATATATGTAGAAAGGAGTCCCGGCGGTAGAAACGGTGGCAGCCAAAAAAAGTATCCCTACATATGATAAAAGAGCAAATTCACTTTTAAGGTCTATTATCATTGATGAGGAGATTACCAGCAGAAAATACAGCGGCCACAGCTCGGAGTTTATTCCTCCGGAAAAGAATACGGCGCAGGTGATAAGGGCCGAATCCGTCAAAAAAGTCACAACGCTCAGAGATGTCTTGTAGCGCAGTTTTGCCGCAAAAGTAATAACTGCATTGTAGGCAATGCCGCCTGCCAAGAGAATCGCTCCCGCAAAGAAAGACAGCCCGAAGCTCTTGGGAAGAAAGAAAAGGATAGAAAGCCAGATCAAGACTGCCCATCTTATTTTCCATAAGAAATTTTCCCTGACATAGAGGCGCTCTATGGCAGTTTCTTTTGGCAGCAGGCAGATGTGTTCTTTGTAGTCCATTATGACGATAAGATTATAACATAACCTTATTTTATGTTTTTAAATGTTCGAACACAAAAGACAGAAGCTCGTCCCTTTTTATCGGTTTTGTCAGATGACCGTCGCAGCCGGCTTCAATAGTTTTTTGTATCTCTTCCGGCATACAAAAAGCGGATACTGCAATTATTGGTGTGTGTGCCCGATTTGACAGTTTTTCAATTTCTCTTATTTTCTTCGTGGCTTCATAGCCGTTAAGGACAGGGATCTTCAGGTCCATAAAAATAATGTCGTAAACGCCCTTCTCATACATGTTCACGGCTTTTCCGCCGTCCTCGGCAACATCTACGGTAATTTCGGGAAGATCAGAGAAATATTCTTTGAACAAGAACCGCAAGGTCTCAGAATCCTCGACAAAAAGTATTTTTGCGTTCTTTACGGGAGATATGGCAAATTGTCTTTGGGATGACGGATCTTCGAGCTCAGGCGTGGAAGCAGGATCTTTTAGTTTGACAGTAAAATAAAAAGTACTCCCGATATCGGGGGTGCTTTCCAGCCAAATACTGCCTCCCATGAGCTCGACAAGCTGTTTTGAAATGGTAAGCCCAAGCCCTGTACCGCTGTGCTTATGGGTTATGCTTACTTGCATTTGTGAAAACTTTTCAAAGATCCTTTCGGTCTGGTCCGGGTTGATCCCTATTCCCGTATCCTTCACGGAAAAAAGCAGCGTATTCCTGTTACCCTGGAAATAACCGGCTTTGACTATTACACTGCCTTTGTCGGTGAACTTTATAGCGTTACCTATAAGATTGACCAAAACTTCCTGAAGCCGAAGGGGGTCAGTCGAGATATCTTCATCCACATTACTATCTATCATAAAGGCCAGGTCAAGTCCTTTTTCCTTTGCGGAGTATTCGAGCATTTTTATTGTCCTGTACAGCAGACCGCGTATAGAAAAACGCCTGTTCTCAAGCATAAAGCGGCCGGATTCTATCTTGGCCAGATCCAGGATGCTGTTTACCATGCTGAGAAGGTTCTCTCCGGCGTATCGGACGGCCTGAATGCATCTTTTTTGCTTGTCGTCCATCCTTGACCCCGACAGCAGGTCTGCCGCGGCTATTATGGCGCTTAAGGGCGTCCTTATACCGTGGCTCATATTAGCTATAAAATTGGTCTTTGCCACGCTGGCGTTTATGGCAATGTCTTTTTCTTTTTCAAGGTTTTCGTTCAACTGCAGTATTTTTTCTTCGGCAAGTTTTTTTTCGGTGATGTCCGTCAGGACTATAAGAGTAGCCGGTTCTTTGTCATATTTTATAGAAACACCTTTTACAATTACGGGAATGCGTCTCCCGTCTTTTGAGACAACTTTTATTTCATATTCCCCTATGCTGGTACCTTTTTCCCGCTTTAAAATGTTTTCATAGACCAGGCCCTTGTAATTTTCATCCACAAAATCCGCGATATCCATTCCTATTATATCTTTTTCTGAAAATCCGTATTTTTCAAGGAGAGCATAGTTGGCAAAAGTTATCTTGCCGTTCTTGTAGATGACTATCGCGTCGGGAAGGCTGGAAATAACTGTCCTGTACCTTTCTTCGCTTTCTTTAAGGGCATCTTCGGCAATTTTTCTGTCGGTGATATCTCTGGATATCCCCAGAACATTGGCAACACTGCCGCTTTTTTCATCTTTAAGAGGTATTAACCATGTACCCAGCCAAAGCTCTTTGTATGGGAACCTAGTCGGCTGACTTATATATAACGATTCCCCGGATTCAAAGACTTTTTTTATGTTGCTCAATTGCCTTGCCGCTATTTCTTCCGGAAAGAGATTTTGGAGATTTGCGCCCAAAAGCTCTTTTACGCTTTTCCCGAATTGTCTTGCGCCAAATTCATTCACGTAACTTATGTAGCCGTTTGAATCAATGGTATATATGAAATCATGAGAGCTTTCGGCAAGGTCTTTATATTTTTTTTCGCTTTGCATTATGGCCTGTTCAAAAGCTTTTCTCTGGGTAATATCCCTTATCGTAGTGAATACGAACTCTTCTTTGCCAAGCTTTATCAGTTTTATGTACACCTCAACCGGTATCCTCTCACCGTTTTTCTTTATGTTAGAGGCTTCTCCGCGGTATTCCCCTTTGCTGGACAGAGACGAGACGATCTTCGGAAAGGTTTGCGATATCTCTTCGGGCACCAGATCGGATGTTTTCATTTTTTGAAATTCTTCCTTTGAATACCCCAGCAGTTTTTCCGCGGCCAAGTTGCAATCGAGTATCTTGCCGTCAAGTGTTTCCAGGAAAATAGCGTCAAAAACACTGTCCAAAAGCACTTGTTGTTTGATCCTGTCCTGACGGATCTTTTCAGCGGCCTTTTTTCTGTCGGTAATATCCGCGGAAAATGCTACAAGCCCGATGACCGCTCCTCTTTTATCTTTTACGGGAAATTTATCTGTCTGTAACCATTTTTCACCGTATATGGTTTCCAGCTTTTCTATGATGTTCCTTTTGGGAAGCCCGGTCGATATGACATTCATATCGTCATGCCAGTATTTTTCCCCGTATTTAGGGAAAAGCTCAAAACATGATCTGCCTTCGACCTGGCTTTTTGTCCTTCCGATAAGGTCTGTGAACACCTTGTTGACACGGATGATCCTGTTTTCCCTGTCCTTGTAAAAGATCATAATGGGAGAAGATTCCATAATGGTGACTATTTCCTGGTTCTGCTTGAACATCTCTTCCGCGTTCTTTATCTCGGACATACACAGCTGGTAAGAAAGCTTTTTGAGTATTTTGTATAGGATGACGACAGCCGAAAAGCTCAGTGTGCACAAGAAGAACAGAAAAGCAAAAAGATGCGGATGCCACCAACGCTCCATTTTAGCTCCTTTTTATCTAGATAAGTTTAGAATAAAACCTCCAAAAAGACAAGGAGTACTTTCGGATGGTAGAATATAGGCAAATATGAAGTCTATCGAAGTAAAAAACTTATCAAAACATTTCAAAAGTACAAAAGCTGTAGATGACATCTCTTTTTATGTAAACAAGGGCGAATGCTTTGGTCTGCTTGGCCCGAACGGCGCCGGCAAAACGACCACGGTCAATATACTGTCAACTCTTTTAAAACCTACTTTGGGCAATGCAACAGTAGCCGGATATGATGTCCTGAAAAACAAAAATGAAGTAAGGAACAGCATCGGTATGGTCTTTCAGGAGCCGGCGCTTGATTCAAAACTGACAGGCAAAGAAAACCTTGAATTCCATGCGATGATGTACGGCATACCGCCAAAGACATACAAAAAAAGGATAGATGCTCTCCTTGACCTCGTCGAATTAAAGGAAAAACAAAATACCCTGGTACAGAACTATTCCGGCGGAATGAAGCGGAGGCTGGAGATCGCCCGCGGCCTGATCCAAAAGCCAAAGGTCCTTTTTCTGGACGAGCCCACTCTCGGACTTGATTCCCAGACAAGGCGGCGTATCTGGGATTATATAAAGGGCCTTTTGTCCGAAAAAGATATTTCCATTATTTTGACCACTCATTATATGGACGAGGCTGATTATTTGTGCGACAGGATCGCGATAATCGACAACGGCAAGATAATAGCGCTCGGTACTCCGCGGGAACTGAAAGACAGTCAGGGAGGAGATGTGTTGACCCTGGAGGTTGAGAATGAAACAAGAGAGTTTATCGCTTCGCTATCTGGAATAAACGGAATAAGGTCGATCAAAGAATATCAGGAATGCCCGAGATGCCTTAGCATTACTCTGGAAAAAGCCGAAACAAAGATACCTGAGGTCTTAAAGCTTGCACAGGATTTTTCCGTAAAAGTCGCCTCGGTCAGCGTGCACAAAATAAGCCTGGAAGACGTATTTCTGAATTATACCGGAAGGACGATCAAGAACACGGAAGAGAGAGAGAAGGTCTGGTGAATCAGTCATTGCGAGGAGGAGCAAAGCGACGACGAAGCAATCCCACTATACAATGGGATTGCTTCGCTACGCTCGCAATGACAAGGAGATAATGTGATAGAACTAAGAGCGATCTACATATTATGGCTAAGGGAGATGAAAAAGCTCTCGAGAGCAAAAGAACGAATATTCGGATCGCTCGCTATGCCCATAATGTTCCTCGCCTTTCTAGGTCTCGGGTTCAAAAATACATCCCTTCCGGGACTTGAACACAAGATCAGCTATGTAAGTTTTCTCGTACCCGGCGTCATAGGGCTCAATATGCTTTTTGGATCGATGTTTTCCGGAATATCCGTCCTATGGGACAGGGAATTCGGCTTTTTGAAAGAAATAATGGTAGCTCCGGTAAGCAGGACTTCGATAGCTCTCGGGCGTGTTGCTGGCGGGATGACAATGGTGATAATCCAGGGGACCCTTTTGTTCCTGCTTTCATTTATCTTTCATTTTTCAATGGGGCCTCATTTTTCGATCCTGCGGGAATTATTCGGCATAGCAATGATGTATGTCTTTATGGTCCTCATGTCAATCACTTTTGTATCGCTGGGCCTTGCTTTTGCTTCCAACATGCGCGATGCCCAGGGATTTGACCTGATTATAAACTTTGTGATGTTCCCTCTTTTCTTTGTTTCGGGAGCTCTTGCGCCTATATCAAACCTGCCGGGCTGGCTCAGGTTCTTTTGTTATTTAAATCCACTGACTTACGGAGTGGACGGGATCAGATCGGCCCTGACACAGTATTCTGCAATAGGCCTGCCAATAGACCTGATAGTATCGGTCCTTGTCGCGTTCGGGATGTTGTCGCTTGCTTCCTATTTTTTTGAGAGAAGCGATAGCGTGTAAAGAAAATCTGCTGATTCTGCCAAATCTTGTGCTACACTTTCTATAGTTTATTTCTCCTTGCAAGGACAAAAAGCAAATTGGCAAAAATAGGAATACCAAGGTCTTTGGGGGCCAGCCGCTTTTACGGGTTCTGGGCCGAATTTTTTAAAACCCTCGGTCACGATGTATTGATAGCGCCTGAAACCGACAGAAAGATCATTGCTAATGCTAGTGAAATATGCGAACCGGAACTTTGCCTGCCAGCAAAGATATATATAGCGCAGTGCCGGTATCTTGCCAAAAACGGGGCCGATGCGATCTTTTCTCCTTGTTACGAAAGCTCCGATCCATGGATAATGCCTTGCCCGAAAGTGATAGCAATAAATGATCTTGTTAGATCTGCCGTAAATAATATTCCGCAGATATTGCAGCCTTCTGTTGAAATGGACATAGACGAAGAAATGTTCTCATTCGTTTCCCTTCTCAAGGATAGACAATACGGCAGGCAGGTCGCTGCCGATTCCCAATCATACCGGAAGGCTTACGACAAAGCACTGCTAAGCATGAAGACCCCTCCCTTTGAAGATCAACGCGAAAAGAAATTTATTGCCCTGCTCGGCCATTCATATGTACTTAACGACCCTTTTCTTACAAAAAATATTCTAAATATAATAAAAAGGTATGATCTTGGTAATATGATACCTGACAGCCTTTCATGGAAAGATTGTAAACCGCACTATAAGAACGCCGGATTGCTTCAGCCTCTGCATTGGCAACTGGGCAGAAAAATAATAGGGTTCTCTAAATATGTTTCCTTAAAAGATAATATAGCCGGTGCGATATATGTTTCCGCATTCGGGTGCGCCCTGGACGAGGTATTGTCCGAGGCCGCGCACTCAATAATGAAAGAAAAGAACATCCCCTTCTCTTTCATCATGATGGACGAGCATACTCAACCGGCAAATATAAATGTGAGAGTGGAGGCATTTCTCGAGATATGCAAAAAGATACGCTGATATTTTCCTCGCCCAATATGGGAAATTACAACAAGATACTGTTCATGACCCTGATGGAGGGGCTCGGACTCAAATATATACTTCCGCCCTCTATGACAAGCGATACGGTGATCCTGGGAACAAAATACTGCCATGAACTGGCCTGCCAGCCTTTGAGGACCAGCCTGGGAGACCAGATAAAGGCCGTCCGCCAGGGCGCAAACGCCATTATGATGTCGGCAGGCAAAGATGCATGCCGATACCAATATTATTGGTCGACACAGAAAAAGACGCTCCGTGAGATATTCGGCAAAGATATATATTTTTTTGTTATAAAACATTGGGATGTTGCCAGGTCCGTAAAGGATTTTGTCAGGGAAATGGAATTGCCTGTCAGCGAAACCGATGTCAATATCCTTTTGGCGAGGATAAATCTAAAGATAGATATATACGATGCGATGTCTATTATTTATCAAACCATCCGGATCTTTAACCAAAAAGAAAGCAAAAAACTCTTCGATGAATATTTGTTAAAGCTGCAAAATACTAACGGCCTGAGCGACTTGAATAAGCTTTTTACGCAGATCACGGAAAGATTTATGGCGCTGCCAAAGGAAGATCTGTCAGTACCTAAGCTCAAGATCATGCTGATAGGCTCTGTATATGAACTGCTGGAACCGATCGCGAATAATTTTATCGAGGACATGCTCGCATCTATGAATGCAGCTGCAATACCGATGCTGAATTATCATGCTTTGGCGCCATTCATGTTTTTAGATAATCCTGCGGGCGAATTTTGCCGCGGATTTAGGCCTTCAAATTCAGAAATAAACAATTCCCTCAATTCGCTGATGAGCTCTCCGTCAATTCTTCGCAACTTTGGTTTCGGCGGCTTTGGAGCATATAATGTCGGATGCGCGGCCAACGCGAAACAACTTGGATATCACGGAGTGATACATATATATCCTTTCTTTTGCATGCCGGAAATCATAGCCAAGCCTTTTATGAGAGATATTTGCAGTAATCAGGGAATTCCATTGTTATCCATAGGTACCGAGGAAAGCAATGCAAATATTGGTTTTAGAACAAAGATCGAAGCTTTTATCGACCTTATAAAATGGCAAAAAGAAAGGAAACCATAAAATGGAGTGTTATTTTGGAATAGATGTCGGTTCTGTCAGCACGAATTTTGTGCTGATAGGCCCCGAAGGAAAGGTAATCAAAAAGCTGTATCTCAGGACCCATGCAGATCCTATCAAGGCAATCAAGACCGGATTCCTGGATTTTAACGGGGAAACCCTTGACGGTTGTGACATAAAGGGCGTAGGTGCCACGGGCAGCGGGAGACAGCTGGCGGCAATAATGGTAGGCGCCGATCTGATCAAGAACGAGATCACAGCCCATGCGGTAGCAGCTATACACTCTTGTCCGCAGGTCCGCACCGTGTTGGAGATCGGCGGCCAGGATTCCAAGATAATACTTATACAAAACGGTGTCGCTGTTGATTTCGGCATGAATACTATCTGTGCCGCCGGGACCGGATCTTTCCTGGAACAGCAAAGCAACAGGATAAATATATCTATCGAAGATTTTGGCGATTATGCTTTAAGAAGCCTGAGTCCTTCCGCTATTGCGGGACGCTGCACTGTTTTTGCCGAGACAGATATGATCCACAAGCAACAGCAGGGACACGCTGTTGAAGATATTATCGCGGGACTTTGCCATTCACTGGTGCGCAATTACCTTAATACCGTAGCAAAAGGGAAAAAGATAGAAGAACCGATCCTTTTCCAGGGCGGGGTCGCGGCTAATAAAGGGATCGTTGATGCTTTCAAAAAGATCCTTGGCAAAGAGATAATCGTTCCTGAATATTTTGATTCTATGGGCGCGCTTGGAGCGGCACTTTTGGCCAAAGACAAGATGCATAAGTCTTCTTCGGCATCCAAATTCAAGGGGCCGGAAAAGATAATAAACTCCGAATTCAAGGTTGTAAGCGATATATGCAAAGATTGCGGAGAATCGTGTGAAATAGAAAGATATACGGAAAACGGAATTGAAGTCGCCGTCAGAGGCGGCCGCTGCGGCAAATGGGACAATCAATAAGGCAAAAAAAGACCGCGGAGGCTATCCGCGGTCCTGGTTTTTTTAGCAGCTAAAGATCGCTACTTTTTCATGTGTTTCATTTTCATATTATGGCGCATCGGCATCGTCTTTACCGGTACCCGGGGACCACCCATGCCTTTCATCATCGGGCACATACCGCCGTCTTTCATCATCGGGCATTGCATTACCGTTTTATGCATTTCCATCATTTTTCCGTAACCATGGCTTCCTATGTAATTACCCGCGGAAAAAACCATGAAAGCACCGACCCACAGAAGCACTGCAACCACAAAACCGAATATTCTCAGCAGTTTTTCCTGTTTTTGGTTGACCACCAGCACAAAGAAACTGAGCGTCAAAAGAACCGCAGTCGGGACGATGAATAATGATCCTATAGCTCTAAACATACTTATATCCTCCTTCTTTAGTGACCGATGATAAATCATAACATATAATACGGCAGCGTCAAGCCGCAAAATATTTGTTATAATTCAAGCATGAGACAGACAATAACACAAAAGATATTGGCAGCCCATTGCGGAAAAAATGAGGTGCATCCGGGAGAATTTATCGAGGCGGATGTGGATATTGTACTGGGCAATGATATTACGGCGCCGCCGGCAATAAAAGAATTTGAGAAAATTGTAGGGGCGGATGATCATCCGCCCGCACGAGTATTCGATAAAAACAAGGTCGTGCTTGTGCCGGACCATTTCACCCCCAATAAAGACATAAAATCTGCTCAACAAGTGAAAGAAATGCGTATATTTGCCAAAAAATACGGCATAAAACATTTCTTTGAACTGGGTTGCATGGGGGTTGAACACGCATTACTACCTGAACAGGGAATCGTCTATTCGGGACAACTGATCATCGGTGCCGATTCGCACACCTGCACATACGGCGCGCTGGGCGCGTTTTCAACCGGGATCGGCTCTACCGATATGGCGGCAGCTATGGCCACCGGAAAGGTCTGGCTAAAAGTACCTGAAACCATCAAGTTTGTCTTCAAAGGAAAACTGAACAAATGGGTCAGCGGAAAAGACCTGATCTTATATACTATCGGGAACATCGGCGTTGATGGCGCTCTGTATAAGTCCATGGAGTTCACCGGCCCTGTCATATCCAAGTTATCTATGGACAGCCGTCTTTCTATGTGCAACATGGCTATCGAAGCCGGCGGCAAGAACGGGATCATCATACCGGACGAGATAACAAAGGAGTATATAAAAGAACATGTTGAGGCGACGCATGCGACGCCTCAACGAGCGGCGTCTCAACCAGATCCCATTTATTACACATCCGACCCCGACGCCCAATATTGCAAGGTCATCGAATACGATTGTTCAAAGATCGAACCTCAGGTGGCCTTCCCTCACCTGCCTTCGAACACAAAACCGGTGAGCAAAGCCGGCAATGTAAAGATAGATCAGGTGGTGATCGGCTCCTGCACTAACGGAAGGATCGAAGATATGCGTATCGCCGCAAAAGTTCTTAAGGGTAAAAAGCGTAATCCTGATATAAGACTGATAATCATCCCTGCTACACAGGAAATTTGGCAGCAGGCAAACGATGAAGGACTGTTCGATATATTCATGAAGGCCGGAGCCGCGATCTCCACTCCTACCTGCGGCCCCTGTCTGGGCGGCCACATGGGAATACTTGCCGAAGGAGAAAGAGCGCTTGCTACTACGAACAGGAACTTTGTAGGCAGAATGGGCCATCCGAAATCCGAAGTTTATTTATCTAATGCTGCTGTCGCGGCCGCATCGGCGGTTGCGGGCAGGATAGTTTCACCGGAGGATCTATAAAATGCAAGGAAAAACGTGGAAATTCAAGGATAATGTCGATACCGACCTGATAATACCGGCCAGGTATCTGAACACGCACGATCCAGCCGAGCTGGCAAAACACTGCATGGAAGATGCTGACCCGGCATTTGCCTCAAAAGTATCCAAAGGCGACTTTATCGTTGTGGGAGAGAATTTCGGCTGCGGATCTTCCAGAGAACATGCTCCTGTTGCCATAAAGGCCGCAGGTGTCTCGGCGGTGATCGCAAAGTCTTTTGCGAGGATATTTTTCAGAAATGCTATTAATATCGGGCTTCCGATACTTGAAATAAAAGAGACTGACGAAATAAAAGAAGGCGACCTGCTTGATATAGATATTAAGAGCGGAACGATAAAAGATATGACTTCGGGAAAAACGTTCAAAGCCGAACCCTTCCCGCCGTTCATGCAAAAACTTATTGATGCGGGTGGCCTGATAAGCTACGTAAAGAGTAAGTAACTGTAAAGGCGCCGCATGCGACGCCTCAACAACATCATAGGAGGAAAATCATGGTAAAGACCCACAAGATCGCAGTAATAGGCGGAGATGGGACCGGGCCTGAAGTAGTCGCGGAAGGGTTAAAGGTACTTGAAGTTGTCGGCAAAAAGTTCGGTGTGAAATACGAACTAACTCATTTTGATTACGGCGGAGAAAGATATCTCAAAACAGGCAAAATACTTGATGACAGCGAAGTTGAAGGGCTGAAAAAGTTTGACGCTATTTTTCTGGGCGCTATAGGCCATCCGGATGTCGCTCCGGGGATACTTGAAAAAGGGATACTGTTAAAAGCCCGGTTTGGCCTGGACCAATACATAAACCTGAGGCCGGTAAAACTTTATGAGAACGTATGGACCCCGATAAAAGATAAAGGACCGGACGACATAGATTTTGTCGTAGTAAGGGAAAATACCGAAGGTCTGTATGTGGGTACCGGAGGCAATCTTAAAAAAGGAACAAAAGATGAAGTCGCCATACAGGATTCGATAAATACAAGAAAAGGTGTCGAAAGATGCATACGGTACGCTTTTGAGTTAACAAGAAAGCGGAACAAGAAAAAACAGCTGACCCTTGTCGGCAAGACAAACGTCCTCACCTATGCGTTTGATCTATGGTATAGGACTTTTATGGAAGTCGCAAAAGAATATCCTGACATCAAACCCGATTATGCCCACGTTGACGCCACTTGCATGTGGTTCGTGAAGAACCCGGAGTGGTTTGATGTAATCGTCACCGATAATCTTTTCGGCGACATCATCACCGATCTTGGCGCTATGATCCAGGGCGGAATGGGAATCGCCGCCGGCGGCAACATCAATCCCGAAGGCGTCTCAATGTTTGAGCCGATTGGTGGTTCCGCTCCAAAATATACGGGGAAAAACGTAATAAATCCGCTTGCCGCGATCGGCGCTCTTCAGATGTTGCTCGAAAACATCGGCGAGGAAAAAGCAGCTCATGCGGTCGAAAAATCGATCATGGCGGCTTGCAAGAAGATGCTCAGTATGTCCGCGGGAAAAATGGGTTTTTCTACCACCGAAGTCGGCGATATGGTGGCGGAAGGGATATAGATTAAATCTTACTACCTATTTTTGACTTTAAATGCTTGCAAAAACGTAGCTGTCCCTGCGAGAGAACATATCAATGCAGCATGTTCCATAGCCTCATATGCGCCTAACATAGCAAATGAAAGAAAACCTGCATAACGCGGATCGTTTTTCGGATCCCTTGTTTTGTCTTTGAATTCACCAATCATGAATGAAACCATATTGATCGACAATCCGCCAGTCTCCATTACTTTCATTGGTTCGTTAACCTTAAATTCCACTCTCACTCCTTGATTTCTGAAATTAAAACCGTCTTTCCGTCGGTCAATAGGAAGTAAGTTTCCATGCCATGCTTCAGCAATTAGCTCCTTTACAGGGCGCGGCAATACACCGCGCGCATCCGCACCACAATAACCATCGAGATGAATTACAATATCCCGAATTGGAGTTGCTAATACTTCCATATCTAAAAAATTAATCTGGCGCGGGTGAAACGATCCCTCCTGTCTCTTTTTATGCGAAGATAAAGTAATGACGCTTTTCATGCCAGCACTCGTAGCTTCTGTGCCAACAAATCTTACTATATAAGGGGGATCAATAACTCCTGTTGCCGCATGAATTGTTTTATATCTTCTTTCCGCTCCTTGATTATTCCGAAAAAGAAAAGAACCCATCTGTAGGGGAATGTGCTCTTTCGGAAATCTTACTCCTATTGATCTTATTAGCATGTATCTCCTCCTTAAATCTGAATAACCTCTAACACTTTATTATCGTTAATTAAATCCCGAAATTTCATGTAAGAAGATGCTCAGTATGTCCGCGGGAAAAATGGGTTTTTCTACCACCGAAGTCGGCGACATGGTAGCGGAAGGGATCTAACTCACTAAGATTTCGCTCAAGGTAGTTATGCGGCGGGTTAAAACTCGCCGCTACTTATTTAATGCGTTTTTGCCTCGTCTTAATTTTTTATGAAATTGCACTCCTTTTATATCGATAAGTAAATAGTCGAGATCTGTTTTAAGGAGGAAATTCTATTGACTGCTGGATCTTATGTCGTTTCATGCCTGCCTAAGTTTGAAGGCCGAACATTCAGGGCATTTACTATAATGCGGGGGGAAAAAATGCCCAAATCAATAAGATTAAGAGACGGCTTCATTGATAATCCTGACGCAATTTACAAAGCAACCGGTATAAGCCCTGATATTCAAACAGTTTATGGGATTGATGGCCAGGCGGTAAATAAGAGAACGCTTGCTAAACGGTTGACATCGGCTTTAGAAACCCTTAAAACAGATGAGAATTTTCAATTTAGAGGGCAACCCGAGCCCTCTCAGATCGCTAATATTCTTTGCGCGAGGATAGGTCTTGAGGATGATGTTCTTAATATCAACCTCGCACACATTCTCTTCGATGACAACTCGCGATCATGGGTTATGGACAGGATTGGACTTGATTGCGTCACTCGGAACGATGCGAGCGTGGCACTCGCAGTATCATATCTAAAACAAACTACTGGAGGAGATCCTACCCTTTTTGGAAAAAAGTTGTTCCTGTTAATACAGCGGAACACACGCGATTCTAATCATCAGATCAGCCAGAAGCCTTTTATACGTGCCGTAACCGCAGGTGTTATTGATATTGCTGATCAGGGAGTGTTAAGTCAAGTAATTAGCAGCATGGCTAATATGGAAGTTACTGGCCGTTTCGAGGACGAACTTACGCACCTTTGTATCATCTGGGGTAAAATGTTTCGCCCTGATTAAGATCCGGCTCCAGCTTCTGCCTCGACGTCATGCCTGTCTTCTCGGCAAGTTCGTTGTAAATTATGCTCGCTCTTGTCACGGTAAAATCCCCGTATCTGTCATTTATTTCGTCCATCGCGGCAAGAGCGGCTCTTTTTTTGCCTTCCTGATCGAACAGACTTAGCTGGTCCGCGTTCCTGATCAGATCGGAAAGTGCCACTCCCACCAGCCTAATAGGGCGTTCCATTTCTACCATACTCAGCGCGCTTATATAAACGTCATAGCCGTCATCTATATAATCATGTATATTCTTCTGCCTGCCATACCCTGAAAAATCTCCGTACCTTAAATACAAGCTTACTACCCTGCCCTTATACCCGTATTTTCTGGCGCGGCGGCCTACCTGCTCCGACAACCGGAGAAGATAGCTTTTTACGATATCCGGGTCTGACTCGTCTTTTGGCAAAGTATAAGAGTGACTTATAGATTTTGCGTCTTTGATATTGTTTTGAGGATCGACAGGATCATCATCTATGCCTTTACCCATATTGGAAAGATGCACCCCGCACACTAGCCCGAATTTACTCACCAGCCTTTGCACCGGATATTTGGCAAGGTCCGAACACATCCTTATTCCGAGAGAATTGAGCCTTTTCTTGAGTTGTCTGCCAACACCACAGAGATCTTCTACCGGTATAAATTCAAATACGATAGAAATTTCGTCCTCCCCTATTTTTGTCAGGCCGTCGGGCTTTTTCATCTCGCTGGCAAGCTTTGCTACAAGCTTGTTCGGCCCTATACCGATCGAACAGGTCAGACGGAACCTCTCTTTTATCCTTCTTTTGATATCTTTTGCGATCTCTATTTCTCCTCCGTATCCGTCTTTAACCCGTGTAACATCAAGAAAGGCCTCGTCAATTGAAAAAACCTCGACAAGGTCCGTATAATCCCGGAGCATTTTGATTATTTCTTTTGAAGTATATACATATTTGTTCATATCTCCTGTGACTACTATGAGCTCAGGACATTTTTTTAAGGCCTCCCACGTGGGCATACCGGTCTTTACCCCGCGGGCGCGCGCTTCATATGACGAGGTCGCGACAACGGTCCTTTTGCCTATCCCTCCGCCCACGGCAATTGGCTTTCCGCGAAGCAGAGGATTTGCCGCCTGCTCGACCGAGGCAAAATAGGAGTTCATGTCGACGTGGAGGATTATTCTGTTCATATTAATATGTAGGGGGCGATTGCAATCGCCCCCTACATTATTCATCGATCTCCCACCTCATCTCCTTGTCATCAAACATCAATTCAAACGTGTTAACGCCATCACTTACTGCAAAATGATAAACCTTAGACAAGCCGTTTTTTGTCTGCCATTCATAATTTATCTCCTGTATCCGATACTGTCTGTTTTCAAGAACAAACCAGACGGGTTTTAATTTCCCTTTTTCGAATATTGTTGCTACTTTTATTGACATAATTATATGCGTAGAGGCGGGTTTTAAACCCGCCTCTACATTGGTTCCTGATTTATTTAATATTTCCTGATCAGCCCCATCACCTTCCCCACCAACCTGAAATCATGGTCCACTCTTATCGGTGCATACCGAGAATTATAAGGCTGCAGCACTACATGGTCCCTTCTTCTGAAATATTTTTTCACTGTGGCCTCGTCATCTATCAATGCGACCACGATATCGCCGTTGTCCGCCTGCGGCTGGGGCTTTACGATTATCATGTCACCTTCGTTTATTCCCGCGTCTATCATGCTGTCGCCCCGTACTTTTAATATAAAGCCGTCCCTCATGTTCTTTGCAAAATCCCACGCTATCGGTATAGTATCCTCTATGTTTTCAACGGCCAGTATCGGCCTTCCCGCCGCCACAGTTCCTACCAGCGGAAGGTTCACGACCCTTTTTCTGCCGAGGATCTCTATGCTCCTTGCATTTGAATCCCTTTTTATATATCCTTTTTCTTCAAGGGCCTTTAAATGGCTGTACACCGCCTTTGTTGACTTTATTTTGAACTGCGCGCAGATCTCCCTTATAGAGGGAGCAAATCCTTTTGTTCCCATAAAATCGCTCACATAATCAAAAATATTCTTCTGCCGGTCTGTCAGTTGTTCCATGGCGGGGACCTCCTTTTTTAGAGCTGAAGCTCTGAAGTGCTGAAGCCCTGAAGAACCGGAGTCCGGATGTGCCTGCCTTCAGCGCTTCAGCCTTAAGCGCTATTATAGTAAACATTTGTTTACCTGTCAAGGCCCCATGGTTATTGATACAAGTTTTTGCCCCCTGGAAGCGATGTATCATTAAGAGAAATAGTATGAAAACGAATAAGTTGGCATATCTAAAATGGATAATCGGCGAACTTAATGAGGGTTTGAATCTGAACTCGTTCACTAAGAACATTCACTCTCCCCTTTCGTTCGAAGAAATAGTCCCAGAAGGCAGCGATAAAATGGTTCAGCTGAACAGGCTTATGGTCGCCTCGGAGATCTACCGGTGGATAATGGGCGGAAAATGGCGGCTTCTCGATCTGGAACATATCTTAAGAAGCCAGGACGCAGAAAAAGAGTTCAATCACAAGCAGATAAAAGAGAATATCAAGGACCTGATAGACGGACAGGAAGTAAAAGGACCGGAAACTCTAAAAATGTGCCTTTTGCTTACCGGAATAAAGCCGGAAATAATAGACAATGTTAGCTATACCGTCCAAAAAAGATATTTTTATACCGGAAATTCGAGCAAGCTGTGGTCTTCCATCGGCTACTATGACATGCAGGACAAAAGTATCCATGTAAGTACCGGAGGCAAAAGAGGCGATAAAAAAGCAGTATTCCCTCTGGAGGACATAATGGAAACAGCTGCCCATGAACTCGGTCATCATATATATATTTCGATCGTTTCAAAAAGGTTTAAGACGCCTGCCGGCACCATACCCAGGATCAGAAACATCCTCAAAGGCGTAAAGACATCAAAAAGCGATACCGAACACAAGCAATGGACAGGCTTTTATAAAAAAGACTACGGCAACGACTGGGAAAAGAACAAAGCTTTGCAAATAATACCAAAAGATGTCTATATCCGGTATGGCCTAGAGAACGAACTTTTTGCGCAGGTCATCGGAGGGAAAACGACTATATCAAAGACCAGAAGAAAACAACTCGTGGACCTCATAAACCAATCATGTCAGGTTTGCTGATCACCCTTGCGTGACATTTCTTCCCTGATAAGCCCTGCCAATCCATCATTTATCTTTTCGAGCTCGGCCAGTATCAGCGCTATCTTTTCTTGTCCTTGGAACAAAATAAGCTCCAAAGCCCTCTTTGCATCGCATGATGAATATTCAAAATGAGTTTCTTCGGGCTGATCAACGACCCATTTACCGTGAAGTCTAAAGAGAGTAGATATCCCTTTCACATACATAGTTTCACCATCAAAACGGGCTATTTCTTCCGAGTCAACGACTTGTTTTGTCATCGGGATAATCTTTGAAAGTACCGAAGCTATTACATCCGGTTCGGCGTTTTTATGCGATGCCACATATTTTTGTACTTCGTCAGGGCCTACGCGGGAGATATAGCGCAGGACACCGGGAGCCATAACTCCTCTTAAAGAAAGGTTCGCAAAAGCTACAGGTCCCAATACAGAGCTCTTGTACACAAAAGGTCTTAATACGCTTTGAGGGGTACGCGGATCGGCCGCAACCCTTGACAAAACTCCAAAATGAGAACTTTTTGAAAGCGCTATAAGATCGGGAACCTTTATAAGCCCCCTTGAATCGAGTTCATCATAGGCATAAACGGCAAAAACCGTATTGGACATAGCAAAATTTAACAGAGCTTGATTACAGTCCGTAAATCTAAAAGATTCCTTTATAACATCGCCGTCAAAATTCAGAAGCCGCAAAGGATCAAAACCGGCGGAATATCTTCCGGCAAGGTTTTTTGCGATAAGCTTTTTAGTGTCACCGGCTTCATCAAAAGACAGCGTTTCAAGTTTGCGAAGTCTGGTAAAAGGATCGCTGGCGATAGTATGCGCGGACCTTCCGGACAGAGGCATCCCAAAAGCCCTTGCATAACGATAGCTGAATAAAGCGCCGGTCTTTGCGGCGATACTACGGATATTCATGTTTATGATAGATTATCGTTGTTTTTTGCGCAAAATCCCAAAAAAACTGAAATTTCTTATTAATTCAATCGATAAGAAAATGTAGCCTTTCGTTTATAAAATAAGGAGAAGAATAGAATGCCGTATATATCTGCGCTCAACCCCATGCCAATGGTCCCGAGAATGGTGCCTGCGGCTGTAATGAACAGGATCGAACATCTGACACCGCGGATCAGGGATATGTTTTCCCCGGACGTAAAAGTAAGGCTGACAGCGACAGAAGAGGTTGGAAAGGCATTAGCAGCGATCGGGATCCCTCAAACCAATACAATGGGAAATCACTACCATGGCAAGCATTCGTGGGGACCTGGATATCCCGCTTCTCTCGCGTTCTTTTCCGCGGCAAACGGCTTGTCTGTGACAGGTCTTGTCGATCATTACAGCGTATCAGGAGCGCTCGAATTCAGGAAAGCTTCATTTACCCATTTCGGCATACCGGCCACGGTCGGATATGAGGTAAGATCTCTCATAAGGGACCGGCTTATATGCGGAGGCCTCGATCTCTCAAAGACAGTTATGAATTCACCCGGAAATCCCGGCGAAATATATGTTGTTTTTCACGGGTTTCCAGGTAACAGAAATTCTTGGCTTGCTCTAGCAAGACAGGACAAATTCAAAAGATATGAGAGTGTGACAGCAAAGATCAACGACAATATCAGCAGCCGGTGTGCGGGGCTTTCACCCATTGATTTTCAAAGTGTCGTTGCCCTCTCTGAGGAAGGTAATATTACTGATAGACATTTGATGGATGTATTGTTCGATATGGTATTTGACCACTGCCAAGGTAATTTTGACGATGTAGTTGACAGGATCACAAGCTGGTGGGGAGCGATAACCGCAGACGAACAGGCTGGTTTAGACAGCGCTAAAGATGATGAGTTCTCAAAATACATGCTAATCGCGCACAGCATGATGAGAGGTAGATTATTGAAGGACGGCAAGCTCGGATATATCGCCCCGTCCGAGATCGAGGCTCCTTCGCTTGGGAATTTATCGCGGATCGCGGATGAAGAAGACAGTATCCTTGTATATCCGGCATATAAATTTGATATCCCATATCTTGAGCATTTAATACCGATGCTTGTACGAGATCACGGGTTTAGGTCCCTATCGTTGATGTTCGACAGGAACACACCTGATGAAAGAGCCAAAATATTAAGGTGTGCGGAAGAATCTGTTATCCCCGCATTCAGCGGCATGGATGTCAACAATTGGTCGCAGACTTGGGTAAATAAGTTTTCGGATATCCCGGAATTTATCGAAGGCGCGCTTGCTCTCGTTGGGCATGAAATCTCGGTAAGGGCGGGAAAACTTGGTCTATTCGACAATACATGGTTCCCCAATACACCGGCAGGATTAAAGCAAAGATTACAACATTTCGCTTTCTTGGGTTCGCAATGGAAAGACGCAACAGCAAGTTAAAGGTAAAATTCAGCTTATCTTATGGACTTTGATCAGGTTGGTGGTACCGGGCACGCCTATAGGCACTCCCGCCGTGATGACCACAAGGTCGCCTTTTTTGAGGAGTTTTTTGGCTACCACCGCTTTTTCTACATGATCTACCATTTCATCGGTAGTCGCGCATTTGTCGGTCAATATATATTTAACTCCCCAGTATAATGAAACACGCCTGACCGCTTTTTCTGTTGTTACGGACGCGATGATAGGAGCTTTTGATCTCCATTTTGAGGCCATAAGGGCTGTTGAACCGGAACTCGTAAAAGTTATTATGGCCTTGGCATTTATATCCTCGCACAAATGTACTGCCGCGTGAGATACAGCAAAAGACGTGTTTTGCCTGATATCGCTTTTTTCAAGATGCGAAGTCCTGTCGCTGTCAATGTTTTCGGCCTTTTCGATTATCCTTGCCATCATTGAGATGGATTCTATAGGGTATTTTCCGCTGGCAGTCTCTTCCGAAAGCATTACAGCATCGGCCCCGTCCAATATGGCATTGGCAACATCACTTGATTCGGCCCTCGTAGGCAGCGGACTTAAGACCATGGATTCAAGCATCTGGCTTGCCACGATCACCGGTTTTGCGGCTCTCGCGCATTTTTTTATTATTTGTTTTTGCACTATCGGCACTTCTTCCGGCGGAAGCTCAACGCCCATGTCGCCTCTGGCGACCATTATAGCGTCGGAAATATTGATGATGGCATCTATATTGCTTATAGCTTCGGAGTTCTCTATTTTTGCGATTACAGGGATACTACCTCCGTTATCTTGTATTGCTTTTCTGGCATCAAGGATATCATCGGGGCCTTTTACAAAAGAAAGAGCGACATAATCGGCTTCTACCGCGACAGCCACTTTTATATCTCCCCTATCCTTTTCGGTGAGAGCCTTTTTAAATATCGAAACTCCGGGTATATTGATACCTTTGTGATCACCCAGGGTCCCGCCCGTATGAACGATACAATAGATCTCGTCGCCGCTAATGTTCTTTACGTGGAGTTCTATAAGCCCGTTATCCATGAGTATTCTCTGGCCGGGTTTTAGTTTTTTCGGAAGGTCGGCATAATCAGTTGAAACCTTTTTATCGCTTCCCTCGATATGCTTTGTGGTTATTACAAATTCACTGCCCTCTTTCAACGTGACGGACCCGCCTTTTACCTCCCTGGTCCTAATACGCGGACCTTGAAGGTCAAGAATAACCCCGATGTTTTTATTTATAGACCTTATGAGTTTAACTAGTTCAATTGCACCTTTGTGCCCTTCATGGGACATGTTGACCCTAAAAAGGTCCGCTCCCGCTTTTATAAGGGCTGTAATGTGCTCCTTATTCCACGAAGCCGGCCCAAGGGTCGCGATAATCTTTGTTTTGTTCATATAGGCTAATTATACAATGGGCAAAGGGTTTTTGACAAATGGCGTACTTATTTTTCTCAATTATTAAAAATATGAAATTTTTCATAAAAGCTGTCGATAAGGAATTGAAAGTCAAGTTCAAAGAAACAGATCAAAATAAAGGAGAGATATTATGGCAGTGACCACGGCATTATCGTTCCCCATGCTTAATCGAAATCAATTGATTTTTCAACCGCTTGCTGCAAGAAAGAACAAATTCGATGTTTCAAAAATGATCCGGCCGGATGCGGTACGCAAAAATATGGGAGAAAAAGGTGAGGCTGTCATGCGGGAAACGATCGACCGCATCAGGGCTGCCCGTGAAAGCGGGAAATCCAGGATGTTAACTTTTGGCGCTCACACGATAAAGAACGGATTATCACCGGTATTGATAAGACTGATCGAGGACGGTTGGATAACTCATCTTGCCACCAACGGCGCCGGGATAATTCATGACTGGGAGCTGGCTTTTCATGGAGAGACAAGCGAAGACGTGAGAGAAAATACGTCAAAAGGCGAGTTTGGCGCATCGCAGGAGACCGGTTTTAATATCAATATGGCGATTATTATGGGAGCGTATCATGGTCTGGGCTACGGTGCTTCAATAGGCGCGATGGTGCATAATGACGGATTTGAAATACCGAACCGAGGGGTTTTACTGAGTGAAGCTCAGTATTTGATGGAAAGCAATCCGGACAAGGCACTTTCAGCTATCAATTTGTTACAGAAGATTAAGGAATTAGGCTTAAAACACGACCAGTTTGTTTCGGTCCCTCATCAATATAAGGAATACGGACTGCAGGCCGCGGCATACCGATTAGGGATCCCTTTCACAGGACACCCTATGATCGGCCATGATATTATTTACATTCATCCCGCAAATTCATGCATAGCGATCGGTCAGGCCGCTGAACGGGATTTCCTTGCTTTTGCACATAATGTAAGCAATCTTGACGGGGGCGTCTATATTTCTCTGGGATCAGCGGTCATGTCGCCAATGATATTTGAAAAATCGCTTTCAATGTCGCAAAACCTGGCGATACAGAACGGCAGGCACATAGATAATCATTATATGGTCATAGCCGATCTGCAGGAATGCACCTGGGATTGGTCACAAGGAGAACCGCCGGAAACCGATCCCGCATATTATCTGCGTTTTATGAAAACCTTTGCGCGCATGGGCGGAACAGCCCATTATATGACAGCCGACAACCGCGACTTCTTATTAGCGCTGTGGCAGGGACTGCAAAAGGTCTAACGTCATTTCGAGCTCTACAATAACCGAGCATGAATGCTCGGCTACAGACATTGATTAGGGACAAATAATTCCTAACAACTGAAATCCTCCCCTTTTTTTATCGAAAATACATTAGACAGGTATGTTAACAGAACAACAGATAATTAATCCCACCAGGCCGATACACTTTCAGGCCGCTAATCGGCTCGGACAGTTAAGGCCTGACCGTGCGGCTGGTGTATTAAATGATATTGCCTCGGGCAATATAGGCCGCGCATCGATCCTGCTGGTGGATATCAGAGAACGTTTTGGCAGGAGAGCTGTTAACAATATCATGAACAGCATGCCCTCTCAGGTCAAAAGAAGTGCTATTGAATTCATCAGCAACATGCCAACTTTTGATGCCGCAAAATTTAGAAAAGATGTGTTAAAAATGCCTGCTGATGAGGCCTATGCTTTGAGCCATCACGCCTGGCAGAATATATATCCGCTGGCAGATTACAATCATTCAAGATTACATGCATATTACTCCGGATTTTCTGAACAAGATATCCGTTCAATAATTAGCGCTGCGGACGCGTCACATCAGGCTTTTGCCCCGCTATTTTTTGATGCCGACGCATCAGATACGAACATATCCGAATTTTACAGGTGGGCCGGAGCATTATTCCCTGCGGACAGTTATGGCTATCATTCCATTTGGGAGAAAATGACGCTTGCCGGCGGAACTTCACAATTCGAGGTCCGCCTGCCTAAAGGCCCGGGTTTTGACGGAACCGGCGTGCAATTCCATCAATGTTGCCATACGGCAATTGCAGCCAGAAGCTTTTTCTCTCAACTTGGTATGCCATCAGAAGTCTTGCATTTTATGCTCCCGTCAAAGTTCACTCATAACGCCGCTGTCATATTCTCTCCTGGAATCATTGGAATAAAAACAACACTTGTTGATGCAAGTCCGTTCGCGCGCGCTTTTTCGGAGCAGCAGATGGCAAATGTCGTCCCCATGAGCTGGAATCTCATCAGGTCCGACACAAACGATACACACTGTTTCGCAAAACAGATATACATAGACGATATGGGCGGCAATTCCCTGCCGTGGTTCAGCCATCAGTTAGGCCATGGCACGAATTTGATTGGGTTTGTTCACGTAGTGGTCAGATACGACCGGAGTATCGCAAGTAAAGCCGATAATGAGGGATATACAAGCCTTCTGCCTGAACTGGAGATCATACTGACATCACCTGACAGACGTTTCACTAATTTCGGGCTCCCTATTCTAAGGGGAAACGGTGATGAGATATCATTTCTGTGGAGCGGCATTCAAAGGGCCCGCTTAGGTGCAACAATGATCGACGCGATCGAAGCTGCTTCACTTGAGCCTGCAAGACATTTTATCCAAATGCTCCAAGGATTTAAGATCATCCGCTGATCGCTATACGTTTACAATCCGATACCAATTTGTTATATTAAAAACAGGAGGATTCTATAATGCGCAAACCAATGGCGGCCGGAAACTGGAAGATGTTCAAAACAGCAAAGGAAGCGGCTCAGATGCTGCTTGACCTCAAAGACAAGGTAAAAGGAGTAGAAAACAGGGAAATAGTGATCTGTCCCACTTTTACCGCGCTGGAATCCGCGGTAAATGCTACGCATGGGTCTAATATAAAGATAGGCGCGCAAAACCTTTTCTGGGAAGAAAAAGGCGCTTTCACTGGAGAAATAGCTCCGGCAATGATAAAAGACCTCGGTTGCGAATACGTGATAATCGGCCATTCTGAAAGAAGGCAGTATTTCGGAGAGAGCGATGCTACCGTCAACAAAAGGATATTTGCCGCATTAAAAGCCGGTCTTAAGCCCATAATCTGTGTCGGCGAAACCCTCCAGGAAAGAGAAAGCGAAAAAACTTTCTCGGTGATAGAGACCCAGTTAAAGGGCGGACTTAAAGATCTCACAAAAGAACAAATGACAGCCGCTGTCATAGCTTATGAGCCTGTATGGGCTATCGGCACGGGCAAGACCGCTACAAAAGAACAGGCTCAAGAAGTCCATGCTTTTATCCGAAAACTTCTTGCTGATCTGTTCGGCAAAAATACAGCTGAAGCGACAAGAATATTGTATGGCGGAAGCGTAAAACCGGATAATATGAAAGATCTCATGTCCCAGCCCGATATAGACGGAGGATTGGTCGGGGGCGCAAGCCTTGAAGCGGAATCGTTTTCTAAGATAGTAAAATATTGATGGTTGTCATTGCGAGCGTAGCGAAGCAATCCCATAGATAAATGGGATTGCTTCAGGGCTTCGCCCTTCGCAATGACAGATGAAAGGAGATAAGATGAACGTAAAAATCGGACAACTGATGGATAAAAAACTTGGGAAGCAAAAGAACGACATTCTTCCCGTACTTAAAGATTTGTCCAAGATAGTTCTGGCAGAAGGCAAAAAGTTCGATGTCTGTGAAAAGGCGTCCAAGGACCTTCCGGAAATAGCCGGCAATGCACTTCTGTCTTTTTCATCCTCAGGAAAAACTTCTTCGGTAAAACCTTTGAAGGTTGGCGTCCTTTTTTCCGGCGGACCGGCATCAGGCGGCCACAATGTTGTTGTCGGACTTTATGACGCGATAAAAGAAATGGACCCAAAAAGCGAGGTCATAGGTTTTATGAACGGACCTGACGGCTTGTTGAAAGCCGACGGCAAAGTCCTGTCAAAAGCAGATATAGACAGTGTAAGGAACCAGGGAGGCTTTTATCTTCTCGGGACTTCCCGGACAAAGTTTGAAAAAGAATCAGATATGGCCAAATGTTCCGAAACCATCAAAAAGTTCGATCTTGACGGGCTTTTGATCATCGGAGGTGACGATTCCAATACCAACGCGGCACATCTGGCGAACCATCTTAAAAAAGACGGCTCCAAAGCTGTTGTTGTCGGTATTCCCAAGACCATAGACGGTGATCTTGCCTATCTCCCTTATCTCCAGACTTCTTTCGGGTTTTATACGGCGGCTATGACCTACAGCGAAATGGTCGGCAATATTTGCAGGGATCTTCCATCCAGCCGCAAGATATGGCATTTTGTAAAGCTCATGGGACGATCAGCCAGCTGGATAACGCTTGAAACCGCTTTCCAGACACAGCCGAACGTCGCGCTCATCGGCGAAGAGATCAAAGAAAAGAAGATGACCCTGTCGCAGGTAATAGACATGGTCGCCGATATCATCGAAAAAAGATATAAAGCCGGTAAAAAATACGGGATCGTCCTTATCCCGGAAGGAATAGTAGAATTCATTCCTGAAATAAAAAGCCTTATTTCCAGTATCAACAAAGCGATAGTGAATATAGGCAACGATCATTTCATAAAAATGCATATCAACGACAGAAAAGAAAAGGTCCTGGTTGAACTTATACAAGAGCATGAAAGGCTTTTCGTGGAACTGCCTCACACCGTGCAGAACGGGCTTCTTTCGGGTTTGGACCCGCACGGCAACGTACAGGTATCGCAAATCGCCTCAGATGTGCTCATTATGGACCTGGTCTGGGACCGCCTTTCACAACGGGGCATAAAATTGACCACACAGACGCATTTCTACGGTTATGACGGAAGATGCGGATATCCTACATGGTTCGACGCGACCTATACATATAATCTTGGCAGGGCCGCAAGTATACTCGTAGCCAACAGCAAAGCCGGTTATATGGTAACAGTGAATAACATCAACGGATCATTTGATAAGTGGCAGGCGCAAGGGATCCCCCTAGCCGGCATGATGGCCGTGGAAGAAAGAAAAGGAAAAGACTGTCTCGTAATATCAAAGTATCTGGTGAACCTAAACAGCAGGGCCTTTAAAGAATTCGAAAAGAACCGCGACAAATGGGCTTTTGAAGACTGCTACCTTTGTCCGGGTCCTATCCAATTCTTCGGGCCGGATGAACTGGTAAAATCAAAAGCGATAACGATGGAGTTGAACACCTGAGTTAAAGATCGCAACACATTCTAGGCTGCACGGACAAGGTGCGCATTAATGCACGCCATCTCTTCTCTCCCGCCGTCCCATATCAAAGCACCCTTTTTCGTCAAAGCCGGCATGCTCAAGGAATCCAAGAGTATTTTGTATCTCCTGATTTAAGCGTTTATCGGCATCATAGTCGTCTTTGGGATAAATTTTGAATTGAAAATTTCGAATATAGTCTGCGAACATGCCTCCTCGCAAACCGGCGGCCATAAGCAAAATCAAGGATTCGCTTCCGTACCCTGCGCCCCTGAAATTGACATCTAAGGGAAACACGACATGATCATCCGATGATACGATGCCGCGATGATGTATCCCATATCTGAAGAAAAGATTGTTAGCTCCTTTCGCGTGTTCATAAAGACCGTGACCGATAACAATATCGCCAAAATCATTATGTCTGACGGATATCGAAAACAGATGCGTTTTTCTTGTTTTTACGCGTGAAAGAGGAACAAAATATGCCAACTTTACCCTTCCATGAGTAAAAACTGTGCAGCAACCGGGATCAAGATCCTTTCCGACCCGAATATTCCCTATCCAATCGGAGCGGAACGTTCCGAACATCGCATCAGAAAATCGTGTTGCAATAGTTCCAACTTTTTCGGCACAAGTTATTTGTTCTCTTCCAAAATCAACTTCTTTAATGAATCCCGGAGTTAAAGGAAATAATCCGGCGTTCCTGTCTTTTGGTCTCGGCGCCATTCCAGCATAAAGAGAAGTTTCCGCAAGCGGCAAAGGACGGAACCCTGACACTATAAAAGAGCCTCCACACCCGCTCACGCGCTCCACCATTGCTTCGCCTCAAAATCAGGAACATCCCCCACCCTTCTTCCGCTCACAAGATTCGCCCATTGCAGTATGCCTAGGCTGCCGTCAAGCCGCTGCTCGCAACTAAGATATACATGCGGCGGGAGTTCATCAGCGTCCATGGGACTGTGGTTCAGATAAAAACATATCCGCCTGACATTCTTATAACGCGAAAGATTGATGCCGAATGTTTCTATGTCGTTTGTGCCGTCACCCATTATGATCACGAGCGTATTTTCTTCCGGATTGATGTCGCTTAATATTCTGCCAAGCGATTGGACCACTGCCTGCGCTTTAGTTATTTTAGATAGCAATACAAATGTCGCGCCCGGGATAAGAAATGTACCGGGATATACATGCCACCACCTGAGCATGTTATCGACAACGGATTTTGCAAATCGCCGTGAATCGTCCTGCGTTGGATCATACGCATCGAGAACGCTCTTGGTATCCTGGAGTTCAAGGACAAGCGCACTCCCCACATCGTATATATAAGGGCCGCCGAATGTCGGGCCGATCAATCTTGACAGCAATTTAAATTTAAAAACCTCGCCTTGTATCCCTTTACCCCATAGGCCATACTTACGTAATATTTCAAATCTTTTTAAAGCGCTCCCAAAAGCATCGTTGATTTTCTTCAATTCAGGTTGCTTAAATAAGTTGACAAACGTGCCTTTCGGTTCGTCAGCTTCAGCATGAAAAGCCCTCATAAATGCCAGCATCATGATGTGTGCGGCATCTTCCCTGAAACTCAGCGACCAGCTGGGTTCGATTCTCGAAAATGATTTTTCTCCGTCCGGCCGATAATCCTCCTGTGTTCTTCCTGTCGCGGCAATCATATGGTAACGGTCCGCCCAGTCCATTGCTGCAAGAGCATTGCGAAAAATCGTTTGCGATTTCCTCATTTCAGATTCGGGATCGCCGGAATTGACCAGCAAAGCATTATCAGGATTTGAAAGAAAACTAAGCGAAGCCGCATGAATATCTTCCCTGATCGGTTTATCCGTCCTTTCCGTCAAAGTCCCTGTATTGTCGGAAACAAGTATCACATGTTTGATCACTTCTCCGGCAGGCCAGCCCGTCACTTCGACAAGGCGCAAATCAGTATCTATGAGGCGCAAATCTGAAGCCGTCCCATGCGCAGCACGCAGCATTCTTGGTGCACCTGTTCTGTTCATTACAACTCGCATTTGCTACTTTCCTTTGCCCTGTGAATATAGTTCCATCAATTATCTATCGTAAGTTTCCGGAAGGAATTTCAAAAAATGAGGATACTATAGCCTAAAACTTACACCCTGCAGGAATTGCCCGATCCATAGCGTATTGTATTTCGTCAAGAATCCTTTGTCCCGTATTCATGTCTGCTAAGCGCAATCCTGCCTTTCTTAACATCTCATAAACAGTTGCCAAATCAATATGCTCTGCCTGTCCTGATGCAAGGACATCAACCATCGCAAGTGTTTGTGAAGCATTCATTTGGAAATTGCCTACCTCTAGAATAATAAGATTGATTTCTTCACCGACCATTTTTTTGAGCTGTTGAAAAAGCTGATACATTGCAGATGGAGTGCCGGGTCGAGAAACAATTCTTGATATTTCCTCAATCCCCATTAGAAGCAGCTTAAGTGACGGATAACCTTCGCGCCGCTTGCCGAAAGAAAGCGGCAGCTCTCCGCGCAGGAATCTTTCTGCATCTGTATGATATGGCCTGCTTTGTTCCGAGCCGATGAATGAACTGATCCATTGCCTTGCTGTGCTCTGAGCTTTTTCCTCAAAATTGTCCAAACCTTTTTCCTCATACAAATAAACAAGCCCACGGACAATTCCGTGGAAAGCAACGCTTGGGTTTGAAAGGCGAGATAGAGTGCGGGCTTGATATTCCATATGTCCAGCAGCAATTTTGTCCCCTTTAGGCCTGACATTATCGACTGCCATAAGATCCACGAGAGAACGGACAAATCTGGGTATGCTTACACCTGTCTTTCTTTCTCTTATTGATATAAGACGCAATTCATGCCTATCCTCCGCTGATTTTCTATAGATAGTATCGCCTGCATTAAGGAAATAATTTGCTATTGTTGTACCGCCTTTGGCCTCAGGTTCGTAATGATAAACAATGGAAGCAATGACCTCTGCAAGGACATCCGCAACATCTTCCTCGGGAAGTTTGACCAGTCGGCTTCTTTCGCCGCAAAACTCCCAGCGCCAGAGGGTCCCGTGTTCAAAACCCAGCTCTTCATAACCGCCGAGAAATTGTGAAATCCCGATCGTATATTTTTGATCGGCGACTGTCACATTACGTACTCCATAAGGTTTAGGAAGGAATCTTCGCCTTCCGATGCGCCAATAATGTTCAAAATATTGCTGATTTTTGGCAATTGTTTCCGCACGCATTTTATTTTTGTTGCGCGGGATCTCCACGACAAGCTGCGGATTGCCGTCAATATTCACCTTCAGCAACTGCGAAAATGATCCCTGCTTAAATAACTCGAACTCTATTGTGTTCACATCAGGGCTAACTCCAAAAGGATGCCACAGCATTTTATCAGCCAACAGTTCATGTGCAGCTTTCCTTCTCAGATTGCCCAATTCTTCTCCGTCTAACATGTTTTTAGGGTCCGGATCATATGGTTCCGGAAAAGGTGTTATGTAATTCGTCTGAGCTCCTTCTAAAGAGTCATCATCTATTTGAGCTTGCAGAATCTGTTGCATAATAAGATGGTTTTGACCACTTTGTAATATCAATCCCCTTTTTCTTGAAATTTCACTGACAATTGCCGGTGATAGAGCAGGATGAACGAGCAGCTCTTCTAAAACAGCACTCAGCGCCGCTTTTTGCTTTGGAGAAATACCTCCCAGTTTGGCTTCGACTTTTGGCATGACCCGAGTAGCATTAAGCGATCTGCTGCCCAAATCAATATGTGAAGCTCTAAGGACTTGCGGCGTAAAACCTGATCTATGACCCATACAGCTTGTAACTCTCATTTAATTGTTATATCTCCCATAATGTGCTCAAATATTTATCGGCAATAAGGCGTGTGGATTTCAACTAAAAATATAATGATTTGACGATTTTGTGAAATGGAGACAAAATTTCAGTGTCGGGTTAAGACTCAGCCTCATAGTAGCTTTTTGAACTCATCTTCGTCCAGTATCTTTACCCCAAGTTTCATGGCCTTTTCATACTTCGACCCCGGCTCACTGCCAGCAACTACATAATCAGTGCTCTTGCTGACGGAAGAAGAGGCCTTTCCGCCGAGAGATCTGACAAGCTCTTCCGCCTCTTCCCGTGACATTCCCGTAAGCGTCCCTGTGAACACAAATATCTTTCCCTTGATCCCTTTTTTGTAATTTGTAATTTTTAATTTGTAATTGAGCTTGACTCCCGCCTTCTTCAGCTTTTCTATAAGGTGACGATTATGGTTGTCCTTAAAGTATGCGGTTATCGAGCCGGCAATCTTTGGGCCTATGCCTTCTATTGCTGTAAGGGAAGCATCACCAGCTTTTATTAGCGCATCAATATCACCAAAATTCTCTGCCAATAGCTCAGCCGCCCGGCGTCCGACGTTCAAAATCCCGAGCGCATATATCACCCTGTCCAGACCTCTTTCCTTACTTGCATCTATCGCGGACAAAATGTTATCCGCGCTCTTGTCCGCCTTCCTTTCGAGTCCCATGATATTTTGCTTTTTAGTGTAATATATATCAGATAAATCGTTTATTAACCCGCTCTTTACCAGGTCATTTGCAAGCGCATCACCTACTCCTTCGATATCCATTGCCTGGCGGCTGGCAAAGTGTTTTACGGATTCGATAAGCTTGGCCGGACACGAGGAATTGATGCATCTGACCGCTGCTTCGTCTTCTTCCCTATAAACGTCACCCCCGCAAACAGGACAATGCTTGGGCATATGGAATATCTTTACGTTTTCATCACGCTTTTCTTTGACCACCCTCACCACCTGCGGAATAACATCACCCGCACGCTGAACTATCACATGGTCGCCAATCCTTATGTCCTTGCGGGCGATCTCGTCTTCGTTGTGAAGGGTTGAGTTCTTTACCATCACCCCACCGAGCCGTATGGGCTTAAGATGAGCGACAGGGGTCAATGTGCCTGTGCGGCCGACCTGAACATCTATCGCTTCGATCACTGTTTCCTTCTGTTGCGGCGGGAATTTGTAGGCGATCGCCCAACGGGGACTTTTCATCGTAGAACCCAGCTTCTTTTGCGCCTCAAGATCGTTCACCTTTACAACGATCCCGTCTATCTCATAATCCAGCTTTTCTCGTTTTTCCTCAAACTCTTCGCAGAATTTGATCACGGCCCCTATCCCATCGCATGCTTTTACATTCGGATTGACCCTAAACCCTAAGTCTTTTAACATTTCCAAAGTCCCAGCCTGTGTTGCCCTATTTTGCAATTTTGAATTTGCCTGCCCTGAGCTTGTCGAATGGGTAATTTGTAATTTCCCCAATGCCGCCCCATAACAAAACATGCTAAGCGGCCGTTTGGCAGTAATTCTTGGATCCAACTGCCGAAGAGAGCCGGCAGCCGCATTCCTGGGGTTAGCGAACAATGGTTCCCCTTCTTTTTCCCTTTCCTCGTTAAGCTTATAGAAATTTTTAAGAGACAGATATACCTCTCCGCGGACCTCTATAGAGGTTTCTTCATCAATCTTAAGAGGGATCGCTTTTATAGTCCTTAGGTTTTCCGTAATATCCTCACCATGCACACCATCACCTCGCGTCGCCCCTTTTACAAAAATACTTTTTTCGTACAATAGGGATACCGCTAGACCATCTATCTTAAGCTCGCATACATATTCGATATCGAAGGACACTCCCAGACCTTTGCGGACTCTTTCGTCAAATTCTTTGAGCTCTTCTATATTAAGTGCATTGTCCAGGCTAAGTAGAGGTGTTTTGTGGGTTACGGATGCAAATTTATCAAGAGGGCTTCCGCCTACTCTTTGTGTAGGAGAGTCGGGTGTTATAAGATCGGGATTTTCTTTTTCAAGATCGATAAGCCGCCTCATTAAAAGATCATATTCATGATCGCTTATAGAAGGCTTGTCCAACACATAATACAAATGATCGTGGCGGACAATCTCTTTTTTTAGTTTTTCTATTTCTTGCTTGGCATTCATTTCTTGCTTTATTCTGTCATTGCGAGCAAAGCGAAGCAATCTACAAAGTTCCCTGTGAGCTTTTATAGATTGCTTCGTCGTCCCGCATTTTGCGGGACTCCTCGCAATGGCCGTTTATCAGTATCTTGTCCAACTCCCCATTATTATACAAATTTTTGATCTGCTCAAGTGTATGGCTGTCTTCGATACGGAACTGACCGCTTTTTGTCCTTATAAGCTGTGATTCGTAAGCTCCCGTACCTAGCATGGCCCCTATATCCTCGCAGAGCGTTCTTATATATGTGCCTTTGGAACAATCAACTCTTATGCGCGCCTTTGGATTAGGACCTTCTTCAAAAGATAAAAGATCAATGGAATTTACGCGTATCTTTCTAGGAGGCCGGTCCACGGTTATCCCCTGCCTGGCAAGATCGTACAACCTCTGTCCTTTATGATGAAGAGCCGAGACCATCGGCGGAATCTGCTCTATTTCTCCCACAAATGTTTTTATGGTTTCTTCTAGAGCTCTTTTATCTATCTTTACTTGCCTGCTTGAAAGTATCTTGCCGTCGCTGTCGCCTGAATCAGTGGTTATGCCAAAGACCATCTCGGCTTCATACACTTTGTCATGTCCCATGAACTCACCGGACCTTTTACAGGCTTTGTCCAGGCAGATCACAAGTACTCCGGTAGCCGACGGATCAAGCGTACCGGCATGCCCAACTTTTTTTATCTTTGTTATTTTGCGGATTATATCAACGACTTTAAACGAGGAGATACCTTTGGGCTTGTTGACGACTACAACTGCGTCCATTTGTCTTTTATCACGGCAAGCAATTTATCTTTTGCCTCTTCCACCGGTCCTGACATGACGATACCGGATGCTCTTTGATGTCCGCCTCCGCCAAGCTCTTTGGCGACCAGTTGAATATTCCTTTGTTTTGATCTCAGATTAACCTTAATTTTGCCGTCCGACATTTCCCGCAAGAACACCGCGATATCAACGCCTTTTATGGCCCGTATCCTGTCGGCGATCGAGCTCGTCTCTTCATCCAAGGCTCCGGCGCTTTCTATCTCTCCCCTTGTAAGCCAGGTATAAGCGACCTGCCCGTCAATGATCGTTTCGGTCTTTTCCAGGGCTTTTGCGAGTATTTTCATTTCGGACCTTGTCTTTGATTCGTATATTTTTATCGCAATGTCATGAGGATCGGCTCCCGCTTCTACCAGCGCGGCCGCGATCTTAAACACTTTTGCTGTCGCATTGTCATATTTAAAATTACCGGTATCGGTCACTATGGCGCTGTAAATAGCTATCGCCATATCCTCATTAAGTTCTAATTTCAACTTTTTTGAAAGATCATATATCAATTCTCCGGTAGAGGAACACTTCTTTATGAAATTGATATCCCCGAACTTGGTGTTGTCCACGTGATGATCGATATTTATCACTAGGTCGGAGAGCTTTTCTATCCCGGTAAAGCCCGGTATTCTTTTGGAATCCGCGCAGTCAAGAGCAACTATGGCATCAAACTTTGACAATCCGTCTATGGAAGAAGATACTTTATCGGTATATTTTAAGAACTTGTAAACTTCGGGTATGGGGCCCGAACAATATACTGAGAATTTTTTTTCTAGTTTTTCAAGCATAGAGCAGAACGCGCTTGCGGACCCTATAGTATCCCCGTCGGGATCTACATGCATGCATACGAGAAAACTTTTCGAGTTATTTATCGCTTGGACTATTTTTTCCATTTTTTTTGCTCATCAGGTTCCACAGACGGCTGGCCTTTTCAAGGGATTCGTCATAAGCGAATCTCAATTTTGGCACCATGCGCAACGCTAATTTGTCTCCTAATATCCCTTTGACATATCCCGTCGCGCGGTCGAGCGCTTCCATGGAAGTTTTTTTCTTTTCTTCCTCTCCCAGTACGCTGACATAAACCGTAGCGTTTTCAAGGTCGGGAGAAACCGCAACTTTTGTGACAGTCACAAATCCGAGACCCGGATCGTCCAGGTCTTTGGTGAGGATCCCGCTGACAATCTTTTTAATCTGCTCGGCTACCCGTTCAGGCCTTGACATGCTTTTTCTTTACCCGCATTTCGAATTGTTCTATCACGTCCTCGACCTTGAGCCCGTCAAAATTAGATATCGTGATGCCGCATTCAAGTCCGGCTGCCACCTCTTTTACGTCATCCTTAAACCTTTTTAAAGTTGAAATAGCGCCCTCGGCAATTTTTTCACTGTTGCGCAGGACCCTTGCCTTAGAGCCTCTTACAACCTTGCCGTCCGATACTATACAGCCAGCGATCGTCCCTACCTTAGAATATTTGAACATTTGTCTGACCGCCGCGTGTGCAGTTACCGCCTCTTCGTATTCGGGTTCCAGCATTCCCTCAAGAGCCATTTTTATATCATCGATAACTTCGTAAATTATGGAATACATGCGGACATCTACTCCTTCGCTGTCCGCAAGCGCTTTGGTCTCGCCTTCAAAATCAACATTAAAGCCGACAATTATGGCTTCGGAGGCTTTGGAAAGCATTATATCGCCCTGTGTTATGTTGCCCGTACTGTTCCTTATTATATTAGTCTTGATGTTTCCCGCCGAAAGTTCTTCAAGTGAGCTCACAAGAGCTTCCTGCGAGCCGTGGACATCCGCCTTTATTATCAGATTAAGGCCTTTTACTTCGTCACCGGATTTTACTTTTTGTGAAAAATCTTCCAGCGAGATGACCTTGCCACGAAGCTTGCTTTGGTCCTGGCTTTGGCTGTTTTGTTCGGCTATGGTCCGTGCCTCTTTTTCGCTGGGCATGACCTTAAAAACATCTCCTGACTGCGGGACCGAAGAAATACCAAGTATCTTTATTGGAAAAGCAGGCCCTGCTTTCGATATCCTTTTTCCTTTGTCATTGATAAGCGCCCTAATTTTTCCGCTTGTTCCTCCCGAATAGAAGGCATCTCCGACCCTTAATGTACCTTCTTGCACTATTACCGTGGCCACGGGGCCCATAGACTTGTCCATATAAGACTCTATTATCACACCTGCGGCAGGACAGGACGGATTGGCCTTTAGTTCCTGCATATCGGCCATCAAAAGTATCATCTCTAAAAGCGACTCGATCCCCGTACCTTTTAGTGCAGAAACTCCTACAGTTACAGTACTACCGCCCCATTCTTCGGGAGTCAGGTCAAATTCTGAGAGTTGCTGTTTTACTCTGTCCGGAGAAGCGTCTGGCTTGTCTATCTTGTTTATGGCAACTATTATCGGAACATTCGAAGCTTTTGCATGGTCTATTGCTTCTTTGGTCTGGGGCATAATGCCGTCATCAGCCGCTACCACAAGCACGACAATATCCGTTACGTTGGCACCTCTCGCCCGCAATGCAGTAAATGCCTCGTGGCCCGGGGTGTCCAAAAAAGTTATCTGCCTGCCGTTTATCTCTACCTGGTAGGCTCCTATGTGCTGTGTAATGCCTCCGGCTTCGGTATCTATGACATTTGTCTTTCTTATCGCGTCCAAAAGCTTGGTCTTGCCATGGTCCACATGCCCCATTACCGTCACTATCGGCGGGCGGGTCACTAATTTTGATTTATCAACGGTCCTGCAGGCATCTATTTTTTCGGAAGCTTTTTCCTCATATACAAGATCTATGCCAAGTTTTAAGGCCGCCTTGCTGGCAATCTCAAAATTTATCCTTTGGTTGATAGTAGCAAGGATCCCTTCCAGTAGCAGCTGTTTAATAAGGTCTACCGGCCTTACTTCCAGGCGGGCGGCAAGGTCTTTTACGGATATTTCTTTTTCGCTTAAGGCAACTATCTTATTTGAGACTGCAGCAGCAGGTGGCATGGGAGCAGTTTCCGCAGGCGGAAGTTCTATAACGGCGGCTGGTTCCGGGCTGGCTTTTTCTGCCGGAGCTTTTGCAGTTTTTACCGCGGCAGGTTCTTGTTTCTTGCTTTTTCCGGATTTTATAAGTTCTGTTATCAGTTTTGCAGATTCTTCATCTATGGACGAAGCTTTGGTCTTTGCGTTTATGTCAAGGTCCTTAAGTATAGAAAGGAGTTCTTTGACATCTGTTTTCAGCTCTTTAGATAGAGCTTCAACCTTTATCTTCTTCGGAGCTGCTTTCTTTTTTACCGGCATTTTTTACCCCGCCTGCCATCGCTGCGCTCAGGCGCTGGCGGGCATGGCCTCTCCGCTGTTTTCAACGTCGATTTCCGCAGCAGGCTGCTTTTCTGCATCGCTTTTGATATCTATCTTCCATCCGGTAAGCTTTGAAGCAAGCCTTACGTTCTGGCCTTCTTTGCCGATCGCCAGTGACAGCTGGCTGTCAGGAACGGTAACAACAGCCGTTTGTTCCTCCGGTTTAAGCTCTATTTTAACAGGTTTAGCCGGGCTTAGAGCGTTGGCAATGTATGCTTTGGGGTCCGCTTTCCATTCTATGATATCTATTCTTTCATTTCCCAGTTCCCTCACAATGTTCTGTATCCTGGCTCCCATATGCCCAACACAGGTCCCGACAACGCTCACGTTGGCATCTTTTGACTCAACGGCTATCTTTGTCCTGCGGCCTGCTTCGCGAACCACATTCTTTATCTCAAGCACGCCTTCGGCTATTTCCGGTACTTCAAGTTCGAACAGTTTTTTTACAAGGCCCGGATTGGTCCTGGATATAAGGATATGCGGACCTTTTGAGGTCCTTGATACTTCCGCAACATATACTTTGATCCTGTCCTTGGGACGCAGCGCCTCCGAAGGCTCTACTTCTGAAAAAGGCAGGAGTGTTTCCACTCTGCCCAGGTTGACCAGGTATCCGTTATATTCTTTCTGTTGGATGGTGCCGGTAACTATTTCTCCCTGTTTTTTTGTGAATTCATCAAAGGCCATATCCTTTTCAGCTTCCCTGATTCGCTGCATTATTACCTGTTTGGCGGTTTGCGCGGCAAGGCGTCCGAAATCTTTGGGAGTCACGTCAAAGGTGACCTGTCCGCCTATTTCGGCTTCTTTATCCGTTTTTTTGGCTTCTGCCAGGCTTATTTCAAGCTCGGGGTCAACGAGCTCTTCGACAATATTTTTGGCCGCAAATACTTTTACATTGCCTTCATCGTCGATCTTTATGCTCAGGTTTTCGCCTGTTCCCGGTATTTTCTTGCGGCTGGCAGAAAGCAAAGCCGCTTCGACCGCGGATACCAGCACCTCTTTTGGTATCCCGCGTTCATTCTGGATCACGGTGAGCATTGTTTTAAAGCCTTCGATCTTCATGTCCCTTAATCCCCTTTAATAAAACAAAAAGTGGGTATACTCCCACTGGTTTTAGCCGCCTGATTCAATTAGTTTTATAATATCATATGCTACCCGGGTTGGCAAGAGGTAAAAAAACAGGGGCGGTCGCCGCAGCGACCGCCCTCTACAATGATGACAACGGAGGTTTTACATCATATCCCCGTATCCGCCGCCCATGCCTCCCGGCATAGCAGGTGCGGATTTTTCCTTCTCGGGCTTTTCCGCGATCAACGCTTCCGTAGTAAGCAGCATGCTTGAGATGCTTGCCGCATTCTGGAGCGCCGATCTGGTCACCTTGAGAGGATCCACGATTCCCGCTTTTATCATGTCTGTAAATTCAAATGTCTGCGCGTTGAAGCCAAAGCTGGAATCTTTGCTGTTCTTTATCTTTTCGATAACGACAGAACCTTCCCAGCCGGCATTGTCCGATATCTGCTTAAGGGGTTCCTCAAGGGCTTTTTTCACAATGGCAACACCGATCTTTTCGTCCCCTCCGGTCTTTTCCTCAAGCTTTGCTACATCATCTATAGCATGTATCAGTGCCGCGCCGCCTCCGGCGATTATCCCCTCTTCGACAGCGGCCCTGGTGGCCGAAAGAGCATCTTCTATTCTGTGCTTTTTCTCCTTGAGCTCTGTCTCGGTAGCGGCTCCGGCCTTGACAACAGCTACGCCGCCGGAAAGCTTGGCCAGACGTTCCTGGAGCTTTTCTTTGTCATAGGAAGAATCGCTGAGCTCTATCTCTTTCTTGATCTGAGAGATCCGGTCCTTTACGGCTTCTTTTTTGCTGCCGTCTTCCGTTATGATGGTGGTCTTTTCTTTTTCGACGATTATCTTTTTGGCCTTACCCAAAAGCGTCTCTTCGACTTTCTCAAGACTGGCTCCGGTATCTTCCGATATGACCGTGCCTCCCGTGAGAATGGCTATGTCTTCGAGCATGGATTTGCGCCTGTCGCCAAAACCCGGGGCCTTTACCGCGACACAGTTTATTGTGCCTCTAAGTTTGTTGACCACTATCGTTGCAAGAGCTTCACCTTCGATATCATCGGCTATAATAAGAAGTGGTTTACTTGCCTGGACGACCTTTTCAAGCGTGGGGAGAAGGTCCTTTATCGCGCTTATCTTTTTGTCGGTGAGAAGGATATATGCGTCTTCGAGTATGGCCTCCATCCTTTCCCTGTCGGTAATAAGATACGGGGAAGCATAGCCTTTGTCGAACTGCATGCCTTCCACCACTTCAAGCGTCGTATCAATGCCTTTGCTTTCTTCAACGGTTATTACGCCGTCTTTGCCTACTTTTTCCATGGCATCGGCAATAAGATTCCCTATTTCGGCGTCATTGTTGGCAGAAATAGAAGCTACCTGTGCTATGGCTTCTTTGGTCTCTACTTTTTTGCTCTCTTTTTTAAGCTTGGCAATCGTGGTTTTTACGGCCATTTCGATGCCTCTTTTTATAGCCATTGGATTGGCGCCTGATACTACGTTCTTAAGGCCCGCCTTAAAAATGGCCTGGCCCAGGACCGTAGCTGTAGTCGTACCGTCACCCGCTATATCATTGGTCTTGCTCGCGACTTCTTTAAGAAGCTGAGCTCCCATGTTCTCAAACGGGTCTTCCAGGTCGATCTCCTTTGCAATGGTCACACCGTCGTTGGTTATTGTCGGCGAGCCCCATTTCTTTTCGAGAACTACATTCCTTCCGCGGGGTCCCAGTGTGGCTTTAACCGCATTGGCTACCTTATTTACTCCTCGTTCCAACGCTCTCCATGCCTCATCGCTAAAAATTATTTCTTTTGCACCCATGAAAATTCACTCCCCTTCTTGTTTTTAGTTTTTTACTGCCAATATATCCCTCTCCTGAAGGATGATATATTCTTCGTTGTCCAATTTTACTTCGGTCCCGCCGTATTTGGCGTAGATCACCTTGTCCCCGACTTTTACTTCAACAGGGACTCTCTGGCCGTTGTCAAATATTCTTCCCAGGCCTACCGCTATAACTGTCCCCATCTGGGGCTTTTCTTTCGCGGTATCCGGCAGCACAATGCCGCTTTGGGTCTTTTCTTCGGACGGCTCCTGCTTTACGACCACCCTGTCTCCGAGCGGCCTCAAATTCTTCGCCATTTTCTTCCGACCTCCTTCCGACCGTATTTTTTTAACCTGCAAATAAGTATACCAACTGCTTAGCACTCTGTCAAGGGGAGTGCTAAAGAAAGTGCTGAAGCGCAGAAGATCTGAAGCAGGGCAGAAATTCAAAATCACATTAAACTAAAGCAGACACCTCATCAATTATTACTTCAGCACTTCAGAGCTTCAGTTCTTCAGCGCTATCGTGCTATAATTTCTCCATGAAAAAGCTCATTGCCGGAGTAGATCTTGGCGGAACAAAAATATCCGCTGCGGTAGCATCTGCCGACGGAAAATTACTTGCCATAGAGACCATCCCTACTCTTGCTCACCTGGGAGTTAGTAAAGTCACTGACAGGATCGCCTTTGCTGTGAAATCCGCCTGCAAAAAAGCAGGGGTAACAATGAAGCAGATAAAATGTATAGGCATAGGAGCTCCCGGGCCTGTGGATCCAAAGACTGGATATGTAAATAACCCCCCAAATCTGAAAGGATGGAAAAGGGTCAACTTAAAGAAAATAATGGCAAAAAAGCTCGGGAAAAAGATAATTCTGGAGAATGATGCCAATTGTGCGGCTCTAGCCGAGCTTAATTTTGGGGCCGGCCGCAGGTTCAATACCTTTATATATGTTACGCTGAGCACGGGCATAGGCGGCGGAATAGTCATAGACAAAAAACTCTATACCGGTTTTTCCGGTTCAGCCGGCGAGGTTGGACATACAGTTATAGATATTGACGGCCCAAAATGTACATGCGGAAAACGAGGACATCTGGAAGGACTTGCGGCAGGTCCTGCCGTAGAAAAAAGGTCCAAAATGTCGCCTGAAAAGCTTGGGGCATTGGCAAGAAAAGGCAACAAAAAAGCGTTAAAAGAAATCGACTATACAGGGCACCTAATTGGCCTTGGTTTTTCTAATATCGTGAATATTATGAACCCCGAAGCTATAATAGTGGGCGGAGGCCTAACAAACCTGGGGAAACCTTTGTTTGAGGCAATTAAAACTACGGTAAAAGAAAACGCTCTTGCTGCGGTAAAGATCATTCCTGCACATCTTAAGAAAAATGTCGGGGTTATTGGAGCGGTAGCACTATGTCTATAGCTATAATTGATTACGGGGCCGGTAATCTAAGGAGCGTACAAAAGGCGCTCGAAAAACTCGGATTCTCTTCATTTATTACCAAAGACAAAGCTGCGGTCATTTCTTCACATGGGATCATTCTTCCCGGGGTCGGAGCTTTTGACAGCGCATTAAAAGAACTTCGGTCGCTCGGCATAGACAGTCTTTTGAAATCGCAGATAGAAGAAGGGAAACCTTTTCTGGGACTTTGTCTGGGCATGCAGGTGCTATTTGAAGAAAGCGAAGAAGGCCGCGAAAAAGGACTTGGCCTGATAAAAGGCAGGGTAAAAAAATTCTCTTTTACAAAGGACACCGCCTTAAAAGTCCCTCACATGGGTTGGAACAACCTTTTGATCAAACAACCCGCATGCCCTATCATGAAAAACATACCCCAGAACGTTAAAGTATATTTTGTGCATTCATACTACTGCGAGCCTCAGAACTCGATCGACATGCTTACAGAGACTGATTACGGTTTAAAGTTCGCTTCTTCCGTGAGCCGGGACAATCTTTTCGCCCTGCAGTTCCATCCGGAAAAAAGCGGCGAGATAGGCCTTGAGATACTCAAAAACTTCGGAGGACTGTGCAAATGAGATTTGTTGTGATCCCCGCTGTGGATATTTTGGGCGGCAAATGCGTCCGTCTCGAAAAAGGCGACTACGAAAAGGTAACAGTGTATTCCGAAGATCCCGTTTCAATGGCAAAAAAGTGGCAGGACCAGGGATATAAAAGGCTCCATCTGGTAGATCTTGACGGTGCCAGAGAAGGTATCCCCAGAAATATTAAATTTATAAAGGCGATCGCCGCGGCTGTATCCGTCCCGGTCCAGGTAGGCGGCGGAATAAGGCAGATAGACACGATAAGAGAGCTTTTCGAAAGCGGCGTGAACAGGGTCATCTTGGGCACCGTGGCATTTGAGAATCTAAGTTTCATCAAGACGGTGTGCGAGCTTTTTGGAGAGAATATTGCAGTCAGCATAGACGCAAAAAAAGATATTGTACTCACAAAAGGCTGGCTCGAAACGACATCGTTGAAAGCCGTGGAGGCGGCCAAAAAACTGGTTTCTATGGGTATAAAACGCTTTGTCTATACCGATATTTCGCGTGACGGGATGATGGCCGGACCCAATATTAAAGGCATCAAGCAGTTTGCCTCCTCCGTAAACGCTTCCGTGATAGCGTCCGGGGGTGTTACCACCGGCCAGGATATAGAAAAACTTTCCAAGCTGGGAAAGAATATCGAGGGTTGTATAGTGGGAAAAGCATTGTACGAGGGAAAAATAAAAATAGATGAATAAAAACGAAGATTTTCAAACCGAGCAAAACCTGCACAAGGTAAAGCAAGTGATCGAATATGCGAAGCAAAAAGACGTGGTATATAATGCAAAACAATTCGAATCTGGTTATCATTCTTTACATCTGGGCGATCAATACCTCCGCGGCCAAAGGGAATGCAGGGAAAGACTCGACAAACTGAATTATGATTTTTCCGGCAAAAATGTTCTCGACATCGGCACAAATATAGGGGGAATGCTCTTTTCGATACAAAAGGAGATAAACTACGGCATTGGAATAGACAATGAACCAAAATATATTAATGCGGCAAATTCCATAAAAAGATATAACGGATATAAAAATATCGACTTTTTTCTGCTGGATCTGCAGATAGATCCTCTCGATATTCTGGACAATCTTATATTAGTTGGAAATATTGATATTATATTCTTGCTTTCGGTATGCATGTGGATAGATAATTGGAAAGACATCATCTTATACTGCAGCAAAAAAGCTCCGGACCTCTTTTTTGAAACGAATGGAACAAACCAGCAGCAACTTGCGCAGATCGATATGTTGAAGAAGTTTTATAGGAAAATATCTGTCGTAAACATGTATTCCGATGATGATTCCGGACAAATTAACAGGAGCACCCTTTTTTGCTCAAATAAGTAAGTCCGCCATCTAATCATGGCTTTTTCTGCTTGAAATGAATTAAATTTCCGTGTTAAACTTCAATAAAATGTTGCAATTCGGACCAGCAGATAATGCATCCTTGATAAAACAGGCTGTAGAAAGTTGTCTGCATTCCCATTTTCAAAAAGATGAGATATCTAACCCGAAAGCAAAAATACTGCCCATTAGGAGTTCCGGTCCAGATTCTTGCATATCCGTTCTTTTATTTTCCGCCAACAGGCCTGTCCTAGTGATCAAGATGCCAAGGATCAGACATAGAAAAATAGCCAACACCTCTATTGAAAACGAGTTTAAGATTCTCTCATTATTGAGTCGGAAAGGCCAGATATCATCACATGTACCGAAAATAATTGATATGCTTAAAATAGACGGGGAGAATCTGCTTGTGACCAAGTTTATAGAAGGCACAATGTTAAATGAGGTGATCGATAACGAACTAGGCCCCAAAGAGTTTGATAAATATTCTTTTCAAGCAACAAAGATACTGTTGCTGATGAAAAAAAAGAGTGTTTTATCCTCGACTCAAGTAAACAAGACTTTCATAGACAATAACGTGACATCTCCCGCCAAAAAGGCAGGTGAATATTTTCCACAGCATTTAAATCGCATGCAAAACTTCCTCAATAGTTTTTTTATATTTTATCAACCTTCTGGGGAAATGCTCGCAAGCTGTATGTATCATGCGGATTTTAATCCATGGAATATTCTTTTTGAAAAGAACGGCAATCAAAGGATACTAGACTGGGAAGATGCTTCGGAAGATGGTTTGCCAATGTTAGATCTTTATAACTTTTTCACAATACTTTTCAGGATTGCGATTATAGGCGAATCTCTAGATGCAAAGAATCGACCGATAGAAGCCAAGATCCTGAGGGCTGAATCCGTTATTAGTGCTTATCAGTCCTGCTCAAAAGAATACAAAAGCTTATTTGGTTTGAGCGATGAACTTTCAGACCTTTTGTTTTTGATCTATGCATTAAAAAGCGTGCTCTTTTTTGTAACAACAAAGAGAAATGCTTTTGCTTATGCCGAAAATTGGTTGACCATGCTTTCAAACAACTATTCGAAAGGCTTTTTTGAACAATACATGAAAAGGACAGTCCAATCGTTCAAGGGATAAAACGATGCAAATAGTATTTGTATATTTTTGGCTGGATTTTGATGGTGATACGCTAAAAGACCGTCCGCTGGGAGGAGTCGAAACAAGCATTGTTATTATGGCAAAAGAGCTTGCAAAGCTGGGTTTTAGCGTAACTGTATTCAATAAATGCAGCCGTCCGGGAGTTTATGATGGCGTTATATATAGCAACACAGAAAAACTTCAAGATTATCTGCTAACAAACAACATAGACATACTAATTGAAGTCCGCTCTGCCACAATTTTAGGGTGCGGCGGCCTGCGCATTAAGCGCAGAATATTTTGGTCGGGAGATCCGATCGTCTTTTTCGATGAGGCAAGAAAGAACCTGCGCAGGAGCGCAGTTCAATCTGTTATTGATAAATACTTTTTCGTGAGTAAATGGCAGGCCAATTCCTATCAACAGAATTATAATCTTGAAATAAATAAAATATTTGTTACCAGAAACGGTTTCGAAAAAGAACTTATAGACGAAAAAAACATAGAAGCCTGCGATCATAGAATGATTTACGCAAGCGTTCCGGATCGCGGGCTCGCATTGCTCGAACATATTTTTCCGCTTATAAAGAAAACTGTACCGGAAGCTGAGCTGCATGTCTTTAGCGGATATGAACACTATCAAATGAATGAGGCTGATATAAAACGCGTAATTGGAGATCTCTTTGTCAGACTTTCAAAGATCGACGGGGTATTTTTACATAAAGTTGTGAGCAGAAAGGAATTAATGGCTGAATTCAAAAACAGTTCATTTCTCATTTATCCTTGTACTGCTCTTGAAACATCGTGCATGGTTGCAATTGAAGCTCAGGCATGCGGGATACCGGTACTAGCAAGCTCATTAGGCGGACTTCCAGAAACCGTTCAGGACGGCAAAACAGGAATAATAGTCCCCGGTTCTCCGGAAAGTCAAGACTTTATTACTAAATTTGCTGAAGAAGCTATTAAACTAATACAAGACAAGGAACTAAGAGATGATCTTGGAGCAAATGCAAAAAAGCGCATGTTTGACAATTATCAATGGACAAAGATTGCTAAGGAATGGGAAGCAGTTCTTTCCAATATTTTGCAATTGTCAGAAGTGAAACACAACTGATAGAATACCGAATGATTGACTAAGGCATCCCTCTGATTATTTCTAGAGTCTTGATTATATCAAGCATCTGCGCCATATCAATATTGTCAGGTTTGTTCTTTAGTATTCCCTCGGCAAAAGATATAGCCGCGGCTTTGCCTATGGCTTTAAGAAGTGCCCTAATATGAAGAACATATATTAAAGAGCCCCATTTTTGTTCATTGAACATGAGAACGGGATGTTGAATTTTCGGGAGTTTTAACATTTGCTCTGTCAGCTCCAGCGCTTCCTCATATTTTCCCAATTTTATTAGTGCCATTGCCGCTGTATCGCAGGGCTCTAAGAACATCGGATCCAGCTTGATGGCCGCCAAAGCTTCGGCCAAAGCTTCTTCGCCGTGGCCGGATTCCAGAAGTATTTGAGCTTTCTTTGCCAGTGCGGCGTGCATAAAATATTTTTTTTGCCTGTCGGTCGATGCCTCTTTTTCACAGATAGAGACCGCCTGAGAATAGTAGCCCAGGGCTTCTTGTGGAAGTTTCATTTCGGAGTATCTCATGCCCAAAAGATACCGCACGGAATAATCTTCTCTATTTTCAGCCGCGATCTTTTTCAAAAGCTCGATCCTGGGTCCCATCTTTTTTTCCATAGCTTCGGCAGAAAGATGCAACCCCCAGTGGCAGATCCTGGCCCCAAGAAAATCAACAACGGAAACCTTTGTGTTTTCCGGGAATACCAACTGTTCATTGGCAGACTTTGTAAAACATGCGCCTTTGTTATTCCTGAATATTTTATCCCGCATATAAAAAGAATCGCCGTTTGTCTCTCCGTATTGGCATTCGTATATAGGGATACGGACAACATCGGCTTCTGTGCCATCCAAAAAGCCCCTGATCGCTTTAAATGAAAGCTCATCTATATATTCATCGGCATCCAGCCACAATATCCAGTCTTCTTTAGCTTTTGAGATAGAAAAATTCCTGGCATCGGCAAAATTGTTGTTCCACTTGAAATGATATATTTCAGCGCCTAATTCTTTGGCAATATTAACAGTGCTGTCATCCGATCCCGTATCGACCAATATTACTTTGTCTGAATACTTTATATTATTGGAAATGGTTTTTGGCAGGCTTTCCTGTTCGTTCTTCACGATCATGCATATTGCAAGGCTTTTATTGTGCTTTTTTGCTAAATCCATGCTCTTATTATATATTACTGATGTATTTATACAACCTTAAGAACGATGAATGCATAGAATAACGGCTTAAAACGAAAACAGCCCCGATAAAACATCGGGGCTGACAAAGAAAACACCCACACTATTTACGGCTAAAATAATTAATTCCCGTGTCTTTTACTATTCCAGTACTTCTTTACATCCTCCAGATTAACACCCTGTTCATGACATCTCCTGTAGCATTCAACCAACAGAGGATGTCCTGCAACAAATGGTGCCGTCTGATGAAAGAACCCTGCACCTTTCTTTTCCGCCGGGTCTAAAGGAACATCAAGCATATGGTGAACACCGGATATCGCGCTGCCTCCTACTTTTTCGGCCAGGTAAGCCATCATTATAAGTTCATACCATGGTCGCAACCTGCCCCTTGCCCTTGATTCATCCGCAGTATATCCGTAAACAGAAAACGGCGTAGTCAATATTCTGTGTGTATCAACTGTACCTGCTCCGGTCCATGCTAATTCAGCGCCTTCTTTTTCGAGCAAAAATTTTGTAAATTCCCATATCGCCGTGGGCCTCCACTGTGAGGGAGCGCCGCCCAGAGCGATGATCGGCCGTGCATTACTTGACTCCTGAACGCGTGTAATATGCCCCATTTTGCGGAACACCCCGTGCCTGTCAAGCATAAACTGCTCGACTCCATCTCCCCACTTTGAAGCCACAAAAAGCTGTTCGGTATATCCGTGATTTACCATCGCAACAGCTTCGAGCATGTCTCTGCCTGTTTTGCCTCTCAAAATTTCCGGAAGGAATTCGGGATTGTGCGGAAGTCGATCTCGCTTATCCTTTATTTGCGCAATATTACCCGCATCAAGAGGAACTCTGTACAAGCTAAGGAATGTGCCAAGCGACTGCAGTGCAGCGAATGTTGATGTTCCGTCAAGCGAATCTAATCCCCCTACAAGCATGCCATTAAGTTTTAAAGCTTCTATCATATTACCGACAAAAATACGGTCCTGTTCCTCGCCTCCGTGGAATGATAGTAAAGCTTTGGCAAGCGGACCTATCGGGTGTGCCGGATCATGAAGAGCCTTCATTATAGATTCATGAACAGCCGTTTCGCCTCTAGGATTATATGCAATGGCGGTAAACAGCTGCTCGGTCAGCCAATCGACATATTCTTGGGTATCTCCTGCAAAGTTTGCTACTCCGTGCGGAGCTTCAAGGGAAGCCCAAGGGAATAAAAGCCTGAAAACAGCAGCCATTGTCGGAACTACTCCAAGGATTCTTCGTATATCTCCGGGCATACCGGCACCTTTCATTGCTGTAAGATAATCACATAATGACTGATTCCTTCTGTTTACCTCAATGGTATGATGAAAAGCAAATTCATCAGATGATACCCTTACATTTTTAGTGACAGGCTTTGCCTTGATATCCCCGGAAGGCGCAAGCTTTTCAGTCATCCTTTCCACAGGCTCCTTAGCTCCGCACACCACAACATATTTTGCGCTGGAATTGAACAGATCATCACTGGACAGTTCTTTAACAAAATCCGCACCTGATTTCTTTGTTCCGTCGTCGCTTATCACGCATATCGCGCCCGCGGAATTTTCTACAATATGATAAAGAGAAAGGATATCTAGTGCTGAAGCGGTCGATATTGAAGATCCTCCATTAATAGCCATTTCATAATCGGTCGCGATAGGTATATAGCGTTCGCGCATCTTGACATCTTTTCTTTCCAGCATTGCCATGATTATGGGCTGAACCGCAGGCGGATAATCCGAAATAGCCCCCAAAACGGCAAATTGCGAACCTGTTGTTTTCCTTTCCAGAACCGGCTCGTCTATGTCTCCTCTTCGCCGTTGGGCGATCGTTCCATCATGCATACGGATAAAATCCATAACTTTGAGCATATCGTCGCCCGGCTGCAGGGCAACGCACACTAATCCGTCGTTCAAAGAGTGATACATCACAAAAGTATTTACCAGATTCCCGGGAACAACATCCCCATCAAAGACAGAAACCGTTGAGACCATCATATTGTTGTCTCTTTCCACCAAATTATTGCCCTGGAGAGGATTGATAACCAATTGATATCTTCCATTGGGATTCTGGAATTCCGGACTTATGCTGTTGCTAAAATACACCCTACCGATGTTATCAGCATCTGCAGTCAGCTTTATGCTATCTACCATTGCCTGCCTGACATTAGCCATCCTCTGGGCCGGATAACCAAATGTCCTAGTCGAAAGGTTTATTGTGTCCGCAGCAGCCGAGATCAGCGAGGAAATCGTACCGCTTATCGGGAAAATCGCCTTTGCTTGTCTTCCTAGTTCTGCATTTATCAGAAGGGCATGTTCTAATTTCCCGGCAACAACACCCTGCTGGCCGGAGTAGGAAGGCTGTTTCCTTGAGCGCAGTCCCAGGCACATCATTGCGCTCGCCGGCATCTGTAAAGTTGAGTACAGTAACTGACCAAGGATTGTTTCGTCAGCCCTATCCATTTGCATTCTCATCGAGGCATGTCCGTTTGCGGCCACCGCTTTTTCAAGGTCTTCCATTTCCCGCCTGTGCAGTTCGTCAATTTCTTTGTCGCCTGTGTCTTTCACCGAAACAAATGTAAAATATGACGGATTGGCAAGTAAAAGCGGCATTGTTCTTTTTGCCTCTTCATATCCAATAACTGTTGTATAAGTATCTACTCCAGGCTTGCCTCGCGATTCATTTTCCATTTGTTTAAAGTGGTCTACCAAACCGTCAAGACGAGGGTCCATCAAGACCATTACATTTGTCGGTGCTGTCTCTCCTAAATGCTTGTTCATCGCCCCCCATACTAATCCGACATTTTGGAGTACCAGATCAAGCACATCTTTGTTTTCTTCAAACAACTTTTTGTATGCGGCCAGCAATTGATCCCTTAGTCTTGCGGCATCGTCAGAGCTCCTTCTTGACTCAAGCAGCAGCTCATCGATCTCCGTCAGCGCTGCCATGATCAATTTGCTCCGTTCTATCTGTTTATCAGGCTTATTAGGATCCTGAACTTTTTCTCTGACTTTCGCGGACACGGCCGCCATATCTGTCTGCATCGCGGCAGCCCCTTTAAATAACGCTTCGGCATTATGCCCGGCTCTCTTCATCATCATTGCCATCCACGCTGTAAGACAGCTGAATCTGGAATCAACCTTCTCCGATAGTTCCAAATGAGCTATGTCGGGATTTTTTCTGAGCAGTCCGGAAAGAGGGCTTGTACGTCTTGGAGCGCATGCAACTACTGTATGTTTATGTTGAACTCCGTTTTTGAAAAGAACCCCTGTCAGCGCATTTGTACACCTTGTCTGTCCGGAGGAAGAAGCCGTTATAAGATCTGCCTCCCCCATCCCTTCTCCTACAAATTCAAGTGCGTCAGATAATGCCGCAGCATCCGGCTGATCAAGAATTATAACTTTCCCTTCATTCCCAGGATTTGCAGCGATTTGGGTAAGCACTTTATGGATGGCCGTAAAAGCATTTCCTGATCCTCCTATCCCAGTAATAAAATGAGGCCCGCTACCGCGCCTTTCTGCTTCCATCTGTTCAATATCCGGTAACATAGCCAAGGTCTCCTGAGGTGATGTTATCCAACCGTGTTTGGTTGTTTTTGGCGGAGCTTCGACAGCAAGTTGTACGCCCACACATAAAAGATCGCCAAGCATCTGATTAAATCTTAGAGGATCAGAGATTCTTTGCGTCCCGGAACCGATGGCTCCTTCTATTTCCAAACTCAATCCACCTTGAGAAAATGAAGTTGTTTGTGCAATCTGATCTTTCTTTATCTCTTTGGACCTCAAAGGGGATGCCACCTTTGGTTCATAACAACGTGAAAGAATTCTACCCAGGGCTAATGTATATACAACCTCTCTTCCTACTTGCATGGCATCCGGACTTTCCGCCATGCTTAGCGTTGTCGGCCGGCTGTTTGTTGCCAGCGCTTTACCATAAGCTTGCGCATTGGTGGCGTTGAACTTGCTCATCCATAAACCGTCAAGCTTTGGGTCTGGACAATTTTCGATAACGATATCCGGACCCGTTCCGAAACCTCTGCGGAAGACTACAAAACCATGGTCGCCTTCTGCCCAATTTTGTTCGTCAGTATGATGAGCTCTTGGCAACACCGCACAATCGATCAGCATTTCTCCTGTAGTGTTATTCATCGCACTGCAAATTTGCAGTCTCATCCATTTCACAAAATTTTCCCACTTTTGTGAATAAATAGCCTCTATAAATGTATTGCGCCCTTTCCCCGCCAAAACTTGCATTAGTGCGGCTTTTATCTCTATAGGATGGTCATCAGGCCCCATCAAACTGTCTCTTGCGTCCTTTGCTCCTTCTATGAGTTGTTGTATATCTATCCCTGCAAGTGTCAGAGGAAGAAGTGCCGCAGGAAAAAAGGATTCAGCATCAGCCAACCCTCTGGGAAGCGTAACTATACGGCAGTTATGTTTTTGGGACTCATCAACTAAATATCTATTGCTGCTTTGCAGCATAATGACCATATGCTCCAATTTGTCCGCATCATTAAATTTTGCCACTAGTTCTTCGTAGCACATTGCCATAGCTGTTTTCTTCTGCCCTTCACTTGTCATGTTCCCCATAACTATCATTCCGGCTTTAGTGAAATCAATCTTGTTTTGCAACTGTCTTAAATTTCCCTCCGTCACAAAGTGGATCCTTGGAGAATTTTCACCATTTGTTCTGTCATTCCGATAAGTATCCACCAGCGCATCATGGGCCATTTTTATACCAACTTCGTCCGGCGCTATCACAAGAATGTCTTCCAGTCCTTTCAGGGCATCCGCAGCTTCCCGGATCTCTTGAATCACAGGTAAAGAAACCGTCTCCTCCAGATTAAACGCATTATCTCTCATCACACTCTGAGTTATCCTTCTGTCCTTCATAACGGCCAAAGTATCTTCTATTTCTTTTGGTGTCGCTCCTCTATCTCCTCTGATGATAGGAAGCCCCTGACCGTGTAGAGCATTGGCAATATCCAGCGCTATACCGGCAGAACGGCTACTCTGAAATTTTGGGATCATTTGAGCAGAAGCTGCTTGAGCAGCTCCAATCTCAGCCTGCACGGGACAAAGTGTGAATGTCCTTCCTCCCATAGGAATAGGAAATTTTCTCAGGTGTTTCGGGACAAGATTTCCACAAACATTGCTCATAAGACCAGGATACATTTTAGTGAATACTCGAGCAGCCATAATATGATCTCCCTTCAATAGTGATTATAATTCCATCTACATGTTCTATCGTTAAAAAAAACCGGGGATTTCACTCTTTTTTCATTTTGCGCAAAGAAAAACGGAAAATCCCTGCCATTGACCCCAACCGGCAAAAACGATATCATTATCGCAAATGTTTTTGCGTACTGCCGTCATAAGGATAGGTCTGATATTGGGGATGCTTTTCATTTTCTTTGCATCTATTCCAATCGCTTTTTTTGCGTATACGGCTTCTATGTTCTCTGGGAACAGGCGTTTACGGTACCAACACGGCATACAAAGCGCGCTGAAATTTGTGCTGCCAAGGACCACTGTACACATCAACAATTATGAAATATTGCTGAACACCCCGACTCCTTTCATCCTGGCCGCAAACCATATGAACTATTTTGACTGGATGATACTTTATTCCCGTCTAAAAATTAATATATCCGTGATATCCGACACCTTTCTCGTCAAATTCCCGTTCTCTATCCTTACGAACAGAGCCGGTTTTTTTGCGATAAAACAAAAGCCGTCTTTTAGTCAAAGCAAAGCGGTCCTTAGGATAATAGACGCTATTAACAACAAAAATTCTGTGCTGATATTTACAAACTCAGAAATGGATGCTTCTAAGTTTTTGGAAGATGTCAGGCCGGGAACGGCTTATCTCTCTATAAAGACAGGCGCCCCCGTGATCCCTGTACATATAAAGGAGTTGAATGGCGGAAAAAGTTTTGACATTACTTTCGGCAATCCTATTTTGCCTGAAACAGAAGATATTGGGAAAACCGTAGAGTATGCAAAAAGGATAGGCAGATCGATATTGTCATTAGGCTGATCAGGCAGACCGGCTATTTTTGTCTTCTTTTTTGGAGATACTGCTCACGATCAATTCGTTTTCTTCTCCCTCTTCGTCATCTTCAAAAAATGGGATCAAACCCGTCCTCACTTTGGCAAGCATCTTCTTTAGCTTGTTTTCTCCTTTGATCGAGTCCTGCACGCCCGCAATGATAGGCGCCTTGCTTGATACTGTCTCCGAACTACTCATCTTTGCTTCCTGCAAGATCGTTTCCGTGCGCTGCTTTAAGGATTCATCGCTGCCGGTTTGTTCTAGAACATTCCGGAAAAATGCTTGCAGCTTTTCTCCGCTGACTGATTTCATTGACGGGTTTAGAGCAAGCATATATGACAATATTTCAGGCGCCGCATTGGGCCTGCTCAATACTGTTGAGACAAGATCGTCTGTCCCGGAACCATTTCGCGCGGACAATGCCTTTAATAAACTTACGGCGGAATTTTTGTGCTGCAAAGATAATTCCGCTTTTTTGAGCGATTCTCTAGCAAGTGATAAATTGTCGCAGATCGCACTGCGCAAAGAGGAACTCCCCATATTTTTACGCAGATCGCCGGATATCAGTTCGATGACCGATGAATATTTTTCAGCGTTTGACAGGTCGCTCCTCTTCATAATATCCGATATGCGGTCCGCATCCGTATACCCTGCACGCACAGCTCTGTCTGCCAGCGCTTTCATCGGCTTTTCAATACTGGTCAAGTCAATATTTTCATTTGTACCGGTAGTTGATCTGACATTTTCCTTCACAGAAGCGGCTCTTTGTTTGATCCCTGCCGCTATCATAAGCAATTCTGATTTTTCATTATCGGCCGGCAGGTTGCCAAATGATGACGACAGTTCCTTTTGTATTTTCGAGATCTCATTGTTGTCAAATATTGTCGTCAATTCGGGGTTTTCATAAGATGCTGCCTTGACCGGCATAGACGGCTTTTCATTTGCTATAAATTTGATAGGTCCGTAGTTGCCGCTTATTGCTCCCGCAAACGGCGCTCGAAGATCTTCGTTTTTTTTGGATTCCGCAAAAGCCTTTGTAGCTTTCTGGGTCTTCTTGGCCAAACTCTCTATGCTTGCTTTCTTATTGTCGTCAGCTTTGGTAATGATCTCTGCAGCCCTGCTGACAGGCATTTCATTGAGTGCTTGGACAAGGATATCATCAGGCATGCATTTAATTATCGCTTTTGAAGCTTTTTCATCGGACGAAATGACTGCAGCCCTAAGAGCCGGCGATTTTACAATATTTTCGAAGAATTTATCTATTGAAGACGCAATCTCGTTCCTAGACAGATTTTTAGGATATTTTGTTCCAGCAGCTTTATTGTCGGTTCTTAATTCTTCGCGTACATCGGCCAACGCTTCGATTGCAGGGACAGCTATAGAATAGTTCTTTTGAACTAATCCCTCTTCGGAAAGAAACATCATCTGTTTTATAGCTTCGGCTGCTTTTGTTGGCTCTTTCCTTACAAGTGAAAGCAATTTCATACTTATCGGATTTAAGGTTTCCTTGACAGGCGCTTCTGCCTTTATCGGCTGCGATGTCACTACAGGTGCTTTTTCCGCCTGTCCGGATGCCTTTATGATAGGTGTCTTCTGTGGTCTTGCTGCATCGGGTCTTGATCCTGTTACCTGGGGACTCACATCTTGCAAGGAATCGAAAATTTCTCTTATTTCACTGAGCTTGTTCTGTGTATTCTGTTTTACATCATTCGGCACGTTTGCCCGTTCATTGACTTCTTCCGCTGCCTTTATTATTTTCAATCCCTCCGTCTTTGCCTTCTGCACCGACGCTTTAACTGTTTCGTCAACAGGTTTGTTTGACACCTCTTTCAGCATTGCAGCAAAGTCTTTCAGATTCTCCGCTTTCATACCCTTATCGCCGGCAATTATGTTCGTCATCATGCTTATGATCTTGGGTGCCATATTAGGAGTTGCCATTATCTTTTCAGTTACTTTTTCTACCGGGTTCCCCTTAGCTATCATCTCAAGTACCTTATGGGCAACCTGTGTTGCATCAACATTAATGCCCGTATTTTCAATATACCCTTTGGCATCGGATAGTGTTTTCGTAACTAGATCTTTCATGTTTTTGCCAAGCTTTGTGTCTGAATTATTGATAATATCTTTCACCCTTACGATTATTTTCCCTATATCTTCCGTCTTTGTAAAATCAGTCTTTGCTACGTCATTTATGTCATTTACCAGA
>JBAZKW010000012.1:0-63145 GCA_041650595.1 Candidatus Margulisiibacteriota bacterium
CGGGCACATCGGTTAAAACCTCCTTTAGTTGGGTATATTTCTTACTCGGAATACATTTTAACTGAACCAGGGGGTGTATACCATGTGCCTGATCTTTCCTCCTGAAATGCAAATTGCGTGAAATTTCCGGAAAATATTGACGATATATTTAATGAGAGGCAAAATGGAATAAAATCCATCATAGAAAAGGAGATTTTAAGAACATGGCAGCAATGAGATCGATTATTGATGCGATTCCTGCAGCACACCAAGGAAGGTTTGTAACCGCAGCACAAATAAGGCGTTCAAGTGGTATTCCGGAACAACTTCAACTCAGAAATTTTGACAGCGATTTTCAACATGGCGCCTTATTGCGCGGCCTCCAAAAAAGTATTGGGAATTTGGATACGAAGGCAAACTCCATAAGATTTATTCCTGACTTGATGAGACCTGATTCACCGGAACATGTAATGTTAAAACCCGCTTTAAAACTCCTTGATTTACAGCAACTTCTGATGGAATTGGACAATCGATTGCAAGATAAGGACTTCGTCCCTCTTGCCAGAGCAGATATGCCGCCTATCACACATGGCATACTTAAACCTGGGGATCCCAGGTTAGGCACGGCTCCGCTTTTTTCGAGCCCTGCTGAATTTCTATCTTGTTTTGAAGAGGGACTCTCAATGTGGGCACAGGGAGAAGACGGTTATGGGTCCGTCGGTGTTTTGGATGTCGGAGGGGGAGCAGGGGCCAGGGCAGCCAAAGAACTTGCGAGCTATTACGCTTTAGCGAATCGATACCGTGTTACCGCCCAAACCCCAAGAGCTTTATACCCAGTTATGGATACTCAGAGCACATTTAAAGGGGTGATCATGGATATCGTACACATGTTTAGCAAACATTTGGGCGTCGAAACGCCTGTCTTTGCAATGATCTCCTCTGAAAAAGCACCCCATTTTGTTGATCATGTTCGCAATCACCCGGAATCATCAACATGGCAAGATAATGTAGTGTTCTGGAACCAGAGAGTCCTCGAAAGATATGATCTCGAAGAGTACCCGATTCCTCTTGATGGGGACTTTCCTGCCGGTCACGGAGATGCCGCGATCTTGGGATACAGATATGGAATGTACGAAGCGTTAAAAGCCTTGGGTGTCAAGCATGTGGCAAACGCAAACGGGGATGAATTCTTATGGTATTACATGTACCCTGCGTTGCTATCTAAGATGAGCAAGCTTGAAGCAACCATGTTTATGCTTTCAGTTGCTAATGCTAACAACCAAATGGCCGGCTTTTTTGGTAACGGGCTCCAGATCGAAACTCCTTGTATTCCTTTCGGCTATGTAGCAGCAGGGATTGCTCCTGAAATACTGAATACGACCTTTACTGGGATGGAGCTTGATACATTGTTGAAGGGAGCGGCTCAACTGGAAAGTACAGAAGAAAAGGTAAATGTCATAGTAAAAGGCACCTGGTGGAACTCTCACGGCAAGCAAAAGTTGATGAATATAGTAGGGCACGACTCCTGGATGGGAGACGTTTTTTCCAGACAAAACATGCTGGGCGGAGGCAGGATGGTTGTCCCCGAGGTTTCAAGGAATTTGTTCCTTGGATTAAAAGGCCCTCAGCACGCTTTTGACAAAACGCCTCAGGGCTTTTTGGGTGGAGTACTTGGTTACGGAAATTTTTATACCATGATGGCCATTAAATCTAAACAAGTCCTGCAGGTCTTGCTTGGAAGCGATCAAGCTGCAAAAATGAGATTGGCAGAACAATTGTTCAGACATAATTTTGAACTAATCAATATTGAGATATAACTAGTTTTGTTGAAAGATTCAAAAAAAGACCCCCGATTTTCGGGGGTCTTTAATTTTTTGCCGGACACCAATCTATTTATCCCATCACCACTTCAACATTGCAAGCCTTTTTTGCCTTAATATAAGGGATCAAATTGCCTTTAATCTCTTTGCCGTCAATTTTCATTAAAACAACCCCTTTGCTCACATGCCCGGGATTTGAGATCTTTATGCTGTACTCGCATCCCCTGAAAGATCTTTTTGCTTCAAAGCCGTCCCATGAAGACGGGATACACGGATCGATCCGCAATCCTTCATAATCCGCGCGCACTCCCAGGATCCACTGCGATATCGCCATAAAATTCCACGCGGCAGAGCCTGTGAGCCATGCGTTCTTTGCTTCGCCAAAATCCTTGTGGTCACGGCCTGCTATCATCTGGCAATACACATACGGCTCCAGCCTGTGCTTATCCGGGATCTTGTTCTTTTCGGAGGGGGCTATCGCCTTATAATATTTAAAAGCCTGCTCTCCCCTGCCCACCATACACTCCGCGATTATTATCCACGGGTTCGGATGGCAGAATATCGCACCGTTTTCTTTTAGTCCCGGCGGATATATCGATATTGATCCGAGTTCCGGGTAAAATTTTGAGAACGACGGCTGAAGTATCATTATTCCGTATTCGGTAGCCAGATGTTTGTTCACGGAGTCAAGACATTCTATCGCTCTTTCCTGGTCGGCAACCCCGGTGAGCACGGCCCAGCCCTGTGTCTCGAGGAATATTTTCCCTTCTTTGTTCTTCCTGCTGCCGACAGCTTTTTTGTTATCATCAAAAGCTCTTACATACCACTGCCCATCCCATGCTACTTTGTTTATCTGATCCCTTACTTTTTCGTAAAGCTTTTCGTATTTCTTTGCATCGGCTTTTTTCTTGGCGAGCGTCGCCATTTTGCTCATCTCAAGGCATGCGCCGGCAAGCATTTGCGCAACCATCACCGATTCGGATTGTTTCTTTGGCCCGACCATGTTCAAACAATCGTTCCAGTCCGCAAATCCCGCAAGCGGAAGTTTGTGCGGCCCTATGTTTTTAAGCGAGTAGTTGATCGCTTTTGCCAGATGTTCATACATCGACCCCTTTTTGCCGGTGTCATACGGTATCTTTTGCGACAGGAATTTCACATCACCCGTTTCTTTTACATATGCGGCAACTGAATACACAAGCCACAGATGATCATCGCTGTAACCGCGGCCGTTGCCTTTTTTGGTGAGCGGTGAATACTGATGGTTCGCGTCTCCGGCCTCAAATTGTGTTGAAGCAAGATCTATTATCCGTTCTTTGACCTTTTCCGGTATCTGGTATACAAAACCCATTGTGTCCTGATTGCTGTCACGGAATCCCATTCCCCTGCCGATCCCGGATTCATAATAAGATGCCGAGCGCGACCAGTTAAATGTTGTCCTGCACTGGTACTGGTTCCATACGTTCACCATCAAATTAACGTCTTCGTCCGGGGTGTTGACCCACAGCTTGCTCAAGTTCTCGTCCCACTTTTTCTTTAAGGCCGCAAGTTCTTTTTGTACGCCGTCTTTTTTGGAAAATTTCTCAACGACTCTTTTCGCGTCCTTGCGGTCTTCGCTGTATCCGAGAACAAAAATTAGAGTTTTCGTCTCCCCGCTCTTTAAAGAGACTTTAACGTTGTGCGAGCCGACCGGAGCCCACCCGCATGCGATCGAATTGTTAGAATTGCCTTCTTTGACGGCCCTGGGTGAAGAAAGGTCTCCGTATCTGCCCAAAAAATCTTCTCTCTGCGTGTCATATCCTTCTATTTTTTCGCTTGCCGAAAAGAACCCGAAATATTTTTTTTCTACTCTGTACCTGGACAGATGATATATAATGCTTCCTTCGACTTCGGTCTCGCCGATATTCAGGTTGTACTGGTAATCGGTCATGTCGTTCAGCGCATCCCACAGACAGAATTCCACAAAAGAAAATATGCTCAGGTCTCTTTCCTGCAGGCTGTTATTCTTTATTTCCATCATCCAGACTTCGCAGCTTTCGCCGAGCGGAACAAAATAAGTGGTAGTGGTCTGGATGCCGTTATAAGCGGCCATTATCTTTGTATATCCGAGCCCGTGCCGGCATTCATAAACATAATCATCTTTCTTTCCCTCAGGCACGGAAAACAGGGCATTGTCGTTATCAGCCCATTTAGAAGTTGGTTTTATGACGGGCTGCCAGGTAGCAGACCAGAAAGAACTGCTTTTGTTGTCTCTTATGTAAAGATATCTTCCGCCTCTGTCATATGGGATGTTATTGTACCTGTACCTAAGCAGTCTTCTTTCTTTTGGGTCCTTATAAAAGCTGTACCCTCCTGCTGTATTTGATATCAACCCGCAATATTCCTCACATCCGAGATAATTTATCCACGGCAGCGGAGTATCCGGCCTTGTGATCACATATTCTTTCTTTTCCTTGTCAAAGTATCCGTACTTCACCTGATATTCTCCCTTTATATAAATTATGACAGAGCCAGTACCATCACGCTGCGGCCTCCGAGCGCAAGAGGTAGCTTCCCTTTTTCTATTTCAAAAACATTCCCGGACAAGAGATCCCTTGCCGCTCTAAATCTTTCAGGGGCGTCTATTTCAAACTTATCCTTTGAAACCGAATGGTTTATCACATATAAGATCGGCGAGCTTTCGCTTTCCCAAAGCACCATCTCAATGTGGTCCTTATCTCTCAAAAAGAATTCCGGCTTTGGCAGATAACTCCTTACATAATCAGCAAGTCTTTCGTTCCCGGTCTTTCCGATGCTCATAAAAAGGCTGAAAGTGGCGTAAAGCACTTTGCCTCGGCCGATCTTTTTTTCTATAAAAGCGGGCAAATCGTCTTTGTATACCATCAAAGACTCTGTCTCAGCATGTATAAGGTCCCTAAAACCATAGGCCCAGCATCTTAGTTTGGGAATATATATCCTGTCATCGATGGTCTCTATGTGCTCGCTTGATATCCCCAGCATTTCCTGAAGCAGTGATATTTCATGCAGCTGAGCGTTTTTGTTCTTTGTCCCGAACCTTGATTCTGTTACAAGCGTTCCTCCCGCTTCAACAAATTTGAGCAGATTTTCGGCTTGTACTTTGGTTAGGACATATGGATTCGGTAAAAGGATTATCTCGTATGGGAGTTTTCCGCTTTCCAAATGGCTTTCAAAAATAAAGGCCGAGGGATTGTAGTAATTCCAAAGCACCTGATACGCTCCCTGGCAGGAATCAAGCCCGTGCGTGTGCCCGAGCTCGGCGCGTACCTGCTCCCACTGCCCGGCAATAGTCCTTGGAGGCCCTTGTTCCTGGTAGGTCTGCACGTCCGAAGACCGCAAATATGCGACAGCGGCTTTCGGCCTCAAATGCCTGGAATTTAATTCCGGGATAATATTCTTTATTTCTGTCCCAGATTGTTCGATGGCTTCGAGCCTTTTGGTCCGTGTTCCGTCGGCTTTTAATATACCGAATCCTCCGGTCTCTCCGCCGAATTTCGCGGTGCGCCACTGGTGATAAAGCACCGCTTTGGCGCCGTGCGCGATGATCTGGTGCGTCCATATCCTTATTTCGGGGCCTTCTATAAAACCCGAATAGCCCCAGCGGACATTGGGCCCTCCCTGGAGTTCGGTGACATGAAATTCTGCGCCCCGGTTTTCTGCAATGCTTCTCCACCAATCGGCCATTTCGGCGATCTGCTGGGAAGTGTTTCTGCCTCCCATCGGATAAATGTCCCAGCCGTACCAGTCCAGCCCTTCGGCCATTATGTCGTGCTCGGGCACTCTCTGGCAGATACCCAAAAAGCCGTTTGTGCCGATCTTTCTTTTTTTGTCCTGCTGCCTGACAAGGTCTTTTTCCCACATCAAAAAATCATGCAGGGATTCCGTTTTAAACCTGAACCAGTCAAGAAAAATATGAGGATTCCCCGCATCCCAGACACCGGCCTTCGGGGTAGTTATGTCCTCGAACTCACCGAATTCATTTGTCCAGAATTTAGCTCCCCAGGCCCTGTTTATGTCATCCAAAGATCCGTATCTCTTTTTTGCCCAGGCAATAAAATCCTGTCTTGTCTCTTCACAATGGCAAAAATCCATATTGGTGGTCGAGTCAAGCGGAGGATATACCGGCTCGTTATCAATCTGCCAGAACATGACCGCCGGATGGTCTTTGTATCTTTCGACGATCTTGCCGATCAGGCGCTCGGCAAATTTTCTGTAAAGTTTGTTGTCCCTGCAGACATTGGGTCTGGGCCCGTATTCGGGATACAAAGTTCCTTCATTCGAGACAGGACGGACCTGCGGGTATTTTCTTATAAGCCATGTAGGGACCATGGAAGTAGGGATCCCGAGGAGCACCTTGAGGCCATGTTTGTTAGCCATGTCCAGCGCTTCGTCAAGTTCGTCGAACTGGAACTCACCTTCACGAGGTTCTACCCAGTTCCACGCCATCTCGCCAAACCGTATTATATTAAACCCGCTGGCCGCTATTTGAGAAAAAGCGGTCTCCCAATATTCTTTGGGCCACTGGTCAGGGTAAAATGTTACGCCAAATGGGAACATTGTCCGTTCCTTCTCCTTCAAAGCATAGATTATCGCGTCTTTTGTAATTATAGCAAATTGTCAGCTGAAGTATGAAGCAAAAGTCATTGCGAGAACCCAGCACTTTGAAACAAAGTGCTGGGTTCTCGCAATGACACTGCCACATCAGAAACTATACTGAAAATCCAAAATCAGTTGAGACAAAAGGAAAGTACTTTGATAGCCGCCTGTCAATCTTGATCCCGGCAGAGAAATGTACCTTAAACCCGCATATAACTTGTCCAAGTTTTTTGCACCGGCCAATATCTGCCAGCCGAGCCCTCCTGAGATCCCCTGGTTCCATGAGGCATAAACCGCACCGGCACCCAAATATCCGTCAATATCAATACTTAGGTCGTTTTTCAACAAAACATTGGCAAATGAATAGGAAACAGAAATGTTGTTTGCAGGGAGATTGTAATTATACCCCGCCTGCGCAGCCAACTCAAAAGGCAGGTGCTTTGGCAATATTGGTACCGGCGCTGTTATCAAAAATACTCCGCCGACCGTAGGCTCCGAAGCTATTGTCTTTCCGGATACCGTATCTGATGCTGAAACATGGGTATAATCAAGCTGAAATACACCGGAACTTAGACCAAAACTAAAGATCGAGTCTTGCTTTTCTTCGCAAAAGCCTTTGGGAGAAACAAAAAGGAGGCTTGCCGCACAGATTACGGTAAACAGATTAAGGTTTGTTGGTCGCATATTTCAGGTTCCCGTTAGTTTCGTCATAATAGCTGATATGAAAATGGCCGTCGCTGTCGATGGCTATTGAGGAATAACTGCCAACCTTTACAGAATTATCTACGCAATATTCCTTCCACGATCCGGAGGCGTTTGTTATATACTTCAGCGTTTGTGAAGAAGAGTCATAAGCGCTTATATGTAAAATGTCCGAGCTGCCGCTGCTGTCAACCGCAAGAGATATGTACTCCAAGTTTGAAGAAGAGATGCCTTGTGGGGTACCCCAGGAAGCTCCCGAATTAGAAGATCTTGCCCATTGCAAAGTAGGGGTGCAAAAAATGGCATAAATATTGATCAAGGAACCGCTTCCCGAACCCAGAGCTATATCAAGAAAAAATCCCGCCGGGCTGTATGTGTCTATAACTTCTTCTGTAAAAGTCCCCAATGGGGCTTTGGTCTTGCAAAGAATTGCGGTATCGCTATGAAACAGAATATAAACTTTTCCGGAAGAGTCAACCGCAATAGCGCTGCGCCCGTAGCTATCGTTGCCGGTCAAAGCACTATCCGAGATCGTTTCTGACGGCCAGTTAGCGCCGGACTCAAAACTTGCGTATTTAACCTTTTTGTTCGCAAGATCATAGTAAGAAATATAAGGTTTCCCCGAAGGATCTAGCGTAATACTCGTATATGCTCCCACCTCTCCTGTATCAACACTCGCAGCGACCCATCCCGGTGATATAGCATATCCCAGAGCGGCATTGCTTTCATCATAATAAGAAACATGGTAAACATCCGAAGCGTCTTTTGCTATTGATGTGTGTCCTCCCCCTACCCCGACTCCATCAATAATAGATGCGTGCGCGGTTCCATCATAATAAGTATATTTTACGTTGCTGTTTGTCCTATCAAAATAACTTATATGCGGATATGGACCCGGTGAGCTGCTCGAGTCTAGAACTATCGATGTATATTCGCCAACATTTCCCGTGCTGTCCACGGCCACAACTTCCGTAGTAAGTGAAAGCGTATATGTCTCCGAAGAGATCGGGCTTGCGACTTTCCCGCTTTGCATGGCAAATGCTTTTATCGTTTCTACTTTTACCGGGCTTGTGGAACCAACTTCTATGGTAATTGTTGCCGGGCTGCTCAAATTAGAAGCAGAAACTGTCGGATCTGAGCCATCCGTAGTGTAATAGATAGTTGACCCGGAACCCCCTGTTATAGTGATCGTTCTTTCTGTTTCTCCTTCAACAGTGCCTGAGGCCGGAGAAAAACTGAGCGGCGCCTCCTGTCCTATATAATAGGTGGCTGTTTGCACCTCGCTGCTTGCATAAGTATCGAGGAAAGCTTTTGCTTTAAGTGTCGTGGTTGTAGCTATGGATATTGGATTTTCGTAAAGCGTGGATGATTCTATCGGGGTCGCTCCATCGGTAGTATAGGTTATTCTCACCCCGCTGGTAAGACATGATATCGCTACATCTTGCGCGCTTGCATAAGTTCCTGCCTCGGGACTGAAAGTAGGGTTAGCAACCGTCCCTGTTATATCATATATCGCGCTTGTTACTGCGCTTGGCACCTTTGGGGAAAGATATGCCTTTGCCCTTATTCTTGCCGTCGCGCTAACGGAGATAGGCCCAATATATTTTGTAGAAGTTTCCTTTGGCTCCGAATCATCAGTGGTGTAATAGATTGCAGCCCCGGACGTAGGACAACTTATTGTAACTTCTTGAGTAGTCGTATATGTTCCGGCAGAAGGACTAAAGACCGGTGCTTCGACAATAGAATAGACATCCAAAGATCCCCCGCTTTTACCGCAACCGGAATTCATCGCCAGGGCGCACGCAAACAGAACTATTGCGGAGACAAATAAAGCCGCATTTCCATATTTAGGACGCATTTTCTTTAGATAAATTATAACACCGCTGTCAAAAAGAAAAGGGCGTTTATCCCATCACCACTTTTACTATATGCATTCGGCCGTCAGCATGCGGTTTTATGACATTCCCCTGGATCTTTGTTCCGTCAACCTCTATTGATGATATACCATGCTCTACGCCTTTGGGATTTTCTATCTCTATTTCGTAAACAGCGCCACGGAAAGGTCTTGTTATCTTGCATTTCTTCCATTTTGACGGGATGCACGGATCAATCTTAAGTCCTTCGAACTCTCTTCTTGCTCCGAGTATCCATTCCGTGGCCACCATAAATGTCCAGCCGGCCGTTCCTGTAAGCCAGGTGTAGGCCCCTTCTCCGTATGCGTAGGGATGGTCAGGCCCGATCAAATACTCCGCGTAAGCATAAGGTTCAGCTTTGTAAAGTTCGACATCCTTTTGTTTGTTGGGCATTATTTTGCACATTTCTCTGAAAGCGGCATTCCCCATGCCTAGCTTAGCAAAAGCCGCGATCATAAAAGTCTGCGCGTGGCAAAACACGGCCGCATTTTCTTTTGTTCCCTGGGAAAACATCGCGATACGCCCGAGTCCCGGATCAAAAACGGTATATGCGGGAGCCAGAAGCGCCATGCCGTGAGGACCGGCAAGATTTTTTTCAATGGAATCCAGCATGACCGGCAGCCTGTCCTGATGGACAAGATCTGCAAGCACCGCCCAAGACTGCGAATTGAGAAATATTTTTCCTTCTTTATTCTTGGAAGACCCGAACGGCACCATATCGTCATTGTATCCTGCAAGGTACCACTTGCCGTCCCAACCGCTTTCGTTGATCTTTGCAGACATAGATGCAGTTTTCCCAAGCAAGTCATCTTTAATTTCTTTCTTCCCTATTATTCCCGCAAGTTCCGCAAGATTTTTGAGCGCCCTTACCAGTGCTATCGCCAGCCACACGCTTTCCCCGATCTGCTTTCTTCCCGCCATATCAAGGGCATCGTTCCAGTCCGCCTCCCCCACTCTCGGAAGGCCGTGAACGCTGACATCGTTGTACGTAAAATTGAGCTGGGCAAGAAGGTGATCGAACAAAGTCCCCTTGCCGTCTTCGATTGCCCCGCCGCTCCAGTTGATGTCGGTCTTTGTCCCGCCTTCTCTCCATCTGTCTTTCAGCCAAGGGACCTCCTCAAACAATATATTCTTATCCCCCGTCTCTCTCACATAGCCGGCAACGGAAGGAGTAAGCCATGTAGGATGATCTTTAAACGGCCTGTTTGAATAAGGGCCGTAAGTATCCGACCAGCCCGGAGCCATTGTGCCGTCACGCCTTGTAAGGGATGCTACTTTGAGCATTTTTGATTTTGCAAGAGCGGTATTAATGGATAAAATTGATTCGCTGTCCTGGCACGAATCGCGCAATCCTCTCCCCCCCTGTCCTTCATGATAAAAAGAAGGCGATCTGCTCCACAGGTTGCACATATAAAGCTGGTACTTGACCCAGTTGTTGACTATCGTGTCAAAATCCTTGTCCGGAGTCTCAACTTTTACAGGGGCTAGAGCCGCTTCCCAATGTATTATTGCATCTTCCAACGCTTTTGCTGTGGTCTTTTTGTCCTTGAATTTTTTTATTATTCTCTCCGCGTCTTTTTGCCCGGTTGTCTGCCCCAAAATGAACAGGATCTCTTTTTCTTCGCCCGGTTTTAACGTGATCTTATTCTGTAAGACGGCTACAGGCTCTTCCCCGTCACAAATGCTTTGCGTGCACTTGCCCTCAAAAACGCCTTTCGGGTTCTGGCACGTATTCCCCCGTCCTAGAAAATTTGTTTTATGGCAATCCCAGCCGGCAATTTTTTCGCTCGAAGAAAAGAACAAGACATACGGATTGTTTTTGATGTTGAATTCTTCGTAAAAAGCGGTCTTTCTTGCAAAGATTGAAGAAGAATCCTTGTCAAAAGCAACCCTATTCCACAGGATCGCAATATTGTAGAAAGTGATATAGTCTGCACTGCCTATAAACCATTCCAGATAACCGAATATGTTAAGTTTTTTTGTCTTTTTCGTTGTGTTTTTTATTTTCACTTTCCATATTTCGCACGGCTCGTCTGTTGGCACAAAATAAGTGGTCTGAGCTTCTATCCCGTTAGTTCTGGTCTTTATTATCTGGTAGCCGAACCCTACCCTGCATTCGTAACTGTCATACTTGGTCCGTATCGGCTCCCAGGACACGCTAAAAGCTTTTTCTGTTTCAGCGTCCTGCACAAAGACATATCTTCCCGGCCTGCCTTGATGAAGGTTTTGCCCCGTCCAATACAGCATCCTTTCGGTCTTGGAATCTTTGAAAAAGCTGTAGCCCCCCGCTGTTTGAGAAATAACTGCGCAGTATTTTTCATTCGTCAGATAATTGCCCCACGGCTTGGGGGTATCCGGATTACTGATTATGAACTCCTTGCCGTCTGAAGAAAAACTGCCGTATTTCATCGCTAGAGAAGTCCCTTTCTAAAGATTGGATTGTTGCCTAAATTGATTTTATCATAAAGGAGTATGGGAGTCATTGCGAGGAGTCCCGAGCGAGCGAAGTGAGTCGAGGGACGACGAAGCAATCCCATAGAACAATGGGATTGCTTCGCGAAGTTATCCCGCCTTGGCGGGACTCGCAATGACAGCTATTCCACCGTCACGCTTTTGGCAAGGTTGCGCGGCTGATCGACATGACAGCCCCTTTTCACGGCAATGTAATAGGCCAGAAGCTGCAGGGGCACTACCGCAAGGATCGCGGAAAGCGTTTCCCTGGTCTTTGGCAGATATATGACATCTTTTGCTTTTTTTGCGATAAGCCTGTCGCCTTCAGTTGCCAGTGCGATGACGCGGCCGCCGCGGGCATTTACTTCTTCAATATTTCCGAGTATTTTATCATACCTTCTGCCGGAAAGCGCCAGTACCACTACGGGCATGTTTTCGTCAATTAGAGCTATCGGCCCGTGCTTCATCTCGGCCGCGGGATAGCCTTCGGCGTGTATATAAGAGATCTCCTTAAGCTTAAGGGCCCCTTCAAGCGCGGCAGGGAAACCCTCTCCTCTGCCAAGATACAAAGCGTTTGAAGCATTGAAATATTTATCGGCGATCTTTTCTATTTTGTCCTCCGCGGAAAAAACCTGTTCAACTTTGTTCGGGATCTCAAACAGGCTGTGCAATCTGCTTTGGAACCTGCTTTTCGATAGTCTGTTATTTTTTCTGCCGAGATAAAGCGCCAAAAGAAAAAGAACGACGACCTGTGTAGTGAACGCCTTTGTCGAAGCGACTCCAATCTCCGGTCCGGCAGAAGTATAGATAACTCCGTCAGATTCTCTCGCAATAGAAGAAGAAAAAACGTTGCAGATAGAGACGACTTTCGCGCCGTGTTTTTTTGCTTCTTGAATGGCGCCCAATGTATCGGCAGTTTCCCCCGACTGGCTGATCGCTATCACAAGAGTGTTCTTGTCAATTATCGGCATCCTGTACCGGAACTCGGCGGCATATTCGACTTCGGAAGGTATTTTTGCATAGTATTCCAGATAATATTCGCCTATCAAGGCAGCATGCCACGAAGTTCCGCAGGCGGTCAGAACGATCCTTTTTATCCCCGTAATATCCTTTTCCTTAAGATTAAGGTCTTTAAAGCGGATGTTTTTCTTTGAAGAGTCTACTATGTCATGGATCGTATCGATTATGGCTTTAGGCTGTTCATGTATCTCTTTGAGCATAAAATGGGCATATCCTGATTTTTCCGCCGAGACAGGGTCCCAGGAGATCAGGGTTTCTTTCCTGTTGATTGATGCCTTTGTCTTTGAAAAGATCTTTATCTTGCTCTTGGTCACGGTCGCTATGTCCCCGTCCTCAAGAGTTATTATCCTTGAAGAGTACTTGACTATTGCGGGCACATCGCTTGAAATAAAGTTCTCATTTTCTCCTACCCCGATGATAAGAGGGCTGCCTTTTCTGGCTACTATTATCTCCCCCGGGAATTTTTTAAAAATTACGCCGATCGCATAGGAACCTTTGAGTTTTTTGAGCGCTAGCTTGACCGCATTTTCAGGTCCACGCCCGATATTTTCTTCTATTAAATGTACTATGACTTCCGTATCTGTTTGAGACCGGAAGATATGCCCTTTTGCACAAAGAACGCGTTTCAATTCTTCGTAGTTCTCAATTATCCCGTTGTGGACCAGGGCAATGCTGTCAGTGCAGTCGAGATGGGGGTGAGCATTTTCTTTGGAAGGCTGGCCGTGAGTGGCCCATCTGGTGTGGCCAAGTCCCACATGAGCCTGGCGCCGTCTTTTGGCAACGGCTTTTTCCAGATCCGCTATTTTTCCGACGGACTTTTCTACGTGGAGTTTTTTATTCGAAATAACGGCTATGCCGGAAGAATCATACCCTCTGTACTCAAGCTTTCGGAGTCCCTCTATGAGTATAGGGACTGCGTCCTTTTCGCCGATATAGCCGAATATCCCGCACATCTAAATAGTTTATCTCTTGGCTTGTTTAAGGACCGAGTTTATCTCTTTGGCTGCCTCATCTAGCCCTGATTTTACAACAGACCTAAGCTGCTCGTCTTCCGCAGCAAGGACGTGATCCCATATTATCCCCAGCCTTCTGGTAAGTATCGGCTCAATAAGCCCCCAGGCCGGTATACAGGGATAGGTCCTGCCATACTTTATGGTCTCCTTGAATTGACTCCTGAACTGGTCCGAAGAAAAATAGGGATCATCAAAGGCTGTTTTTATGGCCGGGAGGAATCCGGTTGATTTTGCATATTCAACCTGCGGTTTTTGAGAGACCAGATATTTTATGACCTGCCAGGCCGCATCGGGGTTCTTGCTGTTTTTGAAGATCGCCAGGTCGCTGCCTCCGACAAATGTATAACGTCCTTTCGGGCCCGCGGGATATGCAGTAACTGAAAAATTTCTCGAAGCTATGGACCCGTAAGAACCTCCCTGCTCCGGCGGCAGCGTCAGGGTTTTTATCTCGTAAGGGCCGTCGAAATACATTGCGTAAGACCCATTATTAAAATTGCTGCTTATTTGTGCGGTATTAAGTTCCAAAGCGTCCAGCGGAATATACCCCTTTTTGACCAGGTTCACATAGTAGAGCATCCCTTCAAGCGCGGCCTCGCTGTTTATTGCGGCGGATTTTCTGTCTTTCGAGAGAAAATCTCCTCCTGCCGCCCAGATCCATGGGGCCACGTTATGTATAACGTTCCAGTCATTCTTTCCCGGGACTCCCATCGGGTATACACGGACACTTTCTATTTCAAGCTCCGCTTCTTTTATACTTTTCAGGGATTTCTCAAAAGAGTCCCATGTCTTGAGGTTGTCCGGGGTCAGTCTAAGCTGCCTGAAAACATCGGCCCTGAAATACAGAGCTCTTGAGTCTACAAACCAAGGGATCGCTGTAACCGTGCCTGAACCCTCGATGCCGCTGGATACCCATGCCGGAGGGATAAATGCTGCTGCGCCGCCGATCTCTGATACTTTGCCCTTAAGATCTGCCAGCGCCCCCATGGCGGATACTGCTCCTACCCAAGTACTTCCGAGCTGGACAATGTCCGGAGTATCACCGGAAGTTGCTGCGGTGGTTATTTTTGTCCATGCGGATCCCCAGTCTACAGACGTCACTACTACGTCAATATCGGGGTTCGCTTCTTTAAACGGGGCCAAGACAGCTTCTATGTCTTTTATCGGTTCCATGCTGTTTGGCATGACCCACATCTGTATGACCTTTTTCCCCGAAGAAGATGTCTTCAGAGACCCGTCGGGTCCATTCACTCCCTTGCCTCCGCAACCTAAAACAGAGATGGAAAAACAGCAGACAGCGGCAAGAACAAGCGCAGACTTTCTCATGATCGTCCTCCTTAGAATATAGACTTGATCCGGATAGTGTCACAACCCTAAATAGCGGGCAGTCCTTACTTATTAAACTCTAACATATCCGCCAATTCTTGTAAACGCCGCTTGACAGCAAGCTCCCGTGTTTGTTAGATTATTGGTACAAGGCGTTGATGCGGTGAAAATCCGCGGAGCCGAACGGCAAAATTCTCTTTTCAAAAATCGGCCGTTTTCTTAGAGGCCAAACGAGCTGAACCCATACGGGTATCCTAGAGCTTGCCGGCTCTCTTTTGATTCTGCCGGAGGCTTGAAAAAATTTGCCGTTACGTGATCCCGCGTTAGCGGATAAAATGCCTCTTACTTTCCGGACGACGACAACACTGGCGTGACTGTCGTCCACGCAGGTGGGTTCGGAAGTAACGGGGCGTTTTTTTTGTTGTCCGGTGTTTGTCATTATCTTAAATCCGGTGTAGAATATTGCCATGAGAATAAACAAGCTTTTGGGTTTTTTGTTGTTATTCGCGTTGCTTTTGCCCGCTGTGGGATATTCCATGTCGGAAAAAAATCTTCTTTCGGATAAGACCAAGTATACGGATTTCTATCTCAACGACCTGGACGGCATCTACACAAGACTTTCCGAGTACAAAGGCAAGGTGATCTTCCTTAATTTTTTCGCCACCTGGTGCCCTCCGTGCAGAAATGAGATGCCTTCCATGCAAAAATTGCACGAGACACTGAAAGGACCTAATTTCGAAATGATCGCGGTATCCGTGGACCGGGGCGGCATGGAAAGGGTAAAAGATTTTATTGAAAAAAACGGATACACATTCAAGGTCCTTTTGGACAGCGACGGTTCGGCGGCAAGAAAATACTCTGTTTCCAGTATTCCTTCAACCTTTATAATAGACAAAAACGGGAATATTGTAAGCCATGTGATCGGCGAAAGGGACTGGGCAAGTTCCGCCGCTATAGCCGAAATTAAAAAGCTCACACAATGATCCCATTAAATATTTCGGCTGCCGGAGCGTTTCTGGCTGGCGTTATATCGTTTTTCTCTCCATGCATACTGCCTCTTGTCCCGTCTTATATGTCATACATAACCGGTTCGGTTTTCAGCGGCCTTGAAAACGAAGAAGATCTTGCCGGCATTAAGAGGAATACAACACTCTATTCTCTACTATTTATTGCGGGGTTTTCGTCGGTTTTCGTTTTGTTGGGATGTGCCGCAAGCTTTGCCGGCAGTTTATTCCTCGAATACAGAGACTATATCAGAATAACCGGAGGTGTTTTGATCTTCGTGTTCGGGCTTCACATAATGGGATGGCTCAGGATCGGAGTTTTGAACTCGTATTTTAAACTTGATGCAAAAAAAACAGCCCCCGGTTATTTAAGATCTTTCCTTGCCGGCATAATATTTGCCGCGGGATGGACTCCCTGTGTAGGCCCCATACTCGGTTCAATACTAATACTTGCGGGAACGGAGGCCACCATATTAAACGGGATATTACTGCTTGGCCTTTACTCTCTGGGCATGGCAATCCCTTTCTTCGTAATTTCTTTGTCAGCAAATTTTTTCCTCGCACGGCTGAATAAACTAAAAGAATGGGTCCCGCTGATAAACAATATTTCCGGCATTGCCCTGATCATAACCGGGATATTTTTGATAACCGGAATGTTTGGAACGTTGTCTTCTTTGTTTTACTGATCCGCGAAAATATCTGCGGGTTTTTCGCCTACATCATTTCGAGTGCCTCGCGGCCGCTCATCCCGACAATAACCCCTTTTTTGCTAGCATTCTCGTTCACTTCTTTTACCGTCCCTTCAAGCAGTCCCGGCAGATCTTTTATGGCTCCGGAAACGGATTTTATAAGCGCGGCGGGATAATTAAATTTATCAAAGACCATTACATTAACAAGCCCGCAGCCAATCATGCCTGAAGAGGTTTTGGCAAAGACCATGTTGACGGGCCCGAATTCAAAAACAAAACCGTCAGCGGATTTTTTATCGAGCTGGATTTTTTCTGCCTTCATAAGACCCCCTATATTGCCAGCATCTGCGCCAGTTTATAATCACTCAGATTGATCGATTTTTTTTCTTTAGCGGCGGTTTCAATTGAAAAAGATAAAATATTTCCGCCTACTATGCCGACCATCCTGTTGTTTTTTCCGCCTATGAGAAGCCTGACTGCTTCCGCTCCGAACTTGCACGCAAGCATCCTGCTAAAAGCGGAAGGAGTTCCTCCTCTCTGTATATGCCCCAAGATCGTGACGCGAACATCCAGATCCGTTTCCTCTTTGATATTCTGCGCAATGATATTTGGATTACCGGCGCCCTCGGCCATGACGATAATACTGCTCATCTTTCCCCTTTTGTGGCCATCTTCGAGCTGTTTTATTACCGCTGAAAGTTTATATTTTACCTCTGGCACCAGAACTATCTCTGCTCCGGATACCAACCCGACTTCAAGAGCAAGATATCCGTGCTCCCTTCCCATGACCTCAACAATAAACACCCGTTCGTGTGAATTTGCGGTATCCCTGATCTTGTCTATCGCTTCGACGGCGGTGTTTACGGCCGTGTCGAACCCTATAGTGTAGTCGGTATGAGAAAGGTCATTATCGATCGTTGCGGGGATCACGATACAGGGGACTTTGCTTTCCTTGTAGATATTCACAGCCCCGTGAAGGGAGCCGTCCCCGCCAATGATAATCAGTCCGTCGATTTTGTGTTCTTTCAGGTGTTTGTACGCTTTTTCCCTTGAACTTTTCTTCTTAAATTCCGCTGAGCGCACCGTATGAAGTATCGTGCCACCCCTGTTGATAATGCCGCTGACTGACCTGACATCCAGCATTTTCATCTCGCCGTCGATGAGTCCCGCGTACCCTCTTTCAATTCCAACAACCTCCAGGCCATAGAACTTGGCACACCGGACGACCGCCCTGATCGCGGCATTCATTCCCGGGGCATCCCCGCCCGTCGTCAAAACACCGATACGCTTAATTTTCATGTCAATCCTCTCAAAGCTAAAATGCGATCAATGATAATTATACACCCAAATAGTCTAAGTTTTGAAAGGTTCTTTTTTGCTAAAATCCGGCAGGTATGTATCCGCCGAGGAAGTTTCCTGTATCAAATAATTTTCCAGCCCGAGCTCTTGCGCGTATCCTATTACTTCAAAATATTCCTCTTTAGTTAATTTCCTGTTTATTTCCGGAAAGTTCTTTGCATTATGTAACGGATTGTATTGGGACATTATGCTTATCCACATATCTTTTGAAATGCCTGCCAAATACTTCAATATTTTTTTGCTTTCATCTTTCAGCCCCGGAAGCACAAGATGCCGCGCCAGCAGTCCGCTTCTTGCTATCTCGTCCCCGTCTAAGACCAAATTGCCGACCTGTCGAAACATTTCTCTAATGCCTGGCTTAACTGTTGCAAAATAGCTTGATGCGTTTGAATACTTCTTTGCGTTATTATCGTCAAAATATTTAATGTCCGGCATATAGATATCGATAACTTTATCTAGCAGCTCTAAAAGTTCAACACTGTCGAATCCGTTAGTATTGTAAACAATCGGCAAATCAAAGCCTTGTTTGAAAGCGATCCTCATTTCTTCCAATATCTGCGGCATAAAATGTGTCGGCGAAACAAGGTTGATATTATGACAACCCTGATTTTGTAAATACAGCATGATTTCGTGTAGGGGCGGATTGCAATCCGCCCCTACAATATTTTTTCCGTCATTTGGTTGCGATATCTCCCAATTCTGGCAAAAAACACATCTCAGATTACAATTCGAGAAAAATATGGCGCCCGAACCTCTGCTGCCTGAAATAAAGGGTTCTTCGCCGTGGTGGGCTGTAAACGAGGCGATCTTAATTTTGTTCCCCGCACCGCAAACACCCGTTTCTCCTTTTGTCCTGTCAACGCGGCATTTGTGCCCGCACAAAATACAAGACTTTAAAATGCTGCGGGCGGCCTTGATCTTGCTCTCTGGTATTGTTGCTTTTAAACCCATACTTGTATATTATTATATCAACCATGAATAGAAAAGATTTGTCTTGTATCCGCGTCGCGTTATGCCAGATAAACCCGACTGTCGGCGATCTCCAGGGAAACGCAAAAAAGATTTCCGAGTATATACGTTCTTCAAAAAAACACGGCTGCGATATTGCGGTTTTCCCTGAGCTTGCCGTCACCGGATATCCGCCCGAAGATCTGCTTTTAAAGCCTGATTTTATAGCCAAAAACCTGAAAGCCCTGAAAAAGATAGCGTCTTCATGTGCCGGGATCGCCGCAATAGTGGGTTTTGTAAACAAAAAAGGCGGCAGGTTATGCAATAGCGCGGCAGTAATACAGAACCGAAAGGTCATTTGTGTATATGATAAAATTTGCCTTCCCAACTACGGCGTATTCGACGAAAAAAGATATTTCTCGCGAGGCTCAACTCTGCCCGCAATAAAGATCGGGAATGCTGTGTTTTCTGTCGGCATCTGTGAAGATTTCTGGGATGAAAAAGGGATAAAAGCGCTTGTGCCCGCAGGTTCGCTGGATTTCATGATCGCTATCAACGCCTCCCCCTATTACGCGGGAAAGTGGAAAGAAAGAGAAAAAATGGCGGCCAGTCTTGCAAGACAAAAAAAGGCGGCCATTGCCTACGTCAATCTTGTCGGCGGGCAGGATGAACTCGTCTTTGACGGCCATTCTTTTGTTATCAGCAGCGAGGGAAAGCTTTTCGCAAGAGCGCGCCAGTTCGAAGAAGATCTGCTGGTCGTCGATTTGCCTTGTGCAAAAAACAAAATAACGGTCAAAGCTAAAAAAGTTACAAAATTGTACCTTTTAAAATGCGGCGCCAAGAATATGCTCCCGATAGCCGGCCCCGAAGTAAACAAGCCGGCTGATAGCCCGGAAGAGATCTACAAAGCGCTATGCTTGGGACTCAAAGATTATTCAAGAAAAAACGGTTTTTCAAAAGTTGTCCTGGGTCTTTCAGGCGGAATAGATTCCGCGCTCGTAGCAGCTATCGCGGCTGACAGTCTGGGCAGCAAAAATGTCTTGGCCGTATTTATGCCCTCTCAGTACACTTCGTCCAGAAGCGTTAATGATGCGCGAAAGCTGGCAGGCAATCTCGGGATAAGACTGGTCGAAATCGGAATAGAGAAGATTTTTTCCTCCTTTCTAAAAGCCCTGCGTCCCCATTTCAGAGGGCTTTCATTAAATATTGCCGAGGAAAATTTGCAGGCCAGAATAAGAGGCTCGCTGCTAATGGCTTTTTCCAACAAATTCGGGCATCTTTTATTGGCCACCGGGAATAAAAGCGAAGTAAGTACAGGATATGCAACGCTCTACGGCGATATGGCAGGCGGACTTTCGTTAATAAAAGATGTTCCAAAGACCTTGGTATATGAACTGGCCAATTACCGCAATAAGGTATCTTTGGCCATTCCAAGCAGTATTATAAACCGCGCTCCCACAGCGGAGCTTAAGCACCGGCAAAAAGACCAGGATACGCTCCCCCCTTACAATATCCTTGACAGGATAATCTCCGCATACGTAGAAAAGGACTTTAGCGTAGAAAAGATCGCAAAGAAAGGGATTAACTCGGGAACGGTAAAAAGAACGGTTGGCATGATAGATAAAAGCGAGTACAAAAGGCGCCAGGCCGCCCCCGGAATAAAAATAACCCCAAAAGCTTTCGGCAAAGACCGGCGGATGCCGATCACCAATAAGTTTTTTGCTTAGGTTTGTACGCATAAAGTCGGGCCAACAGTTTACAAAAACTCAATTCTTGTTATAATACTTCCATTATGAACAAACCAATACTTGTCGTGCCGGAAATGCTAAAAATGGACGAGAAGAAATTTTCTCCGCACCCCGCTCTCAAGATTCGGCAGGAAAACGACTCTTACAAGGTTTTTACCTACAAAGAATTTGTTGAGGCGCTCACCAGAGTAAGCGCTTTTTTAGCGGGCCGTGGCGTCCGCAAGAATGACAAAGTAGTGCTTCTGTGCGAGAACCGGCCCGAATGGCCGATAGTATATTTTGGGATAGCAAATATCGGCGCGGTAACTGTGCCGCTGGATCCCAAACTGGAGCCGGAAGAGATCAGAAATCTCGTGGTCAACAGCGATTCGACAATGCTGTTTTCCTCTTCAACGTTGATGGAAAAAGTGGACGCCATAAGGAATGAGATCGGCAACATAAAAGATATTGTGAATATAGACGGGGCCCTGCAAGATGTATTGAACAAGCCTGCCGACAAAGTCTTTCTATCAAATGCGCAAAATATGGCAAAAGAGGTCGTCCCGCAAGATCTTCTGTCAATAATCTATACTTCCGGGACTACCGGCAATCCGAAGGGTGTCATGCTGACCCACATGAATATACTGTCCAACGTCGCAATGATAGATCCGATATTCTGGATGCTCGGCCCCGGGGACAACTTCCTTTCGGTGCTTCCCAATTATCATACATTCGAGACTACCGCCGGAATGTTCTGTGCACTTTTTAAGGGCTGCTGCATTACTTATGCGGAAAGTCTCAAATCTTACAATCTGTTAAGGAACATGCAGGAAACCAGGACCTCCGTATTATGTGCCGTACCTCTTTTGTACAAGCTCTTTGCCGAAGGAATTGACCGTCAGATACAGGAAAAAGGATTTTTTGCCGGGATACTTTTCGGGATACTGACCGGGCTTGCCAAACTTTTCAGGATGATCTTCCGCAGGAATTTTGGCCGTTTGTTTTTCGGCATGATACACAGAAAATTCGGGGGTAATATAAGATTTTTTGTCAGCGGCGGGGCGGCGCTTGATCCCGAACTGATAAAAAAGTTCGATCTTATGGGTTTTACCATACTGCAGGGATACGGGCTTACCGAGACTTCACCGATACTTTCCGCATGCACTCTGGACAACAATGTTTTCGGCTCCGTCGGCAAAGCGCTTCCGGGCATAGAAATAAAGATAAATGACCCGTCAAAAGACGGTATAGGCGAAATAATTGCAAGAGGCTCCAACATCATGATCGGCTATTACAAAAATGAAGAGGCGACTAAAGAAGTCATCAGGGACGGCTGGTTCCATACGGGAGACCTGGGACGCTTCGACAAGAACGGCAACTTGTATATAACCGGAAGGTGTAAAGATGTGATCGTCCTTGGGTCGGGCGTAAATGTATATCCCGATGAAGCTGAGTTCACCCTTTCCAAAAGCCCATTCATCTCAGAGGTCTGCGTGTTCGGACATTTGATCAAAGACGGAGTGCGGTCCGGTATGGAAGAAGTGCATTGCGCAGCGGTCCCCAATATGGAGTATTTTGCGGATTGGGCGATGAAAAACGGCCAAAAACTCTCCGACGAGCTGATAAATGGAACTATAGGAAAAGAAATCGATCGTCTTAGCTTGAATCTGACCAATTACAAAAGACCGGCCAAATGCTATGTTTCCGGGGAACCTCTTCCAAAAACAACGACAAAGAAAATAAAGCGAGCTGTTGTCAAAAAAAACTACTGCGAAGAAAAATAAAGGAGGAAAAATGGAAAACATAGAGAACGAGGTCAAAGAGATCGTGTCCAGAGTGATCAAGATCCCCGTTGAAAAGATCGACCCCAGTGCGGACCTGTTCAAGGATCTAGGAGTAGATTCTTTGCTGGGGGTTGAGATCTTCGCATCGCTCGACAAAAAGTTTAGTATCGACATACCGGAAAACAGGCTGGAAAAAATAAGGACATTAAATGATATGATCGCAATTGCAAAAGAAAAGATGAATGCAAAATAACTGCCTTTCGCAGGACACTTCCGCTTACTGGAGAAAACTCCTAAAAATAGACGCCCCTTTACCTGAAGGATTCGTCAAAAAGACAGACAGTTTTCTAAGTGTTTTTAGGCCCGGATTCAATTCATTTATAGAAATACTCGCGCACAAGCTCACGGCCCTTTCAAGTGAAGGGGCAAAAGACCTCCCAGCGGCTCCTTTTATTCTGGCCTCAAACCATTCGAGTATCCTGGATTTCCCGGCTGTGTTCTTTTGCTTGCCAAAAGATCTGAGGGAAAAGACCGTGGCCATATACAAAGTCTATTACGACAAAAATCCGATGGCTAAATTTTTTATAAAACTATTTACAAAGTCGCTGTCTGTGGATATGGATAAAAAACCGTGGGAAGCACTTTCTGCTGCCGCAACGGTACTAAGATCTGGATATTGCCTTTATATAGCGCCCGAAGGCACCAGAAGTAAGGGTGGAGAGGTCCTGCCCTTTAAGCCCGGCGTGGGAACGCTGGCCGTGGAAACAAAGACCCCCGTAGTCCCGGTATTCATAAAGGGCGCAGATAAAGTACTGCCGCGCGGCAGTTTTATACCTAAAAAGAATGCCATAAAAGTAATATTCGGAAAGGCGATCGATCTGTCTGTTTTTTTTGACAAAAAAGAGTTTTGTCCAGCCTACGATGTATATAAAGAGGCCGCGGACCTTATAAGACAAAGGATACTGGAACTGAGCCAATAATATGAAGTTTACAGGATTTGTAACTTATTATATAATCTTTGAAATCACCTTCGGAGGATAAAAAATGAAAAGACGGTATATTTGGGGCGGCTTCGTAATTCTAATCGGCGCGATTTTATTTCTTGAGGCGGCTGGTATTGTTACTGGGAACATTTGGAGATATATGTGGGCCATTGTCCTCGTTCTAATAGGAATAGGAATGATGTTCCCTGAAAGATAAGACAAATCGCGTGGTTTATAGCTGTTTTGCTGCATTAAACACGATAAACCCCGTGATAGGGATCAAGCTAATTAATGCCCCCGAGGCCAGCGCGGCCGGCGCACCAAAATGTTGCGCAGCTAAACCGGATATAAAAGACCCTAACGGCATCAGGCCCATAAAAGAAAGCACATAAAAACTCACTATCCTGCCCCTTAAATTATTTGGCACCTCGTTTTGTATATATGTATTGACCGAAGCGGCTTGAGAAACAATGCCCCACCCAAGTACTGCCAGGGCAGCCATAGATATATATAACACTGAAGATGAAGCAAACACCAAAAGTGAAGCGGCGATCAAAAATGTGCTCGCAAAAATCAACCGTATAAGATCTATGCGCCCGCTGAACTGCGCAAGCATAAAAGCCCCCGTAAGCGCTCCAAGACCAGAGAAAGCCATCAAAGTCCCCAGCCCCTGGGCGCCGGAGTGAAAAATATCTCTTGCGAATACAGGCATTAATATGGTATAAGGCATGATAAAAATAGAGGTAAATGCGACTAGTACAAGAGAAAACAGAACTTTTTTGTTTTTAAGGATATATTTAAGCCCCTCAGCAAATGCGGAACGCGCCGAAACGATTGATTTGGTTTTTGGGTTGAAATCCCCTTTTAAGAAAAACAATGCCATAATAACGCCCGTAAACGTTGTTGCATTAATGAAATAACAGGATTCGATGCTTACAAACCCAATTATATAGCCGGCTATCGCGGGGCCGATTATCCTGGTGGTGTTAAAAGCAAGCGAATTAAGCGCTATCGCATTTCCCAAGGACCTGGGAGCGACAAGCTCTGCCACAAAAGCTTGGCGTGCCGGCGAGTCAATTGCAGTAGCAATACCTATCAAAAAGACGATGACCGCAAGAATATTAAAGTTTATCCCGCCAGTAAAGATGAGGGCCCCTATAAGAAAAGACAACGCTGCAAAGACTATTTGCGTCGCTATAAGAAGATTTTTCTTGTTCTGATGGTCAGCTATTATGCCTCCTATCGGTGAAAAGAATAATAATGGAAGCCCTGCAATAGTATTTATTAATCCCAGCAGGAATTTTGATCCGGTCATATCATATACAAGCCAACCCTGCGCTATCATCTGAATCCACAAACCTATATTAGAAACCCCTTCGTTGAACCAAAAATTCCGGTAATTTGGGTATTTTAGCGCTTCAAATGCTTTTGGTATCTTTTGCCAGATACCTGGCGTATCTATTTCTGATTCCATACCATAATTATTTCTAATGTTTCCGGATTAAAAAGGATTCAATACTTCTTCAACTTTTCCAAAAGCGCGGGATGATCTCTTTTGAACATGGCGTATACAGTGGCATCATATCTTTTGCCGTTTTTTATGACAAAATCTTTATAAACCCCTTCAACAATGCCGTCAAACGCTTTGAACAGTTTGTCGCTATTTTTGTTATAACTGTAGATCGTTCCTACTATTTTATGCATATTAAAGGTTTCAAATGCTATCTTTATTCCTTCTACTGACAATATCAAGCCCCAAATTTTATTCTTTAAACTGTCATCTCCCACAAGCACGTCCATAGCAAGGTTTTTATTCCTCCACACAATATCGTGAAACATTACCATCCCTATAGGCCTGCACAGCTTTTCGCTTTCAATGATAAAATATCGTTTTGAGGCTAAGTCGTGGCCTCCCTCCCTCAACATTGACAGCACCTTTTCCTTAAGGGCCTTATCGTCATGCGAAGGAACATAATATAAGTTTGTTGCAAAGTCCGAGTTTTTAAGCCAGCTTTTGATCAGCTCAATATCTTTGTAGTTGGCTTTTCTTGCCTTGACTTTGTATTTTTCTATCATAGGTTTTTCCCAAACAGCGTATAAGCAAATGCGTCAACATATTTAAGATCGTAGTACACATGCTCTTTCATGTGCACTTCCTTTTCAAATCCGATGGCTTCAAGTATCTTAATTTGGTCGGTTTCCGATGTCAGGATGTTTGATCTCATGCAAAACAAGTTCTCTTTACTAAATTTTGCCGCGATTATTGGTTTAGCCGTTCTTGCAAACTCATTATGATCTATATCTATGCCGTTTTTGGTCAATATTACAAGTGACGCATCCCTATAATCCGGCCTTTTGGGATATATAAGTAGAAGACCAGCCATGCTTTTTGTCAGGTTTTCGTATATCACTGAGCTCTCTGGTGTTTTTTTTGCTTCAAACATGAAATATTGGACATCCTCAACAGACAAATATGTGGAACTTTGTCCCAAAAAATAGGAGAATTTAAAGGGGCTCAGGTCTTTTATGTGGTTATCAACTATTGATTTTGTAGCCTTTAAACTACTGTACATTAATCAATATTATACACTTATAAACCCGGGACTTTCAACATTAGAAACTGAAGAACTTCTGCGGTGTTGGGCTGTCCTTTGCGATTGGAGGGGTGTTCTTTGGCTGTAAAAATGTTTTCTTTGGAATGATCGGGTTGATCGAAACATTCGGTTTTTGGCTAAGCGCTGTTTTTTTGTCCGCCAAATAGATATTGTCCGTGTCGCGCACTATCCCCGATATTTTTATCCCAACACCGTCGCCTTTTTTGGCTTTTTGAACGTCCTCATGTTCAATTTGCATGGATTCCACAGTTTGCACAAGATCGGTAGTATGCCCTTTGATATGTATGATATCCCCCACTTTAATCGGGTTCTTTAGGGTTGTCGTAACTACATGTATTTTTTCAAATATATGTTCTATTTTGCCGACAAGCTTTTCTTTTTTGGCTTTTTTTGTGGGCTTCTTCGTTTTTGGGACCTTTTTTGTCTTTTTTACATTACCCATGACAAAGCTCCTCCCTCATGAAGTTTGCAAAGATTATATCATACGTGCCTTAGCAATATGTGTTTGTGATGATAGCTAAAACCATTGAATCAACAAAATGTTAGATCGGCAAAGGGGGGAATCCGCTTCCTTGGCTCTAATTAACCTGACGGATCAGCTACGTCTACCGCCGGCAAAATCTAATCTCCGGAATTATCGGAATCCTCAACTTCTTCATCTTCTGAATCACTAAACAGTGTAATAAACGACCCTACTGTCGAACCTACTGCGGTTATAGTCCCGGGAATAGCAGCAAGAGCCGTAGTGCCGCCGGCAAAAAGAGGCGTTATTGATCCCCACAAGGTCCCTAATGCCGAAGGAATTGTATTTAGTGCATTGCCTACCTGCTCAGGCATCTTCCCGGTCGCGCCCCATATAGAACTTACCGCGCTGGCAATAGCGCCAAGAATGCCGATCACCACATTTCCTATATCCGCCGCCTGTTGTGCTTCCGGCGAAACAGTTCCCGCTCCTTTGCCGCTGGTCGTTTGGACGCCTGTGCCTCCATCGTCTGCTGCATCGTCTGATCCTGATGCCGAGTCTGACGCTGTCGCGTCCGTATCTACATGTTCTGTATAGTAAATAGCTGGTTGGTCTGTTGTCGTTGGTGTCGTGTCCGTATCTACATGTTCGGTATAGTAAACAGCTGGCTGGTCTGTTGTCGTTTCTGCTGGCATATCTGTATCTATTGATGCTGATTTTGCCGGATCTGTTTCCTGATCGGTAGACTGGTAATCATCACTATATTGAGATTCTGCTGTATTGTTTGCTGGTTGTACCGCTGAATCTGTAACGGCTGCTCCTTCTATTGACATAACTTTATTCCTCCTTGACATTCTTTGGTCTTACAGATATTAATCGTACTACGACGGACAAAACTTGCTCCTTTCAGCTGGTTCATTTATAACACAAGGGGAGCAATCGCAGTCCATATAGTCGGCACTATAGTAGCAGCCGCACTCACAATGGCAATTGCCACAGGCGCTGCCGCTCCCGCTGTCATTATAGTGACCGCAACGCCGGCAATAGCCGCAAGAATAGTTATTATGGTGGTCACCGTGTTAGCTGTAGCTGTATCCTCTATAACGCTTGGGTCATTAGCTTTTTCCGGCGAAACAGACTCAGAGCCTTTGGTGCTGGTTGTTTCGCTGACTGTGGATGTTTCTGGAGTTTCTGATGTTTCTGGAACTTCTTCCGTATCTACATGTTCTGTATAGTAAATAGCCGGCTGGTTTGTTGTCGTTGGTGTCGTATCTGTATCTACATGTTCTGTATAGTAAACAGCCGGCAGGTCTGTTGTCGTTTCTGCTGGCATATCTGTATCTATTGATGCTGATTTTGCTGCTGGAGAATTTTCTTCTGTTGTTGAATTAGCAGTGTTTGGCAAGTATTCATCAGTATCGCTTGGCGCTACATATACTGCACTTGAAGATGGGCTCTCGACCCCGACTGTCATCGTTGCGTCTGGCATACTTTTATTTTTCCTTCAGCGTTTATTTGAGCTCTACATATACTTATCGTCCTATTAGGGCAAAAACTTGCCTGTATTTCGATGCTATACGTGACCTATGGTCACCATCATTTTGATGAGACACGGGGAAACCGTAGCTAACACCGCGCAGATATATCAAGGCCAGGGGAACAGTCCTCTTTCCAAAATCGGCATAAAACAGGCAAAAACAGCCTCAAAGTCCCTTGAGCACGTCAAAATTGACGAAATATATTCTTCAGATTTGAGCCGGTCATTTGAAACAGCCAGGATCATTGCCAAACCGCATAAAATAAAAGTCCGCAAGATATCAGAACTTCGTGAAAGGTTTTACGGAAAATGGGAAGGTTTGAAATTTGACGTGATAGAAAAAAAGTATAGGGATCTCTATAAAAAATGGATGGTCAGTCCTAATAAGGCCCGGATCCCTGACGCAGAATCTCTTAAAAAATTGCAAAAAAGAGGGGTAGCTGCAATTAATAAGATCGCCAAAACCAAAACCGGCAAAAAAATATTGATAGTCGGACATGGGGGAATAAACAGGACCATACTTTTCTATTTCATCGGACTTGACCTGAATAATTTCTGGAAGATAAAACAGGACAACTGCTGTATCAACATAATTGAGCCGGGCTCACAAGGTCATAAGATAACGCTTCTAAACGGCTCCTGTATCCCGAGTAGTTTCCGCCATAAAAAGAAGAATATTCTTGCCTGAAATGTTTTTGCCTCACAAGATCCGGTATTTTCTGCTAAAATAAAAAGGTCCGCAAAATATCAAAAAACCGAAAGGAGCCTCAAATGTTCGAAGAAATATCCAAGAAATACTGCAAAAAATCGTCCAAATCCGCCGGAATGACAATAGCAAAGGTGATAGGCAGGGAGGTCATGGATTCCAGGGGAAATCCGACTGTCGAAGCCGACGTTATCACGAAGAACGGGACCGCGGGCAGGGCGATCGTCCCGTCAGGAGCATCGACCGGAACGAACGAGGCTCTTGAAATGAGGGACGGGGACAAATCCCGGTATCTGGGCAAAGGCGTTCTAAAAGCCGTCGCCAATGTATCCGTAATAGAAAAAGAGCTTATCGGCAAGCCAGTGACAAGCCAGTTCGAAATAGACGAATTAATGATCAAGTTGGACGGAACGGACAATAAAAGCAAGCTTGGCGCAAACGCGATACTTGCCGTATCTCTTGCGGTTGCACACGCCGCCGCAAACGGGATAGGCATTCCTCTATTCAAATATATCGGAGGTAAAAAGGGCGTAACCCTTCCTGTTCCCATGATGAACGTGCTAAATGGAGGCGCTCACGCCGGATGGAACACTGAATTTCAGGAATATATGATAACTCCTACAGGAGCTCCGAATTTTAAAGAAGCCCTTAGAATGTGCGCCGAAGTCTACCAGACGCTTAAAGGCGTCGTAAAATCAAAAGGCCAGCCGACGACCGTAGGAGATGAGGGCGGTTTTGCCCCTGCCCTCGGCACCAACGAAGGGGCTTTAAAGGCAATCGTAGAAGCAGTAGAAAAAGCCGGATACAAGCCCGGGGAACAGATCAATATTTGCCTGGACCCGGCATCTTCAGAATTTTTCAAGGATGGCAAGTATGTACTAAAAAGCGAAGGGAAAAGCCTTTCCTCATCAGAAATGGTAGCCTTATATGAAGACCTGTGCGGCAGATATCCGATAATCTCCATAGAGGACGGTATGGCGGAAAACGATTGGGAAGGCTGGGACCTTTTGACAAAAAGGATCGGCAAAAAAGTCCAGCTGGTCGGAGATGATCTTTTCGTTACCAACATAAAGCTTCTTTCTCAAGGGATCGAAAAAGGCGCGGCAAATTCTATCCTTATCAAGCTAAACCAGATCGGATCGCTCAGCGAAACGCTTCTTGCGATGGAAATGGCAAGAAAAGCTAAATACACGTCGGTCGTATCGCACCGAAGCGGAGAATCCGAAGACACGACCATCGCGGACCTGGTAGTTGCGACAAACTCCGGCATGATCAAGACCGGGGCTCCGGCACGCACGGACAGAGTTTGCAAATACAATCAACTGCTAAGGATCGAAGAAATGCTTGGGACCGAGGCGGCATATAGGGGGATGGCTGCTTACGCCAACAGAAAATAGCGCTGTTTCAATGAAATCTACTTGAAAAAGGGCTTTTTTGGGGTAAAATATTAGAATAGAAACATAAGGAGGACTGTTATGACGCATAAAATCAACGACACCTGTATAGCCTGCGGCACCTGCGAAGGGGAATGCCCGGTAAGCGCAATAAGCTCAGGAGATCCCATTTATACCATAGACCCCGAAAAATGCACTGATTGCGGAAATTGTGTACAAGCCTGCCCTGTCAACGCGATCGAAAAGGGTTAAGTGTTATTTGGCAGTAAAAATATACTCGACGTCTACCTGCCCGTTTTGCCAAAAGGCAAAAGGTTTTCTTATGGAACATGGCATTCAATTTGAGGATATAGATGTATCTATTGACAAGGCGGTCATTAAGGAATTTATAGCCAAGACCGGCCAAACGGGAGTCCCGGTGCTGGAAATAGGAAAAATGCTTATTTTCGGCTTTGACAAAGAAAAAATAAAGGCGGCTCTGGGGATCGAATAGGAACCGGAAAAAGGTGGGCTCACAAATGAATCTCACCAAAAACGCCGAACATGTTTTGAACAAAAGATATTTGTTGAAAAATAAGACCGGAAAAGTGGCCGAAACACCCCAGCAAATGTTCCGGCGTATCGCAAAGGTAGTAGCGCTTGCAGATAAAAAATACGACCCTTGCGCAAAAACCTCAAAAACAGAGTCTGAATTCCTGGAAATAATGGCAGAAGGAGATTTTCTGCCGAATTCTCCCGCCATCATGAACGCCGGCACAGAGTTCGGACAATTGTCGGCATGTTTTGTGCTCCCCGTAAACGATTCCCTAAAAGACATATTTGAGTCTCTCAAAAATATGGCTCTGATACATCAAAGCGGCGGCGGCACGGGTTTCAACTTTGGCAGTCTTAGGCCAAAACAGTCCGCCGTAAAAACCACTCACGGGATATCTTCGGGCCCTGTCTCTTTTATGAAGTTATTCGATGAGGCAACATCTGTGATCAGACAAGGGGGAAGGCGGCGCGGCGCCAATATGGGGATCCTGCCTGTTGATCACCCTGACATAATGGAATTCATCGAAATTAAGACCGTATCGGAAGGATTGACTAATTTCAATCTTTCTGTTGCCGTGACCGACCAGTTCATTGAAGCAGCAAAAAAAGGGCTTAAGTACAACATCAAAAACCCTTATACGGGAAAAGTATCCGGAAAAATGGACGCAGCAGAAGTATTTTCAAATATATGCCGCTGCGCTTTTGAAAGCGGCGACCCGGGCATGTTATTTATCGACCGGATAAACAAGGAAAACCCGACCCCAAAAATAGGAAAAATAGAAGCTACCAACCCTTGCGGAGAGCAGCCGCTACTGCCGTACGAGTCATGCAATCTGGGGTCAATAAATCTCTCCAATTTCATCAAAGCAGGCTCTATAGACTTTGTCCGACTCAAAGATACTGTTCGTATCGCAGTACACTTTCTTGACAACATGATCGATGTTAATAAATATCCGCTCCCGGAAATAGAAGAGATTTCGCTTGCCAACAGAAAAATAGGTCTTGGGGTTATGGGTTTCGCGGACATGCTGATAAAACTTGGCATACAGTACAACAGCACCAAAGCTGTCCAAACGGCCGAAAAGGTCATGAAGTTTATTCAGGAAGAATCACACAAAGCTTCCCAAGAACTCGGAAAAATACGCGGGTCTTTTCCCAACTTTAAAAATAGCGTATACAAAAGCAAAGTAAAACATATGAGAAATGCCTCAGTAACAACCATCGCGCCAACCGGGACACTCAGTATAATAGCCGGGTGCTCTTCAGGAATAGAACCCCTATTCGCGGTTGCCTACGTCAGAAAAGCTCCTGAAGGGCAGGAGTTCGTCGAATGCAGCAGCGTCTTTGAAACAGTGGCAAAAAAAGCCAAAATATGGAGCCCCGACCTTTGCAGAGAAGTGCTCAACGAAGGCGGCATATCTGTAATCCGCAAAATACCGGAAGAGATAAAGGCTCTCTTTGTGACCGCAAGTGATATCTCTTACGAATGGCATGTTCAGATCGCGGCGGCTTTCCAAAAGCACACGGATGCCGCAGTATCAAAAACCGTAAACCTTCCGCAATCCGCTTCAAAGGAAGATGTAAAAAGCGTTTTCCTTCTGGCTCATAAACTCAAATGCAAAGGGATCACCGTTTTCAGGTCCGGATGTAAAAAAGAAGCAGCACTATCTATAAAACCTGAAGACACCGGACGTATCGCAGTTGAGAGCGATTTTGCCGGCGGTTGCCCTGTCAGTTACTGCGTGGACTGATCAGAAATCCCTGCTTTTCATAAATCCTTTATTAACACTTGACACCCCACATATATGGTGTGCTATACTCTTTGTCCCCGCTACATAAAGCGGATTTCCCAAAAACGGAAACAAAGGATAACTTGCTGATATGAAATGCCCGGGTTGCGCAAAAGACGACGATAAAGTGATTGAGTCACGTACAATTGATGACGGCTCCGCTATCAGAAGAAGAAGAGAATGTGTGCAGTGCAAATCTAGATTCACCTCTTATGAAAGAGTAGAAGAAAAACCTCTCATGGTCATAAAAAAAGACGGCAGCAGACAGAGCTACGACAGAAAAAAACTTCTGACCGGCATAAGAAAAGCCTGCGAAAAAAGACCCGTAAGCATGGAATCCATCGAACAAATCGCCGATGATGTAGAAAGGTATCTTTATGCCGAATACGGTAGGGAAGTTGCGACCGGAACGATCGGCGAAATTGTAATGGACAAGCTGCACGGGCTTGATCAGGTCGCGTATGTCAGGTTTGCGTCCGTTTACAGACAGTTTGAGAGCGTTTCTGATTTTGTAAAAGAGATCAGAAGCTTGTCTTAAAGGGAGTGAAAAGTGGTAAAATTATGTTTTGTCGGAGCTTGTTCTAAAGAGGTTTGAAAATGGCGGGACCAGTGACTGCCAGTCTCTAACTTCTGTAACCCAAGCTTTTTAATAACATAAATTGCCCGGCTACTCCAAATAATATTTGAAAGGGGATTGCTATGCAGAAAGACGACCTGCTTCTGACCGAAAACGCTTTGAAAGTACTAGAAAAAAGGTATTTAAAAAGGAACGATAAAGGCGGGGTGATAGAAAAACCGCTCGACCTTTTTAGAAGGGTCGCCCAGAATATCGCCTCGGCAGAAGTAAAATACACTTCCACTATAGAAGCAAAACAGTGTGAGGAAGAATTTTTTAAAATGATCTCCTCTCTGGATTTTTTGCCGAACTCCCCCACTCTTATGAACGCAGGGCGCGACCTGCAACAGCTCTCAGCCTGCTTTGTGCTCCCGGTGGACGACTCGCTCGAGAGCATCTTCGAGACCGTAAAAGAAACGGCGATGATACACAAGAGCGGCGGAGGCACGGGGTTTTCTTTTTCCCATCTCAGGCCCAAAGATGATATTGTTCTTACCACAAAAGGCGTTTCATCCGGCCCGGTCTCTTTTATGACCGTGTTCGACGCGGCAACGGAAGCCGTAAAACAGGGCGGGACCAGGCGCGGCGCGAACATGGGGATACTCAGAGTGGACCACCCTGACATCCTGGATTTTATAACATGCAAACGAGACAACAGCAAAATAAACAACTTTAACATCTCGGTCGCCGTGACGGACGAATTTATGGAAGCCGTGGACGAAGGCAGGATGTACGACCTTGTAAACCCCAGGACCAAAGAAAAGGTCCGCCAGTACAATGCCAAAGAGATCTTTGATCTCATGAGCGAAATGGCATGGAAAAACGGCGACCCCGGGATAGTGTTCATTGACAGGATAAACGCATTCAATCCCACGCCGCTGGTCGGAGACATAGAAGCAACAAACCCCTGCGGAGAACAGCCTCTTTTGCCTTACGAATCGTGCAACCTCGGCTCGATAAATCTTTCAAAGATGGTAAAACTTACCACCAACGGCCAGTTCGAAATAAACTGGGAAAAATTACGCAGGACGGTGCATCTATCGGTAAGGTTTTTGGACGATGTTATAGAGATGAACAAATACCCTCTCAAAAAGATAGAAGAAACAACAAAATCCAACAGAAAGATCGGGCTCGGGGTGATGGGGTTTGCCGACATGCTGATCAGGCTTAACGTCCCGTACAACACCAAAAAAGCCATCGCTGTCGCGGAAAAGATCATGAAATTTATTCAGGATGAAAGCAAAAAGGCTTCCGAAAAGCTCGCAATAGAACGGGGGGAATTTTCCAATTTCAAGGGCAGCATTTATGATGTGCAAAACGGCCCGAGGCTCAGGAATGCTACCACGACCACGCTTGCCCCGACCGGAACGATAAGCATAATAGCAAGCTGTTCATCCGGCATCGAACCTCTTTTTGCTATCTCTTATATCAGACGGGTAATGGACAACACTGAAATGGTAGAGGTCCATCCGATCTTCAAAAGGCTTGCAAAAGAACGGGGCTTTTACAGCGAAGAGCTGATGAAAAAAATAGCCGAACACGGTTCTTTGGCCGGAATAGATGAAGTCCCTGACGATGTAAAAAGAGTGTTCGTTACGGCTCACGATATAAGCGCCGAATGGCATATAAGGATGCAGGCGGCTTTCCAGAAATATACCGACAATGCCGTATCAAAGACTGTAAACTTTGCCAACACGGCCACCATAGACGAAATAAAGAACGCTTATATGCTCTCTTACAAAGAAGGGTGCAAGGGGATAACGATCTACAGGGACAAGAGCCGTGAGACCCAAGTCCTTAATATCGAAAGCGCCTCAAAACAGGAAGAGAAAAAGAAAAATGGGATTGTACCGAGAGAAAGGCCTTCCGAAACCCTTGGCAGAACGCTAAGAATCGGTACCGGCTGCGGAAATCTATATGTCACCATAAACGAGGACAATGCCGGACTTTGCGAGGTTTTCGCAAAGATGGGAAAATCCGGAGGATGCGCTTCATCACAATCGGAAGCCATAAGCCGCCTCATATCGCTTTGTCTGCGCTGCGGAATAGACAAAGAATCCATCTTGAAACAGGTAAAAGGCATAAGATGCCCGTCTCCTTTGTGGGTAAACGGCGGAATGGTGCTTTCCTGCCCTGACGCTATTGCCAAAACAATTGAAAAATATATTGAGGGCTCCAACGGAAACGGCAATGGGCACGGACATGTTGAAGACGAGATCGCGCTGATTGACCCTGTTATAGCAAAAGCTGTTGAGGCTGCCGCAGCGCCAATAGCAGTAGCTGTTATGGAAGATCGCGAAATAAGGACCGATATGTGCCCGCAGTGCCCCGATTGCGGCAGTATGGTAGATTTTTCCGAAGGATGTATCGTCTGCAAATCCTGCGGATATTCCAAATGCTGGTAATATGTGTAGGGGTCGATTGCAATCGACCCCTACATTGATTTTGATCAACAATGACAAACACATCCAACAAGATCCTCGCCTTCATCGGTGATGGCGAAGGAAAAACCTCCGCGGCAATTGGTCACGCTGTACGCGCGGCCGGACACGGCAAAAAGGTCGCCATTCTCCAATTCCTGAAAGGACAGGAACGCTGCGGCGAATATAAATACTTCAAAAAATGTAACGGCATAGAGATATACCTTGTAGGCGATCCATCATTCTTCATCGATCCGTCAAAAAAAGATATCCATATCAAAAAAGCAAAAGAAGGCCTTTCTCTCGCGAAGAAATTAATTTCATCAAAAGAATATTTCCTGATCGTCCTTGACGAGATCTTCGACGCCGCGGCGGCAGGATTGATATCCAACAATGATATTGAAGGCCTGATAGATATTGTACGGGCGAGCGGCCGCTCGCCCCTCCCCGGCGGAAATAATTTGATCTTAACAGGGAGAATCCTGCCGCCGGAACTATCGCGCAAGATCGACCTTGTCACACAGATGAAAAAGATAAAACATTATTACGATCTGGGAGATAAAGGGATTGAGGGATTGGATTGGTGAGGGATATGAATTTTCTGAGAAATTACCAATGTCCGGCCAAAGAACCCTGGGCAATTGCTTCAAAGTGAGATTTGTCAACTCTAGTTATCTCTAGACTTGAATCCCATCCCCACGCTCCAAACGCCCCCGGCACAAGTGAATGTCTATTAATATACGGAAAACAGACAACAATCGGACCTTCTTCTGGGAATGCCCCTAAACTGAGAAAGCGTAATGCGCATTTTAGAGATTGTTCATATCTCTTTGGAGTAATAAATCCGGCTTTAAAATCGATCTGGGATATGCCTGCAGAAATCATTGCCTTACAAATCCCCCCGCCTATGTGTATATCTCCAACCATGTCGTTTTCGAAATCAAAATTCAAGTCGCTAGCATCCCTCGTTGTGGCATTTAAATATATGTTGGACAGAATGCCCATATCGTCCGGATTTTTCATGCTTTTCTCGGCGGAAAATATTTTTGGACTAAGAACCCATACAAGATCGTACGGCTTATCTAAAATCTTTCTGGGAATGACCCCTTCTTGGCTAATCAGACGTTTTCTTACCAAAAAATCGTAGAACATAGAACCATCTACAAATTGTTTTAATTGCAATATATCTATTCTTGCTGGATACGCAATGGTTGTTGCTTGATTTACCAACCGATTTAACCCAGAAAGACATTGTGCGCCTCTCGCCAAAGCCATTGCTCTGCCAGCCAAAATCATTGTCCTGCGGACTGTTGTTATATTAGGTGATTGTTCCATCTATATATTTATCGTTGAATAATCGCGAGAATTTCACCGGCCACGACACTTAATCTTCTCCTTTATGCGCTTTGCTGTTTGACGAGCATCTCCGCTTCCTGCAGGGTGCAATAAATTTTTCGCCAAGGTCATATCCCGAACATGAATGTTCGGTTCCCTTAAGATATCGGATAGGGAGCCGACCTTTTAAGGTCTGGCTCTTTAAAGAAATTCATGTATATCTTTTCCGCATTCTTTGAATACACTGTATTTATGCTCTTATGATAAGCAACAAACCCTTCTTTTCTTGGATCATCCGCAAACCACTCCGCTAATTTCTCTTCGTCGACCTCAACATGGAATTGGAATCCGTAGGCATTGCCTATCCTGAAAGCCTGATTTTTGACTTTGTCGCCTTCGGCCAGAAGCACCCCGTCTTTTGGCACATCAAAAGTGTCGCCGTGCCATTGGAACACATCCAGAACTTCCGTATCCAGACCGGAAAATATATTGTCTTTTCTGCCTTCGTCCGTCAGCTTTATCTTGAACCATCCGATCTCTTCTTCAGCGGCTTTATATACTTTGGCTCCGGCGGCTTTTGCCAGAAGCTGTGCATCGAGACATACTCCAAAATACGGAATGTACTTTTTAAGCATCTCTTTTATAAAAGCGTCCTCTTTTTTCAAAAAAGGATGTTTTTCTTCCTCATAAACGTTCATTGGCCCGCCCAGACAAACAACGGAAGAAATCCCCGTCAGATCATCCGGAAGTTTGTCGCCGCGCCAAAGCTCAACGGTTTTGGATTCGATCTTATTTTTCTTAAGGTATTCCCCTATCGTCACGGGACCTTCGTTCTCTACGTGCTTGATAATGAGAGTTTTCATTTGTTTATTTTCCTGCTTATTTTCCCAATCGTCTCCTGCAACGTCCCCATCGGGCAAATAATGCACCAGGTCCTGGGCTTTATGGTAATACCAAGAATAACTCCTAATGTGGTCGTTAAAATACACATCGACACAAATGCTGCGCCTATCACAAAGATATTGCCTCCGCTTCTTATGATCAGAGAGACTAAGTAGCCTATCAGCAGAACAAAGACCGTCCATCTGAACCATTTCTTCAAGAACAGTTTCGGAGTTGCTTTGTTTAAGCTGACATAGGGCATTGCTATCTGAAGAAAAGCTCCCCGCGGGCACAAATACCAGCACCAATATCTTTGTCTAAAATACGAAAGGATAGAAAAGAATATTATCATCCCCAAAACAAGATATCCCATAATCGGCCAAACAAGCCCTCCGATTAGGATCATCGGAAGGATCCAGACCATGATCAGCTGCGAGGTTTTTATGTTTTTCATGAAAGACCTTATTGCCCCAGGACTTGCTCCAGCGCCACGCCTGCCATCATCGCGGCACAGGCAATGACCCGAGGAGCAAGGGGGGGAAGTCCTTTTTCGATGTCGGCTTCTTCATCCCCGACAATATAGATGTTGTCCTTGATCTTGCGTACGGCTATCGGCTTTTTGTTAGAGATGCCGGCCATCCCGCTTCCCAAAATAAGAAGCTTGCCGGAATTACCGAAAGTTTCGATAAAAAGCTTCTTTGACTCCGCGCTGTCGAACGCCTCGAATATGATGTCCCTGTCTTTGAACTGTAAAGAAATGTTGCTCTCGTCTAAATACAGTTTTTTCGCCGCGATATTGATATCCGGATTGATCTTGATAAGTCTTGTTGTGGTGGCCTCAACCTTCGAAAGGCCGATCTCATCCAAATAAAAGTTTTGCCGGTTTAGGTTGCTCACCTCGACAGCATCATGATCAATGATCTCAAAATCCCTAAATCCAGAACGAACAAGAGCATTCGCAATGTTAGAGCCTAGACCCCCACAGCCGGCAATGCCGATCTTTATTTTTTGGATCTTTTCGATTTGTTCTTTTGACAGATATTTTAGAAGCGCACCAGAAAAATTATTCATGCCCTATCCTCCGCCTACAAAGGTCACTATTTCAAGCTTATCCCCAGTTTTTAGCTCGGAAGATCTCCAGATTTTTTGGTCAATTATCTTGCCATTCAGCTCAACCGCCGATTTTTCTTTCTTAACGGAGAGAGAATCGAGCAGCAGTTCAATATTTTTCACGCTATCCCCAAATTTTTTGTTTTCTCCGTTAATTATAAGGTCCATTTGTCTATTCCTTAAAAAGCCAGGTAGAAAGATATCTTTCTCCTGTATCCGGAAGTATAACGACAACATTCTTCCCGTTGTTCTCCGCCCTTTTTGCAACCTCAACTGCCGCCCACAACGCCGCTCCGGAAGATATTCCGACCAGGATGCCTTCTTCTTTAGCAAGTCTTTTTGCCATGACACCGGCATCTTCGTCTTTGACCCTAATTATTTCGTCCAGCAAGCTCTTGTCCAATACTTTTGGAATAAATCCTGCTCCGATCCCTTGGATCTTATGAGGGCCCGGATTTCCTCCAGATATAACCGGGGAAGAATCCGGCTCTACCGCTATGGCTTTAAATCCTTTTTTCTTTTTCTTTAACATTTCGGCTACCCCCGAAATTGTTCCGCCAGTACCTACCCCTGCGACCAAAATATCGACTTTCCCTCCGGTGTCCTCCCATATTTCTTTTGCTGTCACCTCTTTGTGGACTTTGGGGTTGGCGGGATTTTCAAATTGCTGGAGTATCACCGCGCCTGGAATGTCTTTAAGAAGCGAAATCGCCTTGTTGACGGCGCCGGTCATACCGTCCGCCCCAGGGGTTAGGACCACCTCCGCGCCGAAAATATACAAAAGCTGTCTTCTTTCTACGCTCATTGTCTCAGGCATGGTAAGGATCAATTTGTATCCTCTGGACGCGCAGATAAACGCAAGAGCTATCCCGGTATTTCCGCTTGTCGGCTCAATTATTGTGCCGTCCTTTTTCAAAAGTCCTTTGTTTTCAGCGTCTTCTATCATTGCAAGAGCGGTCCTGTCCTTTATGCTCGACAGCGGATTAAAAGATTCAACCTTTGCAATGATATTCGCGTAAAGTCCGCTGCCTATTTTTTTTAATCTTACCAAAGGGGTGCTGCCCACTGTTTTTGTTATGTCGTCATATATCTTTGTCATACTTTTTCCTCCTAAATAGTATAAGCAAACTTTTGAGAAATATTGTTTTGCGTCTCGGCAAGACTTGCCAATGTCACGGCCCGCATTCGATTCTCCATAGCGTGCGATATCTCCTCCCAGATAACATTAGCAGCACAATTATCTATTTGGTCCGATAAAGACATGGGGCCTTCCAAGCATTCGACGATATCATATAAAGTAAGTTCTTCTTTGGGCTTAGAAAGCAGATACCCTCCTTTTGCTCCTCTTACTGACCTCAAAAGTCCTGCATTTTTCAGCATCAAAGCCAATTGCCCTAAATATTTTTTGGAAAGTTCGAGCCTCTTTGAAATATGCCTTATGAGCACAGGCCCCTGACCACCGTTGATAGCAATATCTAGCATAAGCCTTGTTCCATACCGGCCTTTTGTAGACATTTTCATATACACCACCATTCCTATCGTTTTAGTAGTATTTAAGCACGGTTGACCAATAGTTGTCAACAGGTTATCAGTCTTTCTGTGGATAACTATATTATTGACATCTGATAATTACCACTCCATAATATTGCCTAGGGATGAACGACACACCAAAAACTCTTGTGGTTTTTTACTCTTTTGAAGGCAATACCAGGCTGCTCGCCGAAGCTATAGCAGGGGAAATAAAAGCGGATATTCTAGAGCTAAAAGTAAAAGATGATATAAAATCCAAAGGATTTATGAAATACTTTTGGGGTGGCAAACAGGTATTTCAAAAAAAGTCCCCGGAGCTCATTCCTTTCGACAATGACCCGAACGATTATGAGCTTATTTTTATAGGTACTCCTGTCTGGGCATTTACCTATGCTCCCGCTATTAGGACTTTATTCACTAAGATAAAATTGAAAGATAAAAAGATCGCATTATTCTGTTGTCATGAGGGTGGGCCGGCAAAAACCCTCGAAAATATGAAGAAAGAGCTCGAAGGTAACGACATAATAAGCGAAAATGACTTTATAAATGTCCTTAAAAACCCTCAACAAAACTCCCTAAACGCCAAGCTTTGGGCCGGCAAGATCATCGAATCGTTTAAGTAATAAGTCATTGCGAGGAGTCCTGAGCTTGTCGAAGGACGACGAAGCAATCTCCTTAGCCCTTGGGATTGCTTCGCTACGCTCGCAATGACTCTGTCCCTACCACAGCGGCAGGCCGGTCTTTTCGTCTTTCCCGCGGACCAGTTCGGCTCCTGTCAGTTCTTGAATAAAGAATTCCGCCGCAAATATTTCTGTGCCAGGCATAAGATGCCCGCCAAATGCTTTGCCTTCCATATCCGCCAAGGTTATATGAGCATGTACCATTATTTCGCCGTCTTTTATTGAAATATTTCCCATACAAGAGGATATCTCAAGCTTTTTGTTCAGTTCCACGCACCCTGTATATTTTTTTTGTTCCTGGTCGTAATAGCCGAGTTTTGCCTTGCGCACGGCACCTATGAGATTAAAAGCTCCCAGTCTGATACTCTGTTCCTTACAAAAGTCAGTCAAGGAAGCAAGAAGGTCATCCCCTGCCTCAAAGCGGCCGCTGAAAAAGCGTCCAGTCTTTGGTTCAATATGCATATACACATTATATAATGATGTTATAATCTACTTCAAATGGCTGAAAGAAATATCAAAGCCCGCGCGAATAAAATAATCTCGATCCTTTCAAAGACTTATCCCCGTGCAAGGATAGCTTTAGAGTATAAGACTGATTTTGAGCTTGTCGCAGCAACAATACTCTCCGCACAGTCGACCGATAAACAGGTGAACAAGATAACCCCTGCCCTTTTCAAGCGTTTTAAAACAATAAATGACTTTGCACAGGCCGATATAAATGAACTCGAAACAATGGTCCATTCTACCGGCTTTTTCAGGAATAAAGCAAAAAACATCAAAGCCGCGGCACAAGAGATATTAGAAAGGTTTGGGGGGAAAGTCCCTGATAATATGAACGACCTTATCACGCTTCCGGGAGTCGCAAGAAAGACCGCGAACGTTGTGCTGTTCAACGCTTTCGGTAAAAACGAGGGAATCGCGGTCGATACTCATGTGCGCAGGCTCTCTCAAAGGCTGGGCCTGACCAAAAATGACGACCCTAACAAGATAGAGATCGATCTCATGGCTATTTTCCCTAAAAAGCTGTGGGGAAAGATCACTTATTATCTTATAGAACATGGAAGAGTTGTCTGCGACGCAAAAAAGCCGAAATGTGGAATATGTCCGGTGGCAAAGCTGTGCCCGTCATGCAGGATTTATTTGAGTAAATAGCGTACTTGCTGTCATGTCTTTTGGATGTTCGAGCCCTATAAGCTTTAATGCAGTAACTCCAATATCAGGGATGATGCCGTTTTCTTTAAGTTTTATGTCTTTGCCAATGATCCAGAACGGAACTTTGTTTAGAGAATGCTGAGTGCTAACAATGTTTTTATCCTTCGTATGAAAACTCATCTCGTCCGCGTTCCCGTGGTCGGCGGTAATAATAAAGACCCCGCCTTTAGCAACGAATTCAGGTACTAGCTTTTCAAGACATTTTGAGATATCAGCTATTGCTTCTGTCGCCGCATCAAGATTCCCTGTATGCCCTACCATATCGCCGTTCTGGAAATTATGAACGATCAGGTGGTAGCCTCCGCTCTCTATTGCCTTAAGCGAATATTCGGTCTCAAGATAAGCTGTCATTTCCGGGACCCAATCGTAATGTTTCCCCTCTTCGGTACGCTCTTTGAGCGTCATGTCCTGCGCAAGATGTCTGTCTTCTCCCGGAAAAGGTTCTGCGCGCCTTCCGGAAAACCACGCAGTCACATGCGCAAACTTTTCGGGACCGGCCAGGCGGAGTTGTTTTAGGCCTGCCCTTGAAACGATCTCGCCAACGGTATCGGGGACCTCTTTTTCAGGAAAAGCCGTTAAAGCATGGAGTCCCGGATAATATTCGGTCATAGCTACAAAAATACTGCCTTTGATGATCTTTTGGAGCTCTGTGATCTCTTTGAGGGTTTGCGGATCTATCGGCTTTGTGCCCTTTTTATAGTTGAAGTACTTTGGGTCTGTCTCGCAAAACGCCGTCGTTAATTGTATCGTCCTGTCCTGCCTAAAATTAAAGTATATTATCGAATCTTGTTGTTTAACGCCTTGGTATCTTCCTATTATTGTTGGCCTTATGAATTCGTCCGTGTCCCCTCTTTTATATGACTCTTCGATGGCTTCTCTTGCGCTATCCGCCTTAAATTCTCCTACCCCGAGAGCGATGGCTTTCATTGCTATGAGAGTCTTATCCCAGGCAGTGTCTCTGTCCATGGCTATTTCCCTGCCCATGACTGTGGCAATATGAACCGTTTCTTTCATCCCAAGTTCTGATATTTTGTCCTCGAGCATTTTGAGATAGATATCCCCTGCGGCTTTTGGGTTTGTATCTCTTCCGTCAGTAAAAAGGTGAATAAATATCCGTACAACCCCGGCTTTTTTTGCCAGTTCAAGAAGAGCAAAAAGATGCGCTATGCTGGCATGGACAGTCCCTCCGTGACCCTGTAAGAGCCCCATAAGGTGAAGCGAAGAATAGCCCCCTTTACAGTTCCGGACCGCTTTTAAAAGGGCTTCATTCTTAAAAAAACTCCCGTCTTTTATCGCAACATTTATTCTTTCTATCGATTGATAAACCACGCGGCCTGCCCCCATATTCAGGTGATTGACCTCGGAATTCCCCATGGTACCTTCCGGAAGCCCCACCGCAAGGCCTGAGCATTCAAGTTTAGAATAAGGATGTTTTTCAAAAAGCTCTTTGATGAATGGCGCTTTGCCTGAGGATATTGCCCTGTAGATCGCATTGCTGTCGTCATTCCTCCCCAAAGCAAATCCGTCGAGTATGCAAAGATATACGGGGGTCTTTCTCATGATAAGATTATACAACGGATAAAGAGAGGTTATCTTAAGGTGTCAATCCTTCTGAAGATGTCGGGAGCTCTGCTTGAATCCTCGCAAGAAGCGCCGCTTTCCATGTCTATATTCAAGCTGTCTGTCTTTCCTATAAGCTTAGAAAGCTGATCAATTAAATTGTCAAGCCCTCCGGAATCCCCAAGGCTTCCGATAGAGCCGTTGATTTGACCTATCCCTTCGCTCATTATATATGCGTTTACCTTTCTACATATTACTCATCGTTATATAGAGTCAAAAACTTGCACAAAACATGGGAGCTCTTGGGCAAACCAATACTTGACCTTTTTTATCAGGTATAGTATTATTGGGCATATGAGATTCACCACAAAAAGCGAATACGCTGTCAGAGCAATAATATGTTTGGCCGGATTGTCCGGGGAAAAACCCATGCAAATCAGACAAATAGCAGAAAAAGAAGGCATCTCCAGATTTCTGATAGATCAAATTTTCATGAAACTTAGAAAAAGCGGTCTTATCAAAAGTCTCAGGGGAAGAACCGGAGGATATGTTCTTGCAAAAGAACCTAAAAAGATCAGCATCGGCGATATAATAAAAAGCATAGAGGGTCCGATATCCATTCTTAAATGCTGCGGCGCGGATTCGCCATGTAAAAAGACTTCCGTATGTATCCCACACTCGATGTGGAGAAAAATAAATACGGACATAGAAAAAGTGCTCGACAAAGCTAAAATAGGAGCTCTTTTATGACCGTGAAAAGAATTTATCTAGACTGCGCCGCAACAACGCCTGCGCATCCGGAAGTTGTCCGCGCAATGTCGCCCTATTTTTCTGACATATTCGGGAATCCGTCGTCCATACATGCCTTTGGACAGGAAGCCAGAGCGGCCGTAGAAGGATCCAGGGGAAAAGTGGCCGCTCTTATAAACGCAAAACAAGAAGAAATTGTGTTCACAAGCGGAGGAACAGAATCGGACAATTTCGCCATACAAGGGGTGGCTTTTGCCAACAGCAAAAAGGGCAATCACATAATAACCACTGCTATAGAACATCATGCAATAACAGAAACCTGTGAATTCATGAAAACTCTCGGTTTTGAAGTGACATACTTACCGGTTGACGGGTACGGGATGATAGACCCAAGCGACGTAAAAAAAGCGATCACGAATAAGACAATTTTAGTATCTGTCATGCACGCCAACAACGAAATAGGCACCATACAGCCAATCGATGAAATAGGGAAAATAACAAAAGAAGCCGGAATTTATTTCCACACTGACGCCGTTCAAACCGCCGGTGCTATTCCTGTTGATGTAAATAAAATGAACGTTGATCTGTTGTCAATTTCCGCTCATAAGCTTTACGGCCCCAAAGGTGTAGGGTGCCTTTATATAAGAAAAGGCACAAAAATGGTCCCGTTCATGCATGGCGGGGGTCAGGAAAAGAACCGCCGCGGCTCCACTGAAAACGTCCCCGGCATAGTCGGCTTTGGCAAAGCAGCCGAACTCGCAATAAATGAGCTCGACAAAAGACAAGCTCATCTTTTGCCTCTAAGGGACCGGCTTATAAAAGGTCTTGTGGAAAAGATCGATCACAGTCTTTTGAACGGACATCCGACCAAAAGGCTCCCAAATAATATAAGCATGTGTTTTGAGTTCGTAGAAGGCGAATCAATGCTGCTCAACCTGGACATGGAAGGGATCGCGTCCTCAACAGGGTCGGCATGTTCGTCGGCAACACTTGAGCCGTCACATGTGCTGCTTTCTATCGGCAGGCCGCATGCAATAGCACACGGATCGATCAGGTTTTCGCTCGGCCGTATGACGACTGAGAAAGATATCGACACGGTGCTCGATGTTTTCTCCAAAATAGTAGATAAGTTGCGTAAGATGTCGCCTTTGTATAAGAGATGAGCGCGGTAATTGGAATTGTAGGGGCGGTTCACGAATCGCCCGTTCGGGAATGTGTACAAAATAGAAAGGAGAGTTTTTATGCCTGCATACAGTGAAAAAGTGATGGACCATTTTAAAAACCCGCGGAATGTCGGAGAGATCCATGACGCGGACGGGATAGGACATATAGGGAATCCCGTATGCGGAGATATTATGGAGCTTTATATCAAGGTAAAAGACAATATTATTTCGGATATAAAGTTCAAGACCTTCGGTTGTGGTGCTGCAATAGCCACAAGCTCGATGATAACAGAACTGGTAAAAGGAAAGAGCTTAGATGAAGCGCTTAAGATATCCAACAGAGCCGTTGTTGAGGCTCTTGACGGTCTGCCGCCCGCAAAACTCCATTGTTCCGTGCTGGCAGAAGATGCCTTAAAAAGCGCGATAGATGATTACTTAAAAAAATCTACAGGGAAAGGGTTGCCGGGATTTAAACCTCATGAAGAGCACCCGCCGAAATAAAAAGGTCCTTATGGCAATGAGCGGCGGGGTGGATAGCTCTGTTTCTGCCGCCATACTAAAACAAAAAGGCTATGATGTTATCGGCATCACCATGGAGATTTGGCCTAAACAAGTCGATGACTTCGGCGGATGCTGTTCCGCGTCCGCCGTTGACGATGCAAAAAGAGTTGCCGCTAAAATAAAAATCCCTCATTATGTCTTGAACCTAAGGGAAGAATTCAAAAAGTTTGTTATAGACGACTTTGTGCAGGAATACAGGAACGGCAGGACTCCAAATCCGTGCATACGCTGCAACAAACATATTAAATTTGATCTTCTCTTGAAAAAGGCCGATGAGCTCGGTGCGGATTTTGTAGCTACCGGACACTATGCCGTTATCGTCAAGGGCAAAAAGATGTACGAACTAAGAAAAGCGTCCGATAAAAACAAAGACCAGTCATATTTTTTATATGATTTTCCCCAGGAAGCCCTAAAAAGAGTCCTCTTCCCTTTGGGAAAAATGACAAAGGCAAAAACCCGACAACTTGCAAAAAAACTCGGACTTTCAGTAGCTGATAAGAAGGACAGCCAGGAAATATGTTTCATTGAGAACAATAATTACGGGGCGTTTGTTTCAGAAAACTCGCAAGAGCCCATAAAGCCGGGGCCCATCTATAGCGCCGACGGGACAGGCCTCGGGATGCACAAAGGCATAATCTACTATACCGTGGGGCAAAGAAAGGGATTGGGAATCCCGTTTGGGAAGCCCTTTTATGTAACAAGAATTGATCCTGCGCATAATGCGATAATTGTAGGAGATGAGAGCGAAACATACGGAAAGACTCTTGTAGCGGAAAATGTCAGATGGACCTCCATAGCCCCGCCTAAAGAAAAGTTTTCAGCTAAAGCCAAGATCAGATACATGAACGAAGAAACCGAAGCGCAAATAACACCGCTTGAAGACGGTCTGTTGTCAGTTTCGTTTAAGAAGCCCGTAAAAGCTATAACCCCGGGACAATCGGTAGTAATATATAAAAACGATACCGTTCTGGGAGGAGGAATAATTTGCCGGACAAATTAGCCGAAAGAATACTATCTCTGAAAATTAATAAGTCCGCCGTGATCCTTGCGCATAATTATCAATTGCCTGAAGTACAGGATATTGCTGATTTTGTCGGCGATTCTCTTGGGTTGAGCATTGAGGCGTCCAAGGCCAATGCTGGAACAATCGTGTTTTGCGGGGTCAGTTTTATGGCCGAGACGGCCAAGATATTGAACCCCGGTAAAAAAGTGTTGATGCCCGAGCCAAAAGCAGGCTGCCCAATGGCCGGGATGATAAACGAACAACAGCTTCAGGAACTTAAAGATTTGCATCCCAAAGCAAAAGTCGTATGCTACATCAATTCCACCGCGCATATCAAAGCACTGTCCGATGTCTGCTGCACATCAAGCAACGCAGTTGAAATAGTGAGATCTTTGGGCAATAAAGAAATTATTTTTGTACCTGATCAATATCTAGGCAGTTGGGTCGAAAAACAACTGGGTAAAAAGCTGATATTGTGGAACGGATACTGCAATATTCATAACAAAATCCTGCCTGAGCATGTTCTCCAGAAGAAAAAAGAGCATCCCAAAGCGCTTGTCATGGCACATCCTGAATGCACTCCCGGGGTCATAGATTTGGCGGACAAGGTCGCTAGCACTTCCGGTATGGTTAAATTCCCGGCAATGGTGAAAAACGAGGAGTTTATTGTTTGTACCGAAATAGGCATCTTGCACCAACTGAAAAAACTATACCCCGGCAAACGGTTCTATCCTGCTTATGAAGATGCGCTGTGCCCAAATATGAAGCTCACTACGCTAGAAAAAGTGTTGTGGGCACTCGAAGACGAAAAAGAGGAGATCGTTGTTAATAAGAATACCGCGCAAAAAGCACTGAGATCTATAGAGGCGATGCTAACAACAAGCTGATCAGCTATCCAGGTTCATCATTATTCGCATTAGTCGTTCTTGCATTTTTTGTTTTGCCTGTGCCGCCATAAGAAGCGTTTCTGCTGCTCTGCCGAGCCTGTTCATTTCGGCATTCACTGCAAAAGAACTTTCAGCAGAAGGCACATAATCCCTTGAGGTCAGGCTGTCTGTTAGCTGGTCCGGTCTTTTGCTTGTGAGCCACTGCAACGCTTCGGCAACTTTTGCATCCGAAGGAGAAATCGCAATGCTTTGTGCTCTTTCGCTCGATTTGGCCTGGGAAGTAATTACTTCTCTTTGTGCATTGCTAATTGCTGTTGCATTTCTTTTGGGGCCTACGGTCTCAAAGTTTGCGGCTACGCTAAAATCGACTTTTTTAATATCCGCTACTTTTTGAATGTCCATCCCTGTTGCCATTTTGGTTTATCCCCCTACACTTATATATCGTCAATATTTCCCCGAAATTTCACTCGAAATGCAAAAATAGAAAATTGCGCAAAAATGCAGCCTATTAAGTTGGCCGCGATATCTATAAGCTTCCCGCTCCTTCCGGGAACAAAAATCTGATGAAGTTCGTCTGTTAACCCATAAAGTATTGTAATGGCTACGGAATAAATGATCTTCCAAATAAAAGGGATGTCCGAGGTCTTATCAAGCGCCCAAAATACCAGCAAGTTAAGTACTCCGTATTCGACAACATGGATTAGCTTAATGTCAAAATATATCGGCACTTCTCTGGCGGCCTGAGGCGGCGGGGATGAGGACAAATAGAATATCAGCGCCATATACAAAGCAGCGGGCAACCAGCATAGTATTTTGGGAAATAGCTTTCTCAAGCGGGGACTCCTTAAAATCCTGTGTCTTTTTTTGTGAGCGGTTTGTCTATTATATAGCCTTCGCCGCCCAGCGCGGCTTCGGTCCTGCCCTCAACCAGTATTTGCACATTCTTTGCGCCGGAAATATCCGTTAGCGTGTATACTATTTGAGCCAAAAGCCCCTGTACTCTTGCGGCCCCGCCGCCGTATTCTTCCAGTTCTTTTGAAAAATCGGCAATCACAGTGTCTTTTTGCCGATGTATGTGCCTTAACTTTGTGCCGATTGGTATTTCTGTAAAATATCCGCTTTTGCGTTCTTTGTCCGAAGGCCCCCTGAGCAGCTCTTCTGCCGCAAAAAACAGCGGGTTGGCCTTTTGAGGGACCGCTCTTACCACAGGGGCAAAAAGATCGTTCTTGAAAAAATAGATGCTGACTTTGGAGGGCTGTTTTTCTGCCGTAAAAAACATGAATGCGGATACCCCCGCAACTACGGTAAAAAGAACCGCGACAAAAAACCATTTGAGCTTCTTTTTCTTACGTCCGGCCATAGCTTTAGTAGCCTACCCCTCTTCGGCTTCTTTTTCAACACGGGCTACATCAACAACCTTGTCCCCTTCGTCCATTCTCTGGACCCTCACGCCGCTTGCAGCCCTGCCCTGGCAGGATATCGCATCGGTTTTTTGGCGGCTCACTACTCCGCTTTGTGCGATGATGAGTATCTCGTCCCCTTGTTTTACTATTTGGAGCCTGGAAACACCGTCGCCTTTTCTAAGTTTTATCAGTTTTATGCCTTTGCCTCCCCTGTGTTGTGTCCTAAAGTGCTTTTCAAGGCATCTTTTCCCGAAACCCCCTTCGGTTATAGTCAGGAGGCTCCCGTCTTTTTCTACCACGCCCATCGAAACAACGTGATCGGCTTTAGAAAGATTTATTCCTCTTACTCCCGAAGCTGATCTGCCCATGTCCCTAACATCTTTTTCTTTGAACCTGATCGCTTTGCCCTGATAGGTCGCAAGGACAATATCCGTTGTCCCGTCTGTTTCTCTGACCCAAAGCAGCTCATCTTTATCTTTGAGGCCTATGGCTATTATTCCGGTCCTTCTTATGTTCGCAAAATCTTCCAGCGGTGTTTTCTTTATGACGCCGTTTTTTGTAGCCATCACAAGGAAGGATTTGTTGTCAAATGTTTTTATATTCACTGTCCCGGTAACTTCTTCGCCCTCGGCAAGCTGGAGGAAATTGACTATTGATTGCCCCTTGCCTACCCTGCTTGCTTCCGGTATCTCATAGGCCTTGATTTTATATACCTTGCCTTGGTTTGTGAAAAACAAGATAAAGCTCTTCGCCGAGGCAGTTATCAGCTTTTTCAACCGGTCTTCTTCCCGTGTTTCCATGCCAGTAACTCCGCGCCCTCCCCTGTTCTGGCTTCTGAACGTTGCAAGCGGCATCCTTTTGATAAAACCGTCGCGGGTGATAAGGATCACAATCTCCGTGTCCGCGATCAGGCTTTCAACGTCTATGTCTTCCGCAGTCTCTCCTATCGCGGTCCTCCTTGCATCCCCGTACTTGTCGGACATTTCCTTAAGTTCTTTTTTTATGATGTCCATAATTTTTTTGCGGCTGGCCAGGATCGACTTGAGCTCTCCTATAAGCTTTACCAGCGCTTTGTAGTCTTCTTGTATCTTTGTACGTTCAAGCTGGGTAAGTTTTTGCAATCTCATATCGAGTATCGCCTGCGCCTGGATCTGTGAAAGTTTAAAGTTTTCCATAAGGCCTGTTCTTGCTTCTTCAACCGTCTTCGAAGACCTTATCAGCTTGATGACCTTGTCAAGATTGTCGAGACAGATTATCAGACCTTCCAATATATGCGCTTCCGCTTCGGCTTTCTTAAGATCGAATTGTGTCCTTCTGGTTACAACGATCTCTCTGTGCTTGATGTATTCGGAGAGCATTTCCTTTAAATTGAGCTGGCGGGGCTGTCCGTCAACAAGAGCTACCGTGTTTATGCCGAAAGATGTCTGCATGTTTGTGTGCTTGTACAGCTGGTTAAGTATTATTTCTCTGCTGGCGTCCCTCTTCAGTTCTATGTGTATCCTGGTCCCGCTTCTGTCGGACTCGTCCCTCAGATCTGTGATGCCGACCAGTTTCTTTTCTTTTACAAGAAAGGCTATCTGTTCGACAAGCATCGCCTTATTCACCTGATAAGGTATTTCGTTGACTATTATTACTTCCTTACCGTTTTTGAGCTCTTCAAAACTTACTTTGGATCTTATGGTAAGGCTGCCGCGACCAGTTAAAAAGGCATCTTTTATTCCCTGAGTGCCGCAGATTATGCCGCCTGTCGGGAAATCCGGGCCTTTAATTTCTTTCATTAATTCTTCAATCTTTATTTCCGGATCGTCTATAAGTTTAATGGCTCCCGATACGACCTCCGAAAGATTATGCGGAGGAATATTTGTTGCCATGCCGACAGCGATGCCGGATGCGCCGTTAACCAGCAGGTTCGGGAACTTCGAGGGCAGCACTTTTGGCTCCTCCAAAGACTCGTCAAAGTTCGGCATAAAGTCCACGGTCTCTTTTTCGAGGTCTTCGAGCATTTCTTCGGCCATGCTGGCAAGCCTTGCTTCGGTATAACGCATTGCGGCTGCAGAATCGCCATCGACAGAGCCATAATTCCCCTGGCCGTCGACAAGCATATATCTCATGGAAAAATCCTGGGCCATACGGACCATTGCGTCATAAACAGACGAATCCCCGTGAGGATGGTATTTGCCCAAAACTTCACCGACAACCCTGGCCGATTTCTTATGCGGTTTGCTGTGGGCAAGTCCCAGCCCATCCATAGCAAAGAGGATCCTTCTGTGGACGGGCTTTAATCCGTCGCGCACATCGGGAAGCGCACGGCCTACGATAACGCTCATCGCATAGTCGATATACGACGATCTCATTTCGTTTTCTACTGTTATTTTTGTCGGTTTCGCGTCCGAAGACGGGGGCGGCAGCTCCCCTTTTTTTGCTTCTCCTTGCGGGGCTGCGCTTTCTATTGGTTTTTTTGGCTCTTTTTTGGCTGATTTTTTGTCCGGCTTGTTTTTTGCCATTGTTTTTTTCTTCTCTGCCTTCTTTTCGATTTCTTCCTCCACCTTAGCGATTAATTCTTCCGGTATCTTTCCTGATTGCCGATCGTTTTTTTTTGAAAAATTAATTTCCTGCAAGTGCTCCTCTTCTTCCAACTCTCGGGGTCCCCTTTCTGTCCGAAAATATTCTTAAATGTCCAGCCATCTGACTTTTTTCGCGTACTGCTGTATAAATTCTTTTCTTGGGAGGACATCGGAACCCATCAGCATTTTAAATATCTCATCGGCGCTTTCGGCATCTTCTATTTCCACCTTTAGCATTGTTCTCGTTTCCGGGTTCATCGTGGTATCCCATAATTGTTCGGGGTTCATCTCTCCCAGCCCTTTATACCGTTGTATGGAAATGCCTTCTTTTCCGCCTTTTTTAAAGGTCTCTTCGAGTTCTTTTTCTGAATATATCCACTTTTGCGACTTGCCTTTTTTGAGCAGGTAGAGCGGCGGCTGTGCGATAAAAAGATTGCCGTTCTCTACTATGGGCCTTGCGTACCTGAAAAAGAAGGTCAGCAAAAGAGTTCTTATGTGAGCGCCGTCAACATCGGCATCGGTCATTATTATGACCTTGTGATATTGCAGTTTCTTTGCTATGTCTTCGGCCGAAAGCTCCCCTTCTTTTTCCTCGCCGTTATTACCGTTCTCTCTAAGCCCGGATATTACTCCGCTGCCTATCGCAGTTATCATCGCCCGTATTTCGTCATTGTTTAAGATCTTATCCAGCCTCGATTTTTCCACGTTTAAGATCTTCCCTTTTAAAGGAAGTATCGCCTGGAACATTCTATCGCGCCCTTGTTTTGCCGAACCTCCGGCAGAATCCCCCTCAACTATAAAAAGTTCGCATTTTGCGGGATCTCTTTCCGTGCAATCGGCGAGTTTCCCGGGCAGTGTCGCCGTATCAAGTGCGCTTTTTTTTCTTTCAAGTTCGGAAGCTTTTCTCGCGGCCGCGCGAACCCTCATCGCTATAAGGGCTTTTTCAACTATCGCCCGGCCGACCGAAGGGTTTTTTTCGAGATAATTGGTAACTCCTTCGTCAACTATGGAATCCACGATGCCCTTTATCTCGCCGTTCCCCAATTTTGTTTTTGTTTGCCCTTCAAATTGAGGATTTGGTATCCTGACGTTTATAACTCCGGATAATCCCTCTCTTGCATCGTCCCCCGAAAGAGTTTCGTTGTCGGATTTTATCAGGCTGTATCTTTTTGAAAAGTTATTAACCGATCTCGTGAACGCAGTCTTGAATCCCGCTACGTGCGTTCCGCCTTCCTTTGTTTTTATACAATTTACGAAAGAAAGAAGATTCTCGTCATAATAGTCTTTGCAGTGTTGAAGCGCGACTTCCACGAAAATATTATCTTTTTCGTAAACCATGTAAAGCGGCGGTTTGTAAAGGGGCTCTTTGCCTTCGTTTATATGTTTTACGTATTCGTTTATCCCCCCATCAAATTTATATGTTTCGGATTTCTTTTTGTCCGATCTTTCGTCCGCAAATACTATCTTGAGCCCTTTGTTCAAATATGCCAGTTCTTTCAGCCTGTGCGATACGGTTTCATAGTCGTAATCTGTTTCATCAAAGATCTGTTTGTCCGCTAAATAAGTGGTTTTCGTGCCGGTTTTTCCCTCTGCTGTTTTGTCTTTCGTCCTTTTTTCCGGCTTGGGACTGCCTCTCTCAAAACTCTGCTGATAGACCTCTCCGTCCCTTCTGATGGTTACGTCCATCCATTCTGATAGCGCATTCACGACCGACACCCCGACGCCATGCAATCCTCCGGATACTTTATATCCGCCTTCCCCGAATTTTCCTCCGGCGTGCAGTGTTGTCAGAACGACTTCTGCTGCAGGCCTTTTTGTTTCTTTGTGTATATCTATTGGAATGCCGCGGCCGTTGTCTTCGACCGTGATGGAGTTATCTTTGTTTATTGTTACTTCGATGTTGTCGCAATATCCCGCCAGAGATTCATCTACGCTGTTGTCGACAACTTCGTAAATAAGATGATGAAGCCCCGCCTTAGAGGTCGAGCCGATGTACATACTCGGCCTTTTTCTGACAGCCTCTATGCCTCCCAGTATCTTTATATTAGAAGCGTCGTAACCGCTCTTTTTCGGCATTTATAGCTTTCTTCCTTCCTAACTCAAAATGTTTTCCCGCTCGTCCGGCCGCCTATTTTTACTTTAATGTCCTTCACCGCATGTTCGCCGATCCTGTTGTTCAGAGCTTTTACAATTCTTTTCCTGTCGAATGAAAGCTCCTGACAATAGGACGGGTTTTCCGTTGCCACCGTAAGGATCCCGGAACTAAACTCCTCTACCCAGCTTCGATCTTCCTTGTCGATTATCTGCGGCCACAGCGAAACCGCTTCATATCCTTTAAGTTTTTTTCCTACGCGAGGGTTCTTTTTTATGAACTCTTCGAGGACCATTTTCAGCGTTTCCATCAGGACGCGGTTTCCGTGGTCCTTATCGGCATTATTATGTAAAGGTAATTGCTGCCGTCCCCGGGCTTAATTACCCCCGGACTTAAAGGACCGGAAAATTCAAAAACAACTTTTTCAGAGTCTATTGCTTTTAGGACATCCGTAAGAAGCCGCACATTAAAGGCTATCGGATCTTTGGCTTTTCCCGATATTTCCACATCTACCACTTCGTCTATGCTTCCTACGTCCGGAGTGTTTGCAATTATATGGACTTTCCCGTCTTCTATCTTCAGTTTTACTATATTTGCGCTTCCGCCCGCTATTACAGCGGCTCTTTCGGCTGACTCAAGAAAAGCGGCCGTTTCTACCGATATTTTTACCTCGCTGCTCTTTGGAACAACCTGTTTATAATCCGGGAATTGACCTTGTATCAATCTCGAAACCAGATATGCCCCGTTAAACCTGAAGGCGATCTGCTCATTCGACACGCTTATCTTAAGTTCACTTTGTTCGGCGGCGCCCTGCACCATTTTTATGACTTCCAAAAGTGCTTTTGCGGGGACTATAACGCTAGCGTCAAAATTAACCCCGGCAATCATCTCTCCTCTTTTTGCCAGTCTAAATCCATCGGTAGCAACCATCCTTAAATTGCTATTGTCATCTTTGGCACCTTTTCCTATCTCCAAAAGAATCCCGTTAAGCACATATTTGTCTTCGCTGGAAGAAACAGCAAATATCGTCTGTTTTGCCATTTCGGTGAAAACTTTTGGGGATATAGAGATATTTTTTGTATCTTTTATTCTCGGGAGAACCGGAAATTCTTCCGGTGACAAGCCGTTAATGCTAAAGTTTGACTGCTTATAAGATATTTTTACGACACCTTTATCATTCTTTTTTATATTTATTTCCGAGGAAGGAAGTTTTGACACTATCCCGGCAAGTGTTTTTGCCGGTAGAAGTATTGAACCGTCTTGTTTTATATTCGCGGGAACATTTACCTCTAAACCAATTTCAAGGTTGTTTGCCGAAAGCTTCATCCCTTCTTTGGTTGTTTCAAAAAGGATGTTCCCTATTATAGGCAGAGTGCTTCTGGTTGAAACGATCCTTTCAACTGCCTGAACCCCCAAATAAAGATCCTCTTTCCTGCATTTTATCTCCATATCATATTTTCTCCTCTCCAGATTTAACAAACTTAAGAAAGAACGTAGTCATAATAGGACGTGTGGATTTGTGTAAAACCTTTGTTTTGCCTAAACAGCGGTTAAAATAAGAAATATTCAAAAAAACAACTCCTTTAAGACTTCTTAACATCCTGTTGATAAAACACTGCAAGATAACTATGGCCTGATTCTATACATTATCTCAACAGATTCTCTACAGGTTATCCCCCCGATTTTTGTATGCTGCTTGAAATCGTTTCTACAGCATCGGAAGTTTCCTTGTCTTCCTTGATCGCCGTCTTTATTTTATCACAAGCATGCATGACTGTAGTGTGATCTCTTCCGCCGAATGCATTCCCTATTTTGGGAAGCGATGCACTGGTCAATTCTCTCGAAAGATACATCGCAACCTGTCGTGCGGTGGCGATCTCTCTTGTCCTGGTTTTTGAGTTCAACTCTTCCATCTTTATGCCAAAATATTCTGCCACAGCCTTTTTTATTGTCTCTATAGTCATAGGCGGCTTGCTTTTTGAAGGAGATATGATGTCTTTCAGGATTTTTTCCACGGAAGACGGCGAAAGCTCCGTTTTTTCTATAGAAACATGTGCCATAAGCCGAGTAAGCGCCCCTTCGAGCTCCCTTATATTTGAAGTTATTTTTGATGCAATAGTATTAAAAACTTCGTCCGGTATCTTGATGTTCTCGTTCTCAGCCCTTTTTTTCAGGATCGCGATGCGTGTCTCAAAATCGGGAGGCTGGATATCAGCGATCAATCCCCACTCAAACCGGTTTCGCAGCCGCTCTTCGATATCCTGGATCTCTTTCGGAGGACGGTCGTTGCTTATTATTATTTGTTTTGATGTTTCATACAAAGTATTAAATGTGTGAAAAAATTCTTCCATTGTCCTTTCTTTGCCGGCAATGAATTGAATATCATCGATCATAAGAACATCGACATTCCGATATTTATTCCGGAATTGTGCCATGGTGTTATGCTGGATCGAATCGATCACTTCATTGGTGAACTTTTCCGAAGAGACATATACCACTTTTGCCTTCGGAGATCTTTTTAGCACTTCGTAGCCTATTGCCTGCATGAGATGTGTTTTCCCCAACCCAACCCCTCCGTATAAAAACAAAGGGTTATATGCTTTCCCCGGAGATTCGGATACCGCAAGAGCCGCTGCCTGTGCAAATCGATTCCCATGCCCGACCACGAAATTTTCAAAGGTATATCTGGGGTTTAAAAATGGGATAGACAAAAAAACAGGAGCTGAGGGCAGTATCCTTTTTCCCCTTTTTTCTTCCGTTGTCCCCTCTTCTTTTGGCACCACAAGGAACCTGATATTTTTTAATTCATATTCCCCTATCGATTTGACGGCGCCCAAAATGGATTCGTCGCATTTTTTTTCACAAAGCCAGTCATGAGAAAACGAACTGGGAACCGCGAGCACCAAAACTCCGTCTTCTATTGTCAACGGCTTTGCCGATGAAAGTATCGTTTCATATATTGGTTTGCTCAAATCTTTTTCAAGATCTTTAAGAATGCGATTCCAAACATCCATCACATCAGTTAGTGCCATTTTTTAACAACCTATCCACAACAGGATTTAGCCAAATCAGTTAAAATTTAGTCCCCAGCTTCCATAAAATAGTACCAAATTTGGGGCATAAAGTCAACAAAAAGCAAAGTTATCAACAATTATATCCACAACCCAAAAAATGTGTGGATAAAGGCATACTCCTTTGTCCAAAACCATTAAGATTCACCGGGAAGCCAAAGCATAGTATTTGTCAATAATCGACGCCAACAACATTCTTGCGGATACATTTTAACAACTTGTGAAACAAAGGTCAATAGTTTCCTTGACAAAGCACGTATTTCTATTTATAATTTTATAGGAGTCAAAACACAAATGGTAAAGAGAACGTTCCAGCCGAGAAATGTTCACAGAAAAAGAGTTCATGGCTACCGAAGGAAAAGAGCTTCCATGGCGGGCAGAAAAGTGCTTTCCAGAAGAAGAAAAAAAGGAAGGCGCAGGCTTAGTCCTTGAGCGAACTCTTTATCAAAGAACAGAGAGATTTTAACCGCATAATTAAAACAGGGATACAGCTAAATACTCCGATCGGGCGGATGAAATTTCTGAAAAAAGGCGTATTATCGCCAAAACTTGGCATAATCTTGGGGAAAACACAGGGATTAACGGCCGTTAAAAGGAATAGAATTAGACGAATAATAAAGGAAGCATGGAAAAGAGTATCGCAAAAATTATCCATACCCGTAGAACTGGTGATTTTCCCGATGAATAAGATATTTGGCTTAAAATCAACAAAAATAGAAGAGCTGCTCTTGCATTGTTTTGGCAAGGGTTTTTGATACAGAACGGTAGGGAAGCAAATTGGCTGTCAGGTCGGGCGATTTGGCAAAAGCGATTCTTATAGGAGTAATTAGGTCTTACAAAAAGCTGATATCTCCTTTCTTGCCTCATTCCTGCAGATATTATCCGACCTGTTCGACATATTGTATAGAGGCCGTTGAAAAGTATGGGTTTGCAAAGGGATCACTTATAGGGCTCAAGCGGATTCTAAGATGTAATCGGTTTTTCGAAGGCGGCTTTGACCCGCTTAGCTAACAGGAGAAAACATTGGGGGCAATAATGGGACCGTTAGTTGACATAATGCTCAAGATACTGGACCTTTTTTATAAAATCGGGTTTCATAACTACGGGATCGCGATAATTCTGCTTACAGTTGCTGTAAAATTTGCTTTGTATCCGTTAACGCTGCAATCCGTTCAGCAAATGGCGGCCATGCAGAAGATCCAGCCCAAATTTGATGCATTAAAGGAAAAGCACAAAGACAAGCCGGAAAAATTGCAGCAGGAAATGATGGCGCTTTATAAGGAACACGGGGTCAATCCTTTGGGCGGATGCCTCCCGATATTGCTCCAGCTGCCCATATTTATAGCTCTTTTCATGGCCCTGACAAGTCCCGTGTTTAAAGACGCTCTTGCCGCCGTACCTCAGGCAGCCTCGTTCTTGTGGATCCCTAATATTTCGTTTAAAGACCCATTGTATATAATGCCGGTACTCATTGGCATTTCGACTTATCTGTCACAAAAGACAATGCCGAGCGGAGCTTCGAATGAGCAAACCAAGTATGTAATGATCATAATGCCATTTTTTATAACCTTCATAAGTCTGGAATTTGCAGCTGGAGTACAGCTTTACTGGGTTGCCCAGAACGTACTGACCGTCGCTCAGCAGCTGTACATAACGGCAAAAAAGGGCAAAGTATAGAAGGAGGAGACAAGGGAATGAGCAGCAACGTAAGGATGAAGGGCAGAACGACCGAGGAGGCCATAAACAGTGCTTTAGAAGTCCTCAAGGCGACAAAGGAGGAGGTAGACATAAGAGTGATCTCCGAAGGTGAACAGGGGGTTTTGGGCATGTTTGGAGGCAAAGATGCGGAAGTCGAGGTAAAGTTGAAAACGGATATCGCCGAAGAGGCAAAAAATGTATTGCAGGACATCTTGGATAGGGCCGGGCACATTACGCAGGCTTATTTACAAGACGATTCGGCAGAAACCACCTCGCTCGAAATTAAAGCGGATGACCCTGCCAGGGTGATTGGTAAAGACGGCGCCACTTTGGCGGCCTTGCAGTATCTTGTTAGTGTCATTGCAAACAAGGGGAGAGAACAAAGAAAAAGAGTTGAAGTTGATTGCGGAGGGTATAGAAAAAAACAGGAAAAAAGGATAGAAAAGATCGCACGTGAAACAGCCGAAGAAGTAGAAATATCCGGCAAAGAAATCGAACTGCCCCCAATGACCCCAAGGGAAAGACGGATCATCCATATGACCATAAAAAGCATGCCCAAAATGTCTTCTTACAGCGTTGGAGACAGGGACAATAGAAGAGTAATTATAGCCCCGACAAAATCTTAAAAATGCTTTGCCGCAACGAAGATACAATAGCCTCTGTTTCATCAGGCCAGGGACAAGCTGCCATTGCAGTAATAAGAATTTCCGGTAAGAAGTCCGGCCAAATACTCAGCAAGATATTTACTATAAATAAGCCAAAAAAGCAACCAAGAACGATTTTTGTAGGGTGGGTGATGGATCCCGCAACAGGGCAAAAAATAGATCAGGCGATGGCTGTTCTTTTCAAGGCCCCGCATACTTTTACAGGTGAAGATCTTGTAGAAATATATTGTCATGGCGGCATCCTGATAATCAGAAAAACAATTGAAATAATTTTGAAGAACGGGGCTCGTCTTGCTGACAGGGGAGAGTTTTCGAAAAGAGCTTTTTTGAATGGCAAAATAGATCTTGTTCAGGCCGAGGCTGTAATAGAGGCGGTGAAAGCAAACACCTCTTTTGGACTTCTATCCGCGATGAACCGAATCGAAGGAAAACTTTCAAAAGAAATTCTCGGAATAAAAACAATACTTGAACAGGCATTGATGGAAATTGAGGTCAGCACAGATTTCCCGGAAGACATTGATGAGCCAGACAAAAACAGGCTTATTAGAAATCTGCAAAAAGCGGAAACGCTTTGCATGGATCTTGTAAGAAATTCAAATGCCGGAAAACTATTAGCCGACGGCATACGAGTACTTATTCTAGGCAAGCCAAACACAGGGAAATCTAGCTTGCTTAATGCAATCCTCAAAGAAGAGCGGTCCATTGTAACTGAAATTCCCGGCACAACCACCGACACAATTGAATCGATGTTGAACATAGACGGGTTGCCATTTTTGCTGATAGATACCGCCGGCATAAGGGAACCAAAAAACAGCATTGAAAGGGAAGGGGTAGGGAGAGCCATAAACAGAATAGGCTCAACTGACATTGTTTTGGCGGTTTTTGATTCTTCCGAAAACTTCAGCGAAGAAGATAATAGAGTGATCAAGGAAGTAGAAAAAGTCACAAACAAAATTGCAGTTTTGAATAAGTCAGACAAATGCCAAATTCTCAGGAGAAAAGATATCCCCGCCACTTTTAAGCAAACAATCAATGTGTCGGCTTTAAATGGTAAAGGGATTAAGAACCTGGAGAAGGCCATTTTGGATATAGCCCGAGGGGAGTCCGATCCAAATGCAGAACCATACTTCCTTGGGAATGAACGACAAATCAGCTTAGTTGAAAATGCAGCCGCAAGCGTACATTCAGCGGTTATGGCTATTAAGAAGAAGATTCCAATTGATTTGGTGGCTATTGATATACGAGAGGCTTTATCCAGCATAACCGAGCTAAGCGGGGAATCAATTTCTGAAAGCATAATCAATAGCATATTCGAGGAATTCTGTATCGGCAAGTAGGAATGTTTCACGTGAAACATTCCTATCATGGATTGGTTAATGGTTGAAAGTCGCTATATTTCGCGGTACAATGTTTCACGTGAAACATTAAGCATAGCGAAAATATTAGAAGGGAGAATAATGTATGACGAATATTATAGACGGCAAGGCAATGGCAAGAGCAATAAGAGCCTCATTAATGGATGAAATTAGGGAAAAACACATAAAGGCCACCTTGGCAGTTGTTCTAGTGGGGGAGGACCCTGGTTCAAAAATTTATGTTAACTCCAAGGAAAAAGCCGCAAAAGAGATAGGGATAGGCTCCATCATTCATAGACTTCCAAATGATACTTCACAAGATGAGCTGTCAAAGCTCATTGAAAAACTCAATGCTGATAGCGGGATAGACGGCATTTTGGTTCAGCTGCCACTGCCAAAGCATCTGGATGAATCGCAGATTTTGGAGATAATATCGCCAAAAAAAGACGTAGATGGCATTCACCAAGTCAATATGGGCAGGCTAATTCTTGGGATGGAGCCATATCATTATCCCTGTACGGCTGCCGGGATAATGGAACTAATCCGTTCCACAAAAACAGTACTAAAGGGGAAAAATGCGGTTGTAATTGGCCGTAGCAATATTGTGGGAAAGCCAATTGCTCAATTATTGCTGAGAGAGCATGTTACCGTGACTATGTGCCATTCCAGGACACAAAACATCGAATTTTTCTCTAAAAATGCGGATATTTTGGTAGTTGCCATTGGCAAAGACAGATTTGTAGGAGATGAAATGGTCAAGAAGGGCGCTGTTGTCATAGATGTTGGCATGAATAGAACCGACAAGGGACTTTTTGGCGATGTTGATTTTGAAAAGGTGAAAAACAAAGCAAGTTTTATTACGCCAGTCCCTGGCGGGGTAGGTCCGATGACTATTGCAATGCTTATGCAAAATTGCGTACGAGCAGCGACGATGAAATAACGGTCTGTTGTTAGCGGCTGCATTCGCAGCGATACTTTTATGATGATGTGGACGGCACATCCCGGCAGGCTTCTCGAGTTTTCATTTTTCTATTTTTCTCATTTTTGGCCAGTTCAGGCACATCATATACAGGTACGGGGTCAGAAAAGTATTTCGAATAGTAAACACCAAGATCGTCAAGGAGAATAGGGATAAAAGAGGCAATATCAACCTTGATGTCCGGATGCTCTTCTTTAACTATCTCGAAAGAAGTTTTGTTAAATTTCATCTTGTTTCTCCTGATCAGATTAAATTGAAGCAAATAAGAATGTGCTTTAACCGATAAGGACGGCAGGCTGTTAAAGTCTTCAAGGTTGTAGAAGTCTTTCTCTATCCTTTCGTGGGTAGTTTCAACATCAGAGTTGTATGTGGGAGAGCTTGGAGGGATCCTGTGATGTTCCATACCAAATACTTTCTTTGTCATATGAGTGAACAGGCTTGAACTTCTCTGCCTCCAATTCCCGATGAATTCAGAACCGTTATCTGTCTGGATGGTCACTTTATTGAGGTCTATGCCATACTTTTTTAGATGTTCGGCTAATAGGGTTAAGAAATTGGCCGCGTTAACACAATCATTTCTCCTGGCATAAGCTATGTACAACATCCCTGACTTCACATCTCTTGCCGTTAATTGGTATCTGGGCAGGTCATATAGGCGTTTTAAACGGTAATAGCGCGGTATATCGATCAAATCCTTTACATCCACCTGTATCTTCTCAAATGCACGCAGTTGCATCTTGATATGGGACAATTCTTTCTTGGTATCATGTTTTCTTTTACGTCTTTTGTCTATCTTGCCATTCTGTTTAAGGATCCGGTATATAGCTCCGGTTGAAACAGGCAGATCAAAGTCTTCTTTAAGCCTAACTGGTCCCCAGGAAGGCAAAATATCTCTATGTTCAAGTATCATTTTCTCAATATGTGAAGGGGTCTTATGAGGAATATGCTTAGGAGCTCTTGACCTGCTGATAATGCCTTTGGTACCGGATTGTTCGTACAACCTCTTCCATTTCCTTACGGTATCCCTTGTAGTACCGAAATCCCTGGCTGTTCTGGATATGCCGAACTCGAAGGAGTGCATAACCATTTGCAGGCGGGTATTAAAGGGATTTGCACAATCCTTGATAATGGAATAATATTTATTCGGGCACATCGGTTAAAACCTCCTTTAGTTGGGTATATTTCTTACTCGGAATACATTTTAACTGAACCAGGGGGTGTATACCATGTGCCTGATCTTTCCT